>CAZQEI010000040.1:0-1557 GCA_964592195.1 uncultured Gammaproteobacteria bacterium | reverse complement strand
TGATCTGTTTTTTCTCCTGAGTGTTAAGCAGTTCGATTCGTTTACGGATGATGGCAATCCCGAGTGACTGCTGGTCTTTTGATTTGGTCAGGTTTTTAATCTTGGCAGCTTCCTCACGACCGACTCCGTTATCGGTTACTCGACAGATGATTTGTGCGTCTTTTTTTGAGAAAATCACCCTTAGATCGCCATGATGTTCCGAATTCATCAGGCCGTGGCGCAATGCGTTTTCAACAAGTGGCTGGATGATAAAAACAGGAATGAGAGCAGTCTCGGGGTCGAAACCGGGTTCACAAAAGACTAAATAGTCAAAACGATTGCGATAGCGGGCGGCTTCAACTTCGAGATATAGCTCAAGAGCCTCCGCTTCGTTTTGTATATTAACTTCTTTCTCCTGAGAATTTTCGAGCGTCTTTCGCATCAGTCCGGCGAATTTTGAGAGGTAGCGACTTGATGCAATCTTATCATTTTCAAGAATATATCTCTGAACAGTATTTAAAGCATTGAATAGAAAGTGTGGATTCATTTGTCCGATAAGCGCCTCTTGTTGATAGCGGTAAATGTCCTGAAGAAGCTGGTTTTTTCGGCGAAGGAAGCGAATACGTGTCCAGAAGGTTAGAAAAACTATTCCTGCAACAATAATTGCTGACAAAGTGATGAACCACCATTTTTGCCAGAATGGTTTTAAGACTACAAAGCTGAATCGGGCAGGTACAGGATTCCAGTCACCGTTAAGATTTCGGGAAATCACTTCAAAAGTGTAATTTCCCGGAGGCAAATATGGGTATTGAGCACTTGTACGTTGGTTTTCAATCCAATCGTTATGTAGGCCGATCATGCGATGCCGATAAGTGATCTTTCCTTTGTTTCGATATGAAATAGCAAAATAGTCGATTTCAATTGAGTTATTTTCAAAATCGATTTCCATCTGGTCCTGTAAACCTGTAATTTGCTCGTTGATAGTTAATTGCGTAATAATTACGGGAAAATGGTTTTTAGGATGTTCCAGACTAAATTTATTTAGAATATTTAAACCACCAGTAGTTCCAACATAAATCTTATTATTTATCAGCCGAATGCTTGTAACTTCGTTACTTGAAAGTCCTGTTGAGATATTGATAGGTTCAATTTTCAGAGTACTAAGAATGTTTTTCCGGTCAATAGCACTTATTCCTTTATTGGTACCGGCAAAAACATGGTCCTCACCAACAGCAATGCAGTTGATTGAGTTTCCTGTGAGCCCTTCTGAAGTGGTAATCTGTTGAATTCCATCTTTTGTGAGAAAAATCAATCCGTTTCCATGTGTACCGAGCAAAAGGGTGTCGCCCATCGCTTTTATTTCGGTAATTCTTTCATCAAGAACCGGATAAAGCTTGCCATAATGCGTGTATTTGCCCTCATAATATTGCCATAAACCATGTAAAGTACCCATCCAGAGAACGCCACTACTATCCGTTTCGAGTGCTTCAACACGTTCATTAAATGAATCATTCGCACCACTTACAAAAACGACTTTTCCATTTTGGTCCAAAGCAGTTATACCCGTATATCTACCAA
>CAZQEI010000039.1:0-1622 GCA_964592195.1 uncultured Gammaproteobacteria bacterium | reverse complement strand
AAAACAATATCACCAAACTTAAAGAAAAAGGACTACTCAAACGCATCGGTCCTGCCAAAGGCGGGCATTGGGAAGTGACGGAAAAGTGACGAGTGACGCGTGACGAGTGACGAGAAGAAAATCATCAGCACATTAGCACATCTCCACATCACTGTTGTCCGGTAAAACTCAAACAAAGATAAAAAAATAGGGGCCGAAGCCCCTAACCTTTGTAGTTTTGTTAAGCACGACCAAAACATCACTACAGGTATGAGCAAAAGTACAATTTTCTCCGGACAGCCGATCTTCACTCAGTTATTATCTTTCATTCCTGAAGGCATAATTTCTCGTTTAGCAAGACGACATCAATCAGACAGATATTGCAAAAGATTTGACAGTAAGCATCATTTGGTAACGATGTTATTTGCAGTTATTAATAAATGCACCTCTCTTCGGGAAGTTACGACTGGCCTGCAAGTTGCCAGTGGTAAGCTTGGACATTTCAAACTGATCCATGATATTAAGCGCAGTACATTAGCTGATGCAAATAGTAGAAGATCCTCAGCATTTTTTGGAGATTTGTTTCACGAGTTATATAAACATCACTATGGTTTACCGGACAGCCGGAAGATTAATAATCGTCAACCTTACGAAAAACGGTTGTTTATCATCGATTCTACAACGATATCGTTGTTTCATGATGTGATTAAAGGAGCTGGAAGTACGCCGGCGAGTGGTCGACGCAAAGGAGGCTTAAAAGCACATGTTATGATTAATTCACATGAAGATGCTCCTTGTATGGTAAATCTGACCTCCGGAGCAACCAATGACAGAACATTCCTCAAACACATCAATCTCCCATCGGGTTCAATAATTACATTTGATAAAGGATATGCTAATTTTAAAGCATTTGATCATTGGACCAAATCAGGAGTAACCTGGGTGTCCCGGGTTTTGGATCGTTGGATCATAAAGGTTGAAAAACAAAGAAAAGTACCCCTCCAACAAAAAGAAATGGGGGTAATTTCTGATGAGTTGGTTGTAATTGGTGATCCGAAGAACAATAAGACTTTAAAGATTAAGGCCAGAGTAATCAAATACCTTGATCCGTTAACTAATCAAATATTGACCTTTGTTACCAATAACACGAAATTTCATGCAATAACCATTGCTGATATTTACAAGAAGCGCTGGCAAGTCGAACTCCTTTTTAAACGAATCAAACAACGTTACCCGCTTCGGTATTTCTATGGAGAGTCTGAAAATGCTATAAAAATCCAAGTCTGGTGTGCCCTGATTGTTGATCTGCTAATTAAAATTATTCAGGATAAAACAACACGAAAATGGGCTTACTCAAACATTAGTAGTATAATCAGACTTCACTTAATGACCTACGTCCGTTTGCTGGCATTCTTGAACAACCCGGAAAAAGCACTTAGAAACTACAAACCACCAGAAGAAAATCCCCAATTAAAACTATTTGCATGATAAAGGGGGGCTTACTTTTTATTTTTACCTTTGATATCGAGGAAAATCAAGTCATCTACGAATAAAAAATGACCCGTGGATTTTTCCCCGGACAGCAGTGATTGGAGAATTTTCTAACTGAATCTATTGGCTTGGTTATCATCTTGTTAAAGATG
>CAZQEI010000038.1:0-1709 GCA_964592195.1 uncultured Gammaproteobacteria bacterium | reverse complement strand
CTTCAAGCTTGTAGCTTTTGCCATTTCTTTCAGACTCTAAATATTCTGAAGTGGCCTCGTTTGTATCAATTGAGCCAGCAGTTACCCCGGTTTCAACTGTTTTAATTTCGGAGACTGGTTTAGCGATACTGTTTTTAAGAACATTATCTTTATCGCCTGGAATGATGGAGATAGGAGGCGCAATGGGTGGTGGGGCTAGATCATCCGCGGGGTTTGATTTATTTTTCAGCAAATCAGCAGGAATGGGCAGCACAAAAGGCTTCCCATCCGTGGTTTCTGAGTCTTTTAATTTAACCTGTTCCAAAGGGTATTTGGTCTGTTCCACAGGGGCAGGCATAATTAAGGGTTCAACTTCTGCAAAAACTGAAAATGTTGACCCCAAAAAAGCTGCTATCGCCAATCCCACCCGGAACTTTTCACCATGTAAATTAAACATACATCCCCCAAACGCATTGAAATTCAAAGCACTGTTACAATCTAAACTCATTCCCCAATGAATCTAAAAACAACGAATAGAACCGCCCAATAATGGTGGATTTACCCTGAAAACAAAAGCTGTCAAGATCATTTCAAATACCACAGTGTATTTATTTTTAAAATGATCTATAACTAGAAGTAACTTAAATTATAAAAACGACCTTTGTTAAAACTATGTCAATTTAATTAGGACCTTATTAGATGATTCCATTTAAAACAAAAATAGTAGCAACCTTGGGGCCCTCGAGTTCTAATGAACAAGTAATAAAAACTCTAATACTTGAGGGGGCACGAATCTTTCGCTTGAATTTCTCACACGGAAAGCAGGAAGACCATCTTGCCAACATTGAATTAATAAGGCGCATTTCTCAAACAATCGGAATTGAAACAACAATTATTGGGGATTTATGCGGGCCTAAAATCCGCGTAGGCTCTTTTGTTGATGGTAAAATCCAAATCAATAAAGGTGATACTGTCACTTTGGACACCGCCCCTTGTATAGGCGCCAACAATCTTATTCACTCCCAATACGCACTTCTTGCACAAGAAGTTTCTTTTGGGACTCGCATTTTACTCGATGATGGCTTATTGGAATTTAAAGTTCTTGAGAAAACCGAAACCCAGGTGATAGCAGAAGTAATTCGTGGGGGCATACTCAAGAACAACAAAGGTATGAATCTTCCGGGATTAGCTCTATCAGTTCCCGCATTAACAGAAAAAGACAAAAAGGATGTTGATTTCATCGTAGCTCATCCTGTGGATTACATAGCCCTTTCTTTTGTTCGAAGCGCATCCGATGTAAAAACCCTGCAAGATTATATTCAATCAAAAAATGCAAGCATTCCAGTAATAGCAAAAATCGAGAAGCCACAAGCTGTTGCTAACATTGACGAAATTTTATCACAAGCAGATGGAATCATGGTTGCAAGGGGCGATTTAGGCGTTGAAATGGACCCTGAAAAGGTTCCTATTATTCAAAAAGATTTAATCAGAAAAGCACGCGCTGTCTTCAAGCCGGTTATTGTCGCAACCCAAATGCTTGAATCCATGACAACAAACCAAAGACCAACTAGGGCCGAAGTTTCTGATGTTTCCAATGCTGTATTCGAAGGAACGGATGCTTTGATGCTTTCAGGCGAAACTGCTGCTGGCATGTACCCTGTTGAATCTGTTCAAATGATGAGAAAAGTTTCTAAAGAAGTCGAATCTTGGCAGCTCCAAAACTATCAGTC
>CAZQEI010000037.1:0-2293 GCA_964592195.1 uncultured Gammaproteobacteria bacterium | reverse complement strand
GATTTTGAAAGTGAAAAACATAAACATATTGAAGTTGTAAATGTAAAAGTAATCATCGCAATTGTTATTTTTTGATTTCGAGCAACAAACAGATGTCTTTGAGTTTTATAAATTCCTTTCAGCGAATCAAAAAAATGATCCAAAAGATAGATGAACCATACTGTAAAAAAAAGTGAAGCTGTTTCGGTTTTTGAAATTTCAATTTTAAAGTTTTCTGCAAGAAAATGTTGCCAAACAATTGCAACAATAGGTGCATCTAGTGCCAAAATATTAAAAAATAACCACCATGGGGTCGATTCTTTATTTGGTTGTGCGTTTGATGTTGGCCCATTGGAATTAATAATTAAGTTTTCCATAGTTTTATTTCATTAGGTTGCTAAGTCGTTCCATTCAAAATGCTTTAAGCTTTTAAAGTTATCTTCAACCTGTAATTCAATTATGTTTTAAATCTGACAGTATTTGCTAATATTATAGTAGGTGTTTAGATTTGTTTCGTAAGGGTTATGAGGCTTTATGTTCATTTATAATTGTTACAAGCTTATTCTTATAATTATTTTATTCTTGATTTATAATCCTGTTTCTTATGCAGAAAATAAAGCTCCAGAATTTACTTCTGTAGGGTTACCTTTCTTACAGAAAAATTGCCTTTCTTGCCATTCTGGTGCTAAACCTAAAGCTGAATTATCTCTTGATGGCTACAAAGATTCAGTATCTTTGATTAAAAATCGAAAAGTTTGGGATAATGTTGTTAAGAATATTATTTCTGGTGAGATGCCTCCAAAGAGTAAACCTAGGCCGACTGTTAAAGAGTCCGAAAATTTCATTTCCCTGGTTCAGTCAATTTTTGATTTCAATGACCGTAACGCAAAACCTAACCCAGGTAATGTTACAGTGCGAAGGCTTAACCGTGTTGAATATAAAAATACGGTGCGCGATTTAATAGGGATTGATTTTGATCCTACAGATAATTTTCCCTCGGATGACATTGGCCATGGTTTTGACAACATAGGCGATGTATTAACTTTGTCACCTGTTTTGATGGAACGCTATCTTTCTGCCGCTGAAACTATCATGACCAGAGCGATAGTTCCTGATCCTGCGCCTGTTATTAAACGTCATTTATCTAGCAGGTATACTGAACCTTCGCTTTCGGATCAGACTGCCGCAAAAATTATTGAAGGACAGTTTAGAAGGATGGAATCAGATTCCATGGAAAACAATTTGTCTGGCCCTTTGCATACTAGTTACATGTGGGAAAGTGACGGTGAATATGTCTTTCGAACGAAAGTATATGGTAATAGTGTTGATTCGAAACCTGTACGTTTAGCAGTTTTAATTTCTGACAAAAATCTTTCTTCTAAGTCGCCTGATTCTGAACTGGAATTATTAGCTGGGAATATTCCAAAAAACTCTTTGATTTTAAAAACATTTGAGATAAAAGCTGACAAGCCTGCCAATGCCGAGGTTATTGAAGTAAAAATTCCTGCAATGAAAATTCGAGAAAAAATACTTATAGCACTTTACAAAACTATGCCTGGTAATGCTGGGAATAAAGCTTTTGTGCAATATATGGCGCTTGATGGTCCTCTCGATAGTCGGCCAACCAGTCACCGCGAATTGCTGTTAGTCGATGCTGGAAAATCAAAAGATATACAGACGCGCGAAGTTATTTCTCGATTTCTTTTTAAGGCTTTTAGGCGCCCTCCTAATCCTGATGAGATTCAACGTTCAATTGCTTTGGTAGATAATGCAATAAAGAATGGCGAAAAGTGGGAGTCTGCCATGCAGTTTGCGATGCAAGCGGCTTTATGTTCCCCTAAATTTTTGTTTAAATTGGAGATGGATGGAAAACAGAATAATACTGAAGTAAGGAAGCTTGATGATTTTCAACTTGCTTCAAGGCTTTCTTATTTTATTTGGAGTTCCATGCCTGATCAGATTTTATTTGATCTGGCGTCTAAAAAACAACTTGGTGCGAATCTTGATAACCAAGTTGTTCGGATGTTGCAGGATTCTAAATCTTCCGCATTGGTACAAAATTTTGCTCTCCAATGGTTGCAGATAAAACGATTGGATTTGGTTTCTCCCGATATTAAGCTTTTTCCAACTTTTGATTTAAAACTTCGTTCAGCAATGAGAACCGAAACAGAATTGTTTTTTTCTTCGATTATTAAAGAAGATCGAAGTATTTTAGATCTGATTGATTCAGATTACACCTTCTTGAATGAAACTTTGGCTAAGCATTACGGGATTGTTGATACCAAAGGTAATATGGTTGGTAAAAAAATAACTC
>CAZQEI010000036.1:0-2409 GCA_964592195.1 uncultured Gammaproteobacteria bacterium | reverse complement strand
TGAGCTTACGAACGGCACCGGTCGCGAACGATGCGGTGCACTTTGTTTACCGCATCCTACAGGCTATATGCATTGTTTTGCCAGATAGATTTATAATACAGGGAATAGTCTCGATTCCATCAAAAAACTACGCTACGCTATATTGCAATGGCATTAATAAGACTATTCATTTCTACCAATTTTATAGACTCATCGTTGACGCCTATTTTATGTAGGCTATTTCTATGCTTTTCTCTTTCTTCATTTCCTAAATATGTAACACACCAAGCTGCATTCTGATTAATACTCTCTTTAACCTTAATCAAATACGGCCTGTCAACCTCAGATAGGGAATGTCCCAGTACTATAACTTTGTTAACTCCACACAAATCGCGGAAAAACATTTCGTTTTCTTCGATGACTTTTTTTGTTTCCTTGAAAGAGTAACGGAAATATTTCAAAAGCTCATCTTTTCCATTAACAAATGAGTATTCATATCTGTCTGACATATACTCATTCCAACACTCAAAATCCTCTTTAGATATATTTTCAGGGGGCGCTTCTTCTTTCTTTGTAAAAATCTCTGGATCAAATCCATGCCCCAGAATCAAGTCATTTGATGAAGCAGCTTTTTTATGGATATAAAGAATTTGATTTTCGTTAATCCCGTAGTAACTTTCCAAGCTATCTGTATAGTTGAAGTTCAGGTAAATTGCATTTTTGTTCAATGCCAATCTTTTTCCACTATCCAATACAGGATATTTAACATTTAGAATAAATTCTTTGAATTCCTTGATAAGTTCTAAAGTGAGGTCATTGACAAACATTTCCATTTCAATTGTTAATGCATGCCAATCCCTATCCCTAAAGTCAGCTGAGGAAAGATTAGAGACCAGATTTGAATTGTCTTCCAAAACCTGCTCCACATCTAAATCTGCTAGGGATTGTTCAAACTCAGACCAAAGTGGCATATTTTTATGATTTTTATTTTTTTCATTTAAATCAGGAAATCTATAATAATAAAGCAAATTATCATATATTTTTTGGTTTCCATTTTTCAGGAAAACTCCAAAATGTTGATACTTTGTTTCCAAACCGTGATGTAAATCGAATCCATTTCCCACTATATAAAGCGTATTCATGTTTTGCTCTCAATTAGCTGGCATGACAAATAATTATATAGTTAACCGTATAACTGCCGACACATTTCCATCAATACAATAAACACTTATCAATAATTTTGGTTGATTTTTGTGCAAAAACTTTTGCGACGGACAAAACTTAAATTAGATTGATTCTGGTAAAACCTCAACATCAAGATGTCTTTCGTTTTTAACATTAACTGAGGCAAGGTGGATAGATTTGAAATACTCGATTGAGTATGTATCCGTTACAAACCTAGCGTTCTCTGCCAGTTCCAAAACTGCCTGCTTAACGTCTTCAATGTTAGCCCTAAAGAATTCTTTTTTATTGTTAACTTTGTTGATCCGACACTCGCTAAATCGCTTATGCAGAGCACCCTCAAGTGCTGGTGCGTCTTCGGAATAGATTAGCGCGTGAGTATCAAAGCTGAACGGCACACTAGCATCTCCTAATTCTTTTACGCGGTCATTGGGATCCACTCGGCGAGTCATACCAATTTTGACTACGCCATCGCCAAAAGAACCGACGTTAGAAATGATGTATACGTAGCCCGATTTGGTAAGCTGCGCCATGGATTCGGCTCTATTCTTTTCTTCAATGGTTCTAGCCAATTCCTCTTCTAGTCGAGCAATTTCAGATTGCAGTTTGCTAAGTTCTTCACCGTGCATTTCTGAAAGTAGCCTTCTACGCTCATTAAGTACTTCTTGGTATTTCTCCTCTTGCTTTAGCGCTTTTTCGAATTCTTTTTGTGCCTTTAATTGTTCTCTTTCGGTATCTTTTGCTTCCTTGACCTTCTCCTTTTCTAGCTGCTTTGCTTGCAATAGCTTGTGTGTAAGCTCAAGCTCCTCATGTTTTAGTGTTAAATAATCGCGGTTGATGTCGTCCAGAAAGTAATCACTTTCAACCCACATGGTATATCTTGTTACAGGGTTATTGTATAAGCCGCCAATAGCTGTTCCAAAAGCTCGGACATGTGCAGCTGCAATTTCAATTTTCTTTTTCTGATTAGAAAAGTTTGCAAGATTCGTTCTCTTGATGATGTCGTCCATCATGTAGCTGAAATAATGTAGGAAGTACATCTGATTATTTCTGACCATTTCAACGGCGTGAATATCGGTCGTAAAAAAACGCTCTTTAGAGTCATCAGTAAATTCCTTTGGGAGAAAGAACCACTCGAAATCATCGTAGGATGTGAAGTAACTTTGTTCGTAGCGCTTCTTCCAGTCAGTTACCCATTTTTTTATTCGGGTTTTACAGTCAGCAAGCTTTAAAGAGTATTCTCCGGAG
>CAZQEI010000035.1:0-2531 GCA_964592195.1 uncultured Gammaproteobacteria bacterium | reverse complement strand
ATGCGAAATCGAATAAGAAAATTTGGCAAAAGAAGAAAAAAACCCGCACTATCTTTAAGACAGATTATCAAGGATGGACAGTTTGACGACACGGGATTGAATTGGCGTAATTTTTGGCGAGACCCTTACCATCTTATGCTAATGATTCCATGGAGTGTTTATCTAACACTAATTACTGTAAGTTATATAGCACTTAATTTACTTTTTGCATTCATTTATTGGATTGGTGGTGATTGTATAGCCAATGCCCATCAAGATTCTTTTTTGGATATGTTTTTTTTCAGTGTTCAAACTTTAGCTTCAATTGGCTACGGTGTGATGTATCCGAAAACAATTTATGCAAACACTATTGTCACTGCTGAATCTATAGTCGGACTAATCGGAATTGCCATGATGACAGGACTTTCATTTGCTCGATTTTCCAAACCAACAGCGCGGATTTTATTTAGCCAAGTTGCCGTTATTACAAATCATAACAATCAACTAACGCTAATGTTCAGAGCAGCAAATGAGCGTACTAATTTAATTTTGGAAGCTCAGATAAGCTGTTGCATATTTCGTGATGAAATTACATTCGAAGGGAAATCAATGCGCCGAATTTATGATTTAAAATTAGTTAGAAATCAAACACCAAATTTCATGTTAACGTGGACTGTTATGCACCCTGTTGATGAACTTAGTCCTATTTATGGTATGACCGCCGATGATTTCAAACGAACTAACACCAGATTTATTATCATCCTAAGTGGTATTGATGAAACTGTTTCTCAAATAGTTCATGCTCGGCACGTTTATAAGCCAAATGAAATTTTAATTAACAAGAACTTTGTTGATGTGATTTTTCATACGAACGAAGGTAATCGTTATATTAACTATAATTTTTTTCACGATGTTGAATGACTGCAAAACGCTAATTATAAAAGCAACCAGTTAATCCCGAACCATTTTAATTCATCAATACAAATGCAACACTCCTAATGAACTTTTATTCAATGGCACTATTTATATTCCGACGCGACCTGCGTATTGATGATAATACTGGATTGCAGGAAGCCTTACGACTTTCAAAACAAGTGATTCCATGCTTTATTTTTGATCCTCGACAAATTGAACCGCATCCATACCAAAGCATGTTTGGTTTGCAGTTTATGTTGCAGTCGATTGGAGATTTGCAACACCAGTTACAATTGGTAGGCGGTAAACTGGCACTATTTAATGGACTTCCACAGCAGTTTATAACGCAGTTAGCGGAACAGCAGCAGATACAAGCCGTATTTATCAATCGTGATTACACGCCATTCAGTCGTCAGCGAGATGAAGAACTGGCTGCTGTTTGTAGAAAGTTGGGGCTTTCATTGCATATACTTTCTGATAGCCTGCTTAATGAGCCAGAACATGCCTTAAAAAGTGACAATACGCCCTATAAAGTCTTCACTACGTTTTATAATAATGCCCGACATTTTCCAGTTGCACTCCCTAAGGCTTTACACAAGCCCAGTTTTTTGTCGGTAGATTCTACATTTGACATCCATCAGTTAGACTTAGTGCTTATAGAACCAGCAATTTTAGGTGGTCGAAATCAAGCATTGAAAATACTGGAGAAACTTGGAGAATGCGCCGATTACCAGAACACCCGCGACTTTCCAGCACTCGATGCAACCAGTAAACTTTCTGCACATCTAAAGTTTGGAACTTGTTCGATACGTGAAGTTTTTTACGCAATTACCGAACAGCTTGGCAGCGACCATCCGTTGCTTCGGCAGTTATATTGGCGAGATTTTTTTACTCATATTGCCTACCATTTTCCTCAGGTTTTTGAACGGGCTTTTTTAGAAAAATTTGCTGACTTGCATTGGGATAACAACACCGATTATTTTCAGGCTTGGTGCAATGGAAAAACTGGATTTCCAATTGTGGATGCTGGAATGCGCGAATTGAATGCTACTGGTTTTATGCACAATCGAGTGCGTATGATTGTCGCTTCTTTTTTGGTTAAAGATTTACATATCGATTGGCGTTGGGGTGAGCGTTATTTTGCCCAGCATTTGGTTGATTACGACCCTTGTGTCAATAATGGCAACTGGCAATGGGCAGCTTCAACGGGTTGCGATGCACAGCCATATTTTAGGATTTTTAATCCTTGGCTACAACAACTTAAATTTGATCAAAATTGCCAATACATTTATCGCTGGTTGCCAGAACTGCAAGTCTTTCCTCCAAAAACCATTCATCAGTGGAATATGAAATATATTATTTGTAGTTACCCACAACCGATTGTTGACCATGCCCACGAGAGTCAAGTTACCAAAATGTGGTTCAAGGAAGCTATTATTATGTAACAAACAACCACCTTTTATATGGTCGCTGTCAAAATCGGATATGAGCGTTCACAGTTTTTACAGCTATCGAAATTATGATTGTTTCATTCGCCTAATTTTGCTAAAGTTACCAGGATGGTAAATAATAAAAACATTAGTAAGTACGATGGTGCTGTACCAACATCTGAAAATGCTGAACGAAAAATAACAGGC
>CAZQEI010000034.1:0-2671 GCA_964592195.1 uncultured Gammaproteobacteria bacterium | reverse complement strand
ACAAACATCTTGAATCATTACTGAACTGTTATCTAAAAAATGTAAGTTCTTCAAGCCGCTAAATACGTCATTGATAATTTGAGCAGTATCATTAAATGTACCGTCATAATGTTCATGATTGCCCATAATCAAAATAACATTTTTGTATAACGAGCAGCATTGATTTATGAAATCGACATAACGGTCTATGCGATTCATTATCCATGCTGAAATACTGTTATTTTTATCCTGCAAATAAAGCAATTCACTTGCAATAAAAATATCTCCTGCCAATACCAACACATCTGCTTCAGGCGATTCTAATAAACTAAAATCCCCTAAATTCAAATGCAAATCAGAACAATATGTAATTTTCATTGATTTATTCTTTGGACTATCACTTTTGTGTCTGCATTGGGATTCATCAAATAATCAATACCACCCGTTAAAAGAAATCTAAACTTTCCAGTTGTTGTATTTACTTGAATTTCACGGTCATGGAATTTAGATGCAGAAACACGTTCAACTATAGCGAATACTTTAGTTTTAGAGTTTTTAATAGTATCTAATTCTTCTAGTTTTGCTTCGATATTACGGCTCACGCTGCGATATTCTTCATCTTTATGGTCTCTGCATACAATGGTAATTTCTTTGGCATTACCGATTTCATTTAAAAACTTTTCAACAAACTTTTTTAATTCCTCTCTTTTTTGCTCACCTTTACCACAAAAAGGGTCACTTATAAAAAGTAATTTAATTTCTTGATCTACGACATCATGAAAAATCTTTTTAAAATCACGAGTATCACCTGGTGCAAATTCAAAAAACTCAACATTATTAAACAATAAATCCAGCACAGTGTTTGGATATGGATTGATAGGTTTCATTCTTTCTATAAACTTAAACAGATCTTGATCCATTTCACCTTTATAAGTCGCGGAAGAAATAAGATTGTTCATAATAGAAATTTGCGGCTGTTCAATCAAAATAACAGGTGCGCCAATTCCACCACCAGCAAACATTCTTGGCATTGTTAACGTTTCATTAGTTAACACATTTGTCTGCAATCTAAAAATTTGTAATGTTTTTTGATTTAGCCAAGGCACAAACTTTTTTAACATATTGATAGCATCACCAGACGGATCGTCGTATGTTAGCCATCGATTAAGGTCTTGAGTAATTATAATGTTGACTTGTTTTTGTGCTGCCAACCATCTCATCATCAAATTAGAAACATCTTCTGAAATCTCCGAGCCAATCAGTTGTGAACCAAAAATCCATATTTCATTATATGAGGCAAAATCTTTTTCTAATGCAATCAAGCTAGGATTTATCCATGCTGGAATACCATCAAGTGTTGAAATTGAAACATTAAGATTTTCCAACCATTCTAAAACCGACACTCTGTCAAAATAATCCCACCATTTTTGATTCGAATAATCAGCAAGGCATTTACGGCAACCAGAAGAACAATCACACGTTAAACGGTTTTTTAACAGCTCTAAAAGTTTTATTGTGTTATCTCCAAGTCGATTGCTGTAGCCCGTACCACCAGCAGCAGAATCGTAAATAACGATTTCAACATGACGCATTCCTCCGCCATGAAAACGGAAAGTCGAACGAATTTCCCTTGCGTCAATATCTAATAATTCCGCCGCAGCAAAACGAATTGCTTCTGAAAGTGTCCGAGCAAAACCATTTAAAAACTTTAATGGGTTCGCTTTATGTTCTTCGGGAATTGACGGTAATTGACGTTCAAATCTAAACACCCGTACATCTGTATTAAATTCATGAGCGAGATCTAAAGTAGATTTTGGTCTCGTACCAGCGCAACTTTTACCAGTAAGAGGATGATTATGTGCAAAATTATTATTTTCGGTGCTGTTAGCTGGTTCTGTATAACTACATTTAAGACAACGATAGTAACCTTTTCCAAAAGTTCCTCTGTTAACAATAAACATTTTTCCAACAGCACCATCTTCTGCATTTTGTGCCGATGCGGGTAAGAAAGCAGTTTTAACATAAGAAAGTCCAGTATCTTCAAATTGATTTTCTCTTGGAACAACAATTAAACGTGCTTCATCTGCGGCTTTTACACGACGACGAGATGTGCTGGGATTTTTTCCTTTTCTATCATCATACGAGGTCACAAAACCTTTTGGCTGTATAAAACGTCTTTTACGACGACCTGTAGTAGCATTGTTGTTACAGCCGCAATTTGAACAGCTGTTTGGAACAGTGAATTTCGTATTTGCGACATCAACTTGAAAACAATCAGGGCAAGTTGCAAACCAGCGTTCTGGCATGAATTCTTTGGGATAATAGGCGATACCAGCACTTGTCCAAATTCTACCGTTTGCAACTACTTCACTACCTGGTGCATATTCACTAATACCTAAACTTGCATCGCGGCTTAACTCAACATCATTTTCAGCAAATTGATTATAGTTTCCTTGCTCTTGTATGACTTTCAATGTGATTGAATGAGTAGGAAAACTATAAGTAGGAATCAACCCCCTAACAGATAGTTGATTAACTAAAAATTGATCTAAGTATCTGATACGCAGTTGTTGCCAAAACGCGGCTAGAGCAAACTTTCCTGCCGAAGCAGCCTCGTTCATTAGTTCATCATATTCTGAACAACGACCACCCACTTCTAAAGCGAATTCAAACATCGAATTGATAAATTTCT
>CAZQEI010000033.1:0-3015 GCA_964592195.1 uncultured Gammaproteobacteria bacterium | reverse complement strand
CTTCCGTTTCAGCCCATCTGACCGATCTCCCGAGCTTATAAGACTCAGCCGCACACCAGTGCTACCTACCGTTGGCGGAGTGACTGGGACTCGAACCCAGAAGCCTGCTTTCGCAAACCGACGGATTAGCAATCCGCTCCAATACCATTATGGGATCACTCCATTAAATTTGGCGGAAGCGGTGAGATTCGAACTCACGGACCCTTTCGGACCTCCAGATTTCAAGACTGGCGCCATAGACCACTCGACCACGCTTCCTAAATTTTGGCAGGGGTGCTTGGAATCGAACCAAGAATACGGGAATCAAAATCCTGTGTGATACCATTTCACCACACCCCAACAAGTTACATCTAATTTTTAAAGAACGTATATGTGTATTATAGTAGCATTTGCTTGTCTTGGCAATACACTGTTGTTTTTATACAACAACAAAAAACCCCTAGTCTTTCGATCTAGGGGTTTGAGAATTTTTGGAACTTTTTGGAACTTTAACTCATCAAACCCCTTGTACCTTGTATCCATGACAGATTATCGCCGGCAATGCTTGGGCGATACTCGCATGTTGTAAAGGTAGGTTTGGATAAGACTAACACAAAAATCTCCGTAAAAAATTTAATATACAGGTATATAGGCTTTTTATTAATTTTTTTATAAAAATATTTACACGTTCGCCCATTTTCCATGGTCAATAGGTTGCCAGTGTATATTTTCTCTTATTATCTCAAAAGAAGTTGGAGGCCAAGTTATACCTTCGTTCATCAGTGCGGTTTGTAAAAGATATTCCGGATTGTATTTTGTGCCTGACATATACAAATCATGAAATTTATCTATAGAATCACAATATGCCGATATTATGTGTGGTAACCCTATTGCAAATTGGTCACAAAATCCGGTTTGATAACCACCGACATTTGCTATATAGCCGTTTCTTTGATTATTAGGTGTATAAATGACCTTCGAATCTTTAGACAAACAACTGTACGCCAATTTTAAATCGATATTTTCACTAAGCCCTAAATCTGTTCTTGAACGAATAACTAAATCATAAGAATCTAATTCTCTTCTCCACCTATCACAATATTGTAATATTTTATATTGTTGCCAGATGTTTATTGGATT
Source organism: uncultured Gammaproteobacteria bacterium (assembly GCA_964592195.1). Lineage (GTDB taxonomy): Bacteria > Patescibacteriota > Patescibacteriia > UBA11705 > UBA11705 > CAZQEI01. Next base: position 1,896 of record CAZQEI010000033.1, on the reverse strand, counting down.
ACTGTAATAGTCTTGATAATCGTAAGGCAAAACGGAGTAATCGTTAGGATCGAGAAGTTCAATATATTTAATTCTATGCCCAGGTGGAAGAAAAGGTTTTATTTTTTCCAACACTTGCCAAGAATTTTTCACATGCCAATTTTTGGATATTTTTGGATCAAAACCTTCTTCTCTTTTCCAAAAACAAATATACCAATCTATTTCGCTATTTTTTAGATTATGTATCTGTGAATCGAAGTCTTTTGAAAATCTTGGATTACCTGTCAATAATAAAGCAGTTTTCATATTAAATTGGTTTACTTCTCCATTTTATTTTTTCTTCTTTGATTGGTAATTCTGGATTACCTATATCTTTAAAAACATACCATAATTGTTCTTTTATAGCGAACTTGGTATATAGACAAGTTTCTAAACTATAAGCTTCCATTTCCCATGGATGATGGTAATAATCCATCACTTCTGAATTGATTCTTTCACCTTTCCATTTGGATAAATTTTCATTGGTGTCACCCTTGACATATTGTCGAATGTGCACCATTTCATGTGCTAAGGTTATAAAAATTTCTCTTGCGCCGATCCAAGGATGTAATTCTACTACAAACTTTCTAGGTTTTTTAGCATCATTATTATCATCAATGTATGCCAAACCCCAATAGTTACTTTTTTTATTGAACTTTATTTTTAGATGCACGTTATCTCTGAGCCTTTTACTTGGCATCAGATATTCCGCATAAAAAAGTGAGGCTTTTCTTACAAATGGGGTGAAATTTTTTTCTGGACTATTGATCACTCTGAGATGCATATAATCCTCCAGGTATGCTCCATTTTATTTAGAGCAATGGATTTTTCATCTGGTGAATTATACTCTGTTTACGTTCACTCCAGCAGCATTTAAAAAATTAATACCATCTTCGGAACGGTAAGTATTTCTATAGTAAACTGAACTAATGCCACTTTGATAAACTAGTTTTGCACAATCCATACAAGGTGCATGCGTAACAAATAAAGTTGAGCCGTTTCCAGATTCGGTAGATTTAGCTAACTTAGCAATTGCATTCGTCTCAGCGTGAAGGACTTCGGGTTTTGTTTTCCATTCATGTTTATATTCGTTGTTAAAAATGCCAGGTTCGATTTCTTTTCTATAGACAACTAAATCCTCACAATCATTGTCCCAACCAGAGGGCATTCCATTATAACCAATGGAAATGATACGATCATCTTTTACAATAATCGCGCCAACATGAAGGCGCCGAGCCGATGACAATTCGGCAAACGTTTCGGCTACCTTCATATATGCATTAATAAATTTTTCTTTCACAAAACCTCGAAATTGTTTGGCCCGGCCGGAGGGAATCGAACCCCCATTCGCACTTTAGAAGAATGCTGTCCTATCCATTGAACGACGGCCAGAAAATTTATTTAGTGTAATCCACTTTATGAATGCATTTATCAACCAGCCAATGATTTACCCATTCATCTTTATCTTCTTTAAGACTTGCAACTATTTTATCAATGTCTTCACGTGTTACTTCACGCCCATCAATAATCATTTCACCGAGACATTTTTGTGTCAGTTCATCAAACTTACGATCATGTTCAGTCATCACCATTTCATCGTAAGCGTGTTCCAATGTCTCTGCTTCAATCAGCCACTTATGGCGAAAAGTGTGAACAGTATCAATCATAAAAATAGGCATTTTAAATCTCCGTAAAAAGCAATTCAAATTCATCAGCGCGCTCTTCGTATAGAGCATATCCACGAGGATTACACAATATACGAGTATCACCGATCATATAATCAAAAACATCATGAGTGTGCCCATGCGTCCATAGTTTGATTTGTGGGTGGTCAAGAATAAACTCCGACAAGTCCGAAGAATAAGCACCGTTCGTAAG
>CAZQEI010000032.1:0-3938 GCA_964592195.1 uncultured Gammaproteobacteria bacterium | reverse complement strand
TGGGCTTTATGGGTTGAGTGATGAGGAGATTTTGATTGTGGAGGGTGGGAAATGATGCAAACAATTCAAGTCAGTTCACATATTAACGAACATGGCGTTTTATCTGTTAATTTGCCAAAAGAATGGGCAGAAAAAGATGTCAATGTGGTTTTGGTTTTGGAGTTTTTAAACAAATTGAACGACGCTAAACCGAAAAAAGAAAGCCTCGCAGCGGCGTTTAATTTGCTGGCACAAATGCCAGAGGATTTTATGTTGCAACGTGAAGATGATTTACCGCAAGAGCGCGAGGAATGGTTATGAGTGTGCGTTATTTGCTTGATACAAACATCTGCATTTACATCAGCAAAAAACGTCCGCCCGAAGTTTATCAACGGTTTTCAGAATTAAGCGTTGGTGATATTGGAATGTCGATGATTACGTTTGGTGAATTGCGGTTTGGCGCGGAGAAAAGTCAACATCGTGAGATTGCGCTGGAAAAATTAGACCAGTTGATGCGTTACATTCCCGTGATTATGCCAACATCAGAAACCGCTGAAAAATACGCGATTATTCGCAGTTATCTTGAAAAAAGTGGTCAGCCGATTGGGAATAATGATTTGTGGATTGCCGCTCATGCGTTGTCGATGAATACGATTTTGGTCACAAACAACACAAGGGAGTTTATCCGTGTGCCTGATTTGTTGGTTGAAAATTGGGCTTTGGAAAATTTGGTGATTCATGGATAAAGAAAAATTAAAAAAAATTGCGAACGAAGAACTTACTATCCTGAATGGTGTCATTGATTACGCTGAAAAGATGATTGGTGATAATCGTTGGGTAACAGATTGTTCGATACTTCGCCGTCGTGCTTATGCCAAAACGGTTGTTATTGAAACTGAAAAAAAAGGACGTTGTGTTTATCGATTAACAACTGCATCAATTACAGACAAATTATCTTCTGGATGTGCAACGCCATATTCGCCAATTGGAAGGCTTTGCAGTGTGGCAAATGTTGGTTTTGACGGTGAATCGGCAATGCTTGGAGAATACGATGTGAGCGAAACCCGCCTTTTTGATAGATTTGATGGCGTTGATTACTTAAATAATATCCGTAATTTTTTACGCATGAAAATTTCAACGGTAAATCATGCTGATGAAATAGTGGACGATTTGAAAAAAGTCGTCGTATCGCAAAAAGTAACTTCACCAGTAATTCCAAAAATAGCAAAAACGTCAGTTGTTAAAGAAGCGCAATTAGAACCACCAAAAATAGAAACCCCGATTTTTATCGTTGAAGATGATGACTCGGAAATTCCATCTGAATTCGATGGAGAGGAAGATTTCAATCACGATGAACAAGACGACGGATATTTTGGGTTAAATGAAGTTTTCTACGTCAGCCAAACAATTCAACAAAACAAAATTATTGCTCGCTCGCCTTTTGGTGCAATGTACGTTGAAGGTGTTGCGGGTTCTGGCAAAACGTCTGCCGCATTGGGTCGAACAAAAATGCTGTGTGGTTTTAATGCTGAAAATGTTTTTGAAAAAGCCAAATTTGAAGACATTTTAGGTGAGGACTTTGGTGATTATTGGGAAGGTAAATATGCCGATAAATTTTCACAAGAAGGCAGTATTGGTTTTGTTAGAACAGCCGAATTGATTTCTTATCTGAAAGAAACTTGCAGACGAATTGATTTACCAAACTTACCAATTCATGAATATAAAGAACTTCAAAATGCGTTGAAAATTCGACATAGAATTGCATCTTCTCAATTCGGTGGTAATTGGAGAGGTGGCGTAACACGAGACTCTTATTGTGAAACCACTATGGGTTGGCTATTTTCGGCTGACCAAAATATAGCGAATTTCCTTTCAAAGAATTTGCGTCTTGATTTTCCTAACGTTGAATCTATCAATAATCATTTTGTTAAAGATGATAATTCACGAATTTCAAATGTTGTTAAAAAAGCCTTTGAACACTTTGACATTGAATTTAATCGAATTGAAAAAGAGTTATCTACATCGAACAACAATCAACGTTTTTTACTTGATGGTTTGGCTGAAAAAATAAACCAAGCGATTAAATTAACCAATAAAGAAATACTTGGTAGAAATACTCTTTGGTTTTTTTATAAAGAATTTACGTTCTGCGCTAACAGCATTAGAGAAATTGCTTCGTTACTGGTGAAAAATAATGTTCCGCTATTGAATAAAGCAGGTTCAAAATTTGAGTTTTTCGATGTTGATGATTTGTATTTAAAATTGCTACCCGAATCAAACAATAAGCCGCATCTGCTTTATGGTGTAAATACGCTAAGACCAATCAGATTAGAGCAATTGGAAGGTTATGGTAGTCGTAATTTTCCTGAGCGTTGGAGAATCCATAAAATTCAAAATCGTATTTTAATTACTTCAGAATTAGTAAAATTAAAGCCTGTGCAACACGCTGTAAGACACATCTCAATTAAAAGTATTTTCGTTAAATCATTAGAAAAAATGCTGCTCAATAAATTAAATCATGTAGGTGATATTTATTACTCAACCCTTAATCAATCAGTTACAGATTATCCAGATTTTGATTTAGCTACAAAAATTCTTACTCAATTAGAAACGAAAAGAATTGCAAACCAAGATATTGACCTTTTGCTTTGTTTAAGTCATTTAATTTTCAGAAATTGTAGTGGTAGCAGAGTAAAGCCTGATATTTATCAATCCGTGTTTATTGATGAGGTACAAGATTTCACAGAGCAGCAAATTTATTTGATGGCAGAACAAGCCGACCCACAATATAAAGCGGTTACTATTGTTGGTGATATAGCTCAAAAATTGCACAACGGTAATTCCATAGATATTCAAGCGTGTTTTCCGAGTGGACAAATCCCTTTCATTCAATTAACAGATAATTTAAGACAGCTCGAATCTCCCGCATTAGCTTTATTCAGTCACGTTTTTAGACATTACTTTCACAGCAATGAAATTGAACTGTCGTCACAATTATTCAAAGCTATTCAGACAGTTAAAAATCCTTTTCTTCCAGAAATTTACCAATTCAAAAGCACAAAAGAAGTAGATGATAAAATTATCGAATTGGTTGTTAATTCATCAGAACGTCAAACTTTGGCGGTAATTATGCCAAGCGATGATTTTGCACAAGAACTTCACGAAAGAGTAAACAATGGATTGGAGGAACATTTAATTCATTGCAAATTGTCAGAAAATGTTGATTTATCAAAACGATTCATTAAGCATTTTATGTCGGTATTGAATGCAAAAGGGCTTGAATTTGACACTGTCATTTTGCCTTATTTAGAAGGGTACGATTTAACAAATCAGTCGGACATTAACAAACTTTACGTCGGTTTAACTAGAGCGAAAAAGCGGTTAATAATTCTTGGAACAAAAGAAAATCCATTATTCAATGATGTTTGGGTGAAATTTGAAACTTCGCTTAATGAAATTAAGATGAGCAATGCCAGTTGAGAGCATTTTTTAATCTCAACTCACTAAATCCTAAATCGTCTATAATCCTGCCCCCGCAACGTTTGGAGGCTGATTTATGTCGAACTTCTTATCTGAAATGCGCGAGTTTTTGGCGCGTGAACTCAAAGCCTGTGCAATTGAATCGGAAGTCGCGGAAAGCATAAGTTCGAGGGTTACATGGGGTCGATAGGGAATTCGGAATATAAACTCCGTTAAGGAATTTGCCAGACATAACAAACTGAATTTATTGACCTTATCACACCAATCTAAAGTTTCAGTAATAAGCATAGTAATGAACAGTTAATCAAATTTTACTGATATTATACTTGTCATCATTTTTAAAATTCAGGATATTTAATGACAGAAAACCAAGCCGTTTCTGCTTTAAACCTTCATCAATCCGTACAACGTTGGGCGTGAAATGCCAAACTCCCGTGCCAATGCAGATTTATCACAGTTATTCACCAATCTAACTTTAA
>CAZQEI010000031.1:0-3944 GCA_964592195.1 uncultured Gammaproteobacteria bacterium | reverse complement strand
CAAAAAATTGATCAATTTCAGGGGGCGACAGTACATTAAATGGAATCAGCACCCAGAAAAAATATCAACTTCTGTCCATTACGACTCCAATTTTGTAAATTCTCTTAATCTTAAATCATTACCTGATACAGTTAGTTTTGAACATTCGCAGCGAATCAGTAATCTTGAAAAATTATCCAATCAATTAAATACCCAGCGACCAACGATAGAACAGCTTCAAGTCAAAACTCCTAGTGCTAACTTTCCAATTCCTGTGATTCGCTTTCATTTTGATGAGCGCACATTTTTTGATTCTGGTAGTTCTACGATTCGTCTTGAGTCAAACAAAATTATCGATATGTTAGCTGAACAAATGAAACAGGATATGCCCGACACCAGTTTAGTTATTCTTGGGCATACGGATAGCGTGGGTTCAGACGAAAATAACAACAATCTTTCAATTAACCGTTCCGCCTCTGTCATGCAGCAACTAGCACAACGCGGTGTAAATTTGAAACAAATGTCTACTGTTGGAATCGGAGAAACTCAGCCTATTGCGACAAATGCCACGGAAGATGGACGTTCACAAAATCGTCGAGTTGAATTCGTACTTTCACGTTTTGAAGAGGCAAACTATGTTGCCATTGAACAATTCCCACGAAATACAGAATGGTTGAACAATCATCCCGAAAAACAGATAGAAATAGAGCCAATCATTCAAGAGAAATTACCTGTTAAAACTAAACAGGTGGTTCATGTGCAACCCAAAGCAACGCCAGTGGTTCACCACAATACGGCTGCTAAAAAGTTGGTTGTTTTTAAACCAACAAAAGAGATGCTCGTTAAATCAAATTCCGAAACACCAGTGGCTTCTGAACCAATAACAATGTTAAAAGAATCAACTCGAACGGTTACGATTATTCCAGCGGAAGTAGTACATATCATTCCTCCCACTCAAAATTAGAATTTCACATGGTCGAAAATAACGTTACACAATACATTCCCGAACAGGTACAAAAAACATTCGATGCTGTTATGGCATTCCAATTGCCCAGCACGGATCAGCCATTTCGAGAACGCATTAACAGCGAAATTGAGCAAGAGGCACAAAGCCTTGTACCGTTACGACTAAATGAATATGGTTTGACTAATGGAATGTTGACGGCTTGCATCGACCAAGTTGCCGAATTTCGGGATAATTTTCTAAAATTGCATGGAACATTCGATACCGCAATACATCCTTTTTTAAAGAAAATTCATGCCTTGGAAGACACGGACAAGCAAATTTTATTGAAGCAACAAGAAGCCGACAAGGTTCAAATTGATGCCGAAAATAGACACGAAGAAAATGAACGTTTCGGGGAAATAAAAAAGAGTGTAATTCGCTTACAAGAAGAATATGAAGTTGTTCGCCGAGCAGAGGGACAACGAGAAGCTAAAGATTTTCCTACAATGCTGTATGCAATTCTTCTTTTTGGTGTTGGTACGGCTGAATGGATGATTAACTATGAAACGTTTCTAAATTTTACTGAAATTCCTTTAATGGCGGCTGGGGCAACAATCTTAATCGCACTCGCTATTGCCTTTTCTGCACATTTTCATGGAATGATGCTTAAAGGACATCAACATTTTTTTGACAACCATTTAGAAGCCTCAAAAAAGAAACGAAATCTCCGAGTATTTTATATTGTCAGCATTATGTTGGTACTTGCTTTTTTCAGCATCGGAGCTGCGCGTTATCTATTAGTTGCCAATCAAGTAAGTCAATTAGGTGGCAATGAAGGTGGGCTATTAGGAGGTGAAGCCATTGCAGTTAACATAGGTCAAATTGTCGCTATTTCTATGGTAATCAATTTGTTTGTCTGGTTTGTTGGTGCTGCTATTTCTTACAACGCACATGATGAAAACCCAGAGTTCACAGATAAGTTTCGTGAATATAAAAAAGCTAAACAGCTATTTGAGCCGCTTCGGATAGAAAAAGAAAATGAAATTGCTCGAATCCGTGCAAAATTAGAGAAGGAAATTAAAGAGCTAAGAAATACGGCACACGCTCATGAACACGAAACAAAACCGCTTGCCGACCTTTTAAGCACCATAACTGAAAAAAACAACAAAATGATTTTAGAGATAAATCGATTAACAAATCGTTTAATTCGTAATTATCGTACTGGATTAACTGACCAAGCAGCAGTAGATAATTCAGAGTTAAAATTCAACAATAGTGGGCAGTTAATTGACCTTGAAGCGTACCGTCAAATCAACATTGATTACAACTTTCAACATCAGTTGAGCGAATAAAATGAAAACTATTATTTTTAGTTTCTTGACTACTTTTCTAATTTTTAGTTCAACAGATACGTTGGCTTTAGGTGGAATAGAGAGTTTAAAGATAGAGCAGTTCTGTAATGTGAAAAGCCCTCGGCAAACTTTGATTTATATTGACGATGACCTTTTAGTTAAAGATGACACACAATGGGCGTTACAGCTTATCAATAAGGTTACGACTAATTTAATGCCATCAGAATCAGTAACTTTGGTGAAATTAGCCACAGAGTTGGGTACAACAGAAGAACGTTGGAAAGCCTGCTATCCTGATATAACTGCTGCCGAACTAGAAAAACGCAAACAATCGATTGGATTTATTGAAAAGTTACTTACCACTGATTCGTCCAAACAATTAAAGGAACAGAAAAAAGTATTTAAAGCACAAATGACTGGTGCTTTAGAAAAACTTTTAGTGGAAAAATCACAACAAAATACCAAGCGATCGTCCGTAAAAAAGCAAATTATTAGAGCATTAGAAAATGATATAGCGAGATTTGATAATAAAAACGGGGCAATCAGAGTAATAATTTACAGTGATATGTTAGAGAACTCGGATTTAATCAATAGCCAAAGCTCTAGCGCGACTGATGCAAAAAAATTGGCTGATACTCGTAAATTGAATTTCCAAAATGCAGTATTTCATATATTTGGCGCGGGTAAATCTGACAACACAAATGGGTTGAAATCTTTTTGGGAAGAATTTATTGATGGTGGAGCTGGAAACCTTGCAGATATAGGTTCGGAATTGATACTTACATCAAAACCACCAGATAGCTTCAAAATATATGACGTAGAAATTGAGCTAACAAAAGATGATATTCGTCGTGGGACACTACGTCTTTTTGTTGATAATGACAGTAAACTGCAAGAAAGTATTTTAACCATTGGAACAAAGCAACGCACTTTATTAGATGATGGTGAATTTTTATGCCAACAGGAAAGCTGTACACTGCAAGCAAAAGCTCGTCATCCCATAGTCGTTACGGAAGGAAAAGAGGAATTTAAACTCATTGGAACAACTGATAATTTATCGGGGAAACTTCAAATTCCCAGCACTCAATTAAGCAGTGGTAAAGAGGCAGTATTCAATATGTCGATTAAACTTTCGAAGTAATACATTTCCCTTTACTCATTTCACCAACCACTCAATAATGGGGTTCCAATACTAACGGGGAGAAAACGTACGCTAAGGAATTTAAACTTGATTGAAGCTGCGTAATAACTCGATTTGAGTCTAAAAAGTAAATACTTATAGTAGACGCTGAAATTACCTATCAAAAAGCCGTCTATTTAATCGTTTTTTGCATTTAATAGACGTTACATTCTATCAATTGATTTAGTGGACAGTTTTATCGTTCAAATTAAAGGTGATGAATAGCGTATTTTAGATGAGTTAATTTACGGGTCTTTAGTTTATCAATAGTTCAGACAGTTTTTTCAGCACGCAATACCGAAATGACAAAGCTCGGAATAAGTGGGCGTGGATTTAATCAACTTCAGGTCGAAAGCTGAGTCGCAAGAAATACGTTCCAAAAATAACGTGTTGAAAAATATACGTTTCCAATAAGAAATCGAAATTGGCTTCCGTTTTTGTGACTGCTGTCTGTCATGCCATTTGATTAAATTCAAAGCCGAAAACG
>CAZQEI010000030.1:0-4795 GCA_964592195.1 uncultured Gammaproteobacteria bacterium | reverse complement strand
ACATTCAAGTCAGAAAACATTAAAATTAGACATTTTGCGAAACAATCTCCAGCGATTTTAGCAACAGTTGGTATATTTTTCAGTTTTTGGGGGATTTCGATTGGATTAATTGGCTTGAATTTAGAGGATATTCAACAAAGCATTCCAAACTTACTTGAAGGCTTAAAAGCTAAATTTCTTGCTAGTTTAATGGGGATTCTTGCTTCAATTATCGTGAGAATAGCTCAAAGTTTTTCAGTTAACGAAGAAAGTGCAGAGGCAAATTTAGACGACAAAATTATTCATTTGCTTGGAGACATTCACAGCGTTTTAGCTGAAAACGCAAATAATAGTCCTGAAACCTTATTGCGAGAATTAAAACAATCTATTGATGAATTACCTGTTGAATTCAGAAAACAAAGCTCATTACTCGACAGTATTAAATCAAGTTTAGCAGGCGAAGGTGATGCATCTGTAACTACCCAACTCTCTAAATTGCGAATGGATATGCGCGATGCGCTCAAAGATATTGATAAAAGCAACAAACAGCGCAGTGATTCACTCAATAACACGCTAACGTCTAATTTTGACAATTTGACACAAAAATTTGACGATTTTGCAAAAATCGTTGCTGAAAACAATTCAAAAGCCTTTATTGAAGCCTTAGAAGCTGCAATGCGAGATTTCAATAACAACATCACTGAGCAGTTTGGTGAAAACTTCAAAGAATTAAATCGAGCAGTCGGTGAATTATTGAAATGGCAAGATAATTATAAAGCGCACGTTGAAACGTTGACGGGGAATTTTGAGGTCGCACTAACAAGTATTATTAATATTCAATCTGCTTTCAATGACATTGAAAAACGCTCTCAAAGTTTTGCAGTCGTATCAACAGAATTAAGCACTATTTTGCAAAAATTGGATGCTCAACTCCAAGACTTGAATTTGCATTTAAAATCATTAAGCCAAGTTGCCGACACAGCAAAAGAAGCCTTCCCAACCATTGAAGATAATTTGACGAAATTAACCGCTGGTTTTAAAAAATCCACGGAACAATCATTAACCGATATTCAGAACACCGTTGAATCTGTTAGTGAAAACTTAGTTGAAGCGACAAGCCGCTTAAAAGATACAACTGGTAAATTACGCGATTCAATGGAAAACCAACGCGAAACAATTGAAACAACCAGTACTGAATTCAAAGAGATTGTAGGAACGACATTAAAGTCACTAGCTAAAGAAACAAAAACTAACATTGATACTTACAGCGAACTTTTAAAAGAAGCGGTTACCGACACAGGCACGGTTCTAAAAAATAGCACCGACACTGTTGCAAATCATTTAACCAATGCAACAAATTCCATGAAAGGCATTATTGAAGAGCAGCAAAGCGCGTTAACTGTGACCAGTACGGAATTTAAAACCGTCGTAAATCAAACCCTTCGTGATTTATCTCAAGAAACACAATCCAGCATTCAAAATTATCAAACCTCATTACAACAAGCCGTAACGCAACAATTGGATAGTATTGATGCCAATATTCAAAAATCTAACGCCGTTGTGAATTCGACAATTCAAAATGTAAGTGCTGAATTTGAAAAAGCAATCGAAACACAAGCTGAATCGATGAATAAAATGATTGCAACAGTTGGCGATTCGTTCAAAACAGTTATTCAGGATACAGCAAAAGAATTTGAAGATATGGCCCAGACGATTGCAGAAAGTATTGATATACAAGAAAAAACACTGGTTAATGTCAGTCAAGATGTAAAACTCGCCGTTGAGAAAACATTACGTGATTTGAATGAACAATCGAAACATTCAATAAAAGAATACGAAGACAGCTTGCACAACATTATTATGAGCCAATTCAATACAGTTAAAGATGCAGTAAATACAGCAAGTAAAGACTTCAACCGATTACTGACTGAAAACACGTCTAAAAGCACCAGTGTTTTAGAACAACAAACTCAACAATTAGATGCGGCATTACAAGCAGAATTGAAAAAAGCGATTGAAACAATGGGCAAACATTTAGCCGCATTATCAAATCAATTCGTCCAAGATTACCGCCCACTCACAGATAAATTACGCGAAGTTGTCAAGCTCGCTGAAGACTTGAAGATGAGAGGTCGTTAACCATGAAACATCATCACACTGAGGAAGAAGGCGAACATTGGCTTTCTGTTAGCGATATGATGTCAGGCTTAATGGTAATTTTTTTGTTTATCGCCATCACTTACATGATGCAAGTTAGCGAAGATCGTAATCAACTAGTCGAAATCGCAGTAACTTACGAAAAAACAAAAGTTGCCATTTATGAACAATTACAGATTGAATTCAAAGATGATTTAAAAAAATGGAATGCTGAAATTGATAAACAATCTTTGGTATTTCGCTTTCAAGAGCCAGACGTTTTATTCAATGTCGGAGAAGCCGAAATCAAAGATAAATTCAAAGTAATTTTGGACGACTTTTTTCCACGATACATAAAAATCCTTAAACAATATCAGACAGATATTGAAGAAATTCGCATCGAAGGACATACATCATCGGAGTGGCGTAAAAATAACGTGGCGGATGATAAAACCTATTTTTTAAACATGGAATTATCACAGAATAGAACTCGAGCCACATTAGAATATTGCTTAATGTTACCTAATATAGCTACAGAACGATCTTGGATTAAACGTATTCTGACGGCAAACGGTTTATCGTCGAGCAAACCTATTATAGTTAATGGCGTAGAAGATACTGTTCATTCGCGCAGGGTTGAATTCAAGGTCAAAACTAATTCAGAAACACAAATCATGAAAATATTGCAACGAAAATAGAATGAAACTCGATATTGACTTTACGAATTTAGAAAATCTCGTGAAAAACATGGGTGCGAGTTCCGTTGACTGGGCGAGCAATGTTACCGTCACACACATTGAAAACGATTGGAAAATCATTCTTGAAACAAAAGGACTTGATGTTGATATTAACGACATTGAAATCGATCCTACTAATGGCTCATTGAAATATCGAGATCAACAAATTCTTTTGTATATTAAAGAAATAAATAGCTTCGGTTATAATTTGCCCAAATTTCATTTTTATCAGTGTGCAACCTTGAACAGTATGCAAAATGCAGGACGTTTTGAGCGTTATGTTGTTACCCAGCGTAAAACCGGCTACTTTTTAATGGATAAAAAAGTAGGGTACGAATATGAAAAAGACGTAGAAGAAAAACTAGATGTTTGTAAAAACTGTTTGAACTGGTTTAACCGAAATTACCGCAAACGCTATAGAGTTGATACATTTGATTTGGTAGAGTTTTTTGAAAATTTTACCCAGTCACCAATTAGTCACAAGCCAACAAATACAGATATTTTATCTTCACAGTCGTATTATGGAAGTGAATATCAAAAGTCCAATTCAGATAATACCAACAAATCACAAAAATCATATTCAAATTCTGAAATCAACCAAGTTACGATACCCAAAAACTCATTTAGCAATTCAATAGAACCTGTTTTTGAGAATTATGTAGAAATTTCGCCTGTAGTTACCAAAACAACTCCAATTGAGCTAAATATTGATAAAAACACACAAAGTTTTGAGGATATGTTTTGAAAAACAAACAGCAGCAACAACTAGATGAAAAGATAATTACCATATTTGGTGAGCTTGCAATTGATAAGGCATTGGTTCGCTCTTTGAAAATCCGAGAGAAAAGAGCGATAACGAGTTTTGTAGAGGAATGGTTAATTTCTCGATTTCAACATCCTGATAAAACAAATGCTGATATTTATTATGATGTGACTGCATTTATGAGTAAACACCTACCATCTAAAAATGAAAAAGAAGCAATCAAACATCAATTGCAATCTGGTGAATCGTTAACAATTTTAGATCGCTTTCAGGTAAAGATTGATATTGCGGGCGACAAAAAGATATTGAGCATACCTTGTATTGAAGAAACAAATGCCAGAGTAATAAATCAAGTTTTAGAAAAAAATACAATACTACTCGAAGGCGGACAGTGGGGCGCCGGACGTTTGCACGTTAGATCAGAAGGAAACCAATACGTTATTGAGATGATAGAATTTAATGCCATGCAATCCGGCAAGGTACGTTTAGAACAAATTATTGAAGCAAGAAAACATTTTTCGACTCGTGAGTGGATTTATTTATTACTTCGCACAATGGGGTATGAGCCATTTAGTTACACACACCAGCAACAAGATAATTTGATTTTACGTCTATTACCTCTGATTCACAATAATATCAATATGATGGAGCTTGCTCCAAAAGGAACCGGTAAATCTTTCATTTTCTCAAATTTAAGTCGCTACACTTGGGTAAATAGTGGCGGGGCATTAACGCAAGCACAGTTGTTTAAGAACATGAATACCAAAGAGATTGGTTTGATTGGGCGTTATGATTTGTTGGTATTAGACGAGGGACAATCTATTAACTTCAAAGGCGCGGATGATATTCATGCAAAATTTAAAGATTATTTAGAATCAGGTCATTATTCAATTGGTAGCGATAAAGTCACCAGTGAGTGCGGTTTAATGATATTAGCTAACATTGATTTGAATCAAAATGGCGAACCAAAACGCAGTGACTATATTCGTCATTTGCCATCAATGTTCCACGATAGCGCATTAATGGATAGGTTTCATGGCATTATTGCAGGTTGGGAAACTCCAAGATTTACTACCGAAAGTGCTGCACAAGGAATGGGAATTAAAGCAGATGTTTTTGGTGAATACTTACATCAATTACGACTTGTTAGTCATGCAGAATTTCCATTTGGTGAATGCCC
>CAZQEI010000029.1:0-5172 GCA_964592195.1 uncultured Gammaproteobacteria bacterium | reverse complement strand
GAAGTAAAGAAGTTTTTGCTGAGGCCGGAGTGGAATTTGTTTTATTATCAGATGAAATCACCAACTACGCAGACATGGGCAATCATTTGACTGAAGATTTACTTGATCAAAATTTAAAAGAAGAAATTTCTGTTCCAAAAGTTGAATTACCTCCAGTCGAACCAATCACCCCGGTCGTCAATCCAACAGTCACCGTTCCATTGGAAGATCTTCAACATGCTTCAAACATTGCGAGAATTTTTAATTACGACGAATTTTCACCTGAGGATACTGCCATGATGCAAGCTTTATATTCCCGCAGTCCGGAAAGCGTTGAAAAGCATGTGGAAAAAGTGAAACAATCTGGTTCAGGAAAATTCATGGAAAAATTTTACGTCGGCTATGGTCATGCCAGTATTGCTGACTGCTGAAGCACCACAGTTTTCGTTGAAAATTTAAGTATTCTCGCGGACAAAGCTTTACAAGACTGGCCACTCTACAGCGGACAAGAAACCAGCACCCGTTACGTTGACATGTCCAAACAACCAATCATCGATCCCCTTCACATACCTGCCACTCAAGAAATTATTAGCAATTGGATGAATTTTTATAATGAAAGCCAAGAACCAATGTGGCGTTACCTCAAAGAAATTTACCCCAAGAAAGATGATGAAGATGAAAAGGTTTATGACAAAGCCATCAAAGCGCGAACTTTCGACATCATGCGTGGCTTCTTACCCGCTGGTATAACAACTCAATTAAGTTGGCACACCAACTTGCGCCAAGCTTGGGACAAGCTCAGCTGGATGACTCATCACCCACTAGATGAAGCACGAGAAATCGCAGAAAACATTTTAACTATTTTGAAAGCTAAATATCCCAATAGTTTTGGTTTTAATAAAATTGAAGAACAAGAAAACTATCGCGAATATGTATCTCAATGTTATAATTATTATGCTCCGGAAAATGCTTCCACCAAGTTAACTTGCAACTCAGATATCAAAGTCAGTGAACTAAATCAATACAAAACCATTATCCAAGATCGCCCATTGAAAACCGGCTTGCCAAGTTTCTTGGCTGATTTAGGAAAAGTCACTTTTGAATTCTTACTCGACTTCGGTTCCTTCCGTGATTTACAAAGACACAGAAATGGTGTTTGCCGTATGCCATTGTTAACTTCAAAGTTTGGATTCAATGAATGGTATTTACAACAACTGCCAGCCAATTTACGATTTAAAGCAGAAACTCTGATTGAACAACAAACTAACGCTGTCAACGCGCTTCCAACCTCAGATGAAACTAAACAATATTTCTTGGCACTGGGATTTAACTGCCCATGCAAAGTTACCTATGGTTTACCAGCCGCAGTTTACGTTACCGAATTAAGATCCGGCAAAGCCGTTCATCCGACCTTAAGAAAAATTGCTCATCAAATGGCCAATTCTCTGTCTGAAAATTTCCCCATGTTAAAAATGCATATTGATTTTGGTAATGATGATTGGGATGTACGTCGTGGACTGCAAGATATCGTCGAAAAATAGGGACTAGTAACTCGTAACCAGTAACCTGTAATCGGTAAACAGTAATCAGCAATAATCTGTAATTCCAATTTATCTCGTCTACTCGTTACTATTTGACCCTCCCTTTTTCATAATCCGCCTTTGGCGGAAGGGAGGGAAGAAAGACTTTATCCCCCACGTAAACGTGTGGTCACATAATATCCTTCAAACCTTTCTCTGTTTCTCTTTTTTCTCTTATCGCTCCTGTCTCCCCCGCCTGCCCCGCCTCGCGGGGTCTCTCCTAAATTAAAAGAGCGCCGCGTTCGACACTCTAAAGTTAACTATCTCCACACTGACGAAATTATCGCCGCGGCTTGTTCATCATTTTTGACTTTCAATGAAAATCTCCACCCTGCCAGAATATCTTGCTCTTCCTCAAACAGAACGCTTTCCATCTTGGCTTGTTTTAAACAATGAACTAACCGAACAAAGGTTCTATAACTGCGAGCATGACATTCCATCTTCTCAATATCACCCACTCTCACCGGCTTTATAGCTTCTCCAGCACTCACAATGAATCTACATCCACGATTTTTCCGAAAATATCTATGCAGCTTATTGACCCAGTTATTCTCGGATTCAAAGATTTGGATTACGCCTTGTAAATAAACAGCCTTTGGCAATGATTCAAAACTATCAGAAACTGGTGCAGCTCGTCTTGCAAAAACTCTACCACAAACTCTGCGCGGTTCTGTCACAGGTAACCTCCGTGGTTGGTTAGACGCTATCTTTAAAGTGCCCACAAATATTAACACATGTAATTTTTATGTCAAAAATCGTTATCGGGTTAGCCGGCCCAATTGCTTCGGGGAAAGGGGTGGCTTGCGACTATTTAAAAACTAAGTATCATGCAGGTTACCACCGTTTTTCAACTATGATTCGGGATGTTATTCGTCGTTTGTATATCGAAGAAAGTCGCGAAAACATGCAAAAGCTATCGTTAGTTTTGCGTCAAACATTTGGCCAAGATCTTTTTGCCCAAGCCCTGAACAAAGAAATTATTCAAGATGAAAATGAAGTAATTTGCGTAGACGGTATTCGTCGCGAAGAAGATATTACTTATTTAAAAAAACTGGATAATTTTGTTTTTATCTATATTGACGCAGATGTTAAAACCAGATACGAACGCACAGTCAACCGAGCAGAAAATGCGTCTGATCATAACAAAACTTACGAACAATTCGTTACCGACCATTCCGCTGATACTGAAATGACTATTCCACCATTGAAACAATTTGCTAATGAATTAATTGAAAATAACGGAACGATGGAAGAGTTGGAAAGGAAGATTGATGAGATTGTTGAGAAATACAAGTAAAAAAGCAAAAAAGCAACAAAGCAAGAAAACAATTATGAAAATCCAAATAAAACGAATGGACAAAACTTTACCTCTACCGGAATATCAAACTGCGGGGGCGGTGGCTTTTGATTTATATTCGCGAATTGATATGCCTATTCCTCCCGGGGAAATTCGTCGCATTCCTACCAATATTATCGTTGAAATTCCCAAAGGTTTCATGTTGCTAATCAAAGATCGATCCAGCTTGGCCAAGAAAAAAGGTTTACTTTGCACCACGGGCTATATTGATCAAGATTTTTGTGGAGAAACCGATGAAATTTTATTGCAAGTCTATAATTTTTCTGAAAACCCAGTTCGCATTGATCGCGGTGAACGATTGGGGCAAGGAGCATTTGTACCGATTGAAATTGCACAATGGGAGGAAGTTGAAAATATGTCAAAAGTTAGTCGCGGAGGATTTGGGACAACCGGGTCATGAAGCATGTAACATAAAACATGAAACAATGGGAATCGAAGAAATAAAATCTAAACTTTTTTCACCCAAACTCGAGCTAATATTGAAGTCTGAGTTTGAATTTTTGTATCGCGATCTGGTGGATTTTATTGTAGAAAAATACAAAGCCTTCGAAGCCGGTCAAATACCAGCAAATGATTTAACCTATATTCTACCCTGCGCAATTTTAGATAATTTAGACTTCAAACCGGTTCAAGAAACAGACTTGCCATTGAGCAATTATATTCAGAACGTTACCAATCAGGATCAACCCTGGAGAGCAGAAACTAAAGTTTCCAATTTTTTAGAAAAAGAAGAAAACGCGATCGTAAATTTAATTTTAAGACATCAAACCAATTTGACCATTCAACAAATTTCCGAACGTTTAAGATACTTAACCATTGAACAAAAAGAAACTCTCACCAATCTATATTTTGAAAACACAGGGAACTACTCACTCCTAAATTTTCACGAATTCACTGTCGAAACCGCGGTGGACTTTTTAACCTTAGAGAAAATAAAAAAGTCAGAGATACCAAACTTATTAATTTCACCACCCACACTTCACAATAACTATTTCATTCCCGAAAGTTTTGTAAATTCCAGTTTTCACGGTGACTATATTTCCATCATGAAACGGGCCATGGATTTTTATTACCGCCTCTATCCAAACTTATCCACACCGGCCTTTTACATCATTCCCCTTGCTTTTATGCAAAAGATAATATTTACTATTAATATAAATAAATTAATGAGTTGGGATTTTTCTTTTGTGCCGGAAGCGCTGGCGCAAATTAAAAAAAATAATTTCACTCTTTATCAACTAGCCGACTCAGTCAACAATCAAAATCTGAGTTAAAAAATAACCCTCCTTCGTTCCGATTAATCGGGACTACGTAGGGAAAGAAATAAAAACAAATATGCGTTGTGAAAAACTGGTCAGAGATCTCGTACCGCAATTAATCGAAGAAAACGGCGATGAAGCTGTCACCCGTCTACTGGAAGACGAAGAATATTTTCAAGCTTTGAAAAACAAACTAAAAGAAGAAGTCACTGAATACATCGAATCTGACGATTCAGAAGAATTAGCCGACATCATCGAAGTCATTCGCGCCTTGATCGATTACCACAGCATGAATTTTGACCAGCTAGAAAGCGTGCGACGTCGCAAACTGGAAGAACGCGGAGGCTACACTTCTCGCATCTACTTGGAAGAAGTGATTGAGAACTAAATTTAACAGGGGGGGAAGGAAAGTAATTTCTTTCCCTTTGTATATGGCAAAAGGCAAATTTATTGTTTTCGAAGGTGGTGAAGGCACAGGCAAAACCACACAAATAAAATTTCTGGAAGAAACACTCCGTCAACAAGGCCGGGAAATTTTATTAACCCGCGAACCTGGTGGCACCAACTGTCCAATAGCCGAAGATATTCGCATTCTAATTAAACGACCAGATTTTAAAGAAATGGTACCAGAGACAGAATTCTTCTTATTCCTCGCCGCTCGCAGTCAACATGTCCGACAAGTGGTAATTCCGGCTTTAAACGAAGGTAAAATGGTTTTGTGCGATCGCTTTGCCGGTTCCACTTTTGCGTATCAACATTTTGCCCGTGGTTTATTTGATTTAAATGAAATGAAAAGAATCAATCGCTTTGCTTCTGCAGGCATGGAACCGGATTTAACTTTGTATTTAGACATTGATCCAATCCTAGGTTTGCAACGCATTCAATCTTCTGGTAATCGAACTATTGAAATCGACCGACTGGATCAGGAAGCATTATTATTTCACCAAAAAGTACGTAATGGATATCAACATTTGGCGTTAACAGAAAACAATTGGAA
>CAZQEI010000028.1:2851-5602 GCA_964592195.1 uncultured Gammaproteobacteria bacterium | reverse complement strand
TAGTTTTTAATTCCTCTTCTTTGAAGTTTGGCTTATTTAATTCTTGAAAAAGTGCACCCATGAAAGCGAGTTGATCGTTAACCTGTATCAACCAGATTAGCTTTTGCTTTTCGTAAGGTTTTTCTGGCTCAAAATTTAATGTGATTGATTCTGGTTCGTTGAAGGTTTTGAAGAAAGGGAATTGAGCAACTATATTTTTGTTCCGGATTATTTCAACAAATGCAACGCCTTGGAATAAGTTTTCAGAATTACCATTAAAGTTAAATATTCCTTGATTGTTTGTTTTTGATGTTAATCCTGCCTGATTCGATCCAACCTTAAAAGCAGATCTTAATACGACATCAACCGGGAAATAGTTGTTGCGAATATTTGGATCTTGGTTTTGTTCTTTTGGTAATATTTTAAATTTTACATCGATAAATCCACTAGGGATTTTGATTGCTTTTAGCCCAATTAAATCTGGTAGTTCGATGCCACTATATAGCCTGGAATTAAACTTTAATTTCTTATCGTTTGAAACAACGGCGTCAGTTAGTTGTAAAACTGTCCACTTGTAAATGTTGTTGGATTTGTTTGCCTGAGTTTTTCTTAGAATCTGGAAGTAGTCTCCTTTTTTTGGTGAAAGATATTCCGACTTTAAGTTCCCGTCTATTTCAAATTGAAGTTCATAAATATCGTCTGATATTTTTTTTGCTATCAGTGCTTTTGGTACAAAATATTCTTTAAATAAGTCTAAAGTTTTTGCGGGGATTTCTTCTCTTTTTTCGCAGGTTATTTGTTGTGTTGGAAACATAATGCCTGACTCGGGGTCTGCAAAATTTATTTTGATGATAAAACGGTTTTCTTCGTGCCTGATAAGTAAGGCTGCCGAAATATTCTGATTAGTTTGATTTTGTAGACTTATTAAATTTTGGGGCTCACTAAGTATGAGTTCTTGTAGTTGAACCATTCCTTTAAAGGTTTGTTTAATTCTGCTTGAAATGGATTCTTGGATAAGGTGTGCTGTTTGTTTGGTTAAAAATCCTTTAGTTTCAAATGCAATAAATACTTGAAGTTTTTTTTCTGTTTGAGAATTGTTTACATTCGTACCACTGCATTTATTTGCAAACAAGCATGAAAAAAAAATCAAAACAACAAATAGCCAAACTTTTTGCATATTAATTTCCGCAATTATTTAGATTGCTTTAGCTAGATCATCAAAAAAATCAGGGTATGTTTTTGCAACACATGATGGATTACAAATGGTAATTCCTGGGATTTTTAAACCTGCTATTGCGAAACTCATGGCAATCCGGTGGTCGTTGTAAGTTTCAATTTCTGCGCCATGTAGTTTCGAGGGGTGAATAATTATGCTGTCGGGAAATTCCTCAACAAGAGCGCCAATTTTTCTTAATTCGATTGCAAGTGCATTGATACGATCGGTTTCTTTGTGTCTTATATGGCCGATATTTGTAATCTTGGTTGTTCCCTTGGCAAAGCAGGCAACTATTCCAAGAGTCATAACAGTGTCGCTAATATCGTTCATATCTATATTGACGCCGTGTAATTCTTTACCAGTAATAGTTGTTGAATTGTTGGTTTGAGTTACTCTTGCTCCCATAAGTTCAAGCGCATGAACAAATTTTAAATCGCCTTGAAGAGAGGATTTTCCTAGTCCTGGTGTTGTAACGGTACCTCCTGTAATTGCTGCAGCCGCATAAAAATAACTTGCTGCAGAGGCGTCGGGCTCGATTTGGTATTCGAATCGGTTTCCAGTCTGATTTCCATTAATCAGATACTCTCGGTCAGATATTTTAGTAGTGTTTATTCCCCAGTCATTCAACATTGCGAGAGTAATGCCGATGTAAGATTGAGAAACGATTTTGCCCTCTAAAATGATACGGGTATCACCTTTGGCAAACGGGGCGGCCATAAGAATTCCACTAATAAATTGACTGCTCATTTCTGAATTAATTCTCGCAATTCCTCCGGACCAACCCATGGTTTTTATAATTACAGGAGGACAACCATTATTGTTTTCACTTGAAGAGTTAATGTTAAGGTCATTCAAAGCTTTTAAAAGATCATTGATTGGCCGTTCCTGCATTCGCTTGATGCCATCGAGCTTGTAGGTGCCATTTCCTAGGCCAACCATTGCTGTCAGGAAACGCATGGTCGTGCCTGAGTTTCCAGTGAAAAGATTGGCACTTGAAGAGGGGATGATTCCTGGAGGTTTCGGGGATGAAACAATTGCTGTGCAGTCTTTCCAATTTACTGAAAGAATAAAGCCGAGTTTTTCCAAGCAATCGATCATGATTTCAGTGTCTTCGCTGCGCAAGACTCCACTTAGATGAGTTTTTTTTTCGCCCGAATTGAGCGCTGCGATCACTAATGCTCGATTGGTGATACTTTTTGAACCTGGTAAATGGAACACGAAATCAATCGGTTTCTTTAAGGGAATGATTGTGGTTTTTTCTGGATAATCGTGTTGTATTTTCATGGTGTTAAATCTTCATAAGAAACGCGTACTAGAAATAATCCTTTTGCTGGAGCTGTTGGCCCAGCATACTTTCTTTCTTTTAATTCTATTAACTCAAGAATTTTATCTTCTGGCCAATGTCCTCTTCCGATTTCTATAAGTGTTCCAGCTATCGCCCTTACCATATTATAAAGAAAACCGTTCCCTTCGATATTAAACCATATCCAAGGTCCCATCCGGTTTATTGATGTTCGATAAATTGTTCGAATACTATTTGTGCGATTTGGCCATTC
>CAZQEI010000028.1:0-2751 GCA_964592195.1 uncultured Gammaproteobacteria bacterium | reverse complement strand
TGGATTCACTTAAATTTGAATCAACTCTGAAATTTGCAACTTGAGCAATAGCGTGTACCCCGGTGTCAGTACGACCACTTGCATAAAGTGTAATTTTTTGGTTAGTTATTTTTTCAAGGTGTTTTTGTATGGTTTCCTGAACGGTTCTAAAACCAGGTTGTGTTTGCCAACCCTGAAATTCTGTGCCATCATAACTAATAATAAGTTTTAAATTTCGCATAATAAACATTGTCATTCGCAAGCGAAAGTATTTCCATGGGGTGTGTGTGCTGTAATGGTGGTTTCGAAAAACTTTTTCCTAATCATTTGAAAAATTCACTGCAAATAGCCATTAATTCTTAACCTAGGTCTATTTCTCTCATTGTATCTTTTTAAAGCTTTTAGGGAATTAATTAATCATGAACGATGATGGACCGGAAAAATGGATGAGCTTGGCCCTTGATCTGGCAATTCGAGGACGTGGAATGGTAGAGCCTAATCCTATGGTTGGAGCTGTATTAGTTAAAGGTAATACTGTGGTTGGTGTAGGTTGGCACCAGAGATTTGGAGGTTTACACGCTGAAATCGAAGCCTTAAATCAAGCCGGTGATAAAGCCTTTGGGAGTACTTTGTTTGTCTCCCTAGAGCCTTGTTCGCATCATGGGAAAACTCCGCCTTGTGCAAATGCAATTTTAAATTCAGGGATATCCAAAGTTTTTGTAGCAATGCGTGATCCGAATCCATTGGTTGCTGGTAAAGGCATTGGTTTTTTACAGTCTAATGGTATTGAAGTCGAAGTTGGGGTTGGTAAAGAAAACGCTGAATTTATCAATGCCCCATTTATTAAATATCATTTACATTCAAAACCATTTGTTATTGCGAAATGGGCTATGAGTCTGGATGGTAAGATTGCGACGAAAACTGGTGAATCAAAATGGATTAGTAATGATAAATGTAGAGAAAGAGTTCATCAATTACGGGGTTTAGTCGATGCAATTTTGGTGGGTGTTGGAACAGTAGATCTTGATGACCCCATGTTAAATGCAAGGCCAGAAGGGCCAAGAAAACAAATGCGAGTTGTGATCGATCCTAAAGCCAGAATAAGCCTTTCTTCACGAATCGTTCAATCTGCAAGGGATTTTCCAACGATAATTGCTGTGCATGAAAATGCTTCGCGAGAATTAAAAGAAAAATTGCAAGATTCGGGATGTGAACTGCTCGAACTTACTTCGAATAATTCTGCTGAAATTGTTGATGAACTTTTGATGCTGTTGGGAAAAAAAGGGATTCAAAACCTATTGGTGGAAGGAGGTGGAAAAACCTTGGGTAGTTTTTTTGACGCAGATCAGGTTGATGAAATTCAGGTTTATATCGCCCCATTTATCATTGGTGGTTCAGATGCAATCTCACCTGTAGGAGGGGTTGGAATTCTTGAAATGGCCCAGCGGCGAAAAATAGCTTCTTTTGCCCACGAGATGATTGATGATAATATTCTGTTATCGGGTAGACTTAAACATTATGAATCAAAATAAAGTTTTTGGATGATTATGAAAACTACTACTTGGCAAAAACAGCTTTGGATTAAATATTCGCCAAATTATGAGTCATTTACCTCGTTGTTTGTATCGTTTATTGTTCACATTGCATTGGTTACCTTAATAATGATGCTTGGTTGGGAAGGGTTAAAGAAAGCAATAATCGGCGATGTCAACCGAAGGCTTGGGGTTTCGTCAGTAAGGGTTGGGGGTGGTACTTCGTCTGGTAACCCTGATGCAAAAGAAAATGATGATACGATCAAAACGCCTCCTAAATTGAATCTTTCAGATAAAGAAAGCATGCCTGAAATTCCATTGAAGTTGGATCCCTCTCCGACAGAAAAAATTCAAGTTGATAAAACGGGTAAAAAATCCTTGGTGGAGGATGCGAGTGCCAAAGCCCAAGAGTTATCTCGGATTGGGCAAAATTTAAAAAGTAAAATGATTGAGGGTTTAAAGGGTGTTGGAAATACAAAAGGCGACGGGGTTGGTGATGGTCGGGGTGAACGAATGCTTCGGTGGATAATGGTTTTTAACACCACAAATGGCTCGGATTATCTTTCACAATTAATGGATTTAAATGCTAGGCTTGCTTTCCCGGATCCAAATAAGGCAGGTAAATTTTTAGTTATTTCAAACCTTGGCGCTAAACCTATAACGACCATGGAATTGGATTTGTCTTCAGTTAGTGATATTTTTTGGGTGGATGACAAAGCACAATCAGTTACAAATTTATCTCGTGCCATGGGCCTGCAAATCAAAGTAGAAGCGTTTGTAGTGCTTATGCCTATTTCTGTTGAAGAGAAATTGCAGAAACTTGAAAAAGCATCTCTTCAAGGCGCTAAAGAGGATGATATTCAAGAGACACGTTTTACAATCAGTAAAACCCTAGGTAAATACGAACCTGCAAAGGCAGATGTTATCTTTAAGAAAAAGTAGGATGTTATTCTAATGCTTGGAGTATTTGTTGAAAATCAGCGGCCCTTGCTGCGTCTTGAATAGATATCACTGCTTGGTAGGGGACATCATCGCTGTAATATAAAATCAAATCTTTGCTTTTTAATTTTCGCGCAGAAGCTTTTAATGCAGAAGTAAGGTTATCATTTTCAACGGGTTGTTCATTGATATAGAAAATAGCTTTTTCACCTTCTTTTTTAATAACAACTTTAGTTTTTTGATCAGCTTGGGAAGTGCTTATTGCTGGAATTTTTGAATCTGGATTGGTTTTAGCTGCTTC
>CAZQEI010000027.1:6703-7430 GCA_964592195.1 uncultured Gammaproteobacteria bacterium | reverse complement strand
GATAATTTTGACAAAAAACACAGCGTAAATTGCAGCCGGAAAAGAAAATCGTGCCTGCGCCTTGAGTCACTCCACCCACTAACGGAGGTTCTTCACCAAAATGCTTACCCCACCAAGCGATTTTGACTAATTTTTCAGTATTTTCTAACATAATACTATCATTCTATCATGCATACATGTTAAGTCAATTCTGACATGACATTGACAATTTGAACAGATCGTGATATTATGATTTGTTATGTCCCTTAACAAACAAGGAGAAAGTGGCATGAGTGAATCCACGACAATGAAAAAAATAACCTGGGCTCAGTATTATTTGGTGGCTTGCTGGGCTATTTTCGTAAGTTCACTTATCGGGTTAACGTTTATGGGATTGTTTTCTTTAAGTCCCTATAATTTGAATCTGAACCCTTCAAGTATGTCAGTCGTGTTCTTGATGGGCTTTCCAAGTCTTTTCTTTCTATATGATTATCATCAACGTTTCTTGCAATCTCTGAAACACATAGTATATTTTCTCAATTTACCAGCTGGCACTGAAATCACACCCATTATTCAGAGAGATATCGAGTCAGCGAAAACTGCCACGGCATGTTCAAATGTCCTGATCGCCGTTGTTCCGATGGCAATTTTCATGTTTGTAAATTATCAATTTCTATCTATTGTCCTGGACAATATTACTTATTACGCCATGCAAATTCTTGCTTGCATTGCCGCCATCAGAGGTATC
>CAZQEI010000027.1:0-6693 GCA_964592195.1 uncultured Gammaproteobacteria bacterium | reverse complement strand
AAAATGAGGGGTATTATTCTTGTGAATCGAACTAACATCGCCGAAAAAATTATTTCTCAATAGTACTCAACACGGTAACCGCCGTGTTTTTTCATTCAAGTAAAAAAATGTTATAATGCTGATTGAATTATGGTGAAAGACAAAAATCACAATGCTTTCAAATTCTTTTTTTTACTTTTGGGTTTAAACTTTTTTTATTTTTTAATTTATTTTTATTACCTCGATGCCTTTGTTACCCCGATTAATTTATACTTCATCGTTCTCGCCACGATCAGCTACTTCCTCCTCCTCCACTTCTGGCGAGTGAAAGGCTGGGAATTGATTTCATACCTGTTGGTTATTGTTTATTTAGTATTTACCTTGGTTAACTTTGCGTATTTCAAAGTGTTTGGAACATTTTTAACGCTGAACCTCAACGCTTTTCGCAGTGTTAACTCTTCGTTGTTAAGTTTCTTGTTTGATTATTTTTATTTAATCCCCAAACCGCTATATTTAACTGCTGGCTTAGTATTAATTGGTATTTTCAATGCGAAATTTTGGTATTTTCGAACATTAGGCAAAGCCAAAGTTACCACGTTTTTCAATTCCACCAAAATAACGTTGCGCAGGACCAGACAGTTGTCCCAAGTTGTTCTGGTAATTCTACTCTTTGTTATTTTTAATGGCGCTTCATTCGTTTTAGCTAATTACTTTGCAAATAATCCTCGTGCCAGTTGGATCGATACGAAGGAACAGAATCTCGAATTAGGTTTATGGGGGAATTTATATACTAATGCTTTACCAAAGAACAATGAACCGACGAACCTTATTTTAACCGCTCCTCCAGTTAACCATAACGAACCATCCACCCCAGTCGTCACAAAAACTTTATTGGAACAAACCAAAGATACTTTATCCTCAGTTAAATATTTAGACGCTGGCAGACCTTCACCGCTAGCACTTCCCAAGTTTGATACGCCACCGAACTTTATTTTTATTCAACTGGAATCAGTGGCTGATTTCGCCGTGAACAACGCACCATCACCCATGCCTTTTTTACAATCATTAATCAAAAATAACGTTAGTGTCCCGAATTTTCATTCTAATAGTTGTGAAACCATCAATGCGGAATTTTCCACTCTGTGCAGTTTTTACCCTAACTCGTTCGAACCTGTCAGTTATTCTCATTTAAACAATGATTATCTATGTTTGCCGGATATTTTGGAAACCAAACACGGTTATGAAACATATTTTTTCCATGCTAATGACCAGGAATTTTGGCGACGCGATGTGTTAACCAAAAAATGGGGATTCAACAACCAATTCTTCGTGCCATATTTCAAACAAAAAGATTACGATGGTTTAGTTATGAAAGAAATGTTTAAAATATTGCAAGGATCAAATAAACCGTTCTTGGGTTATTTTGTCAGCTTCACTTCCCACTCGCCACACAATGATGAATTAATTAAATTTTATAAAAAAAATAAAAACATAACGATCACGCCATTTACCAGCACAGTTAACAGTGAATATTCCAATGCAGAAATTCCAGAAACCGAGATGCGCAAGTATTTTGGATTTTTAACTGCGGTGGATAATGGATTGAAAGATTTTTTCACAGATTTTAATGCCAGTCCGCTGGCTAAAAATACCATCGTGGTAATTTTTAATGATCATCGTTATTACAATTTCAAGGGTAATGATTTAACCGCATTCAATTTATATAATCAGATTCCCATGGTTATGGTTTTCCCAGATAAAAGCACTGGGCTAGTACAAAATATTGCTTCGCAAGTTGATTTAGCGCCAACAGTTTTAAATTTAGTTGAACAGGGCAAATACGAGAGACCAAAGAACTTTGTTGGTGAAAGTTTATATTCGCAATCGTTTGTCAATCAGGCGTTTAACAAATGTTTAGGACAAGTGTACTATGTCAACGATCAAACTGTTGTAAAAGGCAATGCCAAAACCAATCAATATTCTATTTTCCACGAAACAACTCCATTATCCAGCTTATCTCAAAGTTTGTGGAAGGCGTTCGTCAATAAATTGACATTAATCAGCGATGCCACTATCTTTGAAAATGCTTTATTAAAATAATTTTCCAATTTTGTCGAACGGGGATAACATTTTTATGTGTTGCCCGTTTTTTTGTTTGTATAATATCAATATAATGACGGCGTTTTTGTAGAGACGATTCATGAATCGTCTCTACGCGACCGTTGAACGGTCGCACGCAACGCGTAAAAAATGCCGTCATTGGTCAACATATGAAAACCACCCGCCCACAACAAATCTTCTATTCCGGCTTGGCTTTTCTAATCGGCATTGCCATCAGCACGCTTTTGAATTTATTTTTTAACCTAACCATTCCGATTTACTGGCCGCTGGGGGTACTTTTGGGTATTTGGATTTTGACTTTCCGTCGTATTTTTCCATTGCTAATAATAATATTTTGTTTATTCGGTTTTTGGAGGTATCAAATCGCGTTACCTACCGACAATGAAAATTACATCCATCATTACAATGAACAAAAAGTCACGCTGACCGGCCGGGTGGTAAATCTTGATCCCCGGCCGGACGAGGTTAAACTAACCATTCGTTCATTAACCTGCAATAATCAAAAAGTTTCCGGTTTGATTTTAATCACCGTACCTTTATTTCCCGAATTTCATTATGGCGATGAACTCGAAATTTCTGGACGTTTACAAACGCCCAGCATTATCTCCGGGTTTAACTATAAACAATATCTCGCCAAAGACAATATTTATTCTGTCATATATTCACCGAGTGTTAAATTATTATCAACGAACAAAGGCAATCCCATCATTCGTTATATTTTCACCAGCAAAACATTTTTTCAAACCAAAATAAATCAGACCATACACGAGCCGCAATCAGCGTTGTTATCTGGCATATTACTGGGAACGCGACAAAACTTACCTCAGGAATTAACCGACACATTCACCAAAGTCGGTATTTCCCACATCATTGCTATTTCCGGTTACAACATTACCATTATTGCCACATTACTGATGAACCTTTGTTTACGATTGAAAATTAACCGAATTCGCGCTTTCAAATTGATTATTGCTGGATTAATCTTCTTTGTCATTTTAACAGGACTAAGCGCCTCAGTAGTTCGCGCCGCGATTATGGGGGGCTTAGTTTTGTTAGCCAAGCATTTAGGCAGAGGTAGTAAAACAGACAATGTATTAATGTTAACTGCCACCATAATGTGTTTCATTAATCCCAAACTGCTATTCTTTGACGCTGGTTTTCAACTTTCCTTCCTTGCCACCATGGGACTAATCTATCTTTCCCCTGTTTTGGAACCGTGGTTAACTTGGTTACCGGAAAAATTATCATTACGCGAAAATGCCACCTCCACCATTTCCGCTATTATTATGACCACGCCAATTATATTATTTCAATTTCAACGGTTCTCCGTAGTCGCGCCAATTGTAAACATTCTCGTATTGCCCGCCATCCCCATTTCAATGTTGATCGGAGCTTTTCAACTACTTTCTGGTATAATGTATGTGCCACTGGGTCAAATGGTTGGTTGGTTTAATTTCTTGGTCCTTAGTTATGTTATCAAAATCGCTGAGTGGTTTAGTCGTTTACCCTTCGCCAACGTTCAAATAAGAATTGGTGTTTGGTTATTAATTATATTTTATTTAATAATTATTTTAATAATTAAAAAAGCTCGCTTGAATCAGCGAGCAATCTAATTATTACATCAAATCCGATAAACTTTCAACACCATTCTTCTTAGCAATTTCTACTTGTTCTTGAACATCAAATAACCACTTAATTTTTGCGACCATCATATTAACAAAAGCTGATTGCCCCGCTCGAACAAGAATATATCCCACGATACAACCGGCGATACAACCGATTACCAGTTCAGAAATCAATTGCATTTCACTAACCTCGGAAAAACCTCCCAGCCATAAACCTGCAATTGCTCCAAGAACAGAGGAAATTGCAATGGCATATGTTTCTTTGTTAGCGAACAAATATGACACGAGCATCAACAATATTCCCACGATAGCAATAACAACCAAATACATTGTCAGCGCAACCAAGAGGATCAAAGCCACACTAACATACCCAAGAATCGGAATGAGAGCCATGAATGCCAAAGCGATTTTCAAAGAATGGTCTTTATATTCACAAACGTGAATCCAATAGGCATAAAGGCCAACTGAACAAACAACGGTAATAATCATCGCAAACATAGGTAACATACCTTCATTAGCTTGTCCGTCAAACATCGACCAATTCGAAACATAATCATACAAAGGGTAAGTAGAATCAATCGTGGTATGAACAATATATCCAGTTATTAAACCAATTCCCAAGATTCCTACCACGGCAACACCCTTTTCCCAATTCCTATAAATCTCAGTAAGTAAAAAAGATCCAAAATTAAGGACACCAGCACCAAACTTTCCTAATCCCTGAAAGATTGTCACATGAATTTTCTTCGTGGCTTCAAAAGCGCCAAACCAGCAACCGATCTCCACTCCAATCAAAGCGGCGATGATAAACGAATAAACACGCGTCAATTCCAATTTAATTCCAAGCGTATACAGTAGGATGATCGTCACCACACCAGCGCAAATACCACCAAACAGTTTGCCGTACTTCATGCGCAGACCTCCTTGCCTCGACTCCGCACCGCGGAGGCGGGCTCCCCAGTTATCTGGGATTGATTGTTAAGGATCAATCGAAAGTTTATGTTATAATATTCACAATCAACTGTCAATCCATGAAGAAACTCTTATTCAAAATTTCAATTATTCTACTGCTATTCTGCGGGTATTTTGTAATTCAAAACTTTCAACAGCCACCTGCGGTTGTAATCGATTTACCAGTTCAAACTATTCAACCAGAATTAACCGTTAATTTCCTCGACGTCGGGCAAGGTGACTCGATCTTAATTCAAACGCCCGAAAAAATGAAAATCCTAATCGACGGCGGACCGGACAATACGGTAATAAATCGTTTAGCTGATGTTTTGCCTTTTTGGGATAACAAAATTGATATCATGATTTTAACCCACCCTCACACCGATCATTTAATTGGCGAGGTTGAAATTTTAAAACGATTTGATGTGGGGGAAATTTATTACACCGGTGTTAACTATCGCTCAGCTGATTATTCAGCTTGGTTAAAAGAAATAGAAAGCCAAAATATTCCATCAATTATCGTCTCCGCCGGAGGCGGATCCGCCTTTGGCGGAAATCAAAACCAAACTTTATCTTTGGGAAATAATTTAACTCTTGATTTTCTCTGGCCAACCAAAGATTTCACTAACAAAAAAGTCGATGACTTGAACTCCACTTCGATTGTCAATAAATTAACCTACGGTTCAGTTGATTTCTTGCTCATGGGTGATGCTACGGCTGAAGTGGAAACTGAATTGCTCAAGGAAAATAATAATTTGCAATCAGAAATTTTAAAAATCGGACATCATGGTTCCCATTTTTCCAGCAGTTTGGCGTTTCTAAACGTAGTTAAACCCGAAGTGGCCATCATTCCCGTTGGTCAAGACAACAAATTCAACCACCCACATTTGTTAACCATCCGCCGACTGGAAAAACTAGCTGCCAAAATATTTCGCACTGATTTATCCGGTACTATTACCGTCACAACAGATGGCAAGGCATACTCAGTAAGTACAACTCGCAAATAGCGAATCGCTTTTTTGTGATCTCCGCCAAAGGCGCCTGCCTGCCGGCAGGCAGGGATCCGCATCTCCTCGAGTCTGAGCGACGGAATATACATTTCCCTCGGAGTCGATGACCGGCGGAAATGTTCCATGCACCGACGGCACTACGTGTCCGTCGAGTGTCCTCGATACGCCTCTGGCGTTATCGGGACTCTATGTTCCATGCTACGTGTTCCATGTTACATGCTCCATGAAGTGCATAACTTTTTTGCTTTTTTCATCCTATTGTCTACAATATTACTGGACATTATTAATCAATAACTAATTATTATGATCAAACACATTGTTTCAGATTTCTCTCGCGTGCTTCTATTCCCTCTTGATAAAGACTATCCGGGAAGACTCAACGCCTTGCATTCTGAATTATTATTAACTGGTGAATATGATTTTTGGAGTTATTTCGAACTAAATCAGCCTCTTTTTGATTTATACAAATCTCTGGCCAACGATTATTCCATCAATATGTTCACAGCTGAATATATTCAAAACTATCCCCCAGTTAAAGAAGTTTTAGATACCGTTTTCGTACGTACCTTTATTGCCCGCGATTTAGGAGTAAAGAAGACTGAACCTCGTGCCTTTGAAAAATTAGCTATCTTATTGAGTGCTCAACCGGATGAGATACTTTACATTGACGATTCTCCTGACGTGATAGCCGCAGCACAACAATTCGGAGTGCAGACTATTCAATTTACCACTACAGAAGAAACAATCACTTCTATAAAAAGCACCTTGCAGATATAATCAAAAAGTTTTTCATTGCATCATTACTGACGAACTTAAAAACTTACAAACTGATAAACTAAAAATGAAACTCACCACCAAAAGCGAATACACCATCCTTGCCCTACTCTATCTCGCCCGGCATGACGATGACTTGGTGAAAATTAAACATATATGTGAAGATTGACAAAAAAAAAAAAAATATTTGGAATCTTTGTTTTTAAAATTACGCCAACACAAGTTAATTATTA
>CAZQEI010000026.1:4381-7752 GCA_964592195.1 uncultured Gammaproteobacteria bacterium | reverse complement strand
AAAAATCCCGAACAATGTCGGGATGAGGATTAAACAACTAGAACGGCACGATTTGCCAAGTGAAGTAGCTGGTGAACAGCAAAAGAGAAACCACGGACAGACCGGACAGCCACAGATAAATTAACTTAAATCGTCGCTCTTGAATTTTCAAATGTGGCAATCGTTGCCACTCATGAATCCAATGATATAAAGAACCAACGACGACAAATGCAATGAAAGAAATTACGACGATGAACATTACCCAGATAAAACCTGGAAAAGTATCGCCCAAAGTGGGCAAAATTCGCACCATCGAACCCGTCATGACGCCCTCCTTATCTTTGCGATGGAACAGCTTTTCACAGTCTACTATATTTTCAAAATCAGGTCAATAATTTATTACAGAATCATTTTAGCTGTTAACAAATTTCTTTCCTTAATTAAGATAAAAAGCTATAATATAGATGAAATAAAAATTACAATATGGAATTCTTACAACAAGGCTGGGTTTGGGGACTTTTAATTTTCGGCGGACTATTTCTACTCTGGCAAGCTTACGATAAAAAAATGATTAATTTTTCTGGCGCATCATCTGGATCGGCTTTAAATCTTTACACTTCGGATTTAACGGAAAAAGCCAAAGCCGGAGAGATTGATCCAGTCATTGGCCGAGATGAAGAAATCGAACGCGTAGTGCAAATCCTCAGCCGCAGAACAAAAAATAATCCCATGCTTATCGGTCCGGCCGGGGTGGGAAAAACAGCGATCGTTGAAGGCTTAGCTTTACGGTTAGTGACTGGTAATATTCCCCACACTTTAACCGACAAAAAAGTTTTAGTGTTAAATCTTTCCGACATGATGGCTGGAACAAAATACCGAGGTGATCTGGAAAATCGTGTGCAAAAAATTGTGGAAAGTATTATTGCCCAACGCCGACAGATTATTCTTTTTATAGATGAAATCCACACCTTAGTCCAGACTAAAGGCACAGAAGGCGCAATGAATATAACAGATATCATTAAACCAGCTTTAGCGCGGGGTGAATTGCAAACGATCGGCGCTACCACGACAGAAGAATATAATAATTACATTGCCAAAGATGAAGCCCTGGAACGACGATTTCAAATTGTAGAAGTTAACGCTCCAACGGTAGAACAAAGCATTGATATTTTAAATGGCATCAAAGACAAATACGAAATTCATCATCAAGTAATTTTTGATCAAGACGCAATAGAAGCAGCAGTTCACTTATCTGATTTACATATTAAAAATCGCAATTTACCAGATAAAGCCATTGATGTACTTGACGAAGCGGGTGCCATAGTTAACATGCGTTCTCATGATTTACCCCATAATGCCCTAAAATTAATTCGCGCAGCAGCTGAAGATGTTCACAAAAAAGTTAAAAACGCCAGTGAAGAAGTTAAAAAGTTACTCTCTGAACTAGAAACATTAAAAATTGAAGAAAATAAAGTTGGCAATGAAGAAGAAAGAGAGGCTTGGCAAAAGCAAATCATTGCCATCACCTCAGAGATTGAAGAATTAGAAAATCATCAAAGGGATGAAGAAATCGAAAAGAAAATTCCGCATGTGAGAGTTCGAGATATTGAGAAAGTAATTGAGCAATGGACAGGCAAAAAATAATTAACATTACGAATGTACGAATCCCGTTCGAATGTGTTCGAATTATTCCTCAAAATGATAATTCGTAAAAATTCGGAATAAATTCGCAAATTCGTAACCTATATGAAAACTATGACTCGTGTTTCCACCAAGCAAAAAGTATTAGTCAGTGTTGGCGTAGTCGCCATCCTCGGTGTTGGTTTCTGGATGTTAAATTCACTCAGCCAAGGTCACGGACTCGTCCCCTCTTTTCTAAAACGAACAGCGGTGCAATCAGGTACTGTTGGCTTTCAAACCATGCCAAAACCAAAGGCTCCGATTAAAGCCAATACCAATTTACCGAAATCAAACACCCCAGTTAACGCCCCAATCCGCACCACCAAATAAATGCTATGTTTAGTGCTGAGTTAATCAATCGTTTCAGATTTTATTTACTGGCCGGGATGGTATTTGCCATCCCGCTTGTTTTTTTGCCCACGCAATATGATATGTTCGAATGGCCCAAATTAAGTATTTTCTGGGCCGGATTAATTGGATTGATACTGTGTTATATCTTGGAGCAGAAGAAACCATCGTCAACTACTAAATCATTCTTCAACCTTTCAAACCTATTTCTCGGTTTAACCATTATCTATCTACTAGCGACATTAACCTCAATTAGTCCAATAGAAAGTTTACTTGGTAGCGTTGATCGATCTTTTGGGGTAATAACCATTGTAAGTTTTTTTGTTTTTTATTTAGTGACAAAAAACATCAACTTATCTAAAAAAGATTTTGATTTTTTATTAAAAATAATAATATTCGACACATTGGTCATCGGGATACTGGCTATCTTACAAAAATTTTTCGGATGGGGTTTATTTGGCGCAATTAAAACTCACGGAATTGTTCGCCCATATTCAACTTTTGGTCATCCAAATTATCTAGGTGCGTATTTGGCCATCAGCTTCCCGTTTCTTTTATATTTTATTAACACCACAAAAACACTTTGGGCACGTATTTTCACTGGATTAACAATCATTGTCAGTTTATTCGCATTATATTTAACTTTAAACCGCGGCGGATGGTTAGCGTGTTTTGCAGGTTCACTATTATTTTTCATTTTGTATTTAATTAAAACTAAATCCAAACATTTAACTAGAAATATTATTTTAACGACTGTTATACATTCACTAATATTAACTTCATTTTTCACCGGCATTTGGGGCTTTGGTGGTAAAGAAAGACAAGATGACTTAACCGTTGATTCTGGTTCAATTTATTTACGAATCCAAGAAGCCAAATTTGCTTGGTCAAAAATAATCGAACATCCAATCCTCGGTTATGGCCCGGAAACATATTATTATTTATCTTTAAATAGAATTATCCCTGAAAAAGAAAAACAAATTGACGGTGCTATTGCCGACCGCGTGCATAATTGGGTATTAGATCAATGGGTTTCAATTGGAGTCTTTGGTTTAATTTTATGGTTAGGAATATATTGGCAATTCATTAAGCAATCCTGGATTAACTATACTCAAAAATCCAGTTTAATCAGCCTGATAAATATCGCTTCCCTATTCGCCTATGCCATAATTGTCCAGTTTCATTTTGACACCACCATCATCTTATTCCTCGTATTTCTTAATTTTATTTTAATTAACAGAGAAACAGAAATCGCTGGTTAGCTTGACAAAAATAACTTTTTTTACAATAATAGACATCTAATGTTCTTTCACCACAACAAACCCCGATTTTGGGGTTAAGGAGGTTAGTTCCATGGATCAAAA
>CAZQEI010000026.1:3206-4281 GCA_964592195.1 uncultured Gammaproteobacteria bacterium | reverse complement strand
TTTTGCGAATAACATACTGTACCATTGTAAAAAAAGCGATTACCAATAATTTGCTTAAAATCAAATTATTTACAAAAGATTCAACTAGTAACAAGGCTGGACCTGATAAAATAATACCAAAAACAACCAACCACAACGACCAAAAGGAAGTCCTTTGAATTTTTTGATTATGTTTAAAAACGACATAATGAAACCACAAATGGTTATGTAAAGAACCTAAAATTCCCGCTGACCATTGAGCGATAATAACCGGCCACATCATCCAGCGCAACACAAAAAAAGTGCTATAATCGACAATAACACCAAACAACCCAACTATTGAGTATAAGATTAATTCTTTTCTATTTTTCCATAACCACTCTCTCATAGATTATTGTAGGATAAATTTAACAACCTTATTTAAATATTGAACGACTTGCGTTGGTTCCTCCAACTCATGATCACCATCTTTAACTTTGATGACATGAATACCTTTTGGAAAAAGACAACTTTCCAGCGGTACTTTTTCATCCTTTGTGCCGTGAACAATCAGTATCTTATTTAAATTCAACTGCATGCTATGCAAATATTCTGCATAGTTAATATTAATATTTTCATGGAAGAATTTCATGGATAAATAATGCGCTTTGCGTTCCACTTTTTTCTTACCTAAAAATATTTTATAAGCGGTTTTCGAGAAATAATGTTCAAAGTTAGAATAATCAATATGTTTTTTGCCTTTTAACCAAGCTCGAACAAAATAGTACTTCAATAAATCGCGTTGATTAAATGCTGGACCGAGCCAAACAATTTTATCAATTAACGAATGCTTTTCCTGCATCAAGTTAACTATAAGCGGACCAGCAATACTATGTCCAACCAAAGTAATTTTTTTTAATCGTGGACAAACGCGTTTGAAAGTCACCAAAGCCTTTTCCAATTCTAAAACTTTTTCCGCTACGGTAAAATTAGTAAAGTCACCATCAGATAAACCGCAACCGGCAAAATCAAAACGGAATAGATTAACCTTACCATCGAGTTTATCAACCATGTTTTTAAACTTGTATTCCACTGATGTCCGTTCAAAGCCGTGAAC
>CAZQEI010000026.1:0-3106 GCA_964592195.1 uncultured Gammaproteobacteria bacterium | reverse complement strand
TATCAACCATGTTTTTAAACTTGTATTCCACTGATGTCCGTTCAAAGCCGTGAACAAATAAAACACCTTGAACACTTTTCGCAGGGTTATATAAACCACGAAGGGTTTCGTTTTTATGATTTTTGAATTCAATTAGCTTCATATTTCGTGAAACGTGAAACGAGATACGTTAAACGTAATTATTTTATAATATACTATAGTCTTACATCTATTACCATTATAGCAAATAATGAAAAATAGCCCAAAAAGAAGACTTATTCACATAGGACTTGCGTATATTTATAAATAGGGGTATACTGTTATTAGTAATCATTATCAATAAGCTATGACTACAAAAATGACCGCCGGAAGCCGACAAACCAAACAACGTCAGATCATTCTCGATTATCTAAGGAGCGTTTGTTGCCATCCGACCGCGGAAACCATTTATAAAAATGTACGGAAACTATTACCCAGCATCAGCTTGGCTACGGTTTATCGCAATCTGAACTTATTGGTAACTCAAGGTGAAGTTTTGGAAATAGTCGACAAAGATGGTCAGCGTCACTTCGACGGAGATAATCAAGACCATTTGCACTTCCTGTGTGAACAATGCGGCGCCATCTTCGACTCTTTTCAAAGAACCATCTTCAATAAATCTTTAATAAAAAAAATTGGCACGATCCGAAAAATCAACTGTTTGATTATCGGCGATTGTGTCGCATGTCAAAACAAATATGGAAAACGCTCGAATTAACTCACCAGTAAACGACTTTGAATTTGAAGTTTATCAAAATGAACAGTTCAAAAAAGTTAAACTGAGTGATTTCAAAAATAAATGGTTAATCCTATTCTTCTACCCTGCTGACTTCACTTTCATCTGTCCAACGGAATTAAAGGAGATGGCAGAACGCTACAATGAATTTCAAACTTTAGGCGCTGAAGTAATTTCAGTTAGCACTGACACCGCTTTCGTACATAAAGCTTGGCACGACAATTCAGCCGCGATCAAACCAATTACCTTTCCCATGGCCGCTGATCCCACTGGACAATTATGTAAATATTTTAACACCTACATTGAAAATGAAGGATTGTCATTAAGAGGCACATTCATCATTGACCCAGACGGAGTCCTGAAAACCATGCAAATTCACGACAACAGCATTGGCCGCAGCGCCAATGAACTGATTCGTCAACTGCAAGCCGCAAAGTTCGTGCGCGAACACGGCGGTGAAGTTTGCCCAGCCAGCTGGAAACCGGGAGAAGCAACGTTGAAGCCGGGAGTTGAATTAGTTGGGAAGATATAGTGACTACCAATAACAAATCGGCTACGAATCTACGTATCTAATAAACTACGATTTTACGTATTCTAAAGACTTCTATATTCGTAGATTCGTAGCAAATACGTCATTCGTAGAAAACAATAATTAAACTAAATTAATATGAAGTACACTCTCCCCCAGCTCGAGTACAAATTCAACGAATTAGAGCCGCACTTTGATGCAGCGACGATGGAATTACATTATTCCAAGCATCATCAAACTTATTGCGATAAATTCAATGCTGTGTTAGAAAAGTATCCAACTGTTGCTGAACTACCATTGGAAGTGATTTTTGAAACTTTAGACGAATTACCAGTGGACGAAACTGATCGCAAAGCGATTCGGAACATGGGTGGCGGATTTATCAATCACAATTTCTTCTGGAGTATTCTCAGTCCTCAAAAAGCTATTGATGAAGTATTAATCAAAGACATCGAAGCTACTTTTGGTTCACTAGAAGACTTCAAAACTCAATTCACCGACCTAGCGACTAAGCATTTTGCGAGCGGCTGGGCCTGGTTAGTGCGAGATGAAAATAATCAATTAAAAATGTACTCTCTCCCCAATCAAGATTCACCGCTTACTCTCGGTCACAAGCCGGTTTTAACGATCGATCTTTGGGAGCATGCTTACTATTTGAAATTTCAAAATCGAAGAGCAGAATATATTTCCGCATGGTGGAACGTGCTGAAATTTATCTAACATTGTTCTTTTGCTACGTATAACAAATCCGCTACGAAACTACGAATATAAAGCAATATTCAAAACGTTATCTGATACGTAGATTCGTAGCCAATACGTCATTAGTAGGAACAAAATAAAAACAAATTAATAAAAATATCATACTCATCAAAGTGGGTATCTTATTTTCACTAAAATTATGGCAAACGTGCAAAATGTGGAAAAACGTAATGGACTTTTTGTCCCTTATGAAAAAGAAAAAATAAAAATCACGCTTCAAAAAGCTTCAGTTGGGCTAGATTCTACTATAGATATTGAGAAACTAGCTAACCAGATTGACCAAGAACTATTTGATCGCATTAAAACTACGGAAATCATTCAAACTATGATTCTTGTGGTCAGAAGTTTTATTGAAAAAGATCCAGCTTATTCAAAACTAGCGGCGCGGTTACTGCTTTATCAAATCTATCAATCAGCCTTCAAGGACAAAGTTAACTATTCCGACATCACTACCCAATATCGCCGTCATTTTATTGAAAATTTGAAAATCGCAGTGCGAGAAAAAAAGCTGGATCCACGCTTGCTAGCTTTTGATCTCGAAACCATCAGCCAATGGCTGGAGCCGCAACGAGATGATTTATTTCAATACTTAGGATTACAAACATTAGGTGATCGCTATCTAATTAAAAATCCATCTAATCAAGCTTTTCTAGAAACTCCGCAATATTTCTTCATGCGGATTGCTTTAGGTTTGGCGCTAAATGAGAAAGATCCTTTACCCCAAATTAAAAGTTTCTATGAGGTGATGTCGACTTTGCGTTTTGTACCATCGACACCAACCTTGTTTCATTCTGGAACAAATCACCCACAGTTAAGTTCCTGTTATTTAACTTCAGTCCAAGATTCCCTTGAGCATATTTTCAAATCCATCAGTGATAATGCCCAACTTTCCAAATGGTCAGGTGGCATTGGCAATGACTGGACTAATGTTCGAGCCACTGGCAGTTACATTGGAGGCACAGGAGTAAATAGCCAAGGCGTAATCCCATTCTTAAAAATTGCTAACGATACAACTGTGGCGATTAACCGAAGTGGTCGGCGACGGGGAGCAACGTGTGCTTATC
>CAZQEI010000025.1:7340-8493 GCA_964592195.1 uncultured Gammaproteobacteria bacterium | reverse complement strand
AATGGCTAAAACAGTTGCGATACTTCAATCTAATTATATTCCTTGGAAAGGTTACTTTGACCTTATTAGGTCTGTTGACGAATTTATTCTTTATGATGAAGTGCAATACACACGTAGAGATTGGCGAAATCGCAATAAAATTAAAACTGCAGATGGAACACAATGGCTTACAGTACCTGTCGAAGTAAAAGGAAAATACTTCCAGAAAATTAATGAGACATTGATAAGTGAGTCAGGTTGGGAAAAAAATCATTGGACAAGGATTTGTTCTGCTTATTCTAAAGCTCCGTATTTTAAAGAATACAAATCTTGTTTTGAAAAACTATATGCTGAATGTAGTTCAAATATTTTATCAGAAATAAACGAACTTTTTATTTTAGAAATATGCAAAATATTAAGTATAAAAACTAAAGTTACAAAATCTATTTCATATCCAACAGAAACAATTGATCCTTCAGAAAGATTATTAAAAATTTGTCTACAAGCACGAGCTAATACATATATATCAGGGCCAGCAGCAAAAGATTATCTAGATGTTGATATTTTTCGCAATAATGGAGTTGAAGTTCAATGGATGGAGTATTCTGGTTACCCTGAATACCCTCAATTCCATCCGCCTTTTGATCATTATGTTTCAGTATTAGACCTTATATTTAATGTTGGTCCAAATGCTCAAGCTTGCATGGAAAGGCTTAAAAATGCAGCTTAGTATTGTTACTACATTGTTCAAATCCCAGGGATTTATTGATGAATTTCATCAAAGGATTTGTGCTTCAGCAAATTTAATAACAAATGATTATGAAGTCATATATGTCGATGATGGTTCCCCTGATGATTCTTTAAAAGTTGCAATTGAGATTCAGAAAAAAGATTGTCGGACGAAAGTCATTGAATTATCAAAAAATTTTGGTCATCATCCCGCAATTTGGACGGGGTTGAACCATGCAAAAGGTGATTTAGTATTTTTGATTGATAGTGATTTGGAAGAAAATCCTGAATTGCTCCAACTGTTTTATGCCAAACTTAATGATAAAAATCATGATGTTGTATTCGGTATTGCTAAAGAAAGGACGGGTTCTTGGATTAAAAGAATTGGGGGAAGTCTTTTTTATAAGGGTTTTAATATTTTGGCGGATATACCTATTCCAGAAAA
>CAZQEI010000025.1:0-7240 GCA_964592195.1 uncultured Gammaproteobacteria bacterium | reverse complement strand
TTTTACTTAGGAATAATTGTTTTTTTGCTTTCAGTTATTGGGGCTTTAAAAATTATAGTTGATCGCGTTTTTTATTCGGCACCTCCTGAAGGTTGGGCATCGATTGCCGTATCAATTTGGGCAATTGGCGGGTTAATTCTTCTCGGTCAAGGAATCCAAGGAATTTATTTGTCGAAAATATTTCTTGAAACGAAAAGAAGACCTGTTTCTATCATAAAAAAAATATATGAAACAAGGGAAAGTCATGCAGACAAAATCCAACCTGCTGCTTGAAATTTCAAATTATTATTCAGATAAAATTTCTCAATTCGGTTGTACGCCGAATGGGGTTGATTGGAATGGTAAAGAATCACAGTTTATAAGATTTAATCAGTTGTTGAAAATTTGTGAACAAGATGATTTGTTTTCCTTGGGCGATTTTGGGTGTGGGTATGGAGCATTATTAGAGTACTTGTCAAGCAAATCCAAAGTAACAAAGTATTTTGGGTATGATGTATCAGAACTAATGATTGAAAACGCATTGAAAATCAAAGTTCCTGAAATTTCTGCAGTGTTTTCAACAAATAAGGCTGGTTTAAAAGGGTTGGATTATGTGGTAGCGTCAGGTGTATTTAATGTTCGATTAAAAGCAAAAGAAATGGAGTGGATTGAATATATAAAGGAAACACTCTGTCTTATTAATGAATCGGCATTCAAAGGCTTTTCTTTTAATGCTCTTACTTCTTATTCAGATAAGGAAAAAATGAAGGATTACCTTTATTATTCGGACCCTTTATTTTGGTTTGATTATTGTAAAAGAAATTTTTCTAAGCAAGTTGCTTTATTGCATGATTATAAGTTGTATGAGTTCACAATATTAGTTAGAAAATAAAAGGACTAAATTTGTAATGATTATTTTAGATCCTAAAAAATTAAATTGGGTTGACTTATTAAAAGAAGCGATTCAGTTTCAAGGTGCTGCATTAATAAAGAATGTGCTTAGTGTAGAGTTGCTTGATGAATGTCGAAAAAAACTCTACGAAGTTCAGCAGAACATACTTCTTGAAGTTGGTTTAGAAAGGCTTCAGCGTGCGGGGGAGTTGGGTGTATTAAGATTAATGCTAAAGCATTCAGATTTTTTCTTTAAATTACTAGAAATACCTGAAGTGTTAGCTGTTGTTGATGCGACTGTATCGCCTAGCGCAACATTGCACCTTCAAAATGGGTTTATATTACCTTCTTTTTCTGAAGGAAATGTTCCCTCGGTATTTCAAAATAAATTTCATATGGATTTTCCGCGAGTAATGAATGGTTATCTCGCATCAATTAATACGTTTTTTGCTATAGATGATTTTACTATTAATAATGGTGGCACGCTAATCGCTTTGGCTACCCATCAGTGCGATACAGTTCCATCAAAAGAATATTTAGAGATGACTTCAAAATCTATTGAATGTCCTGCTGGAAGTATGTTGGTGTTCGATTCTACATTGTGGCATGCGGCAGGCTTTAATGTATCTGGAAAAGATAGGTTAGCAATCAACCAGCAATTTACTCGGTCTTTTTTTAAACAGCAAATCGATTATGTTCGTGCCTTGGGATCAGAAGTGGTTCAGGCGCAATTACCTAGGACTCAGCAGTTGTTGGGTTGGTACACAAGAGTTGTGACTAGCCTTGATGAGTATTATCAGCCTGCTGATAAAAGGTTATATCGAGCAGGACAAGGGTAATGAAAATCGAAATAAAAGAAAAAATTGTAATTTTTGGTTTGGGTGATTTTGCACGAATTGTTTGTGCTTATTTGAGTCGCTCCGAAAAATATCAGGTCGTGGCATTTTCAGTCCACAACGAATTTATTTCGGAATCTTCCTTAATGGGGTTTCCGATTGTTCCGTTTGAAGAAATAAATAATCTTCATCCACCAACTGAATATAAAATGTTTGTAGCCATTGGATTTAAAAATTTAAATAAAGCAAGACAAAATATTTATGAACAATGCAAAAGCAAAGGGTATGAATTAATTTCTTACATTAGCCCTGATGCAATAGTTTTTGACCACAATTGTGTTGGAGACAATTGTTTTGTTTTTGAAAATAATGTTGTTCAGCCTTTTGTGAAAATAGGAAATGATTCAATCCTCTGGAGTGGTAATCATATTGGTCATGATGCGATCGTTGGCGATCATGTTTTTATTTCAAGCCATGTAGTTATTTCCGGCCATGTAAAAATTGGGGATCG
The DNA here is from genome assembly GCA_964592195.1 of uncultured Gammaproteobacteria bacterium. Lineage (GTDB taxonomy): Bacteria > Patescibacteriota > Patescibacteriia > UBA11705 > UBA11705 > CAZQEI01. The sequence goes on along the minus strand of CAZQEI010000025.1, from coordinate 5,023 downwards.
TAGTTTTATAGGTGTAAACAGTACAATTAAAGATGGTATAACCATTGGTAATGATTGTTTAATTGGCGCAGGATCTTTGATTTTAAAAGATGCTGCGGATAATAGTGTTTTTAAAGGTCTTTCCGCTGAGTTATCCCCTGTTCCCAGTAGCCGTTTAAGGGGGATCTAAATTGTATAATTTTCGAAAAATCGGTCGGGTGTTTTGTCCGGATGGGGAACATTCGAAAATGCGGACTCACGCTGCTAATCCCGTAGCTATGCATTTGAATGACGATGTAATAAGGGTTTTTTTTGGGTCCAGAGATGATAATCAGCGAAGTCATATTTGGTATTTAGACATCGAACTTAATGGTGATAAATTCAATTTAATTGGTTTAGCTAAGGATCCAGTACTTCATCACGGCGATCTAGGCGCATTTGATGACAGTGGTGTTTCTATTGGATGTATTGTTCAAAATAATTTAGCATCCCATTTATATTATATGGGTTGGAACCTTGGCGTTACCGTGCCTTGGAGGAATTCAATTGGATTGGCTTTAGGTGATAACTCTACTGAACGTTATCAGAAATATTCGTCTGCTCCTATTTTTGATCGCAATCATTATGATCCATTTACGATTTCCTATCCTTGTGTAATACAAGACGAAGGGATTTGGAAAATGTGGTATGGCTCTAATCTTTGTTGGGGAAAACAACAAACAGATATGGATCATGTAATCAAATATGCCTGGTCAAATGATGGGATTCATTGGAACACCAAAGGTGAGATTTCATTAAATTTAATATTGCCTGAAGAATACGCATTATGTCGCCCTTGGGTCATCAAAGAAAATGGAATGTACAAGATGTGGTTTTGTTTTCGTGGGGATTCTTATCGTATTGGATATGCTGAATCAAAAAATGGTGTTGAATTTATTAGAAAACCCGGCAATGTGATTGATGTATCAGAAAGCGGTTGGGATAGCGAAATGGTTTCTTATCCAAGTTTATTAATACATAAAAATAAAATGTATATGTTTTATAATGGTAATGGTTATGGCCGCACTGGTTTTGGCGTTGCGATATCAAATGCAGAGGCAGTTTAATTATGACACCTAATACTGATAAACCAGATTTTAAAGCCTTATTTGCAGCAGAAGAAAATCATTTTTGGTTTCGTTACAGGAATAAAATTCTGGGTGATAATGTTTCTAATCTTTTGAAAGATCATAAAAACCCGAGAATATTAGAACTTGGTTGTGGTAATGGTAATGTTATTAATGAAATTCAAAAACGTATCCCAAGTGCAACTTTAATTGGTTCAGAATTGCATGAAGAAGGTTTGGTAAATGCTAGATACAGACTTAATTGTGAGTTAGTTCAAGCTGATATTTATAATCTACCTAATTGGAAACCGTTTGACCTTATTGGGCTTTTCGATGTTTTAGAGCATTTGCCTGACGATGTTAAAGCATTAAATGAAATACGGAGATCCCTTAAACCAGGGGGAAAATTAATTTTAACAGTTCCAGCTTCTATGAAATTATGGAGTTATGTTGATGAGGTAGCAGGACATTATATTAGATATTCGTCTGGAACTCTTAATAATGCATTATTAAATGCTGGGTTTGTTGTTCGAAAGAATGATTCTTTTATGGCTCCACTTTTTCCAGCAATGTGGTTGGTTAGAAACCTTACGCAAGTAAAAAAGAAATTAGGTTTCACAGGAAACAAAGACCCGAGGACTTTGGCGAACGAAGAATTTAGAGTGTCTTCATTTATGAATTTTACAATGAGCACCATTCTTGGTTTTGAGGGTAAGCTTTTGGAGATGGGATTAAGGATGCCTTTTGGAACTTCAATCCTTGCAATCGCGGAAAATCCTGATAACAAATCAATTTCTTTACCATTAGCGGGCTAAACCTGAAGGTAATTATGATTAAAATTCCGTTTAATAAACCGTATGTTGTTCCTGGAAGTGAAAATTACCTATGTCAGGCTGTTGCTAATATGCATCTTTCAGGGGATGGCCCTTTTACTAAAAAATGTCATGCTTTATTAGAACAGGTTTTGGGCGTCCCAAAAGTATTATTATCCACATCATGTACTCATGCTTTAGAGATGGCTGCTCTTTTACTTGATATTAAGCCAGATGATGAAGTGATTGTTCCTTCCTTTACATTTGTTTCAACTATTAATGCTTTTGTTTTGCGAGGAGCCAAACCGATATTTATTGATATTCGCTCAGATACTTTGAATTTGGATGAAACACATTTGGAGAGATTAATTACAAAAAAAACTAAGGCAATTGTTCCAGTTCATTATGGCGGTATATCTTGTGAGATGGATACTATTCTTAAAATTGCTGCAGGGTATGGTGTACCTGTGGTCGAGGATAATGCGCATGGATTGTTCGGGCTTTATAAAGGTCGCTATCTTGGAACATTAGGTTCTCTTGCAACACAAAGCTTTCATGAAACTAAGAATTTTAGTTGTGGTGAGGGTGGAGCTCTATTGATCAATGAACCTAAGTTTGCTGAAAGAGCAGAAATTATTCGTGAAAAAGGGACAAACCGGAATCGGTTTTTTAGGGGAATGGTCGATAAATATACTTGGGTTGATGTAGGTTCAAGCTTTCTTCCTTCAGATATTTTAGCTGCTCTTCTTTACGCGCAAATTGAACAGCATGAACAAATCCAACAAAAACGAAAATTAATTTGGAATTTGTATTTCTCACGCCTTTCTGATTGGGCCAAAGAAAATCAAATAGATTTACCGCATGTTCCTGAAAATTGTACCCCGGCTTACCATTTGTTTTATTTGTTGATGCCTAGTTTAGAGGCAAGGACAAAATTTATTGCGATTTTAAAAGCGCAACAGATTACTTCCGTATTTCATTATCTGCCTTTGCACCTTTCGGAGATGGGTTTGAAATTTGGCGGTGCAAGTGGGGACTGCCCGGTAACTGAATCTTATAGTGATAGATTAGTTCGATTGCCATTTTATAATGATCTTACTTTTGATGATCAAATGAAAGTGGTTGATGCTTGTTTGTCAATTACCTTTAATGATTTGCATCTAAAAAATGTTAAGCCCGTTAATAAAAAATATGCTGCTTAATCTTGAGTTTAAATATGATTAAAATATCTTTGAAAGCTTTGTTTTCATTTGGTGTTTTAATTTTAGTTTTAACTTTAGCATATGTTTTTACAGCTTTATGGCCTGTAACTTTCTTTCAAGTTGACCCTGAAAAAACGCCATTCATTGGGGATAGCCAATCGAATGGTTACACCATGTACAATAATCTTGTAACTAATTCTACAGGAAGGTTTCGTACGCATAAAATTATTTTAGGTGTTTTAGCTGTTTGTGTTTTGGTTGGAGGTTTCTTTCAAGGGATACGAAGTTATTTGAGTCGGGAAGTTGTGATTCCTTCGGTTTCAAAACTTGCCCGCAGTAATGTTTTTTTTATGCTTGGTGCTCTTTTAATTCTTTTTCCAATGATTTTAGCTGTTCGTAATATCCCGGATTTTTCTGAGAAAGATGATGCACATATGGCAGTGGCCAACATGCATTATTCTTTTATTATTGGTCATGCTGATAAACTATCACAGGGAGATAAGCTTTTTGAAGAAGTTTCACCAAAGTATGGGATGTTGATAACTGTATTCATTGCAGGGTTGGAGAAAGTGAAGGGCCATTTTCTTTCCTTGGGAAATACCATGAAAATGGTACAAATAAGTGAGATATTTTTTTTGTTTTTTGCAATGGTTTTGTATTGGCGGTTGTCAGGTAGAAGAATGCTAGTTTGCTTTATACCGATGTTATTCCTAGTCAAGTGGTATTACTCTTCCAGCAACATTATAATCCCAATGAATCATTCCCCGATAAGGACTGCAGGGCTCACCTTTGCGATTTTTGTTTTATTTTGGCTCCGTAATGCCAGTCTTTGGCTGTTGGGTACTGCTGGTGGATGTTTGATGGCTATTGCCTTACTGAACAATGTTGAGTCAGGGTTGGCTTGCTCAGTAGGGGTTTCAGCATTTCTTTTTTTGAGAAGTAGGAAATATGGGAGCAATATCTTTCAGAATTTATTCAAATTAGTCCTGTTTGCAATTTTTGGGTTTTTATTGGTTTGGCTGGTGTTTAGTTTAGTTTGTTTCGTAGTTCTTGGGGTTCCTTTTGGTTTAAGCGGATTGACGGAATATATCGTGCCTGCTTTTCGTGGTGCTGCTGGTTCGTGGGCTACACCAGACCCCGTGGGCTGGTGGCCAATTTTTATGTTTCTTCACGTTACCTTTGGCGTAGTATATTCTGCCTTTTCTAAAAGAATTTCGTTTAAAGAAGCATATCTTTGCTCCATAGGCGTAATGTTTTTAGTTTGGTTTGTTTATTTTATTAACAGGCCCGAACCAACATATCTTTGTAGCTTTTACTTTTTGTACGGTTTTTTTGTGATTGAATTGCAGATCCGATTAATTAAGAGTCTTCGGTCAATTCGAGTTTTTAGTTTTGATGTTTTGTTTTTTGTTTTGCCTTTGGTGCTTGTATATTCTCAAGCAGCAGATGCGATGAATTGGGCTATAAACCCTTTCGATTGGCGTGTTAACAATTTTGTTCGCTGGCAGGTTCCTTTGGTTAAGAAAGGATCACCCCAGATTGTTGATGCCGTTCATATTGAGGGGGTGTATCTGTCATATGGATATGCCCATTCGCTTGTTGTTCGGTCTGATTTTCTTAAGAGTAAAGCGGTTAAATCTATTGATCAAAGAGCCATTTACTTTACCCCGGATTCCTTTTTAATTCCTCGGATTTCTGGGATTCTTTCTTGGCAGGAGTTTTCGGATCCGTTAGAGGCGATGAATAAAAAGTATTATGATCGTATGATCCAATCAGTAATTAAGTCTGTATTTGAGGAGATTTATTTTGAAGCTCGGGACGAGAAAAAATTGTTAAATTATGGTGGTATGTTTCAGATGGTTCGTAAGGATTTAAGTAATGATTTTGAGAAGGTGCGGGTGGAATCCGGTTGGGAGATCTGGCG
>CAZQEI010000024.1:0-12480 GCA_964592195.1 uncultured Gammaproteobacteria bacterium | reverse complement strand
TAACTCCTGTATATACGCTCATATATCACATATACAGGAGTTATTGCAATGTAAAGCGAATTATTGTATTCTTTAGATATACATACATTATATCTCTTATGCCCACCACTATACAAGCGGAAATTCAGCGGGTTGTGGATGAACTGAAATTGCGTCATTATAGCCCGCAAACCTTGAAAAGTTATCAACAGTCGTTGGAAAAGTACTTTTTGGCTTGTTCTCACGACTTTAGTCATTTGGATGTCAATCATTTGAGGGGGTATTTAATTGGGAAAAGTGAGCAGGGTTATGAAGCTACAACTGTGAACTTGATTCACAATGCCATAAAGTTCTACTATGAGCAAATAGTCAAAATTCCCTTTAAAATTGATATAAAATTCGCCAAACGCCGACAATATTTACCCGTGGTTTTGTCTCATGACGAAATTCAACGGATATTAGCCAATATTACCAATTCAAAGCATCGCTTGCTGATCGGTTTGAGCTATGGCGCGGGCTTGCGTGTGAGCGAGGCGGTTAGTTTAAAAGTGAAAAATATTGATCTGGAAAGTTTAAGTTTAAATTTAACCCAGGCAAAAGGGGATAAAGATCGTCAAACTGTGATACCGGAAAAGTTGGTAAATGATATTAAAATATTTATGGCTGGGAAAAGCGGTGACGATTATTTGTTTGCCAGCGAACGGGGTGGGAAGTTAACAACTCGGACAGCGCAGAAAATTTTTGAAAACGCACTACAAAAAAATGGGATTTTGAAAGCCGCCACCTTCCATTCCTTGCGCCACAGCTTTGCTACGCATTTACTGGAAAATGGAGTGGATATTCGGTATATTCAAGAATTACTTGGTCATAGTAATATTCGTACTACGCAAATTTATACCAAGGTGACTAATAAAGCTATTAGAAATATAAAAAGTCCGTTATGATTAAAAATAATAAAAAAGTTATTGTTATAGTTGGCCCAACTGCTTCGGGTAAGTCAAAATTGGCATGGCAATTGGCGAAACATTTTAATGGGTATTTGTTATCCGCTGATTCACGGCAAGTGTATCAGGGTTTTGATATTGGCACTGGCAAGGATGAAGGGGAGTGGCGTAGAAAAGGATTGAAAAAACAGTTTTTTGTTGATGGTGTTCGAGAAGAACTGGTGGATTTTATTTCCCCGAAAAAAGATTTTACCCTTGAAAGTTGGTTAACTTTGGCGAAAGAGACCATTAAACAGAATGAACAAACTGCGTTTGTGATCGGCGGAACAGGATTATATACTACTGCATTGGTTAAAGGTTTTGCTTTGGGTGGTTTTGATAAAAAAATAAAGGCAAAGATTGCCAAGATATATGAAACTAAAGGGTTGAAGGGGATTGTGGCGAAACTTTTAGTCATGGATCCAGATGCTGATAAAAAATTAGACATTGAAAATCCACGACGGGTGATGAGAGCTTTGGAGAATTGTTACCTTGAGGAGAAAACTGTAACCAAGTCCAAGAAAAAACTAGAGTATGATTTTTTACAGATTGGAATTGCTCAACCTAGAGAAGTGCTGTACAAAAAAATTGATCAGCGCGTTGAATTGATGTTTAAAGCTGGTCTAGTGGATGAAGTTAAAACTTTATTAAAAAAATATCCCAAAGACTGTGCCGCCATGACTGGGATTGGTTATCGGCAAGTGGTGGAATATTTAGATGGTAAAATTACATTGGAAGAAGCCAAAGAAATAGTTAAACGCGATTCTCGACATTACGCCAAACGACAGTTAACATGGTATCGAAGATATACAGATATTCACTGGGTGGAGAATTATGCGGAGGCGGAAAAATTGGTGCGTAAATTTTTACCCAGTCAATAATAATTATGAAAAAAGTTTTTATTTATTTTTTTAGTGGACTGATGGTACTGGCGCTTGTCGCCTTTGTTTTTATTTTTGTAAAAGGCGATCCAATTAGCAATTCTTTAGTTAATAATTTGGTGCAATCAAACAATGATCCTGTTGTGCTTCAGGTTCCAAAAGGGCAAGAACCATTACCGGTTGTTAATGTAGAAACAGAGAAAAAGATTGTTCCGCCATCAAATGCAGAAATCCCTACCACTCAGACAAAGTATTCTACTCCTACTATTGTGCATGAAGTTTTGAGTTTTGAAGATAATTCCCGGGAAACTACGGAGACGGTTACCACTCTCAACGAGGTTTATTATTATAGTGACCAACCTGATTTTCGGATTGTTTGTGAACAACCTTGTCCAATCAAGGATGATATTTTGAGAGCCAAATTGATCGGTGCTCGAGAAGCGGTGAAGAGATTGATTGATCTGGTGGGGATTGATGTCCTGCCCAGTAGAAAACCGGTGAATGTTTATCTTACCAGCAGTGAAAAATGTGGGAAATATGATCCCTCAAAATATAATTATCGCTTTGCTGGATCTAGCTATAATGGTTTAAATAATCATGGCTCATATATGTGTTTGTGGGAATACGATGATCCGAATTTGATATTACCGTTAACCAAAGAAAACGCTCTCCGTATACATCAACAGATGGTATTGGTGCATGAATATGGTCACATTTTGTTTTATGGCAGAGCCTATGTCTCGCCGGAAGATTTTGTCAAAGCTTTTTCTTTCTTGGTTTCAGGCAATTGGAAGGGTAATGGAGTGACTGATGCTGATTTTCGACCGGTAACTGATACTTGTGATGTGACTATGAATCAATATGGTAAGGGGGTCTATAATTTATGTCAGAAGTGTGGTTTTCAAACTGCAGATATTAAAACTGTCATGACTCGTCTAGATAGTGAATTTCAAAAACTAAAAGCAGTTGAACCCAACAGGGCATTAACCAAAGAACAGTTTAAACAAATCATTGATGATGTGACTGGTAAAGATGCTGTAACTGATTGTGGCGTTGATTGGTTGAAACCGACGGAAGATAATGTGACGATTAAATAAATTTATAAAAAAATCTGTCAGAAGTATGACAGGTTTTTTATTTAAATAATTTTCTCGAGATTGCCACGTCCCGCTTCGCGTGACTCGCAAAAGAGGACATTTTTCAGCTTTTATCCTTTCAATACTTATCTCGCTTGGCACTTTCTTGCTTACGTGTCCCGCACCCTTGTGGTGCGTGGATCTCGCTTGCTATTCGTGTCTAAGCGCCTCAATCGGACTCATTCTAGCCGCTTTCTGCGCTGGATAAAGACCGAAGGTTAAGCCAATAAACAACGACATACCAGCGGCGAGGAAAATGCCACCGAGTGAAACTGAGAATTTCCAGCTAAAGCCCAGTTGTGTTGCTACCGCTGATACTAAGTAGGCAAGAGTTAACCCAACGACTATGCCTAGTATGCCACCAATTAAAGTTATAATTACGGCTTCAAATAAGAATTGAAATAAAATATCTTGACTGCGCGCGCCCACTGATTTGCGCAAACCGATTTCATACATTCTTTCCATGACGGAAACGTACATAATGTTCATGATGCCAACGCCACCAACAATAAGAGAAATGGCACCGAGGGCGATTAATAAAATTTGAATACCGTTAATAATGGTGGCAGTCATTTCCATGGCGTCTGCCATTGTGGTGACAGCAAAATCATCTTTATTTTTATTTACTCCATTGCTAATAATGTTATGTCGATCGCGAAGAATATCTTCGACGTCCAGGGCAGTACTCGAGGCTTGATTAATATCTTTCAATGTCACAATCGCCATCATGACATAATCAGTGCCAAGAATTTTTTTCTGTAAGGTTTTGACTGGCAAGAGTGCCATGGTATCCATATCAAAACCAAATGACGCGCCGCGTTTTTTCATTACTCCAATCACAGTGAATGTTTCTTTACCGACTTTAACTGATTGCCCGACTGCTTCGTTGTCAGCAAATAAATTATCTTTCAATGTTGCTCCCAGGACTATTACTTTGGTGAGCGAATTATCTTCATCATCAGTAAAAAAGCGACCAAATTCCACCTTGCCCGTATCGATTTCAATAAAGCTGGCATTCACGCCGAATAAAGTGGCTTTCTTTAGTTCGCTTTTAAAGCTTAAAGTGTCTTGCCCAAGCACAGCGGTATAATAATTGGATACATTGGGATGGCGGAGGAGAGCTTTGGCATCATCTTCTTTTAAAGTCGTTACCACCGAGCCACCCACCATACTAAAAGAATTTTCAGTGGAAGTGTGTCCGGTTTGAGGAGTTTTAACTTCGACTTGAATATAATCAGACCCAAAAGCTTCGATTTGTTCCGTGATCAAACCTTTGATGGCTTGACCAATCGACAAAACCGCAATCACCGCCGTCGTGCCAATCACAATACCGAGCACAGTCAACATTGTGCGTCCCTTATTTATCTTGAGGCTTCTTAGGGCCATTGAGAATAGAGTTCTTATCATGTGAAAATATAGTTGTTACGTATGGCAAATTGGCTACGCTTGCCCCGCATTTATTGCGGGGAATCAACGAATACGCAAGGCTTTTGATTTACAGAAAAAGAGTTTATTAAATACGTAGATTCGTAGCGGATACGTTATTCGTAGTGTAAAGCTTTAATAGGATCCAAACTGGCTGCTTTCTTAGCCGGATAAACACCGAAGATTAATCCAATTATAACGGAAAAGCCAACAGCGAAAATAATTGATTGAATTGATACTACCCAATCCCAATCATAACCTAATTTGCGCACGACCAGGGCGACAATCCAAGAAATAACGACACCCAGGGCAACCCCGATTATCGCGCCACTGACTGATATCATTATAGTTTCAATTAGGAATTGACGAATAATATTTTGACGAGTGGCTCCGACCGCTTTTCTTAAACCGATTTCCCGAATTCTTTCAGTTACCGCTGCCAACATGATGTTCATAATTCCAATACCGCCGACGATTAACGCAATGCCAGCTATAGCTACCAAAAATAATTGTAAAGCTGATGTGACGGTGCCGAGGACCTCCAAGGCGGCCGCTACGTTGCTAACCGTGAAATCATCTTCTTCTGGTCTATCCACGTTGTGTCTGTCTCGGAGTAAATTGGTAATTTCATCAGTCGCTGCATCGACATTTTCTTCAGCGTTTATTTTTACACGAATATAACCGACATGATCAATGCCTACGATTTTTTTCTGAACAGTGGTAACTGGAATGAAGACCGCATTATCAACATTTTGAAAACCAGATGAACCGCGTTCTTCGAAAACGCCAACCACACGAAAACTCTCTTTTTTTATTTTTAATGATTGTCCAATTGCTTCTTGCCCATTAAATAAATCTTCTTTAGCTTTGGATCCAAGAACAACAACATTGGAATTATTTTTTTTATCATCTTCGGTAAAAAAGACACCATCTGTTAGTTTGGAATCAGATATGAGTGGATAGTCAGCTGATACTCCCATAATAGAGACAGAGGATGATTCGCCTTCATAATTTGCAGTTTCGGTGGCTGTGACATAGGCAGAAACAGCGGTAACATTTGAAACTTGATTTTTTATCGCTTCCGCGTCTGAATCTTTTAGTGTGGTGATAACGATGCCTAACACCGCGGCTGGCGGACCATCTTTGCCACCGCTACCGGGTAAAATGCCGACTAAATTTGAACCAATGCTTTGGATTTGATTAGTGATTAAACTTTGTGCGCCTGCGACCACCGAGGTGATTAAAATAATCGCCATGATGCCGATAATAATTCCGAGCATGGTTAAAAACGAGCGCATCTTATTGGCTTTCAAGTTTTGTCCAGCCATTTTTAGCGTTGCGAGTATCATGAAATTATTTCATTAATTCTTGACCATCAGTAATCCTGATTTGTTTGGCGACTTTTTCGTCAGATAATATTTCACCATCTTTAATACGAATGATTCGTTTGGCGTGTTCAGCGGTATAAGTTTCGTGAGTCACCAATATGATGGTGTGACCTTCTTCATTTAACTTTTGTAAAATTAACATCACTTGACCGCCAGTCTTGGAATCAAGATTGCCCGTTGGTTCATCGGCGAATATTATGGAAGGATTGTTAACCAGAGCCCGGGCAATAGCCACGCGTTGTTTTTCACCACCAGAAAGTTGATTGGATAAGTGATCTTTACGATGTTCAATGCCTACAGCGGCAATGGCTTTGTTCACCAGTTCGTTTTGATTTTTTGAGTCGCTGTAGATTAATGGCAATTTAACATTATCAGCCACAGAAGTGCGGGGGAGGAGGTTGAAGGCCTGAAAAACAAAGCCGATTTCTTCATTGCGAAGCTTTGCCATTTCATCGTCATTCAATTTGATAATATCACTACCTTTAAATAAATATTGCCCAGTAGTTGGTTTGTCGAGCAAACCGAGAATATGCATCAAAGTTGATTTACCCGAACCCGATGGACCCATGATAGCCACAAATTCACCTTCGTCAATGCTAAAATTGATGTCTTTCAACACCGGTGTGACAACGTCGTCATTCACATATTCTTTATTTAAATGTTTGGCTTCAATTAATTTTGGCATATTGACAATTTAGGTTGATTTTTGTATGATGAATTATCGTTCTTTTTATCGTTAACCAACAACCCGCGAAGGGGAGGGACCATGGCGACTAAGCTTGGCAGTGTGCAGGAGTATTTGAACAGAATAGGTATTACTAATTGTATGTTAATTTATGATGATCTGGGGCAATGTCTGGGTTTTGCCGTTGTGTCTATTGATACCAAATCAAATCCGTATTATATTTATCACGATGGTTCCGGTATGTTTGCCAAACCCACTTTCAGTCGCAGTTGTTTGTATTGCAAAGATGAAGATTTTGGGACTCCTCGCGGTTGGCAAGCTTATCTTTTGAGTCGTGCGGATATCCTTCATTATGCTTGCGAATATTGGAACTTGGTTCATCCTGACAAACATAGAAGTTTAGAACAACTTTCGAAGGCTTGGAGAACTTTTTCTTTTGATTCGATGAAAGTTCAGTTGCTTCAACTGGTATGTGAATGGCGTGATGAAATTTTGGCTAGGGCGGAAGTAGGTGCTCGGCGTGAACATGAGTTTCTCTTGCAACAAAACTTGATTGGTAGTTGATAGTTAACTTGAGATTGTTCTGATCCCGATATCATCGGGATTTTTTTATTTAATTATTCTTACATCCACGTTAACGTGGGAGTGAAAGTCTAATTGTATTATGAAAGTAATAATTTCTTTCTTGATGTAATGGGCTCCAAAATCAGATTGACAATGAGTGCATTATCTGGTAAAGTCTCCTTGGTTCATTGAAAACCACCCACAGGGAGGCGATATGGAACGAGTGACCAGTCTTGAGGAATTTTTGGCCTTGGCAGATGAAACGCCGCTTTTTGTCTTTAATTATGCAAAGAAACCCATGTGTTTTGTTCTAAAGTTAGATACTTTTGACTACCGTCGTCCTAACCTGAGTCCTGACTGTCTTTATTATGATGAAGAGCATCAACGATTCTTTCTCAGTTGGGAAATTCTTTCTCCCTATGAATCCTCTGATAACTTTTTGGGTGAATTTTATGTATATGCTTTGAATCAAGTGGATTTGAAAGGTCTAGTTAAAGAACTACGGAAATCAGGAGTCTCTATCCGTGTTGAGGGCAAAGATTTATATTCAGCACTAAAGAGAAAGTATTTTCAGATGTTACGAGTGGTACGAGAATGTAATCATTTCGAGTGGGATTTGTTGAATAGGGCAAAACTGGACGAACCCAACAAACAGGGGAGTTAATCATGATTAGAGTCACATCATTGAAAGATTTTCAAAAGTTACCCGATCGAATCGAACTCTTTGTTTTCGATGCTGACAAGAAACCTTTGGGGTTTGTTAGCAAGGTGAATCACTTTGATGTTCATGATCCGACCAAGTATGAGCAAAGATATTTCGTTTTCTACGATGAATCAACCAATCTTTTCTACATGAGTTGCCCTATGCCGGTTTATTCTGGAGAGCTGTACAATTGTTATTCTCAGGAAATTAAATTGCTGGAAGAATATTACTTCTATACTCTTGAATCAGGTGACCTGTCTGAATTGGCTTTTGTTCTTAATCTCAAAGAACCGGAAAAAATGGATCTGGTTGATTTGAAACAAAGGATTTCTTGGTTGGTAGTTGAAAGATACAAGCAGTTAAGTATCAAACAGTCAGAAGTGGCCAATCTCGAACATGTCCTTAGTGTTCTAACTAATCACGAAGGTCGTCCGTAACCATCCAGCTGGGAATTCTCCCGGCTTTTTTATTTGTTATCGTTTCACGTTTCACGTATCACGAATCACGAGTTACCGATTACTAGTCCCTGATCCCTAGGCCCTAGTTCTTCTTAGTAAACGTAATCACATCCTCCCCCTCATTCAACCCATCAATAATTTCAATCTGCCCATTATCACCTTTTAATCCAGTAGTAACTTCTACTTCTTGTGGCGCATTGTTAACTAATAAACGAACAATCTTCTTGCCGTCTTTGTCTAATACTGCTCGGCGAGGAATAAAGATAACATTATTCTTCTCTGCGGTTTTGATGATAATATTTGCCGTCATTCCAGGTTTCAAGCTTTCATTGATTAACTTGGCATCGTCAAAACTGATTTTAACTTTATAATAAATAACATCTTGAATAACTGTTTGAGCTGGTTCAATGGATAAGACACTTCCAGTCAAAACTTTATCAGCGCCAAAGGCATCGAGCGTGATTTCTGTAGTGTTTCCTACTTTAATTTTTTCAATATCTGATTCAGATATATCTACTTCAATATCATAGTCATCATTGTTGACCATAGTAATAGCGGAGACAGTGGGGGAGACGAGTTCTCCCTTTTCGTATTTAACTGAACTTACCACACCATTGATTGGCGCGCGTAAGGTTGAATCACTGTAAGCTTTGTTGGCAATGTTGTAAGCAGCAGCCGATTGATTGACTTGCGCTTGATATACGGCTAAATCATAGTTTTGAATTGGAGCATTCTTAAGATTGTATTGTGCTTGTGCTACTTCTAAACTGGATTTGGCTGAGTTGGATAAATTTTCTGCGGCGGTGACGCTGGATTGAGCGCTATTAATGTATGAAGTTTTCGCCAAGCGACCGGAGAACAAACTTTGTTGGCTGGTTTGAAAAGCTTTGATATTAGTAGTGTTGGAAGTAATGTCTGCGGAAATAGTTGCTTTGTAGGCTTCCAAATCAGTTTGAGTGAAATAGGTTGAATATGAACTAACGGATAAAACTGAGAACATATTAGTTAGATCCGTGAAAGTGGTATTCAAAGCAGTGACGGTCGCAGATAATGCGGCGTCAACTTTAGTGTCTGACTTGTCATTTTTAGCAGCAGTCAAAGCCGTTTTAGCCGTTGCAATGTCTGTTCTGGCTTGATTGTAAGCTGATATTTCTGCTTGTTTTATAACTGGAGAACCAGCCGCCAAGTAATTTATAGCATCAGAATTTTCATGGATGCTTTTTACGTCATCAAGAGATACTTCCGCATCTGATAAAGCGCTTTCAGCCACAGTTAAGGCGGAGTCAGTGTAGCTGGCAACGTTTTGGGTGTAGGTATTTGTGACGTCAACTAAATTTTGTTTGGCAGTATTTAAATCATCCAAACTTTTGGCATAGGCTGCTTGCGCACTAGCTACAGATTTTTCTGAAACATTTAAATCTTCCGCGGTAGCGCCGGCTTTAATTTTATCCAAAGTCGCTCGCGCTTGCGCTAAGCTGGCGGCTGCTTGTTGTCGGCGGAAATTTAAGTCTTGCGCATCCAACGATGCCAAAACTTGTCCGGCTTTAACTGTGTCGCCAACTTTAACGTTATTTTGATATAAACGACCGCTAGTCATGAACATCATTTGAATGTCTACGGCAGGTTTAACCGATCCGGTAGCGGTGACGGTTTGTTCCAAATGACCTTTTTTAACTTTTTCCGTGGTATATGTTTCAGTTGGTTTATTTCCTCCAAAGAAAACTATACCTAGAATTATGACGATTACGATGGCGAGGAGCCACCAGAATTTTTTTAGAAAAGCTTTCATATGTTACGGATATACAGATTAGTTACGGATTTTACGGATATTACAGATAAGTATTGCAATATTCGTAGATTCGTAGCCGATTTGTTATTGGTAGTATATTATTTTAATTTTTCGCGTAATAATTTTTCCGCTACAGCCGGTTGCGCCGTGCCTTTGGACTGTTTCATGACTTGACCAAGTAAGAATTGAATAACCGGATCTTTACCAGCTTTAAACTGCGCCACCTGTTCTGGGAAATCGTTAATAACTTTTTCAATGATGGGGAGAATATCATCGGAGCTGGAAGTTTGGGTGAAATTATATTCTTTCATCACCTGACTGGGGTCGGAACCTTTTTGCACCATGTGATTGAGGATTTTAACCGCATTGGTGCTGGTGATTAATTTTTTGAAATTTAATAAAACAAACTCCGCAAAATTTTCAGGCGTAACTTTTAGTTCATCCAAAGATATTTTTTCACTGGACATGATAGCTAATAAATTGTTAACTAGCCAGTTGCTGGTTAATTTTAACAGAGCAGGGGAATCTTTTTTCCAAGAATTGTTTTCCGCATCTTCCGCCCAGGCATGCAATTCAGAAATGACTTGTTCTGTGTAGGCTGAAAAATCTTTGTCGTAAGTTAAAATTTTCGCATCTTCGGGTGAGAACGAATATTCATCCATGAATCGTTGTCTGCGATTTTGAGGTAATTCACCTAGACTGCGTTTGATGGTTTTTATTTCTGTATCTGTGAAGGTAATCGGAGGTATGTCGGGTTCTGGGAAAAAACGATAATCAGCCGCACCTTCTTTGGTTCGTTGGGCAATGGTTTCTTGTTTTTTGTCATCATACCCGCGAGTTTCTGTTACTGTTGGCGGTTTTCCTTCCATCCAAAGTAAAGTTTGTCTTTTCACTTCGAATTCGAGCGCTTTTTCTAACGATTTGAAGGAGTTGATGTTTTTTATTTCGGTTTTTGTATATAGTTCATGATCACCAACCGGGCGCAATGAAATGTTGGCATCGCAACGGAGTTCGCCTTTTTCCATGTCAGCATTAGAAATATTTAAATCACGCATTAATAATTGTAATTCCTGAGCAAAAGTTTTGGCTTCGCTCGGACTGGACATATCGGGCGCTGTTACGATTTCAATTAATGGCGCGCCACCGCGGTTATAATCAACTAAAGTTACGCCGTTTTTCGAATCGTGAATAGACTTGGCTGAATCTTCTTCTAAATGTAATCGAATAATGCGAACGGTTTTTAAATCTTTTTCATCGTCTAATCGTCCAGCCAAACCATCGGTGGCAGTTTTATTAATCACAAATGAACCGTGTTCAGCCAGTGGCTTATCAAATTGGGAAATCTGATAACCTTTGGGTAAATCCGGATAAAAATAATTTTTGCGGTCAAATTTGGTAAATTTATTTATTTCACAGTTAATTGCTAAAGAGGCTTTTATCCCAAGTTTTATAGCTTGATCATTTACTTGCGGTAAAACTCCAGGATGTCCGGTACAAATAGGGCAAATATTGGTATTGGGGGCCACTTTATCCGAGTCGTTTTTACAAGCGCAAAACATCTTCGTGGCGGTTTTTAACTGCACGTGAAATTCTAGACCAATCAAAGTTTCGAGTTTCATAAAATATCTAAACTAGACAATTTTCATGTCTGTTTTCTTTATTTCTTACCCTATAATTATAGCATTTTTTATAAAAAAATAAAACTCATTTTATTGGATATTGGGATTTGGAATTTGGGTATTTAAAAATTCAGGCTTTTACCTGAATTATAAATTAAGAGTTTGTGGCTATAACATAGCATTTGCGACATAGTGGTTCATATTCGCCTTGAGCTCCGAGTTGAACAGTAGCTTTTGAAGTCGTTAATCGATGGCTGCGAGAGGCCAGTGCTCCGCATTTTAAACAAACAGCATGTAGCTGAACTATTTCATCAGAGGTAGCCAGAAGTGGAGGAATATTTTCAAATGGTTTACCTTCAAAATCAGTGTCCAGACCAGCAACAATCACTCGTTTTCCTTCATCAGCTAAGGTGTTAATCACTTTAACAATAGCTGGATCGAAAAATTGTACTTCATCAATTCCTACCACATGAGTTGTCAGATCGATATACGTGTAAATTTGCTTGGGTGCATCACTTGGGATCACAATGGCAGGCATTCGAACTTGATCATGGCTGACTACTTCATTTTTGTCATAGCGAGTATCAATGTTGGGTTTAAAAAGAACAACGTTTTGTCTGGCAATTTTTGCTCGCTTTAAACGTCGCATCAATTCTTCTGTTTTGCCAGCAAACATGCTGCCACAAATAATTTCAGTTCTGTGCGACAGATTATCCATGGTGTATCTCCTGTTTTCTGTTGGTTAGAGAATTGTTTGAAGGGAATTCCAAATAGCTTCTTTAACTTCATTGATTGATAAACTGGCATCAATGATTTTCCAATTGTTTTCTGTTAACGCCAAATGTTGATATCCATTACGTACTTTTTGGT
>CAZQEI010000023.1:0-13090 GCA_964592195.1 uncultured Gammaproteobacteria bacterium | reverse complement strand
TTTTGTTTATGATTTTTTCGGTATTTTTTCGGTTATCTTTGAGGAGAGATTATGTTGGCGACAGTAATCAACCACAGGTTTTAAAAATATTTTTCCAAATTTGGCCAATTTAATATCACCAAACCCGGAAATTTTTCTGACATCTTCCAATGTTAATGGTAGATAAGTTGCTAATTCAAGTAATGTGGCGTCGGAAAAAATTAAGTAAGCTGGTAAGTTGGCTTTTTGTGCCAGGTGAGTGCGAACGGTTCGTAGTTGGTCGAATAAATTTTGTTCAGCCTTTTGTTCGGTTGATGTTGTTGCTTCTTTAACGGTGGTGTTAACTAAAAATACTTTTTCTTCACCTGAAAGAACGTTGCGACTTTTTTCTGTTAAAGTTAATAACGGATATTCACTGCCCACTTGTTTGAGATAATTTAAAGCAATCAAATCTTTGAAATATCGAAGCCAAGTTTCTTTAGAAATATCTTTGCCTACCCCATAAGTTTTTAATGACTTGTGATGCTCATGGATTCTCTCGGATTTAGAACCGCGCAAAAAATCTACGACATAGGTTAAACCATATCGACTCTCCAAGCGTGCTACAGCTGATAAAGCTTTCTGGGCAATAATGGTGGCGTCAAATTTTTCTTGGCTGGTCAGACAAACATCACAGCTCTCGCAATTGTCTGGTGCTTCTTCACCGAAATAGTTAAGAATGGCTCGACGACGACAAGCATGTGATTCGCATAGATTCGCCATTTGAGAAAGTTTATGCAACATGACTCTGGTTTGCTCTGGGTTGTCTTCAATCGTGGCAAAACTTCTTAATTTAATCACATCACCGCCACTAAAAAATAAAATGGCATCGCTTTTCAACCCATCTCGTCCGGCCCGGCCGGTTTCTTGATAATAACTTTCAATGTTTTTTGGCAGATCGGCATGAATAACAAACCGTACATTTGATTTATTAATTCCCATACCAAAGGCAATCGTCGCCACGACAATTTTAACTTGATCGCGAATAAACAACTCTTGATGCTTTTTCCTTTTTTCAGGAGTTAATCCAGCGTGATACACTTTGGCGGAAAAGCCGTCAGCGGTTAATTTATCCGCCATTTTTTCTGCGCCATTTCGTGATAAAACATATATGATCCCAGCTTCTTTTCGATGTTTGCGAAGATAAGCGGTAATTTGTTCATACATTTTTCTTTTCGGTTCAATCGAGTAGTGAATGTTCGGTCGGTTGAAGCTGGAAACAAATACTTTAGGATTATTCAGTTTCAATTTGTTTAAAATGTCAGCCTGGGTGAGTTTGTCAGCAGTGGCAGTTAACGCAATCGTTGGTACTTCCGGAAAGTGAAATTTTAACCAAGAAAGCATGCGATATTCAGGGCGGAAATCATGACCCCAATGAGAAATGCAATGCGCCTCGTCGATGGCGAATAGAGAAATATTTAAATCTTTTAAATACACCATGAATTGTTGATTGTTGTTTAATAATCGTTCAGGGGAAATATATAGAAGTTTAATTTCGTTCTTTTCTAGTTTTTTATAAATGTCTGATGCTTCTTTTGGTGTTAAAGAAGAATTAAGCACAGCCGCTTTGATGCCGTTGATTTTAAGCGCGTCGACTTGGTCTTTCATTAATGCAATTAAAGGAGAAATAACGACGGTTAACCCAGGAAATAATAATGCTGGAATTTGGTAACACAGAGATTTGCCTCCACCGGTCGGCATTAAAACAAAAGCATCATGGTTTTGCATGATGGTATCGATGATTTCAGCTTGGTTAAAACGAAAAGCTTCGTAGCCGAATTTTGATTTTAGGATTTGGAGGGGAGTGGACATTTTTGTATTTGTTTGAAAATTGGAGGTGCCATGTACTAGATGGTACCGTGGCGGAGAGGGTGGGATTCGAACCCACGGCCCCTTACGGGGCACGGCTTTTCGAGAGCCGCACATTCGACCACTCTGACACCTCTCCATATTTTGATTTTAAAGAAGATTCTCCGCCAGAGGCGGATGCGCCTTTGGCGCAGAACTCCCGAGACCTTGCGGCCTACCGCATTTCGAGTGCGGCGCACTAGACCAACTATGCGACCTCTCCACATTACGAATATACGAATTAGTTACGAATGTACGAATGATCATTATAACTACAACCAATAATAGCAATTAGATAGGTGAAAATCAATAGGTATATTGACAATTTTGTTCTATTTAACTATAATAATCAGTTAACAAACAAAGAAGGAAGCCAATCATGGACTGCCCGCACTGTCGCTCCGGTCCTTTGCGAGTTTTACCTAATGTTTCCATTGTTTGTCCGCATATTGAGAGCCGGCCAGAATGTCATTGTGATCATCGGTTGATTGTTTGTGAAAAATGTTTGTCCTTTATGCTGGTGGAGTGTGGCCCGCCTTTTGGTGAGAATAAATTGCCACCGGAACATAAAGTGAATGTGTTTAAAACATGGTCAACCCCTGGCGCGCCATTGACTCCGGAACAAGAAGAATTTCAACTTAAATTGAAAGCTTACTATCCCACCCTGGAAGAGTTTAAATTAAAATTGAAAAGTAATAAAAAAAACACCGCTCATTGAAGCGGTTTTTTCTATATTCGTAGATTCGTAGCAGATTTGTAATTCGTAGTCGAAAAAACCGCGATGTTTCGCGGTGTGGGATTACTCAAAAAATTTGTATTCGTTCTTGGTCTTGTGTTCTTGTTCTCGAACATGCTGTTCTTCGTTTATCATTCGAGTCGCTTCATCATAATTGTTTACATAAGGAACACTGCCATTTACAATTTGATACGGGGGATAGCAGTTATGATCATGTTTGCTTTCTACTACATCAATACGATCGAAGTTGTGCAACATGAAGATGATGTCAGGTCGACCATCGCGTTCGTAGTTCCAATCATGGGGGGCGAATTCGTCGTTGAATTTCAATCGACAGATTGGAGTGAATCCAAATTGCGCGTAGAGTGAAGGTAGGAATCCATCGAAGCAATCGAGGCGTTTACCTCCGTGTCTCAATGCAGAAAGCACCAATTCTCTATTAACCTTGCCCAAACCATCACGCTTGGCTAACTCTGGATGTTTTATTACCGAAATAATCGTTCCATCTATTTTTACAGCAATGACGGCAGCGCCAGAATTGAGAATAAACATTTTCGTAGCACGATACTCATCACCGGTCCAAGCATGCACGAAGGCTCCGTGAGTGTTTACCTCTTTGGCCGCGAGGATGGTGGCACGGAAGTAATGAGGGTCGTTGACTTGAAAAACATGTTTGTTTGGAGCAAAAGTAATCTTGCTGATGATCGTGGCTTTAGGCGGATGCTTGATCACAATTGTTCCTCCTTTCTTGGTAGAACGTGTAAAGAACTGTGGGTTGGAGTTATCCAAAAAATACGCTATGATAAGAGTATCACAGTTTAGTCAAATAATAAAGATAAGTTATGCAGTATATAAAAATAGCTAAAATTAAACAATATCCTGTTGTTTGTAACATCCCGCACAGCTCAATTGTTGTTCCTGGATTAATGATGGAAGATTTTGATATTGATAAAAAAGATTTTAAACAAGAAGTTTTAAAATTGGCTGATTTATATACTGATGAATTGTTTGCTGGGTTGTTAACTGATTATGCTGGTGTTGTCGCGAAAGTCTCAAGAGTAGCGACTGATATTGAACGATTTGAAAATGATAAACAAGAAGTTATGGCGAGAGTTGGTATGGGCGCTTTGTATACAAATTCAACTGCTGGTGAAGTGATAAGAAAATTTAACGCCAAGCGAAGAGGTGAATTGTTAAATATTGTTTATCGACCATATCACAAACAATTAACCACGTTGACTGCTGAAAGTTTAAAAAAATTTAAACAGTGTGTGATTTTAGATTGTCATTCTTTTCCCAGTATTCCTGATAAGCACGAATTAAATCAAAGTTTAAAAAGAAAAGACATTGATATTTGTTTGGGTGTAGATGATTTTCATACGCCAAATAGACTTTATCAATTGTTGAAAAAGAATTTCGAATTAGCAGGATTCTCTGTTAAAAAAAACAATCCGTATATTGGAACTATTGTCCCGTTGAAATATTATCGCAAAGATAAACAAGTGGCGTCGGTGATGATTGAAATAAATCGGAAACTTTACATGAATGAAAAGACGTTTAAAAAGTTAAAAGGTTTTGAGGGATTAAAAAAGAAGATAGAAAATATTGTTTTAACTTCACTGGAGGAATATTTGAAGTAAATAAAATAGGAAGAGAGACTTCCTGTTTTTTATTCTAAAGAGTTTCTTTAGAGTGTTAAATTTTCGGCATCTGATATTCTTGTTGAGTGGGGTATTTCTTTTGGTACCTTTTGCTAACAAAAGGTACCACCAAAATTACCGGGGGCTTCAATGCGCTCTCACATTTAATCATCTTCTGTACGTTCTTCTTGACGCTTAGTTCAGCCCCCGGACCCCATGGTGCGATGTACTTAGTTTGTTAAAGAATTAAAACGAAAAAGCACCAGTTCTGGTGCTCGATTGATTTTAGAAAACCATTCCTTCTCGGTGCACGAGGTGAACGATATTCTTGTTGAGCATGCGCTTCTTGACTTTGGCTTCCACCTTGCGGTCTCTCTTCAATTCGTCGTTGTAGAATCGATCGCGGGGGTGCTTCTCGTCTTGTTGTTCGTAACCGCGTTGGAAACGAATCAATTCTTGTTCAACTTCGCGATGATCAATTTCCCTTTGGTGGTAAACGCAAGATCGGATGTGGTCGTTTTTGATGCGATTCACCAGTCGGGGATGAACACGGCGAACAGTTCTCGCCATTAGAACACCTCCTTCTGCCATTCGTAATTCCGGCGCCGGCGCTCCAACTTCGAACGGTACTGCTTGTACCACCGCTTACCACGAACACCTTCAGACTTGTAATAGCTACATTCGGGTCCGTGGTTGCCCTTGCACGGCATGACCACCTGACCACGCATCACACGCAACGGATAGTTCGTGTCGTAGCTCTCGATCGAACCAAAGTTCTCCGGCCAAGCGCGTCTGGTCCTCGCCATGCTGTCCTCCAGCCCCTGTTCGTGGGGCTGTAAGGAAGCTGGCGCGGTTCGAGAAGATGAATCTGTTCATGTTAACTCCTGAGGTTGTTTGGTTAAGGAACTGAATGGTTATTATATGCTAAATGAAACAATTTGTCAATAGTTTATGCTAAAATTGGCTAAAATAAAAGAATCTCGAGTTCTTCGAGGTTCTTTTTGTGTCTTATCTTAAGTTTAATTAATGGATCAATGGATCTTTGTCGTTTTTGTCAGTATTATTAGTTACAAAACCATTGGGTGGTACACAGCCAGTAAATCTATTGGCCGTAGTATATTTACCATAGAAACCAAAACCATCTTTATCCGCATCAAGGTAATATGTTTTAATTATCCAATAACGGGAATTTTTATCATTGCAATCAGTCTTCATGGAAACACCATCATTATCATAGTCGTAATCATTTTTATCATTGGCATTACTAACATAACCTAAGGGAGCTGAACATCCTTGAAAAACAACATTTACATTTCCCAATCCGTCACCATCAAAGTCTTGATAAAATTGTTTGATAAATAATTTAGTTTTATCGTTATCATTGCAGTCGTATTTTGTTTCAATTCCGTCATTATCATGATCGCTATCGTTATAATCATTATTGTTATTTACATAATTCGTAGCTGGCGCCAAACAAGAAAGCATAGCGACCCCAAAGCCCAAACCATCATTGTCTAAATCCGGGTAATAATTTTGTTTTCCAAGGATTTGACTGTTATTATCATTGCAATCATTAGTGGTGGTAATATTGTCATTATCATGATCATAGTCATTTTGATCGCTATTGTTTGTAACATGGTGAGAAGAGGGGAATGAACAAGCCTGGTGGGCAGTCCCAAATCCAAGTCCGTCATTATCAAGATCAAGGTAATAGTTTATTTTACCTAAAATACTTTTGTCATTATCATTGCAATCGTTGGTGGTAATAAAACCATCATTGTCATGGTCATTGTCATTTAAATCATTGTTATTCGTAACATAGTTTGTCGCTGGGACTGTACAAGCGCCGGTAGCGGAACCAAAGCCTAGACCATCAAAGTCTAAATCTTGATAATAGTTAATCTTACCCAAAATATTTTTATCATGGTCATTGCAATCATCCGTGGTGATTATCCCGTCATTGTCAAAATCATTATCATTTTGATCAAGGTTATTGGTGACATGTTGAGAAGAGGGAATAGCACACGCTTGTGTGGCAGGTCCAAAGCCTAGACCATCAAAGTCTAAGTCTTGATAATAGTTAATTTTTCCTAAAATATACTTGTCATTATCGTTACAATCTGTCGAGGTAATAATTCCATCGTTGTCGTGATCATAATCATTGAGATCGTCAGAATTAGTGACAAAATTAGTTGGTACAGTCCAGGTACAGAGTTCAATAAACCCGTCTCCACCTAAGCCATCATTATCTGTATCAACGTAATATTTTTGTAATTGAGAAATAGTGGCATTTTTATCGTTGCAGTCATTAACAGTGGAAACGGCATCATTATCAAAATCGTGGTCATTTAAATCATTGGAGTTGGAGACATAACCAGCGGGTAGAATATTTGTGCAGTAAGCTGTTCTAAGTGTTTGGCCCAATCCATCACCATCAAAATCATAATAAAAAGTTTTAAAATTCCAAACTACATTATCTTTATCATTACAATCAACTGAAGTTTTCTTGCCATCATTATCAAAATCAAAGTCAACAGGAAAACCTGAATACCAGCCGATCAATTTATCTGAATCAGAAGCTAGATAAATGTCAGCAGTTAATGAAGGGTAAGTAGTTTTGATTACCAAGCCTTCTTGTTCGTTGACGGGTAAGTCACTGTAGTCATTAATCACCGTGCCATCAGTTTTCATTTCAACGAGGCGATTGGCGCCATCGTAGAGTACGAATAAAGTTTTAGTTTCTTGGTTAAAATATAAATCGGAAATATCGTAGTTTGGCGTATTTGCGGCTACTGGAATACCGTACCAATTTACAACTTTATTATTGGTATTCAAATCAATATCAAAAGCATAGATTAAATAATCATTGTAATTGACACCATCATTGAGAATAGGGGAACGTTGGATGGCTGCGTAAAAAAGACCACCTGAGGCACTATTAGCAAAAGAATGATAACCATTTGGAACAAAGGTTAGACCTTCCAAACCACTGTTATCCGCACCGTTCATGATACCGGTTAGATCCCAGCTTTTACCGGTTAAAGATTTTGTTTGTGAATCGTATTCGAGAATTGAATCAGGATTTTCATTGCCAATGTACAGCTTGGTTGAGTTTGGGTTAATTAAAGTAATGGCTTCAAAATCCATATAGTATGGCATCACAGTGGTTACCTGAGCGGTGCCGTCCATATTCATAACTGTAACCTTACCAGTATTACAAACTGTAAAAAGTTTATTGGTAATCGAATTCCAAGCTAAACCACTGGGTTGATAGGCATCAGTAGCTAAAATAATGTCATTATGTTTGGTCAAACTTAAAGTCGACCAAGAAATAGCAAAAACCGTTAAAGATACAGTCAATCCGATAATTATGAATAACGAAAGAAGATAATATTTTTTCATATGTATGTATAAATTATATCTAATTATAGCATAAATTTATATTTAAGTCAACGGAGATTTTATGATTTATTATTGTTACTGTTATTTACGAACTTATTAACTTACGCACTTAAAAACTTTAGTAAAGCAAAAACCGTGGTCAAGGGCACCACGGTCGGGTTGGGAGGAGCGTTGCTCCTCGATTAATTAGCTGGGGCGCGAGGGTTCGAACCTCGGTAGCAGGAACCAAAATCCTGTGTCCTACCAGCTGGACGACGCCCCAATTGCCACGAACACGAACACTTCGCACGCCCGAGAGGATTCGAACCTCCGACCCGCGGATTAGAAGTCCGCTGCTCTATCCAACTGAGCTACGGGCGTTCACGACTGGTCAGCACTAGCGAAGTTGGATATACCTCCAACTGCTTGTCCGCCGAAGCTTCAGCGAAGGCGGAAGCTACGGGCGTTCACGACTGGTCAGCACCAGAGAACTGGACCACAGCGGAGCCATGTACCGTACGGTACTTGGCGGAGGTGGAGGGATTCGAACCCCCGGAACCTTTCGGCCCAACGGTTTTCAAGACCGCCGCCTTCAACCACTCGGCCACACCTCCGTTAGTCGGGGCGAAAGGACTTGAACCTTCGACTCCCGGCACCCAAAGCCGGCGCGCTACCAGACTGCGCTACGCCCCGAATCGAGCTGGCGGCGAGAATCGAACTCGCGACCCCCGGATTACAAGTCCGGCGCTCTACCATCTGAGCTACACCAGCGTTCGACTGAGCAAGCACCTATGAGCAGGGAGTGACAGACCACGAGCATCTGTTTCCCAACATTTTTGACCACCGAAGTGTCATGCCCTATGCCTTCAGAGAAAGTGGCAAGTGGCAATTCACATCGGCGGACCCCGCTGGAGGTGAGAACACCCCCACCGGACCGGGGCCTAACCACGTACGACGTTTCCGACGTGTGGGTTAGGGGACCCTCGTGAGCCGCCCGAGGATTGAACTCGGGACCACCGGATTAAAAGTCCGGTGCTCTACCAACTGAGCTAGCGGCCCAACCGGAGAACGTTAACCAAGTGGAGCATTCGACTTCCAGTAAATTGATGCGACACCATGAGCGAGTGAAACGAGTCGAATGGTGGGCTCAGCTGGAATCGAACCAGCGACCGACCGGTTATGAGCCGGTGGCTCTACCTATTGAGCTATGAGCCCCCAGAAACAGAAAAGTAAGCTTGATTTGCGTTCTATTTATGAGAAATATTCGTGTGTTTATTAAAGTACAATGACAAAGAATTATATCATAGATTTATATGATTGTCAATGATAAATGTTTATATTTGCTTAAATTAAATAAAAAAACAGCTAAAATTGCTGTTTTATGCGAAATTATTTAAACAATTTGATTAGTTCATCTACCGACTTCTGCCAATTGAACTGTTTAGAGTATTCTAATCCTTGTTTTGAATAATATTCGTGAGTGCTTGGTTTAATAATGTTTTCCATTCCTGTTACCAGACTATTAATGTTGTGAGGATTAATTAACAAAGCTGAATTACCAGCTATTTCAGACAGAGAGGAGTTCGATGAAGTAATCACCGGAGTGCCACATGCCATGGCTTCTAAAATCGGCAATCCAAAACCTTCATAATATGATGGGAAAATAAACGCTTGCGCCAAACGATAGAGATTTGGTTTGTCTTCATCATCAATATAATTAAGAAGCAAAATATTAGGCGATGAAATTTTTCTTTTGATTTGCTTGAACCCAAAACCTGGTTTGCCCGCTAATACCAAACGATATTCTGGATGCTTTTGGTTAAACATTTGGAATGCGGTTATTAATGAATCTATGTTTTTGCGTTGTTCAATGGTTCCCAGAAATAAGAAGAATTTGTTTGGTAATGAATATTTTTTAATCAAAGCTAATCGTTGACTTTCTCCAATCGTTTCAGAAGTGAAGCGAGTCGAAACACCGGAATAAATGGTGATAACTTTTTCTGGATTAATTTTATAATGTTCAATTAAATCTTGTCGGGTATTATTTGAAACTGCAATTATTTGTTTCGCTTGAGTAAAAAGTTTTTTTGGCTTGGCTAACCAGTGCCACAGTTTTAATCTCAAAGAATAAAATTCTGGATATATATCAAAACTGAGATCGTGGGCGGTGATTATATATGGACAATGGCAACTGACATAATTGATATTCGGGAAAAAGAATAGATCAATCGTGGCATTAATTTTTTTGTTAATTAAACGATCAATCTTTGGATATTTAAATAAGCCGATAGATAAGTTGAGCAATTTGTTCGGCCAATTAAATTTCACTAAAGTAAATTTTTCTTTGTTTAAATCTGGCAATTGAGTTTCTCTCCACGAATTGCAAAATAAAAAAAAGCGATGTTCGCTTTCAGTTCGCGATAACTCAGTTAAAATCTCTTTGGTGTATTGTCCGACTCCGGTTAGTTTTTTGTCTTGGAGGCATCTGGTATCTATCGCAATGTTCATATTAACGAATTCACCACGCCTTCTTCATAATCCGCCCATGGCGGAAGGAGGGGAGGCATGCTTTGATCCCTCCGTTCCGCCAGAGGCGGACGATGCGGAACGGAGGGTGAATAGTATCTTTTTCACCACGCCTTCAGGCGGGGAACCAAATGATTAATTTTTTTCGCAAAATTTTAAATATGCTCGTTCGACAAGATCCTGCATCTGCGCACGAAACACTGACTCATCAAACTGCCTCGCATGTTCGCGAATAATTTCCGGATTATATTTCTCTGGCTGAAAACGAATGATTGCATCAGCTAACGTTTCCCATTCTTGTTCATGAAAAAACTCACCAGTTATGCCAGGTTGAATAGTTTCCAGTGCGCCACCTTTACCAAAAGCAATCACTGGTCGTCCGCTAGCCATGGCTTCAACTGTTGTAATACCAAAATCTTCCACTTGCGGATTAATAAAAGCTAAACATTTTTCAAATAATTCAATTTTTGTTTGTTCATCCACTCGACCGAGGAATTCCACTTTTTTCCCTGCTTGTTTTTTCAATTCATCAAACATTGGACCATCTCCAAAGATTTTTAATTTCATTCCTAATCGATTAAAAGTTTTGACCAGTAAATCAAAACGTTTGTATGGTACCATTCTTCCTCCGGCGAGAAAATAATCATCTGGTGTGGCGCGAATTTTAAATTTATCCGTTTCCACTGGGGGATAGATAACAATACTTTCTTTTTTATAATATTTACGAATGCGCTTTTGTACTTCTTTTGAATTAGCCACAAAAATATTCACGCGATCCGCGGCCAAGCGATCCCATTGTCTTAGTTTAGTGAGAACTAAAGGCAAGGAGTTTTTAACTAAGAAACCGTGACGTAAATTTTTAATATAATCGATCGGATCAGTCCAGAGATATCTCGTTGGAGTATGGCAATAGCAAATGTGTAAAGTCTCCGGCTTGGTCATGATGCCCTTGGCAAAAGCGGAAGCAGAAGAAATTACCAAATCATATTCACGCAGATCATGATGTTCAGTTGCGGCTGGCATCATGGGCAGGAACCACTCAAACTTTTTGGTGCCAAAAGGCAGTTTTTCAATGAAAGAGGTTCGAATATCCTTGGACGCAAAGTGTTCCGGCAATTTTTTCTTGTCGTAAACGAGAGTATAGATCGGACTGGCTGGGTAAATTTCATGTAATTTATCCAAAACCCTTTCCGCCCCACCGTCCTGATTGAGATGATCGTGCACTAACGCGACTTTCATATTTAATAGCTTAATTTTAGCGGTTTATTGTTAAAAAGGCAATTCTGTTAGCGAGATAAGCGAGATAAGCGAGATAAGCAAGTATAGCGAGATAAGTCAATAAACTTTGTTTTATTGTTTTTTTGCTTTATTGCTTTCTTGTTTTCTTTCTGACTTTCTTGCTTTTTTCCTCTAATTCCCCTAAACTACAACTGTCCTTTGACAATGAGTCAACCTTAACGCCCAATAGTTGGGCAAGGAGGTCGGAATGACACGCGAAATGAAAATTGGTATTAGTGTTGGCGCCGGGCTTTTCGTCTTGATCACTACGCTGTTGTCTCATGTTTTTTATAACTGGTTGTCAGTTTTATTCGGCGCGTTCGTCAGTGTGGAAGTCGGTTTCTGGATTGCCAAGTACGAGCTGACCAAAGAAGTTCATCGTGATGTTTTCCACTTCAATCGGGAATCAATTTTTTGGAAGATTATGATTCCGTTCTCGAAGATCTTGGCTGGTATTTGTGCCGCGGCAGGATTAGTTAGTGGTGGGTATCTTTTAAACTTTGTGGCAGAGCATATTTATCAATTGTATGGATCAATAGCTGCTCTTGTGTTTTATGGTGGTATTATTTGTGAGGCTGCTTTTGCTTGGATTTTTGTCGGTCAGATGGATAAAAAGGATAACCTGTTCCTTTCAATTATTGGCAGGAGGATGAGTACTTTTGTTCAATCTGATACTTTGGTAAAGTGGTTGTTCGTTGCTCTTGGTATGCATGTTATGTTTGTTTTTAGTAGTGTGTTGTTAGTTGTTGGTTTTGGAATTGCAGCCATTGGTTATTTGTCTTGGTTGGTCTACAAAACCATTGAAGCATTGAGTGTTCTTTGCGTTAAACATGAAACTCACGCCATTACCTTCGGCATTCTCATCGGCGGTCTCGTCGGTTCATACGTGGCTTGGGGTAATCTTGATGCCACGATTCTGTCATTGAAGATTTTGCTCGGTGCTGCTGTCGGCTCCAGTTCTTCTTGGATTATGATTAAGTATGGTCAATGGTTAGAAACTTTCGAAATGATTGCTCAAGCAGTCAAGGTTGAAGAAAAATAATTATTTGTGCGTTCACAAACGTGGACGCTTTTTTATGCCAATAAATATCATTTATATCTAGCTACTGATGCTACAGATTTAATCTACCGATGCTACGGATTATGATTTCTAGATCGGTAGTATTGGTAGGTCAAAATTATTTAATTTGCGTATCCCTGTCTGCCAGTAGGCAGGAATTCTACTAATTCTGTCTACCGATTTGCCAATGAATATTTTATCCGTAGTATCCGTAGCTCAGAATTAGTTCAACTTACTATATCCGTAGCATCCGTAGTAATAAAAAAATCCCGAAGATTCGGGATGGTTAGTCTTTAGTTGATTAATAAGAAAGGAATAGGAGGTTTCCATTGGCTTGGGGTGGGCAAGTTTTTTGGTTGCATGGTTTTGGAGTAGTTTGATCATCGCGCCAGAGGTGGGTAGTGCTGTGCCTTTTTATAAATTCTAGATCTTTCAATTCCATTTGAATTTCATCTCGAGTTTTTTCGTTTTCACTAGCCTGATGGTCAATCAAATAGTTAATCATGAGGTTTTGTTGAAGGATGGTGCGTTCCAGACTTTGAACTTTGTGACTAATGTTGCTGGTTTCTTCAACCTTCTTTTCCAATTCTTCCAAACGAAGCA
>CAZQEI010000022.1:1735-16902 GCA_964592195.1 uncultured Gammaproteobacteria bacterium | reverse complement strand
GATGAATCCATGGAAATGATCGCCTATTTTGCATACAATGCCTCAGTTGATCTCGCCATAGAAAAAGGTGCGTATCAAACATTCTCAGGTTCCAAATGGTCGCAAGGATTATTACCTCTCGATACGGTTAATTTGTTGGAAACTGAACGAGGACAAAGCATTAACATTGATAGACAAACAAGATTAGACTGGAATCATTTGCGAGAACGAATTAAAGAATATGGTTTACGCAATTCCAACTGTTTAGCCATTGCCCCAACAGCGACTATTTCAAATATTGCTGGAGTGTCTCAATCCATTGAACCACAATACAAAAATCTTTACGTTAAATCGAATGTGACCGGTGATTTCATTGTCATTAATAACTATATTGTTGAAGATTTAAAAAAGATCAACCTGTGGAACAATGAAACATTACAACAATTAAAATTCCACGATGGTGACATCAAACAAATTGCCGGAATTCCAGAAAATTTAAAAGCTAAATATCGCCAAGCGTTTGATATTAACCCAAGAACATTAATTGACCTCGCGGCGGTACGAGCTAAGTGGATTGATCAGAGCCAAGCGTTAAACATCTATTTCATTGGAACATCAGGACGAGAATTAAGTGAAATATTTATGTATGCTTGGGAAAAAGGATTGAAGACTACGTATTACCTGCGAAGTTTAGGCGCCACGCAAGTCGAAAAATCTACGGTTAATACCACTGATTTTGGTTCAACGCACACAAGAACCAACGTTACCGCGACGCCAACTGCCAGAGTGCAATCAACGCCAGAGGAATCAGTTATGATTAATGGTGTTAAGTTATGCAAAATCAATGACCCGAATTGTGAAGCGTGTCAGTAGCACAAATTCCAAGCACTAAAATCCCAAATTCCAAATGAATATTAATAACCAATATCCAATGACC
Source organism: uncultured Gammaproteobacteria bacterium (assembly GCA_964592195.1). Lineage (GTDB taxonomy): Bacteria > Patescibacteriota > Patescibacteriia > UBA11705 > UBA11705 > CAZQEI01. The sequence continues at coordinate 15,986 of CAZQEI010000022.1, read as the reverse complement.
AATAATCATTTGTTGGAATTCACGTAGAATATTTTGAAATAAGAATTATTATTTCACCCTCCGTTTACGGAGGGAGGAAAGCTTCATCCCCCACGTAAATGTGTGGTCAAAAGACGCTATTTCACCCTCCGTTTACGGAGGGAGGAAAACTTCATCCCCCACGTAAACGTGTGGTCATAAGTATCATTGCTATTTCACCCTCCGTTTACGGAGGGAGGAAAGCTTCATCCCCCACGTAAACGTGTGGTCATAAGTATCATTGCTATTTCACCCTCCGTTTACGGAGGGAGGAAAGCTTCATCCCCCACGTAAACGTGTGGTCAAAAATATTGGTTCCAACGAGTATTTAAACTTTAAAAACTTTAACTTCCAACCCACTTCTCTCACATCTCTCTTGTCTCCCCAGTCTCTCATTTTCTCTTCATTCTCTTCATTCTCTTCATTCTCTTCATTCTCTTTAGACTCATGTTCTCTTAATTCTCTTCTTAATCATATGCCCATAACAAAAACCAATCAAAAAGTTGACATCAACCAACGCCGAATAATTAACGGCGAAAACGCGGATGTCATTCAACTCTCTCCCATGAAACACAAGTTTGCCTGGGAATTTTACGAAAATGGTAATGCCAATCATTGGTTACCCACAGAAATTAGCATGCAAAAAGATGTGGAACAATGGAAATCAACAGAAGTGTTATCGGAAGAAGAACGACAAGCTTTAAAAACCGTCATCGGCTTCTTCTCCACTGCTGATTCCATCGCGGCCAATAATATTGTCATCGCTTTGTATCGTCACATATCCTCACCCGAGTGTCGTATGTATCTATTACGCCAAGCGTATGAAGAAGCCATTCACACGCATGCTTATCAATATATTGTAGAAAGTTTAAGTCTTGATGAAGGTGAAATATTCAACATGTATAGAGAAGTAGATGCGATTTACAACAAAGACGCTTTTGTTTTATCTTTTAATGAAGGAATATTTAATCCTAACTTCAAAACAGGAACATTGGAAAACGATCAAAAGTTTGTCGAGAACTTAGCCGTCTTTTCATTAGTCCTCGAAGGAATATTTTTCTACAGTTCATTCGCCGTCATGTTTGGTTTTCAACGCCAAGGCAAGATGACCGGATCCGCAGAACAAATTCAATACATCATGCGCGACGAATCGCAACATTTAAACTTTGGTATTCAGTTAATTAACACTATAAAAACTGAACAACCAGAAATCTGGACGCCTGAATTACAACAACGAATAATTAACATTGTCAGAGAAGCAGTGGTGCTTGAATATACCTATGCGCAACAAGTTTTCCCTCGCGGAATTGTTGGCTTGAATTCAGATAATTTCAAACAGTACATTGAATACATTGCTGATCGTCGTTTAGAACGAGTCGGATTACCGGCGCAATACAATGTTGAAAATCCATTCCCATGGATGAGCGAAGCGATTGATTTAAATAAAGAAAAGAACTTTTTTGAAACAAGAGTGACGGAATATAAGACTGGAGGGACGTTGGATTGGGATTGAGTCTAGTTTGTAAGTTCGTAAGTTCATAAGTTTGTCCGCCATAGGCGGATCAGCCTTTGGCTGATAAGTTTTTAAATACGGAAAACGCGCTGGAGACAGTGGCGTTTTTTGTTACCTGTATTTGACCTCTTTGACCCTTCGTCACCCCGCTCTTCGCGAAGGGCGGGGTCAACCTCAGGGAGACAAAGAGGTATGTTTATTTACATAAAATAAGGCAAAATAAAGGTATTGACATATTTATACATAGTGTTATAATTACACTATAAGAAAGGGCGAATATAATTATTTAAATATAGTTCGATTAAATCTTAATCTTATAAATGTATGTACGAAGCCATTGCTAATTTTTTCAACATCAACACCGTATTCTTCACTATCTGGAACTATCCCATGAGTCACATCGAGTTCTGGGGCACGCTCTTCAATATCTGGTGCGTTTATCTTACAGCTAAAGGCAAAATTTCCAGCTGGGGCGTCGGTTTAGTCGGTATTGTTCTCTACATGTTCTTGTTCTATCAAATTCAATTATATTCTGATTTAACTGAACAAATCTATTTCCTCGTCATGAGCTTCTACGGTTGGTACATCTGGTTACATCCACGAAACAAAGAAGATTCAAAAGAAAACAATCACAAGAAAGTCAGTCACAATTCTGTAAAATCAAATTGGATCTATGTCGGCGCGATAATTGTCGGAACAATCGCTCTCGGTTTCTTCATGAGCAAGATTCACTTAATCTTCCCAACCTGGTTCACCATCCCCGCCTCCTTCCCCTACCTCGATGCGTTTACCACGGTCATGAGTTTCGCGGCGACGATATTAATGGCACATAAAAAAATTGAATGCTGGTATCTCTGGATCCTCGTTGACATTATCGGCATCGGTCTCTACTTTGCCAAGGATGTAAAATTTATTTCGGCGGAATATTTACTCTTCCTCATTCTCGCCACCATTGGTTTAATCAAATGGTTAAAAGAATATAAAACATATGGAAATCACAAAAAACTTGCCTAACCTCGAAAAGAAAATTGGAAATGGTTTAGTCTTTGGTAAATTTATGCCACCGCACGAAGGTCATATTTACTTGCTTCAATTCGCTCTGCGTTCTTGCCATCGATTAACTATTCTAGTTTGTTCCCTGAAAGATGAACCTATACCCGGAGAGATAAGATTTCAATGGATCAAAGAAATGTTTCCCACGGCGAATGTGGTTCATCACTACATTGACATCCCGCAAGAACCAAGCGAACATCCGGATTTCTGGAATATTTGGAAAAGAAGCATTGAAAAACATTGTCCCGGAGAAGAATTTGATTGTTTATTTGGTTCGGAAGACTATGGTTGGAAAATGGCGGAAACTATGGGAATACAATACATTCCAGTTAACCGTTTGCGTAACTTAGTTCCAATATCCGGAACTGACATGCGTAAACATCCAATGAAGAATTGGGAATTCTTACCGCCAGTGGTTCGTCCTTACTTTGTAAAACGCGTAGCCATTGTTGGACCGGAATCAACGGGTAAAACTACGTTAACTACGAACTTAGCCAAGAAATACAATACCGTGTTTGCCGACGAATATGCCCGTAAATTATTAGACGAATACGCGGATAACACCAATCATGCTCCCGGTGAAGTGCGTTACGAAGACATTCCCAACATTGCCCGAGGTCAAATTGTAACTGAGGATGCCTTAGCCCGACGCGCCAACAAAGTTATTTTCATTGACACCGAGTTAACCACCACCATGTATTGGTCAAACTTCTACTTCAAAAAGTGTCCAGATTGGATAAAGAAAGAAGCGGAAGCTCGTAAGTATGATTTATATATTTTAACTGACATTGACGTTCCCTATGTGGAAGATGTGCAACGTCCAATGCGCGAGATTGAACAACGAAGACAATATTTAGCTTGGTGGAGAGAAGAGTTGATTCGACGCAAAGCCAACTACATTATTATCGGTGGTGACTGGGAGACCAGAATTAAGAATGCCAGCTTGGCCGTGAATGAGTTGTTGGTGGATCGTGAGTAGTGACTGGTCAGCTGGGTACTGGAAGCTGGTGTCTGGAATCTGTTCCGCAAACGGAACCCCGTCTCCGCGGGGGAAGCTAGAAGCTGGATACTGGATAATAAAAAGACAACAAAAAAATCGCCCGGGTTGTCACACAAAGTATTGTGCGACGACATGATAGGCGATTTTTTATATTTCGAATAAACTTTAAAGATTTAATGTCACCCCCAGCGTAGGCGGGGGTCTCTTTTCCCACTCCTTAGCCCCTCAAATTTATTTCACACCAGCATACGCAATAGCACGCAGGATGGCCCAGGTGGTGCTGGAATTGGGTAAGGATTTGTAAATAGAAGTAAAGACTTTCAACGCTGCGCTTTCTTTGGTTAAATCACGTTTTACTGGTTGCAACTGGTAAGCAATCATATCAACGAAAGTTTTCTCTTGCGGGACGAGAATGTCAATTACTCGTTTGTAAATCTTCACAAATTGTTTAGTGGCGTAACTTTCTTTTTCTGGAGCTGTCACAGTCGGTGCAATTCCAGCGTAAATTCTGGCTAGATCATCCCAGCTGGTAGAATCTTTGGGTAAATATTTGTAAGTAGTGAAATAATTTTCCACCAAACCAGCGCGTTGTCGGATAGTTAATTTCTGAGTGTTCGCTGTTCCATACGCCATAAAATGAACAATTGACCATTCTGTACCTTGTGGGAAATCCTTGAGACGTGAAATAAATTCTTGCAAAGCTTCCTTTTCTTTGGTTAAATCTCGTCTTTCCGGGAAAATAGGATTGTTTTCACCTGGGGTAATAATCGCCTTGGGCTGTTCTACTGTATCTCCAGGAATCGTAACTACTGGTTTTTCTTCTGGCAGAGTCACTACTGGTGGTGGAGGGACAACATTGTTAGTCGGGAATGGAATATCTTGAGCAGTGCCATATGAAGAACTATGACCTGCAACAGCAGTAGCCTCACCAGCGATAAACATAGTTAAATGTCGAGTAACAATATACACATTATCTTCATCTGACACATAACAATGACCTTCTTGTTCCAATACTGCTAATTCATAATTATTTGGATTTAGATCTGGTAATTCATCAGTCGTACACTCTGGTATTGTAGCAGTGGAATCATCTGAATATTGAACCGCTACTACCGGATCGCTCAAATCACCAAAGCCAGAATAAGCAATAGCAATTAACATTGGTTTACTTAAATAAATATTTGTACCCAAACCACTATCCAAGTCTAAAACCATAGCATTACTAGCTAGATTCAATAATGTTTGACCGACTTCAATAGTTTGTGACACAAATTCTCCGTCCCAATCTTCAGTCGTGGTAAAGTCTGTCCCCTCTGCCAACAATACCTGCACTGCACCAACCTCAGTATCAAAATCAATAGTTAACCCAATTGGTAGAGAGCCACCATACTCACCGCCACCGAGAGAAGCCATTTCCACAGCGGGAATAGTTGTCTCTTCCATATTTACAGCAAACAAATAGGTATCTGAATCAGTATAATTATTGTTATTATCAACTGCTCGAATAAACCAGCTATATTTAGCATATGGCAAAGGAGTATCAATCGTAATAGTCGTGGCTTCATCATCAATATTATCAACTACTAAATTGTCATTGATATATAGTTTATACTTAGCTAATCCAGAATCTGCATCAGAGGAAGCCGTCCAGGTAAAAGTTGGGGTGGTATCAGTCAAGTAAGTTCCAGTTAATGGTGAGCTCAAAGTAAAGGCAGTTGGAGGAATCGATTCGCCAACACCCACACTAGCCATGACCAAAGTCATAGGCATCAACTGTGAATCCAAAACATCTGAAATAGTTGTCTCATCATACCCTTCAATCGCCGCACCAGTCACATCAATATTAAAATCAGAATCAATTGGGCCATCAGCATCCATAGACGCCACTCTGACAAAAATTGGATTAGTTGAAGAAGTATAACCATCAACTCCAGTTAATCCTGAACGAGAATCCAAACTATTAGCAACCGTAACGGTCACCCCCTCAAGTGGTTCATCGCTATCATTAGTCACCAAAACCAATGGTGCGAGCAACCAGTTCAAAACATTGGTGCCCGTAATATTCGCCCCAGTAAACAAAGCTTCAGTCACTCCTCCCAAGTAATTACCATCACCGGCAACTACCGTCGTTTCGTCTAGGATGTCGTCAGTGACCGAAGTAGAAATAGTACCCCAGAAGAAATTATTATCCGACGTTCCAGATAACTTCAAACCATAGGTATTATTATCAACGTTTACCTGTTCAAAATAATTACCAGTGGAATCTGCCACATTAATACCAGCAAAATAATTTTCGACTCCATTAATATAGAAAGTAGCTGGCGTTCCGGTAATCGTAATGCCGGCAGATGTTGCCCCGGCTTCGTTATATGTATAAACACCATCCGCATAGGCTACAGCATCTTCCAGATACGTAACGGTGTCCTCTGCGGCTGCACTAAAAGCACCACGCGCATTAGCCTCACTGGCAAAGAATTGATCCGGGGTAAAGAAACCAACAGCCCCGCCCCTACTAACATCCCACATCAGAGATAAATCCAAATTTTCCGGAAAACTGGCCACAAACGACGAAACATCTTGATCGTTTTGAGATATAAGAGTCATCCCCAAATTGGAAGCGAACATGAACATCGGGAAGTCATGCCCACCGGCTACGAAATTCGGTTTGGCGACAAAATACTGAAAAGAATAGTCAGTTGCATTCTGAGCCAAGACGTTTGAGATGGTATTATCATTGGCATTATTCAAATAAATCGCATTGGAATCCTCTGGCGCATTTATTATCGTCGTATCCCCAGCACCGGCAATTGTTATATTATCTTGACCATTCAAAATAATGCCGTCATTATAGGTTCCAGCGGCGATATTGACCGTGTCGCCACTCCTTAAAGATTGAATAATATCTGTCGAATTTGCATCCACGTTTATATAATCAACTATTCCATTATCATCAATGTTAACAGTTGAGATTCTGTCACCTGAATAAGCACCAATATCCGTGGAACCATTCACATCCAGATAGCTACTATAAGGCTCTAAGTCGAGACTATCTGCTTTAAACAAAGGATCAATACCATCTAAATTATTTTCTCCTTGATTTAATGTAAAATAATCGCCCAAATGATCACCATCAGTATCAATTGAACCTCCACCACCATAGAAACCATTATAATCTACATTTAGTGTAAAATTCGTATTAGGACAATTCTTTTGGAGCAGCATAAGAATGGCCTGACTTCCTGACTGATTGTTAGATATAATATTAGAATTTATATCAGCTAAAACTATTTCTGTATTATTGGCATCATCTGTCACATTATAACAATTCTGATCAGAAAATTTAATACCATAAGAATTGCTACTGATTAACCCTCCCATATCAATGGTATTGTGTTCGACCGTTGTGGTAGTCTCAGTATAAGGATCGTCAGCCCTCCCACTCAATTCTATTCCACGCCATTCATAGTCGGCCGAATCTGAAGGAAGCTGGATATAATTACCTGAAATTATAGCTGACCCAGAAACAAACATTGTAGATCCCATTTTTTCAGAAAATACTGTATGATAGGTAATCACGTTATCTTGGATATAATTCACTTGACTATCATTATCCTGAAAACCTGAGATCAAACTAGCATTAAATGAACCATCCGCCCCATAATAAATATCAATGGTATTATTTAAAATCGTTGTATCTTTTGTCTGACTATTATTATTACCAATCAGAGCCCCCTTACCTCCACCAATGGTAAAGTTGATCGGACCATTCAAGACAAAGTTATTATGATTAAGCTCAAAACCAGTATGAGCCACGGATACCACTCCCACATCTTCAAAATTACAATTTTGAATATGCGCATGCTGAGATACTTGCAGAAAATTATTGGTAGTAATATCAGCCGTAAAGGTGGCGCCGCTATTATAGCAGTCAACAACTAGATTATTCTTATCAACCGGAAAAACCACTGGATACACTTCCAGCGCATTATTATAGTCGCTATTAACTGTGATCTGAGTACTATCTACTGCCACAGCAGCCAAAGCGGCTGTTAAAGTTGGATAATCACCAGTCGCACCCACTGTTATTGATGCCGGCGCGGCAAAAGTTTTGACACCGACTGCAGTGACAACCAACAAACAAACTAATAAAATTAACCACACGAGCGAATGTTTTTTTACTGACATATTTTTTTATAAATTACGAATTTACGAATCTGTTTCGAATTTTTACGAATTATTAATTTATATAATTAACAAAAATTTATACTAAATTAATGAATTCGTATTGCGATTATATTATATCACATTTCTGTCATATTGGTGGTAAATTGTTGGGGATAAAGTTAAGAGCGACAAGCGATTAGCGTTAAGCGGTTAGGTATAGCATGAGGGATGAATTTAGTAATTGGTATAATGGTAAAATAGTACATGGAATATTTATAAAAACATTTATAACAAAAAATCGCTTCAATTGTAGTCACGCAAAATCTTGCCCCGCAAAGCGGGGCAGGCGTGACCACGATAATACGAAGCGATTTTTTATATTTTTTCCCTTAATTCCTAATTCTTAATTCCAGCCCCTAATACCTAATCGCTAACAGCTATTCACTTCCCTTGACAAATTCATTAAAACATTATAACCTACTAAATCTTGTTCCTTGACCACAAACCACCCCCGGAAAGGGGTAAGGAGGAATCCATGACTGGTGGAGATCGCTCAAGCTACGAAGAAAGATATCGGGAATCATCAGGAACTGTCAGTAGATCATTTCATTCTGATCCCAGTGAATCTTACAGGGGCCGTGAAGAACGCGCTCGTCATCTAACAGATCTTCATTCAAAGGTTGAAGAGAGGATTCACACTCCCAAGCCTCAACGGCAAGTGGAACAGCTGATTGACAACCGTTATATCAGACTGACGATCACCCAACCGCAACCCGGTACAGTCCGCGTGTATGTCATCCTCATTGACAACAGCGGATCAAACCGTGTGATTGCCCAGCATTTGCGCAAGGCGGCCGGTTTCATGATCGCCTACTTGAGAGGTATTGACCCTCTGGCAGAATATCTCATCATCTACACTTCTGATCATGGCGACGGACCGAGGATGTTCCAACCGATTGATTATTTCAAGCCTGACGAAGAAGGCGACAAGATCCTCACCTCTTCCTCCACCAAGATCTATGATGCCAATGGTTTTGATGCACCCGAAGCTTTTGAATGCGCCATGAAGTTGGCGACTGAGCTCAACTTTGCCAATGCTACTGAACGTCATCTGTTCCTGATCACTGATGAAATCGGTCATGGCATGGGTCACTGGGAACATGACGATGGTTGTCCTGATCAGGTCAGCTGGAAAGAGTCACTTCGTAGAGTTCACGAAGTCTTCCAGTCCTTTGCCTTGATTTCTTGCACTGGATACAAGCAGATGATTGAGCTTCAGAAGCAATTCATTGAACCCGAACGTCGCCCATATGATTTGGTTGATTTAACTCAAACTGATGATCGCCTCCGCAAGCACATGGTCGGCACAGTCCTGATGTTCCTGATTGCTCGCGGTTGCGGCAAGCAGGCGGTCGCCAGCTTCCTCGGTGCGCTCTACGACAAGTGGATGGAAGAGCCAATCTTCGGCTCGGCTGAACACAACATCAAAGAAGCGCAGAAGGCCATCACCCACCTGTCCAACATGCTCGAGTACCAGCAGGGCGAAATTGACGACATGCTCCGAGTCGTTTTCCACGGTATTTAATTGAACTAGAACCACATTGTTGGTTCTTTTTTCTTACAAGACAAAGCTATCTACCAATAACAAATCAGCTACGAATCTACGTATCGATAAACTTTTGCATTTCATAAATCATTATATTCGTAGTTTCCTGCCTGCCGGTCCGCGGAGACGGACTCCGTATTCGCGGAGCAGGCAGGCGTAGCAAATTCGATATTCGTAGCTTGACAAAAGGCTTAATTTTTGATATAAAACGTGGTTCTTTAACAACCCAAAAGAGGTCGAAAAATGACTAACGTTGACCTGCGAGATTATGGGATTATTCATTGGCAACATGCTTTGGCTATGATTAACTGGGATTCGCGTGTACTTGAGCCGATTATTCTAGATTTAGTTAAAAATGATGACTGGGAAACCTTGGCGCATATTCTCAAGATTGCCCTGCAATTCAATCATTTGGATGTAGTTTGGCAAATTCATACTTGGGGAATGAATCTGGATCGGGAAGAATTGATGGTAGAAAATTTCGAAGACTGGTTCACCAATGGCGGTTGCCTATGGTTCAATCTTTGCCATGATGCCACTGAAAATATTCATTTCATTTGCGAAGAAGATCAACGCATGTTGCAAGCGATTTTTCACACTTATGAATTTCCTACCGATTTCTGGCAAAATGCTTTTAATCTGGCAGAAACCAAGAAGCTAAGCACTAATCGCTTATCGTTAATTCTTTGTCTAGCCGGCAATCGCGAACCAAAAGTCACTTCAAATGAACCTATTGATATTGATGGAAAGTTCCGAGATTACTGTCGGATTAATAAGTTGACCATCCTGCGTCAATGGCAAGAACATCAGCGTGATATTCGTTTTTGCAGTGCGGTGTATCTGGTAATTGATAATGATGGCATTGCGAAAATTTTTAAGCAACTATTGAATTACAACGAAGATAGTCGCTGTGGTGATATTTTTGATCGTGAAGATCGAATTTATCAGTATATTGAAGATTTGCCTTTCGTGCCGCGTTACCTTGGTCAAGTGGAAATCGAGACAGATCTAGTATTCATGAAATTTGAATTCATCTATGGTCAATCGCTAGCCGATTTTATTCGCCAATCACCTTTGAACAATAATATTGTGCAACCCATCATGCATCGTCTGATTTACAACTTGCATCAGTTGCATCAACATAATGTTCTTCACTTGGATCTGAGACCGGAAAATATTATTGTGACGGAAAATGAAGTCTATATCATCGATTTTGGCACAGCACGTTGCTATAACGGAGAAGTTGATTATGATTACATTCATCATCCGATGTATACAGCACCAGAATTCGCAAATGAATATACCATAAATCCAGATATTGATTGGTATGCTGTCGGAGTCATTTGGTATATTTTGCTTACTGGCAAACATCATTTCACCAAGAGGCAAATCATTCATCGCCCGTTGACTTCGGACTCTCTCATACTTCAAGCTTGTGAGACATTGATACATGAAATTACCAGCTATGACTGGAGAAGAATAGAAAAACTTGAGATCGACGATACTGATCAGCTACTATTGGGAAATTTTCTTTCCTATAACCCGCTGGATCGAACACCAATGATCACATTGCCATTTGAAAAAGTTATTTTCAAATTCGTTCCTCGTGCACAATCTTGTGTTAAAGAATTCAATACCGTGCTTTTCCCCGCTCGCATGGGTATCCCCCACCGCGGTCACATTGAATATATTTCCAGGTTAATTCAACTAGGCTACCACGTACGTATTTCATTGCAACGTTCTTACACCATTACTGACAAAGATCCGATTCCAAAATGGTTAGTGGCAAAGATGATTGCTCAATCGTTGTTTAATCTGGGATTTTCCACTAATCACTTCAGTATCACGCTCACACCATTTTACGAAAATCAAGAACAAATGCATCTGCATTTTTCCATGATGCCTCAAGCGGAAAACTTCGTGGCCATGGCCAGCAGTAATCCGGTGGCGGCGGAGCGTATCGCTCACCAGTTGCTATTGCCTCAAAAAGCCATCTTCGGTCAAACCGGTTTTGATTACGAAGATCGGTCATGGGGACAACGTTTACGTCAGGCGGTCAAAGATAATGATCGCACCACATTCGATGAATTGGCAGCTTCCGGCATTGAAAAGATTCTTACGTTCGAAGAAATGCGAGCCACTTATGCTCAACCGGAGATTGAATTCGTGCCCGGTTCAGTTCGTCTCGTTGTTGAAAATGATAAAAATGAAATTCTTTTTCAATGTCGTATGCCACGTTATGGTTTGCCCGAATCGGTAATTATCAATCAGTGGCAAATGCAAACTGGCAACAAAGCTGTACCCACTGATTTGTTCGCCAAGAACACAGAACTGCTAATCAAAGACAAACATCATCAACTCATCTACGATCATTTGATTTTCGATGGGACGAACGAAACGCTTTATTATAAATTGAAGACCCTGTAAACCAGGGTTTTTTTGTTTTATTATTCACAGTGATATATAATATTAACATTAATAATTATCAACGAGTTTGCGAATATTTCCAATTATAAATTTTGGTATTTATATCGCTTTCTTGTCCCGCAGAGACGGGATCCTCGACGGACACTTTGTGCCGTCGGGACTTATCTCGCTATTTATTATGTTGATAAAAATTTCCAACGATCTCAAAAAACAAGAAATCTGGGCACAAGGCACAGAACTCGCCAGCATCATGGGTCATGATAGACAGAACGGTAAACGCGTGCTTACTTTTCCCGAAACTAAAAAACAGCTCGTCCATGTTTTCAAAAATCCCAAGTTAATAACTGACAATCATCAAATTGCCAAGTTACCAGTGACCAAACGCGACACATTATTTTCTTTGTTTAATTGCAAACCCAGAACTGTTGAATATGACAATGTTTCAGTCTACTGGAACGAAAGCCATGTGAATGTTTGGTGTCCGTCAATTGATACCATCCTATTTGCCAAAGCTTTGAAAAAAATTCAAAAGAAACTTAAACATGTTCGAAGTGCCATTGAAATCGGCTGTGGTTCAGGCTATTTGAGTAAGTATTTATTAGAAAAGAACAAACAAATAGAATCTTTAATAGTAAACGATATCAATCCTTACGCCATTAAATGCGCCAGTGATAATATTAAAGACAAACGCGCTTTGTTCATCAATGGTTCCGGTTTATTAACCATGAAGAACAAAAAATTTGATTTAATTATCTGCAATCCCCCCTATGTGCCGCGACCATCAAGCATTCACGACAACCCGTATGAAGGAATTGAACTATTGAAATACTTTTTACAACATGGTCATGAACACTTGAATCCAGGTGGAATATTGATTACGAATATTTCGAGTTTATGCAAACATTTGGTGATTAATAAAAAAATGCCCAGAAAAATTAAATTACTGGACAAGATGACCGTGCCATTAAAAGTGAATAATATTTTGAATAATCCAAGTTGGGTTAAATATTTATCCAAGTATTGTGGGATGAAAAAGAAAATGATTAATGGCTACGAATATTATCAGACAATTGAGATAGTTATAATACAAAATTGACAAGGCTACGGATTCTACGGATTTATGCTACAGATACTACTGATAGAATAAAAATGAACCAATAGAAATATTGGTTCTTAAATTTCCGTAGTATCCGTAGCTCATAATTATTTTAATTTTCCGATCCGTAGCATCCGTAGTTACGTATTATTACTCTGGATATTTCAACAAAAGAAAAGGCCCCGAGGATTCGGGGCTTTGTTCATTCTCCTAAAAAAGTTAATTTAATTACGCAACAGCGGCGACGATGGCATCAGCGGCTTCCTTGGCAGCCGCTTCCTTGGCCAACCTCTCCATCAACTTCTCGACGAGCGGAGGCGCGATCGGTGCGATCACCTGATCGATCTCATCGTCATCGAGGAAGCGGTTCCCCTCTTCCTCGAGCACGCGGATGGCGTACAGGAAGTCATGCAGAGGCAACTTCGCCATATCCTCGTCCTTCAGAACCTTCAGACTCGGATACAACGACTTCAGTCGCTGAGGAAGTGTCAACTTCAGTCGATCGTATTCCTCCTTCGAGATGTAGCGCAGGATTTCGGCAACCGCCGATTCCAACTGTTCGATGGTAATCGACGTTTCCCAGTTCTGAACGTACATTGTAAATTTCGAATGGTGCAGGAAGATGTCTCCCTGCTTAACAGGCTTACCTTCAGCATCGACGATCGCACGAGCCAATTCCGGATCGAGCTGGTGGAGTCGCTCGAAGAGCTGGTCCATACCAACCACGTTGCACGTTTGACCCGTGATGGTGACGCCGAACTTGCAGATCGGGTTATTGTCGTTGCATTCGAATTCACCCACCATGATATCCAGACGATCATCTCTGAACTTCGGACCACGCAGAACACCACGCAGATCCTTCGGCGAGTAAACGCTCTTCGGGAAATAGCCAATCGACAAACCGTGAGACTTGGAGAAACGGCCGGTCTTGACCAGCTCGTAAATTTCCTTGCGTCCGACGATCTCATCGAAGAATCCCTCGAGCAGAATGATGCCGATTCCGACGATGGCCGAATTCGACAAACATCCCATCACGCCGAGGCTGTCGATGAAGTTCAACGTGTTTACCGGCGCGTTATGGCCGGCGATGAACTTCATGTTCTTGCTTACCGACGGATCGATGGATTTGAAGATCTCCACGATCTTGTCCGCGGTCGCCGGACTGATGGTGATGTCACCATTGTACGACATGTACTCCGCGTACTTGACCAAGTTCCAAATGACGAGAGGCGTGCTTCGATCGTGCTTGTACATGGCATCGAAGATCGAACCCAGAGCGCTCGCGCGCGTCTCGCTCGAATAGTCGACACCGTCCACCACGAACCGATTGTCCGGGCCGATCTCGACCACGGACACGCCATCAGGCACGTCGCC
>CAZQEI010000022.1:0-1635 GCA_964592195.1 uncultured Gammaproteobacteria bacterium | reverse complement strand
ATGAAATCATCCGAACAATTTTCGTCAACAACGAGATTCAACTCGTCCAACGGATCCACCAATTCCCCAGTCTCAAACACCCGCTTCCACGTCTCCAGCATGATCAACCCAAGATTCATGCGTTCTTCATCGCTCATCTTGGGAAATTGCTTCAACGAGGTCACGAGCCACTCAGGACCGGGCTTGTTCTCCATGAACCGGAGCGGCAGACGCCGACCGTCTTCGAGACGGAACAGACTCTGCAGAGCTTCGTTGGCCATGCGGATCCAAACTCCGAATTCATGATCTTTCGGATAATTCTGATTGTCATCAACCTGGCAATCTCGATCGACCAGTACTTCCAGCCAAACCGGGATCTCACGACCGAGACCGCGATGATACTCCACCAGCCCATGCAGTGCGCAATGGTGGGGGGTATTCGGGTAGTGATGGTCGAATTTGCCAGTCCTAGGATCATAGACGCTGCCAGTATCCAGCACATGAGGATTCTCACCCGGCATCGCCTGGTAGCCCTCACCCTGCTGAACGAAAATCACCGGCACCTTCTTCTGAATCACATCGAAAATCGTATAACCTTCGAGATGAACATCACCAAAGACCGTGCTGATAGCGTCAAAATCCGGCAGACGATGAGTCACCAGCGGAGTAGCCTTGTTGGTACACATTCTGTCCTCCATCACAACCCGTAGGTTGATGTTTATGCACGTTTCTGTTGCCAAAGAACTAACCGTCAATTATATCATATAAAATATGTCCTGTCAACGATTTTTACATTTATCTTGCTAAAATAAGCAAAAATACCTAATTCTACACACATAAATTATAGTTAATTTTATAATTAAATAAGCCAATTTGCTCAAAAGGTGAAAATTAGGTAAAATATATGGGTATGTTAGCTTATATTAAAGGAAATTTAATCGGAAAAGGAATAAACTATGTAATCGTGGAAAATAACCAATTGGGTTACAAGATTTTTGTGGCGGAAAAGACGGCAATTGAAGCGCAATTACATAAACCTGTTGAGTTTTTTTTGTATCATGCGGTTCGGGAAGATGCCAGTGATTTATATGGTTTACAATCAATGGATGAATTAAACTTCTTTGAAAAACTGTTAACTGTCAGCGGCATTGGTCCGAAAACCGCGCTAAACATTTTCTCCTCTGCCAAACTGGAAGACTTACTTTCCGCGATTATTTCCGGCGACGCCGGTGTTTTGAAACAAGTGTCGGGAATAGGACCTAAGACAGCCGAACGCATGGTTCTAGAATTGAAAAACAAACTGGCCGGTTTAGTCGGCGTTAATGCCAAATCCAAATCAGAACTAACCTCGGGAGCTGAAGCGGTCGAAGCTCTTACCTCCCTCGGTTATTCAACCAGCCAAGCGCGCGAAGCTTTATCGCAAGTTGATCAGAGTATTACTGATTTGTCGACGAAGTTGAAAGAAGCATTGCGACTACTGGCAAAAAAATAAGCTCCTACCAATAACGAATCGGCTACGTATCTACGAATATATTAAACTCATTTTCTGCCTATCAAAAGTATTTCTTATTCGTTGATTCGTAGCAAATATGTCATTCGTAGCTTAAATATGAAAATATTATTTGCCCAAGAAAATGATCACCAACGTTGGGACGC
>CAZQEI010000021.1:0-18791 GCA_964592195.1 uncultured Gammaproteobacteria bacterium | reverse complement strand
CTGCTCCTGCACCAGAGGTGGTAGTCCCTCCGGCTCCGAAGCCTGCTCCTGCACCCGTGGTGGTAGAACCTCCGCCTCCGAGGCCTGCTGCTCCCGCACCTGCGGTGGTAGAATCTCTGCAAACCGCAGTCGTCGCTCGTTCAGTGCCAGCATCCACTAGCCAACCGCCAGATTCACCTGCTTCTCGTCGCCCAGCTTCGCCTACAGCACCGCTCAGTGCTGATGAAGTGAAGCGAATGAAAAAGAAAGATGACAAGATTTCTCCCTGGATTGCGATTCCCACTCTTCTGGCGTGGTTCTATGTGATTTACTTGATCTTTAATTAGTACTAAATTGGAAAACCAGATATAAGTCTGGTTTTTTTGTTTAATTTTAGATGAAATACGCTTAAATTAGCCAATATTTGTTAAAACCTGTTGACATTATTCAAATAGTATGCTAAAATTAATAGTCAAGTTCTTTTTACGTTTCGAGAACAAACCCCTCACGGAAGGAGCCTTCCACATGAGCCGAAACTGGTGTTTCAGTGTCTTTTTCGGTGGTGCTGCGTTGCTGATCGCTTTCCTCTTGGTGAGGAAGAACGACACCTACTGTCACTACATCGGCTGGATGCCGATGGTCGAGTGCAAGAGCACCGAGCTCAAGACGTTGGAAACGGCCGTGGTCGATCCGACGTCGCCCGAAGCGAAGCAGATCGAGTCTCTGATCGATCAGCTTCTCGTCAAGAAGCTGGACAAGAATGGCGACGGCGTCTTTACGGTGGAGGATCTTCCTGTTCGTCCCTGCGAGTGCGATGACGGTCTGCCCGGTCTCCACTGCTGGGACCAGAACAACGATCGAGAGTGCCTCGGCGACGACGACTGCGACAAGAGCGGTGGTTGCGATCAGTCTGATTGCCTCTGCCAGCTTCGCAAGAAGCTCGCGGCGGCGTACAAGTCGAAGCCTAAGGTCGTTCCGCCGCCCGAACCGCCCGCTGATGTCGTCGACCTCGACGAAGATGAGCCGCCTGCTCGAGTGATCGACATGGACGACACGCCGTTCGTTCCTCCGCCTACGGAGACGGAGCTCGAGATTCGAGATCACTTGATCGTGCCGCCTTCGTTCGAAAGCGAGACCGACATCAAGGCGACTGGAACGGGCTTCAAGATCGTGGTCGAGTCCGCGACCGAAGTTCGTCAGTAGCGAGGTTTGTCCAAATTTTTTGAAAGGATACACACGGGGATCAACAAGTCCCCATTTTCCCGAGTAAATAATGATCATTGTTTATTCAGGAAAGTTGATAATTGACCACGAATCTACAAATCAGATACAAATCTACAAATATGATTTTTCTGATCCATGATCCTTGTTCAATGTTCAATGATAGTGCTCTTTAAAGTAAATATAGTTTTTAATCCGAATTGAAGCGCAGGTGCGCCGAGGTTCGTGAGTCCGCAACACCCAAGAGCCCGTCCCGAGCACAGTCGAGGGGCGAGGCAAGGAGGCTGCCATGCTGAAGCGTTTCGTTCCGTTCCTGTTCGTTCTGCTGTTCTCCAGCGCGCTCGTCGCGCAGGAGGTCGAGCGCCACGAGTACGTCAAGACGACCGAAGGTGGCATTACCACCGAGTCGCTCGACGGCTTCCGCCGCGACACCGACACCGACGGCAACCAGCGGGTCACGGCTCCCAACGGCGCGATGACCGTCTACAAGTACGACGGCAGTGAGAGCATCACGACCCCCGACGGGCACGATCCGGTCGTCTTCCCCAACTACCGTGTGGCGACCCAGCTCGAAGGTGATGGTGTCGTCAACTACAAGAAGCTGTCGATGGAGTCGCGCGACGGAACCAGGGCCGAAGTGGAGTCCACTTCGACCACCAAGTTCCCTCTGGCGCCCAAGCCCGCCGAGCCCTACGACCCGCCGTCCAAGACGAACGTCTGGGTGCCGGTGCTCGTCGGTGGTGGACTCGTCGCTGCGATCGCCGCTTCGGTGGTCGTCCTCATCCTTCGCGGTGGCGACACCAAGGAGGTTCGCACCGAGCGCATCACCATCGGCGTCCAGTAGATCTCGCCCAACGGAGGCGAGGTCAAGTCCAGGACGGCGCGGAGGGAGTAACATCCCCCCGCGCCGTCCAGACCTTTTTCAAAGAATTAAATAGTGAATTCAATCAGTTGAATTTATCATTGTGGTTCTTTGGCAATAACAACAAACAACAAGAAAACTGAAAGAAAGGAGTGCAACCCATGTTCGAGGTGAACATGACCGTTGTTTCCGGTTCGAAGTCCGCGGTTCGCAACGACCAGACGCCCCGTGGGGGCAAGGAGACCAAGTCCATGAAGAAGCTCATCGGTTCGTTCATCCTGGTTCTCGTGTTCGCGTTTTCGTTCAGCGCCTGCGACAAGGAGACCACGGTGGATCAGACCACCCTGGTCGACATCAACGGGCCGATCCCGATCTTCAACTGCGACGAGCCCCTGCCGTGCTTCGCGCACGCCGACTGCCAGAAGGTCTACGGGCCCGTGGCGTACTGCCAGGTGCTGTCCGAGAAGGACAACCCCTGCGGTGGCGAGCGCACCTACTGCATCGATCACTGCTTCGCCGAGTTCGAGACCAACGAGTACGGTCACTCGGTGAAGATCAGCGACACCTGCGGCGCCGGCTACCAGTGCAACATCACGACGTCGAAGTGCGACGAGATCGTGCCGGTCAAGCCCGACGTCGACGCCGACACCGTCAACGAGCCCGACTCGAACACCGACAGCGAGACCGACGAGCCGACCAGCCAGTGGCCGAACGACGGCGACATCAAGGTCTGCTTCGACGCGACCGAGGTGGCAGCCGTCAAGATCGCGCTCAACGTGAGTGAGATCTACGGCCAGGTATCGGGTATCAACTCGGAAGAGCTGGTCAAGTCCGGGAACCCCTGGTTCAAGGACTACAACAACAAGATCGGTGCCGACGGTTGCTTCTTCGCCTACGCCACCCCTGGCGACGTCAAGATGCTCGGCAACTACGACGCTACCAGCAACTGGGCCACGGGCAACCCGGCTCACGATGACTGGATCGGCGCTCGCTTTACCGCGCCGCGCGTGTGGGTTCGGGGCATCGCTGTCCCTGTCAATCCCAAGCTCTGCGGCGGTCGTGGCTTCCAGGGTGGCGACATGTACGACAAGTGTAACAAGACCGGTTACTAGAGGTCAGTTGTAAGTTGTTTGAAAGTTAGTTTTTGATCCTATGCCCCGTTATCGTCGGGGCCTTTTTTTATCTACGAATAACGAATTGGCTACGAAACTACGAATATAATAATTATTATTTTTTTTGCGAGCCCCGCCTCGGGGCGTGGCCTGCCTGCGCAGTCAGGCAATCTCAAAAGTATAAGTGTTTGATGTGTTTTTGACTATTTGACTATGAAGTGTTAATATCTTTTTTCAATCAGTTGCCCCTTAACAACCAAAGAGGGAGATGATTCATGGATCCCCTGGCTAAGTACGCAATTATTTATTGGACAGCTATGTTGACGGGATTATTTATCGCAGGTGTTACTTATCTCGTGACGAGGAGTAACTCAAGTGTACCAAGATTAAGAGGAAGAATCGCAGACATCGTATTTATTGATCCGCTGAAGAGATTTGAAACATATAATAATGTGACTATTGTGATGTATGATGGTCATTCTGTAGCTTTCACGTTTGGTGATAATCATATTATGTTGAGTATGAATGTTGTTCAAAATATTCACTTTAAGGATAAGTTTTCTTGGTAATTTTCACTCAACCATCCGCCAATCACCGATGGTCGGTACCGGCGGGGAAGGAGGAGACATGCAGAGGCTGTGGCTGATTCTGGTGTTGCTGTTGGCGATGTTTGCGATTTCCGGATGTGGTGGGTGTGAGAGACTTTTGGATGGATGGAATTATGAATCTTTGAGTAATGAAACGGCCAATGTGGAAGTCCTTTCTGGTGGTCAAGTATTGCGTAAATATGAGAATGTGAAAATTATTTATGCTGATGCGGATACACAGACTCTGAGCATTCGTACAAAAGAAGGAAAATTTTTTTATCTGCAGGGTGATTTGATCGTGGAAGTTCTTACTGAGTAAAAAATAAGACCGCAGAAAGATGCGGTTTTTATATTTACTGATATACAGATAATTACTGATATACAGATAATTACTGATATTACCCCTGCCTGCCGGCAGGCAGGGATATTACGGATAAAGACATGGCCTCTTTTGCGAGGAGAAGATACTAATTCTTTCACGACGACCTGCCCCGCATTGCGGGGCGAAGCAATCTCTGGAAGATTAATGTTTTTTATTGAATAATTTTTAGAGACTGCCACGCCCCTCGAATATCTCGGGGCTCGCAGAGGAGGAAGATTTAGCGGTTTTTTGAATTAGTGATTTACGGATGAATACTGACATTACGCATATTACGGATAGAATTGTTTTTTGCTTTGTTGTTTTCCTTGTCCACCGTAACTTTAGTGAAGGTGGATTGATTTATTGGCTACAACGCAAACTTCACATAAAAAATATTTCGTCCTTTGGCGCGATGTTTTTTTTCAAAATGAGTCAGAATTTTTTCTTCGGGTTTTTCGCTGTCTGGCAGATGTTGAACATTTTCATTTTTTAATAATATTTTTCCACCAAAATTTTTTATTTCTTGTAAACTAAAATCAAAGAGTGGGGGATTGTCAGTCTTGAGATGAACGAAATTATTTGGTTTTAAAATCTTTTTATACTTGGTTAAAAACTTCTTGCCAGTCAATCGATGTTTTTCGTGACGATCTTTGGGGTATGGGTCGGGAAAAGTTATCCACAGCTCGTCGATCGAGTTGGAGGGGATTAAATCGTCAATCTTATCAATCGGGAAACGGAAGAATAAAACATTAGTTAAATTCTCAGACAACGCTTCTTGCGCGCCATACCAGATTCTTTCACCTTGAATATCGACTCCGATTATTAGTTTATCTGGAAATAGTTTTGCCAAACCAAGAGTATAAGCACCTCGACCGCAACCCAATTCTAAAATAATGCCAGAATATTTATCTTGGTGTTTTTTTATTTCTATCGCAAAATCATCCCGCGGAAATTCTTTCACGTTGGGAAGATCGTGGACAGCGGCGAATTTTATTAGTTTATCTCGCATAATTACGAATTTTCGAATCTATTACGAATGTTTACGAATTATTGGTTAACATAGGATGGTACATTTTAATATTAGCTGATATTTATAAATTTTTCCAGATTGATTATTGGAACTTAAACAATATTTTCATACTTTTCCGCCGGAGGCGGATCCGCCTTTGGCGGAGGTGCTTGGGATTTAGAATTTGGAATTTTTGCCTTCATCTTTTCTTTCCACGAAACTTTTTTTCTGATATAATGAAGGCATCTTATGCTGGAGGGAATATTTCTTCAAATCAGTATCATTTTTGGCATTGTCGCGTTGACAGCTGTGATTGTGCATTGGCTGCGACAACCATTTTTGATTGCTTACATTATCACTGGACTCCTTTGCGGTCCGATGGTGTTTAATTTAATTCAACCGGAAACGGATTTCTACCACTCATTTTCACAGTTTGGAGTGGTTTTATTATTATTTGTTTTGGGATTAAGTTTGAATTTTAGCCATTTAAAAAAGATTGGAAAAGTAGCTATCATGATTGCTGTCGGTCAACTGATTTTAACTGCGGCAGTTGGGTTAGTGGTTTTGGAATTATTTAATTTTAGTTTTATTTCCGCTATTTACTTGGCGGTGGCTATGACTTTTTCCAGCACGATCGTGATTGTTAAATTGCTAGCTGATAAACAAGAAACTGATTCGCTCTATGGTCAAAATGTAATCGGTTTAATGTTAGTGCAAGACGTGATTGCGATTGTCTTGATGTTGTTGATTCCATTATTATCAAATGATCAAACGGTGCTAAGTCAAGCGTTGTTGCTGTGGGTGCTGAAGGCGTTTGTTTTATTTGCTATTATTTACACTCTGGCCCGCTTTGTTTTGAAATCAATTTTAGATAAGATTGCCAAGTCGGGTGAGTTCTTATTTATATTTACCATAGCATGGTGTTTTGGTATTGCCGGGTTGGCGCACTGGGGAGGCTTTTCGTTGGAAATTGGTGCGTTAATGGCTGGTTTGTCATTAGGCGCCACGCCATATAGTTTTGAAATTAGCAGTAAGATAAAACCATTGCGCGATTTTTTCATAATGATATTTTTCATCATTCTCGGCGCGCAAATGAGTTTGAAAGACATTGATCAAGTTCTGTGGCCGGGGATTGTGATGTCGCTGTTTGTGTTAATTGGCAATCCGATAATTTTATATTTCTTGTATAGATTCAATAAGTTTTCTAGACGGAATAGTTTGCTGATTGGTTTATGCGCGGCGCAGGTCAGCGAATTCGGTTTTATTTTGTTGTTTGTTGGTCAATCATTTGGCCACGTATTACCTCGGCAAATAGGTGTTTATACTTTTGTCGCTTTGGTAACAATATTTATTTCTTCCTACATGTTAACTTACAATAAATATATTTATCGTTGGTTAACACCATTCTTCCGTTTGTTCGGTCGTGATCGGCAATCCTCTGTTCCGGCTGATGAAATTAAAAAGAAAGTTGATGTTTGGGTTTTCGGTTACCATCGTGTGGGATGGAAATTGTGTGAATCATTGAAAAAACAAAAAAAGAAATTCGCCGTGGTTGATTTTAATCCAGAAGCTTGCAAACGAATTATTGATTTAGGTTACCCAGCGTTCTTCGGTGATATCGGGGATACAGAATTCCTCCGCCAGTTGCCTTTGAAAAGTTCACAAATGGTGATTCTAACCGTATCAGATCCGGAAGATGAATTGACGGCGATTAAATATTTGCGTTCGATTAATAAACAATTAGTTATTGTTGGGACATTGAATCATGTTCGGTATTTAAACGACTTGTATAAAGCCGGCGCTGATTATGTTATGATGCCACATTTACTTGGTGGGATCTGGATGGCGGATATCTTGAAAAATTCGAAATGGGATCGCAAAAAATTTGCGTCACTTTACAATGAGCAACAGCGTGATCTTGAAAAACGATTTATTAGTCAGTAACATGTAGCATGTAACATGGAGCATGTAGCATAGACATGTAACACGTAACACACATCATGTAGCACAGAACAAGAACTCAGTAGTTGAGATATTTTATAAAATAATTGGATAGGTATGAGCCAGGTAGGTGAATTTCACCATACATTAAATTTAAAATAGATGAATACGTTCATTTGGTTTACAAAATCTCTAGATGTTTTCCGAGAGAATAAATTTACGGATTAACCAGTCAATTAAGGAGGTCTGCTATGTCTGTTATGCTTAATTATATTGAAGGTTTTGCTAGAATGAGGGATAAAGTTTATAAGAATTTTTTGCAAACCTCTTATGCTTCTCTTAAGGAGTCTTTGTATATAATTAAATTTGCCACAGATGAAAAGTTTATTGTCTCAGATTCAGATTATGATAAGGTTTTGGGTTTGGGGGATGAAATTGCCGCAATGTTATACAAAACAATAGAAAGCGTTTGATCGTGTGTGTTTATTAGAATGCTCTAGGGCATTTTTTTTGTTTGCAATTGTTATATGATGCATGTTATATGCTACATGAATGGTTGTTTGTTGTTCTGTGTGATTGTTACATGATGCGTGCTACATGTTACATGCTCATGTGCATATCTTTACCTAAAGAATATAATTAATTTGTGATATAATATAAAAAATATAATAGTAATTTTCTATGCAAACATTCAAGCGAATAAGTCTGATTATTTTTGCGGTTTTTATATTTGTCAGCGGTTATTTTTTAATGCAGCATAATGAGTCTGAGGCAGTGGAGATCGGAGACGGGGCTAATGCTGTAGATATGATCGGTCAACTGGATACAGATACTGGATTGCCTATCTATTCACATTATAAGAATGGGGTGAATAATGGGCCGTCGAAAATTGGTTTTAATACTGTGTATGGCGCAGCGGTGGATACTGTAGATCATCGGCTTTTTGTGTCTGACATGACCAATAATCGAATTTTGGTTTATAATTTGAATGTGGTGACTAATTTATTGGATGATCATGTCCCTGATTTCGTGTTGGGCCAACCGGATTTCTATACCTCAGTGGCGACTGGAGAATATGCTTGTACTGCGGCAAAATTAAGTAGTCCTGGTGCGTTGGCTTATGACAGTGCTCGAAAATATTTATTTGTTGCGGATGAAATGCATTCTCGGGTTCTGATTTTTGATGTCGTGGCTATCAGCAACGGAGAATCAGCCATCAAGGTTTTAGGGCAACCGACCATGACGAGCTGTCCGTTTACTTTTGCAACTGACGCCACTCAGGCGAATTTTTATGGTGGAGGTATCTCGTATGATTATATAAACAGTCGATTGTTTGTGGCTGATTATACTAGCAATAGAGTACTGGTGTTCGATGTCGCGACTATAACTGACGGAGAGAATGCGGTTAATGTTTTGGGTCAAGTAGCTTACAATACCCGAACATCTGGTACGACTGATTCTACCTTTTATCATGTCAATGATGTTGCCTATGATGGTAATGATGACTATTTGTACACCCTGGAAACCGGTAATCCCGGAAATAATCGTGTCTTGCGGTTCGATGTCGACCCTTTGACTATCACGAACGGTCAGGCGGCTGATCGGGTCTTTGGTCAGGCGGATTTTGTTTCCGGTGATCCAGGTGATTTGGTTTATCCTAGCCGAATCGCATATAGTTTGGTCTATGATCGATTATATGTTGGAGACGCAGAGAACAAAGTTAAGATTTACAATACTATTAGTCTCAAAAGCAATGGTGACCCTTATGATAATTATTTGGGTAATGGTTCAAGTACTCAAAGTCAAAATGCTATTTCCAATCCTTTGGCGGTTGATACTACTGGGGCGTATTTGTTTTCGTCTGGGACCAATTCATTAAAGATTTTTGATGTGGCAGTATTAGTCGATGAGGAAAATGCCATTGATAGTGTTGGGCAATATGATGATGCTGGGGCCGTGAGCTATACCAAATCTGGGGCGAATAATGGTCCGAATAAATGGGGTCTTAATAATCCGGCCTCCGTCGCGATAGACACTGTCGATCATCGGCTCTTTGTTGGGGATAGTCGTAATGCCCGTGTCTTGGTTTATAATCTAGATTCAAGCAATCAGCTACTTGATCTATTGCCAGATTTGGTTCTAGGAAAGGAGGACTTCTCTCAGTCATCATGTGGTGGCTGGACGGATACTTGTTTTTTACCCAGCGACACTAATGATGTTATTAGATTGGAATACGACCACTTACATAAACGATTATTCGTTTCTACTCAATGGTATCATTCGGTTTTTGTAATTGACGCTGATCCATTGACCTTGGATAGCTATGAGGCAGTTTCATATATAATTGGGCAAAGTAGCTTTTTTATGCCTTCAAGAGGAACGACGCAGAGCAAATTAGATACCCCCAGTGGTTTGTTTTATGATCCAACCAATGAAAACTTGTATGTTGCTGATTCTGGTAATAATCGGGTTTTGGTTTTCAATGTAACACCGGCAACAATGGCGAACGGGATAGCGGCGGAAAATGTGATTGGTCAGGCTGATTTTATTAGCAGTTCTTCGGGGAGAACACAATCTCAACTATGGTTCCCTGTTGATGTTAATATGCTGGGAACAAATTTATTTGTGGCTGATTATAACAGTAATCGAGTATTGGTTTATGATTTATCGGGGGGAATAACAGATGGTATGCCGGCCGATAATGTTTTGGGGCAGGCGGATTTTGTCAGTGGCGAGATATTGTCTAATTCCACGTCGAGTTTGGGATACCCTCAGGGTCTTACAGTTGATACCAATTCAAATCGGTTATTTGTATCACAATGGTTCAAGAGCCGAATAACGGTTTTTGATGTCAGTACGATTGTCGATAATGAAGCGGCTATAAATGTTTTGGGTCAGCCGAATTTTACTTCTTCGGATTTAACTGTGGGCGATCCTCAGGCAGGTATAGGGTTTCCGGTGGGGATTGATTATAACGAAAGTAATGACTTACTATATGTGGCCGCTGACTCTTATCGGAATGGTGTTATGGTCTTCAATGCCGGTCCTTTGACCCCTGTATCCCCATCTGCCTGTCTGACTTCCAATGCCACCACTTCCACTATTGACATCGCTTGGACTGATAATTCAGGTAATGAAGATAATTTTGTAGTGGAACAATCACCAGACAATGCTACTTGGACGGAGTTTAGCACTTTGGCTGCGGATGCGGTGGGTGAGACGGTAAACCTTTTGGATGAAAATACGCAATATTATTTTCGGGTGAAGGCAACCAATGCTGCCGGCGATTCCGATTATGCTTCGTGTGCTGCGGTTTATACTTTATCCGGGTCTTTGGGAACTCCGGTGGCGACCAATGCTACGACCAAAGTTGATTATATTATTGATTTATCCGATTGGAATGGCGTGATGCCTCATCCGCCGACCGGCATGAAGATAGAAAAAGATACCGGTTGCGATGGATATGAAACAACGGTTTATGACAATGCGGCGGCCCTGGCGGCCAGCCCATATTCAGTTACAGGCTTAAACGGTAATACTTGTTATAAATTTAAAATTTCAACCTATAACGGTGATGGGGTTTTAAATACCGGTAGTGCGGAGGAAACAACGGCACTAACCTTACCACCTGGTCAACCAATTGGTTTGTCTGCCACGTTTGTTGCAACCACTGGAATCACTTGGGATTGGACTGACGTGGATGGTGCAACCGGATATAAAATTTATGATCAAGATGACGTCTTGATTGATACGATTGTTACGGCCTCAAGTACTTATCTGCATGAAGATTTGACGGCTAATACTTCTTATACAGTTTATGTTCGGGCCACGAATGCCAATGGTGAAGGTATTGCATCCAGTGAATCTAGTACTTATACTAGCGCGAATATTCCAATTAGTTTAACGATAATAGATAGAACCATTGATTCTTTGTCTTGGGATTGGCAGAGCGGAGGCGGACAGAAAGATTATCATGCTTCATCATTGGATTATGAAGATAACTTGTTGGATGAGAGAGACTGGGCTGTGGCTAGTGATTGGTTGCAAAGTGTTAATCTGGAGCCAAATCGTTTGGCGACTCTGTATGTGCGTGCTCGTAATGAAGATTTAGAAGAAACTCCCTCACCGGGTCCTTCTGTTACTTATTATACTTTGCAAGCAGATCCGACAGGCATCTCTTTATCTTCGGCTGGAGTAGATAGTTTAACGATTGCAGCCGAGGGTGATTTCCGGTGGTTAGAAGATGGTAGTTCAGGTTTTTACTTTGAAAATTTGACGGATGAAACCAATTCTGGTTGGATACAAACAGAAAATTGGGTAAATTCTAGTCTTTTGGCCAATACTCAATATACTTATCAAGTGACGGCTAGAAACGGGGATGGGGTGGTTACTGCCACTTCAGATGAAGTCAGTTTTTATACCGCTCAAAATACACCGACCGGTCTGAGTGGCGATGGGGTTGATAGCACTTCAATGCAAGTAACCGCGACTGGAAATTTTCCAAGATTAAACGTGGGAACATCTGGTTTGTATTTTGAAAATGTGACTAATGCAACTAATTCCGGCTGGGTTACGACGAATGGTTGGTTGGAAGATGGGTTAACTTTGAATGCCACTTATGAATATAGAGTAAAAGCGCGCAATGGAGATGGCACAGAAACCGCTTTTACAGCTGCGGTTCCCATTCAACTCACTCTGCAAGGAAGCGGTCCGGTGGCTCCCAATACTCCGGATACAATCTATATTTGTAATGATAATATTGATAATGATAGCGATGGTTTGACTGATTATCCGGCAGATCCAGGTTGTACTAGCTCTACTGATAATGATGAATACAATGAACCGATTGTGATTGCTCCTAATGCGCCATTAGTTGGAACACCAGAAGCTTTGTCTTCGACAACTTTGCGTTGGTATTTTACTGATCAATCGAGTAATGAAACCAGTTTTGAATTGCGCGATGAGAATGATGTATTGATTAAAAATATAAATTCCACTGACCTTACTTATATTGACGAGACAGGTTTAACTCCAAATACTTTGTATCAACGTAAAGTGTATGCTGTGAATAGCGCTGGCAGTAATGCTGGAGCTTTGATGAGCAAATATACTTTAGCTGCGGTGCCGGTGGTGACGAAGAACTCTGTGGTCGGTGTGGATGCTGTGAAATTAACTGTGAATTATAACAGTAATCCTGATGCCACAGCTTACGCAGTTTATGATGGTAATTCTGGTACTTGGTTGCAAATCAATGGTATGTTGGGCGCCACTAAATTATTTCAAGCAAAAACTGTGTGGGATGATAGTAGTGGAATTTTGATTCAAGGTTTACAATCAGGAACTCAATATAATCTCAAGTTGGTGGCTCTAAATAGCGATGGGACTGAATCTGAATATTCAGCTGATAATTTGATAACTTTTGAAAAACCAGCCACTGCCAATTTAGTTTTATCTAAGCTGGTGAGTATTAACGTTGGCAAAGATAAAATGGTATTAGGCACAGTCTTTGGTCAACCAGTCTTCGCTGGTGGTTTAGCTTCTCAAGCTTTGGATGTCTTGCCATATTATTCCAGTGCCTCGAACGGATTTATGATTGGTGCGGGAATTTTTGTCATGTTGTTCTTGATGGGACTGGTGATGAATAGCGTGGAAAATCGCACTATTCACAAATTGAAACACTTAAAACATGCACATAAGATCTTGATTAAAGATTTGTTCGGCAAACGCAGTGAACAGTATTATGAATTGATGCATCCGAATCAACCGAAAGAAGGGGAGCAGTATGAGAAACATAATAAGTTATACAAGTATACTATTATGTCCATGCGGTTCTTGGTGTTTGGTGTATTGTTAAAAGTTTTAACCGTAGTGGTAATATTTATTCTATTGTTGATTAATATTAATGGTGATGTTTTTGCCAATGAAAATAATCAACCGGTAACTAATGGCGATGAATTAACCTACCGCGTGGAAATTACCAATAATGGTTTGGCTGCAGCACATAACATTGTGTTTGAAGATAATATATCTGATCAAATGTTATATTTGGGTCGCACGTTAAATTTATCCGGTCGCACTCAAAGTGTCGAAGCGGATGGTGATAATTGTCAGCTGATTGCCAATAAAATCACTTGTCATGTTCCCGAGCTTGGTGCTGAAAAACAATTGTATGTGGAATTCAAGATCATGGTCGCGGGCATTGTTGATTCCACTTTAACTAATAGCGCTACTGCCAGTTATACGGAATCACCAGATTTAGTGATCAGTAATTTAACTACTAATCAAATACAGGCTGTTGTTTTGCCAATTTGTAATGATAAACTTGACAATGATGTTGACGGCTTGATTGATTATCCAGAAGATATTGGTTGTTCTAGCGTTGAGGATACAACGGAAGATTCAGAAACTGAAATTGGACCTGGCCAAACTCTGGATGTTCCGTTGAGTTCTGGCGGTTGGACGTATATCAAGATGGCTGTGACGGCCAAAGCACGGTTCCAAAATCAATCTGCTTCACATTCAGTTTACTTGCATTCAATTAATGGTGGTAATACCACGTTTACCTTGGCCAGTGATCCCTTTGATATTACTTTGGCGACTGATGGTTCCAATGCTTATGATACCAATGGTAATGGGCAAAATGATTTGTCGGTGAAATTAGTTAAAAATATTTCTGGTGATAAAGCTATTGTGGGTTTGAAGCTGGAAGATGAATTGCCACCAATTGTTTGCGTTAATGGAGCAACTCAATCTTGCGTAGCTGTCAGTGGTTGTAATGGCACTCAAACTTGCGCGAATAATGTTTGGGGAGCATGCGTGTCTTCGTTAGTAAAATGCCAAGATAATAGTTGTGTTGCCAACATTGATCAATGTCCGGTGGTTGTCGTTGAACCGACTTGTGGCGACGCGATGTGCAATGGTTTGGAATCTTGCGAAACTTGCCAAGCTGATTGCGGACCATGTCCGATGCTTCCCACTTGTGGTGATAATATTTGCAACGGAGCCGAAACTTGCGATTCATGTTCATCTGATTGTAAGTCTTGTGAGCCAGTAGTGGCGATTGTGGTTGAACAAGTCGTAGATGAAATTAACACTAAGTATAATGATGAAATTAAAGTGTTGGATGAAAAATTAGCCAAGGCGACAGACTTCACGGAGATTGTCAGTTTGCAAACGGAAAAAATCACTGCCAGTGTTATTAAGAATGCAGAACTATTTAACGCGGTGGTCTTGGATAATCCAGCGGTTGAACAAATCTCTAATCAAGTGGCGGCACCAACGGTTATTAGTTTTACTGTGGTTGGTGTGGCGAACGTGGCAGGGGCGGCGGCTTCTGGTGCTGGCACAGCGGCGGTTGGTATGAGTATCTTCCAATATTTGCAATTCTTCATTATGCAACCTTTGATGTTATTATCAAAGAAACAACGAGCTAAGTGGGGAATTATTTATGATTCGTTAACCAAGAAACCGGTGTCATTGGCAATTATTCGTTTGTTTGATAAGAAGACTGGAACTTTAAAGCAAACCAAAGTTTCGGATAAAAATGGTCGTTATCAATTTATCGTTCCGGCCGGAGAATATTATGTTGAGGTATACAAAGATGATTATAAATATCCATCACAAATTTTGTATGGTAAAAATGAAGATGAAACATATCTTGGTTTGTACCATGGGGGAACGATTTCGGTTGATGATAACATTATGTTGAATTACAACATTCCGATTGATCCGGAAAAGCGGGTGGAAAATATTGAAAGAATGTTAAGACGCAAAGCTTTGAAGCGCGTGCAATACGTGTTCTCTATGGTGGGTCCGGTTGCAGCCTTTATTTCCTTAATCATAAAACCGACTTGGTGGGTGGCGGCCTTGCTCTTGGCTCAAATTGCTTTCATTTATGGTTTTAAGAAAATGGCACTACCTCCAAAATTGAAGAATTGGGGGACTGTGTCTGATGCGTTGACCAAGAAACCTTTGGTAAACGCCGTGGTAAGAATTTTTGATACACAATATAATAAATTGCTGGAAAGTCAGATTACTGACGGATCAGGCAGATACGGTTTCTTGGTCGGTAAGAATAACTATTATGTGACTGTGGAAAAATCTGAATTTGAAAAGTTTACCACTCCGCCGATTACTGTGGTGGAGGAGAATGGAGGGTTGATTAATCGGGATGTTCAAATGACACGTAGCACGTAGCACGCAACATGTAACATATGAAAGACATCGGGCGAAAGTCCGGTGTTTTTGTGACCACGAATCCACAAATACCCACAAATCTATCCCGCAGAGACAGGATCCCGCTTTGCGGGACAAATATAT
This sequence comes from uncultured Gammaproteobacteria bacterium, assembly GCA_964592195.1. GTDB lineage: Bacteria > Patescibacteriota > Patescibacteriia > UBA11705 > UBA11705 > CAZQEI01. The sequence goes on along the minus strand of CAZQEI010000021.1, from coordinate 3,400 downwards.
TCTTGAAAAATGTTATCTTTGGGTTGAGAATTTTAGAGATTGCTTCGTCACAGAGTTCCTCGCAAAAGAGTTACCTCCTCTGCGAGTCCCGCATGGCGGGACGTGGCAGTCTCGTAAAACATGCGATTTGTTGCTTTAAGTGATCAATGGTCAATGATCCTTGATCAATGAAAGAATCCTTGCAAATCTCATAATTTTATGTTAATATACGAATACTATTAATAACACATACTTTTCATGGCTAATTTTAGCCAATTTGTCAGTCCTGCCACTGGAAGTATCCGTGGCCCTGGTAAAGTTGAAAAGTAGCGGGTTCGAAAAGTCATCCCTAGGATCATTTTTTGAACAAAAAAGGGCAAAATATGTCAAAAATTCCATCAGTGGAAGAGTTATTCAAAGCGGGTGTGCACTTTGGTCACAAGTCGGCCAAATGGCACCCAAAAATGAAGCCATTCATCTTCACTGCGAAGAACAAGCTTCACATTATAAACTTGGAAGAGACCTACAAGTCTTTGGAACAAGCTTATAATTTCGTAAAAGACACTGTCGCCCGCGGCGGTGTGGTTTTATTTGTGGGCACCAAGAAGCAAGCGCAAGCTATTATCAAAGAGTCTGCCGCTTCTTGCAAAATGCCATACATCACTGAACGTTGGCTCGGTGGTACTTTGACCAACTCTCGTTCTATTTTCGGTTTAGTGAAGAGTTTTAAACGCATGAAAACTGAACGTGATTTAGGCAAGTTAGATCGTTATACCAAAAAAGAACGTTTGATGATTGAACGCAAGATCGCGAAGTTGGATCCAGTGGTTGGTGGTATTGAAGCATTAAACAAAATGCCAGAAGCTATTTTTATTGTAGATATGAAGAAAGAAAAGACTGCTTTGACTGAAGCTAACAAAATGAAGATCCCAGTCGTGGCGATTTGCGATACCAATGTTAATCCGGAAAAATCAAACTTCCCAATTCCTGGTAATGATGATGCCGTGAAATCCATTCGTTTAATTGTGGAAACAATTGTGGCCGCAGTTAAAGATGGTCAATCTAATCCAACTGTCACTGAAAAGAAGGTTGAATTTAGATCTTCCACTGTTTCTGCTCCAGCCAAGAAGGTTGAACCCAAAGCTGAAGCGAAATAGTTTTCTTTCAAAAATAAAAATCAGTTTGTAAGTGCATAAGTGTATAAGTTTGTAAGTATTTGAATCAACTTACGGACTTACTAACTTACAGACTTACAGACTCTAACGCTATGATTAACTTACAAACCATAACCACCCTCCGCCAAATGACTGGCGCGGGAATGGTCGATTGTCAAAAAGCTTTGGCCGAAGTCAATGGTGATCTCGATCAAGCAGTGGAAATTTTGCGCAAAAAAGGTGAAGCCAAGGCTGCGAAGAAAGCTGATCGCGTGGCCAAAGAAGGTTTAATCGCTTTCAAAGGTGATACGCAAAAAGTGGCAGTGATCGCATTGAACTGTGAAACTGATTTTGTCTCTCGTGGTGAAGATTTTATCAACGCTGTTAATGAAATGGTGGAAAAACTTTACAATGAAGGTGATGCGGGTTTTGCTGCTTGGGCTGATGCTAAGATCAAGGGTGAATTAATTGTTAAAATCGGTGAAAATATCCAATTGAACTCAGCGGAAATTGTTACTGGTGAAGTGGTTGGCACTTATTTACATTCCAATAAAAAAGCGGCGGCGATTGTTGTCTTAAAAGGTGGCACACCTGAATTAGCCAGCGAAGTTGGTATGCAAGCCGTGGCTATGTCTCCAGCTTATTTGAATCCATCTGATGTTCCAGCTGACATCTTAGCCAAGGAAAAAGAAATTTACCTCGAACAATTAAAGAACGAAGGCAAACCAGCTGATATTGCGGAAAAAATTGTGGGTGGCAAGATTAACAAGTTTTATGAAGAGAACTGTCTGAATAAACAATCCTTTATTAAAGACGATAAAATGTCCGTCGAGAAGTATCTGGAAAGCAAAGGCGCTACCATCGTCAGCTTCAAACGTTACCAAATTTAATCTAATGTAAAATTTATGACTTTCCTAGAAGTTCAAATTACTTCATGGGATAAGATATATTTTGTCGACCCAGCTGGCCAAGATTTGGGTGTGGGCAATTATGTTATCATGATGACCACCAATGGCGAGGAAATCGGCAAGGTAGTGGCCAAAACTGAACGTGATACTGCCAGTTTTGCAGTAAAGGACGAAGACTTAGCCACTTTGATTCGCAAAGCGGAAAAAGATGATGTTGAAAAAGCTTTGGAGTTGAAAAAGAAAGAACAAAAGACCGTGGCAGATTGCAAAGTGTTAATTACCAAGCACGATTTACCCATGAAGTTGGTGGATGCGCATTATTCCATTGATAATAAACGCTTAACTTTCGCTTTTATCGCCAATGGTCGCGTTGACTTTCGTGTGTTGTTGAAGGATTTAGTGAAACATTTCAAATTAAATATTCGTTTGCAACAAATCGGTATTCGCGATGAAATCAAAATCAACGGCGATATGGGTTGTTGTGGCAAAATATTGTGTTGCCAGAGTTTTTACAAAGATTTAGGCAATGTTACCTCTGATTTAGCTGATCTTCAACAAGTTTCCCATCGGGGTAGTGAACGGTTGAGTGGAGTTTGTGGTAGATTGAAATGTTGCCTGAACTATGAAAAAGCCGCTTATGAAGAATGTGCTGATCAATTGCCTCCGATTGGCTCGGAAATCAAGACCAAACAAGGTAAAGGCGTAGTCATGGGCTGGCACACTTTGAAGAAAACCGTGGATGTTCAGTTGGACAACGGGGTGTTCCTCGAAGTCGAGATTGAAAAGTAAATTGTATTATAGAGAAACATCTGGCGCGTGTCAGATGTTTTTTGTTCTAGTTTTCATTTATCGCCCCGCCCTTCGCGAAGGGCGGGGCAGTCAGCTTTTCAAACGCGCCGAAGGACGCGGTGAGTTGATTATTCATAGGGTCTTTCGAATAGTGTTTTATTTTCTGCTATATTTTAAATACTAAGTCAGAATTTTATAGCTTTTACTACCACCTTCCGCCTGAGGCGGACTAGAAGTAATGCGGATATAAGGGTAGTCTTTTGATTTGAAAAAATATGTTATTTTTGCTATACTTTCTCTATCAAATAACTTTGAAATTATTTTAATTTTATGAGAAAATTACTGGAAAAATTACAAGCCAGCGCCTTAAAAGCCATTGAAACTGCAGTAACCGTCGTTGATTTGGATCAGATTGATAATCAATACTTTGGTCGCAAGGATGGAGAGTTGAATAACGTCTTAAAAGGCTTAAAAGACCTATCTTTAGAAGAAAAGAAGGAGATTGGTTCGTTGGCGAATCAAATTAAGCTGGATCTTCAGTCTATTCTTGAAAATAAGAAGAAAACTTTG
>CAZQEI010000020.1:0-20765 GCA_964592195.1 uncultured Gammaproteobacteria bacterium | reverse complement strand
TAAAATATATGTATAAAAAAATCGCAGTTGTAGGACTTTTAATCTTTGCTCTATTTTTCAGTTTTTCTCAAGTAAACGCCGTGGATACTTTTGTCGATGACGTGGGTTTTACTGGGAATGATTTTTTCTTCTCAGTCCCTGTTCCCAAGTTAGTGGAAGGTACTAATGTTAAATTGTATGCCAGAATTTGGAATTACAGCGGTGATGATGTGACGGCCAGCGTTAAATTCAGTATGAATGGTAATCAGATTGGACCGCTACAAAATATTTCTTTAAGAGCTGGCGGATTAGCAGATGAAGTTTTTACATCTTTAACAGTTCCCTCTGGTGCTTTTTCAATCCGGGCAGAAATAGTTGACACTTCCTCGGCTGATGTGAATGTGAGTAATAATGTCATAGAGGTTAAATTAATTACTGCTCAATTAGATAATGATAAAGATGGTATTGGTAATCTTGATGATCCGGACAATGATAATGAAGGGTTAACTAATGATCAAGAGTTTCAGATTGGCACTGATCAATTTAAAGCTGATACTGATGGTGATGGAGTAAGTGATAAAAATGATGCTTATCCGCTTGATAAGACTCGTTGGGCCGTGCCACCGCCTGTGGTTAAGAAACCTGTGGTGCAAAAGCCATTACCGCCAATTGAAAAAGCCAATCTTACCACGATGACGAAAACCGAAACTGAAACAGCGCCTGTTGAAGTTTCTGCTGATGTTCCTCCTACTGGGCCTGAAGTAGATCCGCAAAAGTTTTTTTACAGCGAGAATTTGTTTTCAGCGGTGAATATTCAAGCAAAGAATTTAAGCTGGGGAACATATGAGTTTTCCTTTATTACTGATAATGCCAATATTAAACCAACTGATTTAACTTATGAGTGGGACTTTGGTGATGGAGTAATTTCACAGACAAACACAGTCCATCATTATTCCCGCCCAGGTGATTATATTATTAGTTTGAAAGTAACAGGAATGTTTGGAGAAGTATTAGATACGGAAAAAGTGTCTATTCCATTTTGGTCTGTGAATAATAGTTTTTTAACTGGCGGAGCAGCTTTGTTGGTAATTTTAATTATATTCGCTTTATATTTTCTAATTAAAAACAAACATGAAAAAGCTGATAAATAGTTTATTTACAATTGTCTGTTTATTTATCTTCGCTAATGCTATTTCAGCGGCTGATATTAAACCTGAAAAAACTATAAATGCCCGAACTCAAGTGGTGATTGATTACACTGTAAAAGATTGGCAATCGTATGAGTTTTGGGCAGAGGGCAATGATTCCGTTGATCCCAGTTGGTCGTATGAATGGTTAGTGGATAATCAATCTGTGGCGCGTGTTCCGCGCTTGCATTACTTTTTTTCTCAGGGGAAACATAACGTGACGGTGGTTATGCGAGATACCAACGGCGGAGAAAAGACTGATACTGTGAGTTTGAATATCAACTTTTGGTCATGGGGAAATAATAAATATCTTTGGATTGTTTATGGCATGTTAATTTTTTCCATTTTGTATTATTGGATAATTAAACTACTGTATTTTTATTTCCGTAAACGAACCCACCGCCAAGCTGGAAAGTTCCTAGAAACATTGGATAAAGAAGGTTTTCATCATAAAGTAATTCAGCATATTAAAAATAAAAAATAATTACTTTCTTTTCCGCCAAAGGCGGATCAGCCTCTGGCTGAAGAATTTAGGATTTAGAATTTAGAATTTTATTAACTATATGAAACTATTAATTCGCTGGCTCATCAATGCTCTTGTTATTTATGGTTTAGCTCAATATTTCCCAGGAATAACAATCAGTGGCTTTTACCGCGCTTTAGTTGTTGTGATTGTGTTTAGTTTGATTAACTCTGTTATTGGGAATATTTTAAAATTGTTAACTCTACCAATTAATATTTTAACATTAGGTATTGGATGTTTAGTTATTAATGGATTAATGTTTTGGTTAACAGCTAATTTACTTCAAGGTTTCAGTGTCGATGGCTTCTGGCCAGCATTCTGGGGAGCATTAATTTATAGTTTAGTGGGAACTTTGACCGGGTGGCTATTAAAAAATAAACAAGCATAATGTCAGTTGAAAATTCAATAAAATTAACCGGTAACGACACAGTAGACTTACCCAACTACGCAGAACAATCAGAACGATTGCGCGGTTTATTGCGAGCTAAAGGTGGTAAATTGGACTTTGATGGGGTGAAGCAAGCATTGGGGATTGTTGACTCTATGATGTATAAGTATCCAGAAAATTGGGAAATGGAAAATTTTAAACATTGGGCGAGAACAGGCACCCAGTGGCGAGATCCCGAGGAAAGAATTGATAAATATTTAAAAAAAGAGTTCACTAATACCGTAGACGGAGAAGTTGAGGACTTGTGGTGTTGGAGCGGGATGCTTGATCTTAGTGATGAAGCGGTGAAAATGGTTCCGCCTATTGATTTTGTCGGCGGCAGTTTATTTATGTTTAGATCCAACGATGTCACTTGGCCGGATGGATTTTCTGTCTCAAATTCTATTGATATCTCTGAATCGAAAGTCACTTCCTTGCCAGATAATTTATATGTCGGACTGGGAATCAATGCTTCAAAGTCACAGCTAAAAAAAATTGGGGAAGGTACTGTGATTGGGCATAAGTATAATAAAGAAAACAGAATTAATGTGGTTGAGGTGGATTTTACAGATATACCATTAGAAACACTTCCCGATGATTTGGATATGCGTTGTCATGTTTTGAAACTCAGTCGCAGTAATGTAAAATTAATTCAAGCCGTTGCAAGATTAAGAAGAAAAGGGAAAATAATCTGTGAGCGAACTGATTATCTATAACTTAAATCAATATGCCAAATTTTGAAAAATTAACCGCTGATTTAAATCCACCGCAAGCTCGTAATTATGCGGATTATATGGAGCAATTGCGTGACATACCCAGAACTCCAGATGGTAAGTTGGACCATGAAGGCGTGGCTAGGGCGTTGAAAGTTGTAACAGCAACAGGGGAATTAATGACCAAAGCAGAAAAAAAAGAGCGCCGTTTCCGCAAGAAGGAAGATTTTGCCCTTTGGGCGCAGGAGGAATTGGGAATGAGCGAAGAAAAGGCCAAAGAATTTGCTGAAAAACGAGTCAAGGAAAGTTTTGCAGCTGATGATCAGGGGAATGCTTATTTAAATTGGGTTCATGATGGGAGTTTGATTATTGGCAGAGAAGGAAAAGTGAATAATATCCAAACCTTCCCATTTCATCGTGTAAAAGGCAGTTTATTGATGCTATATGTTGATGATGTCGAGTTGCCAGCTGATTTGATTGTCGAAGGTAGTCTTGATATCTCCAACTCCCATATCACTCGATTGCCTGATGGTTTGCAGGTAGGCAAATCTTTTAAAGCAGAATATTCAACTTTGCAAGCCATTGGTGCAAACAGTAGGTTCGGTGATGTGAATCAGGAAATGAATCAACCTAGTCGAGATTCATTAAATTTTCTGATTAATAACTGTCCAGATCTAAAAATTATTCCTCATGATTGTTTGATTGATGTTGGTGAATTGAGATATGATAAAGAAAACACTGAACTGAAAAATAGTATTGAGGCTGGAAAAGTCGAAGGTAGAATAAAGTTTGATATTGGTTAGTTTAATATAAAAATAATTTATGCCTCCCTTTTCTACAAAATTAACCGCTGATTTAACTTTGCCGCAGGCAAACAGTTATGCAGATAAGATGGAACAGCTTCGTGCTATACCAAGAACTCCAGAAGGCAAGCTGGATAATGTTGGCGTTGCTCAAGCTCTGAAAGTTGTAACAGAAACGACAGAGTTAATGAAAGCACCGGAAAAAACAGAACGACTTTTTCGTGATAAAAAAGATATACAACTTTGGGCGCAAGAAGAGTTGGGCATGACCAAAGAAGCGGCAACTAAATTTGTAAACGAAAAAGTTCATGCAGTAAAATATTTTGATCAAGCTGGGGAGTCTCAAGTATTATGGGTTCACAAGGGGAATTTAACCATTCATGGAGAAAAGGAACATATTAAGCTTACCACTTTCCCTTTCAATCGCGTGGAAGGTGTTTTGGATCTATCGTTTGTTGATGCTATTGAATTACCTGAAAATTTGGTTATCACGTTGTATTTTGTGATGATAAATTCAAAAATTACTCGATTGCCGAGTGGTTTAAAAGTTTTTAAAAATTTTTATGCCAATGATTCTAAATTGCAGGAAATTGGAGAGAATAGCTCTTTTGGTGATGTGGACAATTTATTAGATGATCAAGAAAAGCGAAATCTTATTTTTAATGTTAAGGGTTGTCTTAATTTGAAAAGAATACCTGCTAGTTGTTTAATTGGTGTAGGTTTATTGGAATTTGATACAGATAATATGGAATTAAATAAAAGTATTGTCGCTGGAGAACTTGAAGGGAGAATCACGAAAAATAATTAATTTCTATGACCATGGAAGCAAAATTAACCGCCAACCTCGACCGTGCCGCGCAAGTGACATATGCTTTGGGTAGTGAGAAATTGCATGAATTAGTAGTCGAGAAAAATGGCACACTTGATCCATCGGGGGTGAAGGAGGCGCTGAAGATTGTGGAGGGGATGATGATTGAAAAGGAAGAAATTGAAATTGAATCATTTGATGTTCCTTGGGATTTGAAAAGATATATTGATTGGGCTGAGGAAGAGTTAGGTATGGATGAAGTGGCAGCGAATATATGGCTCGGAGAGCATTTAGTCCCACAACGTGGAATTGATTTTGTTACAAGAAAACCAACGAAACATTGGACTTGGCGGGGTGATTTGATTTTAGATAATAAACAAGGATTAAAGCATTTCCCTCCGCCGATAGCACTGATTACAGGATCGTTGAGTATGGTAAAATGTCCAAATGTAATGTTACCAAAATATTTAACTATCAATGGAAACTTAAATCTCCGTGAGTCTCGCATTGATTATTTGCCAACTGGATTAATAGTAGAAAATGATTTGGACGTTTCAAAAATAAGCATGTTAACAATAGGCAATAGAGTAAGAATTGGACAAAATGGAACAAGCACAGTTGATTTCAGTTTTACGCCTGTCGTAAATATTTCAGATGATATTGAGCTTCATGTTAATCAAATTTTTGGAGTTTATGGTAACTCAAAATTGACAATTAGAATTAATGAGTTAGTTCAGTCTGGAAATATTTCTTTTAATAGCCTTAGTTAGATATTTAAATATATGTCTTTTGCTTCAAAATTAACCGCCAACCTCGACCATGCCGCGCAAGTGACTTATGCTTCGGGTAGCGAGAAATTACATGAATTAGTAGTTGAGAAAAATGGCAAACTTGATCCAGAAGGGGTAAGTGAGGCGCTGAAAATAGTGGAAGGGATGTTACCTTCAAATGAGACTGGTTATGATTTTGGGAATGGTAAGTATGATTGGTCTGATGAGAGACTTTTGGAGTGGATAAAACAAGAAGTAGGTGGAGAAGGTTTTCATGATTTTCATGGCGTACTAGGTAAACCAAAATTATTTTATGGTCGTTCCTTATATTTAAATGGTGCTCAAGCGTTGAATGTGACGGAGCTACCTCCGGGATTAATTGTCTCCGGAGATTTGAATTTAAACGATTGCATAAATTTAAAAGTTATTCGTTCAGGACTAAGCGTGTCTGGGAATTTGGACTTAGTCGGAACGAGGTTGAACCCAACGGATATTTCACCAGACATTAAAGTGACTGAGAGGGTAATGATTAGTGCAAATCGACAGGATTTAGGCGCTTTCTTCACAGCTTTGGGTATTAAAATTGGATATAGGTTGTAGTAATTGATGTGTTATCTTTTTTAAAATAAAAATTTTTTATGCCAGAAAAGCCTTTAACCATAAACATGTCAAAATCAGCTCAGCAAACTTATTCTGATGGCAGTCTTCGGTTACATGAATTAGTTGTTGAAAAAAATGGAAAACTTGATCCTGAAGGGGTAAAAGTAGCGTTGAAGATTGTGGAAGGTATGACTGGATCACCAGAGAAAAAAGAAAAATTAGAGTGGGATATGAGAAGATTTTATCGTTGGGCGCAAGAGGAATTGGAAATGGATAGAAAAGATGCGGTGGCTTGGGTGCATTTACACGTTCAATTAAGTGCTGATTTGAATGATGAGAAAGAAGAACCAAATGATTTTCTTTTCTTTGATGGTGATCTGAATTTGGAAGATAAACCTAAATTGAAAACATTTCCTCCTTTCAAAATGATTAAGGGAAATTTGCGCTTAAATCGATCTGAAAATTTAAAACTACCTGAGGGATTGGATATCCGGGGAGATTTAGTTATGATTGATTCGAAAATTCAAGCATTACCAAGATTATTGCAAGTAATGAATGGGTTTTATTGTGAAGGGTCGCACTTGAAAAAGATTGGTGACGATAGTTCTTTCGGCCCGACTGGATTGAAGAAGATTGATGAAAAATATTGGTTCAATGTCGTGAGGTCTTCATTAAGGGAGATTCCTGAAAGTATATATATAAATGTTGATTTAATAGCGATAGATGAAGATCAGTTCGCATTGAAACAACAGTTAGAGAAATTAACTCAAAGTAAGCGAGTTAAAGGACGTATAATCGTCAAATAAAAGCTGTTTCAAATTATCGTACTATGGAAAAATCATTAGCCATCGACTTGTCACAATCAGCCCAGCAAACATATGCTGAAGGCAGTCTTCGGTTACATGAATTAGTCGTTGAAAAAAATGGAAAGCTTGATCCTGAGGGGGTGAAGAAAGCGTTGAAGATTGTGGAGGGGATGACCGGCTTTGACGAAAAAGAAAAGAAATCAGAATGGGACATGAAACGATTTTACCGCTGGGCGCAGGAGGAATTGGGCATGAACAGGGAAGATGCCGTAGCTTGGGTGCATTTACATGTGCAATTAAATATTGACATGGATGAACAAGAAGAATTTATCATTTTTGAAGGTGATCTGGATTTGAGAAATAAACCAAACTTAAAAACGTTTCCTCCTTTTAAGATGATTTTAGGAAATGTAAATTTAATGCATTCCGGAAATCATTTGTTGCCTGAAGGGTTGAAAATTAATGGGGATTTAAATATGGTTGGTTCGAGCATTCAAGAACTTCCTAGAGATTTAAGAGTCCGTGATAGCTTTTTTGCTGATCGTTCTTCTTTGAGAAAAATTGGCGAGGATAGTTTCTTTGGGCCAACTGGATTGAAGGAAGAAGATAAAAAGTATTGGTTTAGTGTTTTATGGTCTCATCTAAAGGAAATTCCTGAAACTACATATATAAATGTTGATCTCATAAAGATAGATGAAAATCAGTTTGGATTAAAACAACAATTAGAAAAATTAACTCAAAGTAAGCGAGTTAAAGGTCGCGTTATAGTCAATTAAAGTCTGTTTCAAATTATTTTACTATGGAAAAACCATTAGCCGTAGACATGTCTCAATTAGCTCAGCAAACTTATGCTGAAGGCAGTCTTCGGTTGCACGAATTAGTTGTTGAAAAAAATGGTAAGCTTGATCCGGACGGGGTGAAGAAAGCGTTGAAGATTGTTGAGGGGATGACTCCCAGAGACGAAGAGATTGTTGAAGTTGAAAATGATTTGCCACATGATTTTGGATCCCCTGAATATTCATGGACGCCTGAACAATTGAAGGCGTGGGTAATAAGTAATTTACAAATTGATCCGGCAACAGCGGATAAATTTATTGAAAAGGCATTCTTATATAATAAAAACACTAAGCTAATGACTTTTTTCCCAAGTCTAATGGGTAAATCAGACACGTTAGTTCGTTTACCAAATGGAATGATTTTTAGTTCTTCTGTTTCAATAAACAATGCTAAATTGAAAATGATTCCAGCAGGAATTAGAGTCAGGGGAGCATTGCATATGAAAAACACACCTTTAAAGCCAAAAGATATTTCTCGAGATATTTGGGTTGAAGGCTCGGTTTATGTGAATCGTGAAAGAAAAGATTTAGATGATTTTTTTGTTTCATTAGGTATAAAGGTGGCGTATTGTTAATTAGTAAATCTATGTCAGAAAAAGCCCTTGCCATTGATATGACGCAATCAGCCCAACAAACATATGCTGAAGGCAGTTTTCGGTTGCACGAATTAGTAATTGAAAAAAAAGGGAGACTTGATCCTGATGGGGTTAAAAAAGCGTTGCAGATTGTTGAAGAAATGATGCCAACGGTAGAAAAAAGAGACTTTGGTGATGGAACTTATGATTGGGACTCTGATGAACTGGTTGATTGGGTTACGAAAGAGTTAATATTTTTGCCTAGTTATGATTTCGAAAATACACGGTTGCATATATTTAATACAATTCCTTTGACAGGTGTTGAGAAGTCAAGAATAACAAAAATTCCCGGGGGTATGGATATTGATGGATCATTAAATTTAAATGGTTGTGTAAACTTGAAGATAATACCAGCCGGTGTTGTTATAATAGATTCTTTGTACTTGCAGAGGGTTAAGTTAAAGCCTGAGGATATTTCTTCGGATATAAAAGTTGGAAATGCTGTGTATATAGATAGAAATCGCGATGATTTAATTAATTTTTTCAATAAATTAAAAATAAAAGTAGTGTGTATTGATGAATGAAACCTCTGGCTTCTGTTGTTTTTATGTTGTTTCGTGTTTTTGTTACATGCTCCATGATTCATGCTACATGAAAAAATATGTCAAAATGTTTATTGCACATCTGTTGCGCGCCCTGCGGCGGGTTCGTAATTAAGGAATTACAAAATATGGGTTATGAGGTGACCGCATTTTTTTATAATCCCAATATTTTTCCACAAGAAGAATATGATTTGCGCTTGCAGGAAGTTAAAAGGTTTTGTGCCAAGGAAAAAGTTAAGTTGATTATTGGTGAATACCGACACGAAGATTGGCGTGAACATGTCAAAGGTTTAGAATTGGAACCGGAAAAAGGGAAGCGTTGTGAAGTTTGTTTTAACTTGCGTTTATCAGAAGCCGCGCAAGTGGCGCAAGAGAATAGTTATGATGCCATGGCGTCAACTTTAACTATTAGTCCACATAAAGATGCTGTGTTAATCAACAAAATCGGACACGAGATGGCGGATTTGTATGGATTAACTTTTATTGATCGAGTTTGGAGAAAAGAAAATGGATTTAAAAAATCATGCGATTTGGCGGAGCAGGAGAAGTTTCATAGACAGGACTACTGCGGTTGTGAATTTTCTATAAGAAAAGCTGAATAGTTTGTGCTTTGTTTTTTTTATCTCGGCCTTTCGCATCGTCCGCCTCTGGCGGAAGGCCGAATTCCAGCTTATTAAGTTTTTACCATTTATATTGAATTGAATTTATTCTAAAAATGAAGTTGGATTAATTCGAAAAATAATTTCTTTCGTCATTCGACGAGGGGAAAGGCTGGCTGCCACCTAAAGGTGGCGATAAATAAAAAGGTGTTTATCGTTTAACTCGGGCTTAAGCCCGAGCTAAGTTTATAAGTTTAGTATGTATTGAAACTGGAACTGGTTATTCGGAATTGTTTCCCTCATACTTCGGCGAGAGGTAAAACTGGCTGCCCCGCCCTTCGCGAAGGGCGGGGCGATAAAAGAATGTGGACGGTGATAAAAGAAAAATTGGTAATTAAAAAACTTCGATTCTATCGAAGTTTTATATTAATATTCATGCCAAACTGCCACCAAATTCCTACCTAACCGTTCTGGTTCAGTTTGCCCGCGCGAATGCGAGAACATGTCGTGCTGGCATACACTGCAACCGCCGATGAAGTAAATTTGATCAATGGCGAATTCAGTTCTAAGTTGTTCCTCAATAATCGCCCTCAAATTTAAGTGGTGACGACCATCTGCTTCGGGTTTCAAGTTTGGTTGCAGCGGTTGAACCACTTTTTTGTAAAGCTCTTTGGGGAAGTGATAACAACAAGGTCCAATTCCAGGTGAAACAATGGCGATCCATCCCGGAGTCGCAGCTTTGATGGTCAAATGTTGTTTACTCATTTGTCGTGCAAAATGCTTTATGATGCGATGAACCAATGGTCCACGTCCGCAATGTAAAAGTGCAAAATTACCACCCTGAGGATGAAAAAGTGCTACGCCTGGGCAATCCCCGGGACGTAGGATTAGCAAATCGTTAAACCCCCAAGAAGATAGACCATCACAAATAATGGGATTGGTTCGGACGTTTCGATTGTTAGTAACATCGATCACCTGACCGTATTGTTCCGGTGAAATATACAGATCGTTACGTTCTAAAGATGATGGGTATTGCTGCAAGAATCTCGAAATATTCGCTTTCACCTCAGATTCTTTACCAAATCTTTCATCCATGTTTCCATCTTTTCGTTCAGAAACAATCATAATATATTTACTTCTCCCAGGTTGAATCACCAGCTCCATTATCGCCCTCCTTAGTTTTTTTTGCAGTTACAATCTGGTTGTCCGCAGTTAATTGTTCTGGGACAAGGGTCAAAAACAACGACACGATCAACGAACAGTTTAGCTTTGGAATTTTTTGATTCTTCAGTGCGAATTTTTTTCACTGCCAGAATAAAACCGGTGTTTCTCCCATTGACCACTAACTCTTGATTTACAAAGACATGAACTTTGGAATGAGTAGTGTCTTGAGGTTCAGTCAGTGTTAATTTAAAGGTGCCATCTTGTTGCTTTTCCTGATCAGAAACACGACAAAAATTGTGAATTTCCGAACGCCATGCAGTCATGATTCCCTCCTGTTTAAGGAACTTTTTAAGGAACACTTAATAGCTTGATTAGTATAGCATTTTGGTAGTGTTTTTCAATGGTAAATCCAACAAAGTTTGGTAATATTGATTGTTGACATAATTCAATAATCGTTATAATATATACTTTCGTCCTTTAAAAACCAAACCACCTGGAGGCTTTAATGCCTGATACTCCGCGTCGTATGATTAATATCCTGATCGTTGGTCACTCTAACCTGGCTACTCATTTTATTGCAAATGAAATTGATCAAATTATTGATACTGATTTTGAGTTTTTGAATGAAAACGATCCTGAGGTTTTGAGAAATTTTGACTTGGATGAATTTGATTTGATTGTTTTTAACCTTTATCATACTGGCTTGTCTGTGGAACTGAATAAAACGATTTTAAAAATGCTTACTGGGAAGCAAAAGCGTCGTGTCATGATTTCTGGTACAGATGATATTAATCAGTTGGTATATCCGGAATTCGCTGAATTTTCCGATCGAAACATCAATTACAATATAGCGGTTGGCTCAGTTTCCGAAGAAAAAGAACGAATCCAAAATTGTCTACGTGAAATTCTCGGTGTCCCAAAACCAGAACAGCCCGCCTCCCCAAGGGAGTCGAGGCAAGGAGAGCAGCATGGCTGATACCAAGAAGAAGATTAAAGCTTTGATTTTTGGTGCGGATGAATTCAGCATGGCAATAAAGTCAATTTTTGAATGGTTCAAATTTGCTGGATACGAGGTTGAATTCAAAAATATTAGAGGATCATTCCGTGTGACTGAAAATGTAAACAGATTGATTAACTTCAATCCTGATATAATTATCTACGATGTTTACCCCCATTTGGTGCTTGAGCATGAGACCTTCTGTTCGGTGCTCCCGAAAGATTGGCAAAATCGAGTTCTTCTGGGGTGGGCATTGAGAGCTGGCTACCCTGATTGTTTTGCTAGTTTTTCAAAGCGTTTAAACTTCCGAGATGATCCTTCTGAAATGTGTGCAAAAATTGCTGATGTTTTGAATGTCACCAATCCTCATCCAGAATGTCACCATGAATGAATCAGAAAAGTCACAACCGAAAAGTCTGTTAGATATCTTGAAAATTGTTGGTTTCTTTACTTTGGTTACAATGATTGCTATGGTGGTAATTTCTGGAATGAGTGGTGGGGCAATTTTTTGTGGTTCATATTTGAGAAATGGAGAAATAGTAAACGCCATGATTGCATTGTTGGTTTGTATAATTTCTGTTCTGGTGTTTTTTAAAGTAATTTTGCCACGAGTGGGTGTAAGATAAATTAATGACTGTCGATTGCGGCAGTCTTTTTGTTTGATTCGCCAATCGAGTATTGATGTGCTAAAATGTTTGTATTATGATTGATATCTGTATCCGTGAAACGTGATACGTTAAACGTTAAGCGATTTAGATATGGAAAACAAAATAAATGAGTTTTATGATTTAGACGCTTGGAAGGTGTCACATGCCTTTGTCTTGTCTGTTTATATAGTCTCTAGGCAATTTCCTGTGAGTGAAAAATTTGGACTTTCTGCCCAACTTCAAAGAGCCGCTGTTTCGATTACCGCGAATATAGCAGAAGGATATTCTAGGTTTCATTTTGCCGATAGAGCAAGGTTTTATTACATGGCAAGAGGTTCAGTTTCTGAGGTTTTAAGTCATTTATTCTTGGCTAAAGATTTAGATTATATTTCAACTGATGAATTTTTCATTTTAAAAGATCAAGCAGACAGAGTAAAAATGCTAATCAACGGCTTAATTAGATCGGCCGAAGCCTTAAAGAAGTGATTGTTTTTATCGCATCTCGTTTCACGTTTAACGTATCACGAATTTCCATCTTATGGCAATCAACTATCAATCTGAACTCAATCCCGAACAATACAAAGTCGTCACCGAAGCAGATGGACCGTGTTTGGTTTTGGCAGGGGCGGGGAGTGGCAAAACTCGGACTTTGGTTTATCGAGTAGCTTATTTATTGGAAAAAGGGATTAAACCGGAAAATATTCTTTTAGTTACCTTTACCAACAAAGCGGCCAAAGAAATGATTGAACGCATTCACCGCTTACTTGGTTTTCATCCGAATGGATTAAATGCTGGAACTTTTCATCACATGGGAAATTTATTGTTAAGAAAATATGCTGATAAACTGGGTTACAATAGAAGTTTTTCCATTTTAGATCAGGATGATAGCGTTGAGGTGATTAAATCAACAATGAACGACCTTGGTTTAAATGTTAAAGGTCAAAACTTTCCCAAGCCAAGTGTGATTCAGGCTGTGGTTTCCTTTGCTCGTAATGCTAATCAACCGGTGGAGGATATTGCTTCGTTTAACTATGACTTTCCCGAGTTTATCGCTGAGAAAATAGTTCAAGTAGCTGAAGCTTACGAAGAAAAGAAGAAAAAAACCAATGCCATGGACTTTGATGATTTGTTGATTAACTGGTATCGTTTGTTAAAGTTATTTCCGGAAGTTAAAGATAGACTTTCGCAACAATATCAATATGTTTTGGTTGACGAATATCAAGATACCAATCACATTCAAGCTGCGATAATTCGTGAATTAAGTGGACATCATAACAATATCCTCGTAGTCGGTGATGACTCTCAAAGTATCTATAGTTTTCGTGCCGCAGATGTGAATAATATTTTGCATTTCCCCAAAAATTTTGAAAATACCAAAGTTTATCATATTGAAACAAATTATCGTTCTACTCCCATGATTTTGGATCTGGCTAATCACAGTATTGCTCACAATAAAGATAAGTATGATAAAAAATTACGTGCCATTCGTCATGAAGGCGTGATGCCGTGTTTAACACCAGCTCGTGATGTCTATCAACAAGCAACATTAATTGCGCAAAAAATTATTGAATATATTGACCGTGGTATTGAATTAAATAATATTGCTGTGTTGTTTCGAGCAGTTTTTCATTCTGCTGAGCTGCAACTTGAATTAGCGAAACGAAATATTCCATTCATTGTTCGAGGTGGTATGCGTTACTTTGAACAAGCACATATCAAGGATATTATTTCGTATTTGAAAATCGTGCAAAATTTCAAGGATGAAATTGCCTGGAAAAGAATTTTACGACTGTACGATGGTTTTGGGCCTGCCAGCGTGGAAAAAGCTTGGGCGCAAATTGAAAAGTTTGAAACCTTGCATGATTTGTTGAATGGTAAAGTGGAAATCACTCAATCTAAAGCTCGAATTGCATGGGGGCAGTTGGTGGCCATGTTAATGTTTGTGTCTTCTCTTGATTTTAAAGTTAAAGGTAGCATTGGGGAAGCTGTGATTCACATTATCAAAGCTGGTTATCAGGATTATATTAAAATGACCTATGATAATTATAAAGACAGAATGGATGATTTGCATCAGTTCATAGACTTTGTTATTAACTATGATGACTTGGACAAATTATTGGCTGATGTCATGTTATCGGAAAAGTTTTCGCATGATGCAGAAGCTGTTCAGAATTCCGTGGTGCTTTCAACTATTCATCAAGCTAAAGGCTTGGAATGGAAATATGTTTTCATTGTTGGTTTACGCAATGGTGATTTTCCGCATTATAAAAGCTTGGAAGATAGTCGCCAAATGGAAGAGGAACGCAGATTGTTTTATGTGGCGGTAACGAGGGCTAAGGACGAACTGTATATGTTTTATCCAGTGAGAAAAAATAGTTTTCAATATGGTGAGATGACTGGTGGGCCTTCGCAGTTTATTGAAGAATTAGATACCGGTTGTTATTTAGTTAAACCAGGTTTTAAATTGGTTAATCAAGATGATCAGCCGTTTTCTGAAGAAGAGACAATTTATTATTAATGAAGTAGGCTGAGAATAAAGAGAATTAATGAGAATAAAGATAAGAAAGCGTTTGGCTTATGGCGTTTAATTTTTTAGGTCGTTTGTCGTTTCACGCTTTACGTATTACGAATATCGAGTTACGAATTTCATTTACCGTGATCAATGATCTCCGCCGGAGGCGGATCCGCCTTTGGCGGAAATGATAATTGTTCAATGAATTGGGGCTTGACTACCACCTGAAACGCAGTATAATAGGGGTGCAAATATATGACAAAAAAGTCTGTATCGCGCCAGAGTTTGAGTGATATTTTGACTAAATTTAAATCAATTTTAGCTTTTAGTACTGATCGAGCCAACCAGCTCGTTTTTTTAATTCCTGCTGTGGATAACTTTTTGATAAAGAAAATGCGAATTTCTCGAGTTAAAGGTTTTGATTATAATAATGGCAAGCTGGCGGTAATGGGTAGTCGACACTTGTTTGTCTATAATAAATTTAATTTGCAAAAGCCGAAATTAAATAAAAAAATTGTCGCGGGTATTACCAAAGCCCATGATGTTCAAATTGTAAATAATCAAATAATATTTTGTAATACGGAGAAGTCATTTGTCTCCACTTTTAATCATAAGTTTACTCATCAGCAACCATCATTTATCTCAAATTTAACTGTAAAAGATTGTTGTCATTTGAATGGCCTAGCTGTTACTGAGAAAGCAAAATGTTATGTTACTTGTTTGTCTAAAAGTAACGAGGAATTTGGTTGGAAAAAAGATTTAACACAAGGCGTGTTATATGCTTTGGAAAATAATAAAGAGATATTGGGTGATTTACACATACCTCATTCGCCTCGAATTTATAAAAGAAAACTATATTTTCTTGAATCTGGGAAAGGCCAATTGTCTGTTTGTTTAAATAATAAGAAAAAGGTTTTATTGAAAACATCAAATTTTTTACGAGGCTTATGTTTTTATCAAGACTTGGCTTTTATCGGTGTTTCCAGCGTTCGTTCCAATCGTAAACTGCCGGTAAAATCGAAAACAGCGGGTATTATTGTTTTTGATTTGAAAAGTAAAAAAATAGTTGCTCGTTATGAACTGGATAATTTTAAAGAAATCTATGATTTGAAATTATTACCCATTAAAGAAGTTTATGCAGAATAATATTCCACAATTGGCGATTGCTTTGAATCGGGAATGCAATATGCAATGTTTTTATTGTCGTCCGGGTGGCGCGAATTTGAATTGTGCAGAAACAACTTTAAGTCGCGAAGAATTGCATAAAATTTTGACTGTAGCTTATGATTTAGGCTACCGAACATTTCGATTGACCGGTGGAGAGCCAACCTTGCGAGCAGATTTAGGACAAATTATTGAGGATATTGATGCGCTTGGACCTGATGTTAAGATCTTGTTAACTACCAACGGTTTGTTTATAGACAAATATTTGGAAAGTTTGGTGAAGGTTAAAAATATCAATGTATTTTTTAGCGTTGATTCAGTTACGAATAAGTATGTGGGTATTCCAAAGTCGTTAAATCGCGTTGTTTATGAAAATATTAAACTATTGAAACAAAATAAAATTTATTGTCGAGTAAATATGGTGGTGATGCGACGCAATCGTGAGGCGGTAAGTGAAATGATAAATTTCTGTTTGAATCATGGGCTCGATTTGAAAATTCACGATTTGTATTTTTGTGAAGAGATTTTAGATCCCGAGCTATCTGCTAAAGAGTTTTGGGAAAAAGAATTTTATCCATTGACAACCTATACCCCTCTATTATTAAATTTAGCTGAGGAAATCAAGTATTTTCCTGGGCATGGACCATATGGAATACCAATGTATAGCTTCCATATTGGTAAAATCAAAATTATTTTAAAAGATTCGAGTGTTGGTACCCGTTACGTTGATGAATGTGCTGATTGTCGATTGTTTCCTTGCAGACATGGATTATATGTCCCGCAAATTTCCGCAGATGGATATTTGTATTTTGCCAATTGCGTAGAAAATAAATATCGCATGAAAATTAGCGAACAACCGGAAGAAAACATTCGCGCTGGTTTTAATTATTTGCTGAAAATATTAGAATCATCTTCTTTGCAAACCGAGGGTACTAAATATGAGGTAACTGAAAATTAGGGATAGTATCATTATTTTTTCTTTGTTACATGCTTCATGTTACGTGTTGCGTGAAACTGTGGATTACTTCCACATTTTTTTGTTACTAAAACATAATTTGTGGTATAATTATACCAGTTGATAAGTTAGTAAGTGTGTCAGTTTGTAAGTGCATGAAACTTACAAACTTAAAAACTTATAAACTTACTCACTTTTGGTATGATAGAAAGAAACGTGGCGCTCAAAGCCGCAAAGTTTGTGGGCAAAAATTTAGTCCTGGATTTTGCGTATTGGCCGATCTGGTGGTATTCGTCCGGGCTGATGGAAGCGTTGAAAAATCTTTGGCATTCAAGTATCCGAGCTAACCAAGAGTTGGCTTTGTTGGTTTGGATGCGCAATATTTTTACCCCCATGTTTGGTGATTTTACCTGGGAGGGGCGGATTATTAGTTTCTTGATGCGCGTAGTGCAAATCATCGGCCGAGGAATTATGTTTATTCTTATGGTCCTGTTTGCGTTGATTCAACTGTTATTATGGATCGCGCTACCTTTGATTGTTATTTATGAGGTTTTATTTAACTTGAATTTGTGGTTTCTATAGTTTATGAAGGATGAAAATATAAAATTTTTAATCTGTAATCAATGTTTGGGCAAAGGCTTTGTCGGAGATCAACCGTGTCCGGCTTGTTCTGGTTTGGGTGTGGTAATCCCATTCTACGGAAGATTTTTGTATTGGGGAAAGAAAATGGATACGCTAAATATTTTTGCTGATAGGGTTTTATCTCAATTGAATAAAATTATTAATTTAGTTTTGGTAGCGCTGGGTGCTTTGTCTATTGGTTTATTGTTTTTTTATAATTATGAAACGAATTTTTCAAATTTAATCAGTTTGGAATATTGGATGACTCCGTCAAGTGAAAAAGCATTGTTTTGGATTGGATTAATTTTATTCATGCATCTCTATTATCGAATGGCATTGGAAATCTCTCCAAAGTATCGAGTTTTGAGAAGAATTTTTGTAAAAAATCCGAAACTACCTGATTTTCTGGATTGGACATATTTAAAGGGTCAGCCTAAAAATCGGTTTGTAGATATTTCTCGCACCTTTGATCAACAAGCGATTGATTTTATAAATGGAGCTTGGCGTTTAGCGCGACAAATGAATCATCGTCAGTTCCAAAGATTGCATTTGCTGGCAGTGGCTGGGCACTATGATCCTGGGGCTTTATTATGGGGAAGATTGGGGACTGATGTTGCTTTATTAAAAGAAAAATTGGGTCGAGTTTTGTCATGGAAAACGGAAAAATCCGGTGAGTTTACTGATGTCTCACAAGAAGTTCATAAGGTTTTGTTAAATGCTTACATTTTAGCTTATGAAAATCAGCAAAGAAAAGTAACTGTGATGGATTTGTTGTTCTCTATGTTTGATCAAAAATTAGCTGATACCAATTCAAGCAAAGAGGATTATGTTTTGAAAATATTAATTGATTTAGAGCTCGATTATCAGAAAATTTATAATGTTTTAGAATGGCAACGCTTGCATCAACGCATGCGTGAAGGTCTGTCACGTTTTCGTGAATTGGCTCAATTTAAACCGAAAAATAATATGGATCGAGCCATGACAGCGGTGGCGACTCCATATTTGAATCGTTTTAGTGAGGATTTAACTTTATCTGCGCGCCAAGGCAATCTTTTCCCTTGCGTTGGTAGAGAAAAAGAGTTGGAGCAAATTTATCGCATTCTAGAAGGCACGTTGGATGGCGCTTTGCTCGTTGGTGACGCAGGAGTGGGAAGAAATGCAATTGTCGAAGGCTTGGCTCAACGCATGGTGGAGGAAACTGTGCCGGAAAATTTGCAAGATAAACGCTTAATTAAAATCAGTTTAGCTCAGTTGATTAGTGGCGCTAGTGCGGCGGAAGCTGAAGAGCGTTTGTTGGTAATTGCCAATGAAGCCGCGTTAACCAGGAACGTGGTAGTATTTATTGATGATATTCACAATTTAATTGGTGTTAACCATTCTGAAGGTGGTTTAGATTTGTCTGAAGTCTTGGCTGAAGTGATGAAGAAACGATTGTTCCCGTTGATTGCCACCATTAGTCCGAAACAATATACTCAATTTTTAGAACGAAGTTCTCTACGAGATGTTTTTCAAATTGTGCGTGTCGAAGAAATGGATATTAACAGCGCTATTCAAGTTTTGGAAGCCAAGAGTGGACCATTGGAATATCAAAATAGCATTTATTTCTCCTATGATAGTATTGAAAAAGCGGTAGTCTTATCCTCGAAATACATTCATGATAAATATTTGCCGGATAAAGCGTTAGACTTAATTACTACTGCGGCGGTTGATGTTGGTAAAGAGCGCGGTCCGCATTCATTAGTAACAGCAGAAGATATTGGACGCATCATTGCACAACAAACCGGAATCAAAGCTACTAAAGTTACTGACAGTGAAACGGAGCAATTATTAAATTTGGAAAATGAATTACATAAGCGAATTGTTGGTCAGGAAGACGCAGTTAATATGTTATCTTCCAGTTTACGACGAGCGCGAGCAGAATTACGAGATGAAAAACGACCAATTGCTTCGTTATTATTCTTGGGACCAACCGGTGTGGGCAAGACCGAATTAGCCAAGGCAGTAGCTGAAGTTTACTTTGGTGCAGAAGACAAAATGTTGCGTTTTGACATGAGTGAATATCAGGAGCAATCCAGTTTGTCCAGATTTATTGGCGATGCGAACAATCCTGGTCAATTAACTGAAGCGGTAAGAAAAAATCCTTTCTCATTAGTTTTATTTGATGAAATAGAAAAAGCTCATTTAGATATTTTAAATATTTTCTTGCAAGTGTTGGATGATGGACGATTGACTGATGGTCAAGGCTTGACCGTTGATTTTACCAACACCATTATTATCATGACCAGTAATGCCGGAGCCGCTAAGATTCAAGATGAAATAACAGAAGGTCTAACTTTGGATGTAATTAAAGATCGTTTGATGAATAATGAATTACGTCAATATTTCCGACCAGAGTTGTTAAATCGTTTTGATGGTATGATTGTGTTTAGACCGTTAACCATGACAGATATAATTAAAATTGCTCGTTTGTTAGCTGGGAAGGTAGTGAAACGTTTAGCGGAAAAAGAAATTTATTTAACTATATCTGACGAAGCTTTGGCTGAACTGGCAGACCTGGGATTTGATCCCAAATTTGGAGCGCGTCCCTTGCGTCGAGTGATTCAGGAGCGTGTCGATAATGTTTTGACTAATGCCTTGTTAAAGAATGAATTGGAAAGACGAGATAAGGCGACGTTAATGCCAGGAGGGGAATTGAAAATAATAAAAGCTGAAAAAATATAAAAAAAAATCCGCGGTTTCGCGGATTTTGCTTTAGTTATATAACTGTGGATAACTTTTTTCGACTCCATAAAACGGTCTTAATAGTTCATTTTTCTTATTCGTTGTCAATTGTTTTAATCACGTAATTAGAGTAAAATTTAGGAGGAAACTGTGAAAAGCGTAGGTGAAAAATGTTTTTCATAGCTTCCTAAAAAATATGTTTACCAATGTTGATTATTTATTCGCTTTAATTGCCTCCTTTATCGTGGCGATGTTTGTAACGCCCATGGTTTTATGGTTAGCCAAAAGATGGAATGTAATGGATAAACCTGATGGTAATCGTAAACTACATCGTAAACCAACTGCATTACTCGGAGGGTTGGCAATCTTTTTAGCTTTTGCAATTGTGATAGGCTTATTCTATTTTGGTGGTTCGAATTTGGTAAATAGTAAGGTGGTATTATCAAAACATTTACTGGGAATAATTATTGGCGCCGGGATATTAATGTTTGGCGGTTTTTTGGATGATAAATATAAATTACCAGCCAAGGTTCAAATACTCTTTCCGATTCTAGCTGTATTATCAGTTATAATTAGCGGAATTGGTATTGATCGCTTAGCCAATCCAGTTACAGATAATATTGTCCAACTGGATGAATTTAAATATACAATTTTATGGTTCCATGGTTTACCGTATCGATTAACTTTGCTGTCAGATTTGTTTACCATTGTTTGGTTGTTAGCCATGATGTATACAACGAAATTGTTAGATGGATT
>CAZQEI010000019.1:0-24426 GCA_964592195.1 uncultured Gammaproteobacteria bacterium | reverse complement strand
CTTGTCGGGTGAGTTCCGACCCGCACGAACGGCGTAACGGTGTGACAACTGTCTTAACAATGTACTCGGTGAAATTACAAGTCGAGTGAAGATGCTCGGTTCCCGCAGCTGGACGAAAAGACCCCATGAAGCTTTACTATACCTTGATATTGAGTTAAAAATATGCATGTTGAGCATAGGTGGGAGCCTTCGGGCACCAGTGAGATACCACCCTTGCCTATTTTTAATTCTAACCCTACTCAGTGAATCCTGAGAGGGGACAGTGTCTGGCGGGTAGTTTAACTGGGGCGGTTGCCTCCCAAAAAGTAACGGAGGCGTTTACAAAGGTTGGCTAGGTCCCGATGGAAATGGGACTAATAGTGCAAACGCATAAGCCAGCTTTACTGCAAGACCAACAAGTCAAGCAGTTGCGAAAGCAGAAGTTAGTGATCCGACCGTACGATATAGGACGGCGGAAGCTCAACGGATAAAAGCTACTCTGGGGATAACAGGCTAGTCGCGCCTAAGCGTCCACAGCGACGGCGCGGTTCGGCACCTCGATGTCGGCTCGTCTCATCCTGGGGGTGAAGAAGCTCCCAAGGGTTTGGCTGTTCGCCAATTAAAGAGGCACGCGAGCTGGGTTCAGAACGTCGTGAGACAGTTCGGTCTCCTATCCACTGCGGGCGTTGGAAATTTGAGAGGGCGCTTCCCTAGTACGAGAGGACCGGGAAGCACGAACCTCTGGTGTACCAGCTGTTCTACCAAGGGCATCGCTGGGTAGCTAAGTTCGGTTTAGATAAGCACTGAAAGCATCTAAGTGCGAAGCTGTCCTCAAGATTAGATTTCCTTTGAGACTCCTTATAGATGATGAGGTTGATAGGTGGTAAGTGTAAGGCCAGTAATGGTTTTAGCTGATCCATACTAATAAGTCGAAGTGTGTAACCACAAAAATTTGCGTCTTAAAATCGAAAGATATAGGTGAGACAATTCATTTTGTCTCACTGTATCTGGTGATTTTTGCGAAAGGGAAACACCTGTTCCCATCTCGAACACAGAAGTTAAGCCTTTCAGCGCCGATGATACTCTACTGGGGAAAGTAGGTCATCGCCAGTTTATCGAAACACTACCGTTAATCGGTAGTGTTTTGTTTTATTAAATGACCGCAATTTGGTTCTGGAAATCGTTGGGAAAGCAGAATGTCCTTCCTGCGCAGGCAGGCCTGCGAAGCTTTAGTGAAGTGGGATAGGTCATCGCCAGCTGTGCCATGTACCCGAGCTACGTGAGTGGTACATGGTTTAACAAGAGACTACCGTCAAGCGGTAGTTTTTTGATTAAAAATTTAGTAATTGACAATTGTATATAATAGTGATAATATATTAAGTTCGCGCGAGGGCGCGGACAACCGGTCCGGCTCGAGAGAGTCTTGACCACCACTCATTTCCCGAAGGGGAAGGAGGTCTTGGCCATGAGTATATCTGCTAAGAGAATGGATTCCTGGAGTTATTTATTGCCTAAATTAATAGCTGATTTTGGCAGTGAAGGAATGATTCCCCCAGAATTAATTTGGATTATTTTGAATGAAAATCATCATGAGATCAAGATTGATGAATGTTTGTTCTTTAAAAACATAAGATGGGAATCTACGTATAAGAACGAACATATCTTAAAGAATTCTCTTTTAGGGGTAAAATGGTATTTACTAGTATGTCGTGGCTTACGTGATTTCATAGTTCGCACTAATGAAGTTGTTTCATTATTTAGAGATCGTAATAATATATCTCGGATTGCGAAATATACAGTGATACAAGGGATTTTGGACGCATTTTGTGCAATCATGAAAGATTCTTCATCTAATAATATTACCAATGTAAATGAACTTCGAACATTTTGCAATACATTTGTTGGCAATCTAATTTATGATGTGATCACTAGTATGGAAGAATTATGCATTAATTCATTTGGGAACGAACCGGAAGTATTTGCTGATCGACTAGCCGCTAGTGTTAAGAAAGTTATGAGTTTAGTTTGTGTCGATGAAAAAGAACGTAAGTCAATGGCGCATAGTATCTTGACTCGAGTTAAGAAATGGCAGGATGAAGGATATTCTGTTAACCATCGTTTAACAACTTCAATTTTAGCCAAGGCTGTTGCTATGGTGTTCTTTGGTGCTTTGGATAGCAGAGATTTGGTTTTAGCAGTGGCTGGTCATATTACTTAGAATATTGGATCCTCGAAATCGAGGATTTTTTGTTATATTTTAGATTAATTTGTGGTATAGCTAATTCTTGACAAACAAGGAAATATTTGGTAAGGTAATTAGTCGTATGTTCTTTGGACACAACCGCCTGCCCCGCTACGCGGGGCCCGAAGTGGCGTTCACATAGGTACGAGAAACCACACCGTTGGGGGTCACCATGGATAGGCGTGCGTCGGATCAACGTCCTCGGCCGAGTTTTAAGTTGACACTACATTCATTCGGATTTAAGACTGGAGCTGAACGTGTTATTCGAAATCGACGAAATCAGCCACTTGACTTGAGTATTATCTATGATGTTCGTCATCTGCCGGCTGTAGATCGTGTTTCAGAATTAAAGCGTTTAACAGGATTGGATGAGCTAGTGGTACATAAGATTCAGAACCATGAGATGATTAGTTTAGCTAGGCGTAAGGCACAAGAATTCTGTGTCGACTTACTGATGTGGTTCCGGGCAGGAAAGCCCTGGATCAACGTCGGTGTTGGCAGTAAATATGGTCGTCATCGTTCCGTGGTGTTTGTTGAACTACTGGCACAGTATCTGAAAGAAGAGTTTTCAGATCATGGTCAATCGATTAGCATCAATATTCGTCACTGGACGCTGGAATCGAGTAACCTACGTCGTGAGCATCAAGTTCACGGCCACATTCGCGAGATTCCCGGTGCTCCTGGTCAAGGCGTGAGGTTGGTCGCTGATCCTGTGGCATTGCAAAGAGCATGTTGTGAAGGTTAAGTAATTTAAGTGGAAGATTCCTTCCACTTTTTTGTTTTTTTGTGTAAAAAATGATAATATACACTCAGTATTAATCAACTAAAACACCAGTTTATGATATATTTATATCTTGTTTTATTAGCTGTTTGCATGTTGATTTCATTATTTGTCGGATTTGTAATGGCTAATAATGTCATTGGTATATTACGAGGTCGGGGAGTGCCATATATACCACTAGAAAGAAAAGTAATTGAAAGTATTATCAAAAACTACCCATTAGATAATAAACAAAATATTCGCTTCGTGGATTTGGGATCTGGTGACGGTAGGATTTTGTTTGCTTTTGAAAAGAGTGGAATTAATGATGTGACTGGTTACGAAGTTAATTGGTGGGCGTATTTGAAATCAAAATTTTTAGCAAAAAGAAAAGGGTCTCAAGCGAAAATATATTATAAAAGTTTTTTTAATACTGATTTATCACAATATAATGTGGTTTTTTGTTATTTATTAAGCACCATGCTAACCAGGCTTAGAGGAAAATTTGATAAAGACTTGAAACCTGGGACCTTGATTATCTCGGCGGCGTTTGAAGCAAAGGATTGGAAACAACCAATTGCAGTTTTACCCTTGATAGAAGGTGATGCCTCCAATCGTAAACTTTTTATTTATAAAATATAGATGGTTTGATATGTTTTATGTATATTTAATTCTGCTAATTATTATTTTGCTGGTAGCGATTTTTGTTTGGATAGGGATGATGAACAATGTGATTGGAATAATTCGCAAGAAAAATGTTCCATATATTCCATTAGAAAATAAAGCAGTGAAAAGTGTAGTTAAAAATTGTTCGTTAGATAATAAAGAATCGATTAAATTGGTTGATTTAGGCGCTGGAGATGGTAGAGTGCTATTTGAATTTGAAAAAAATGGGGTAAAGGATTTAACTGGGTATGAAATTAACTGGTGGGCGTATTTAAAATCACGTTGTTTGAGAAAAGTTTACCATTCCCAAGCGAAATTACAGTTTGAAAGTTTTTTAACTGCTGATTTATCAAAGTATGATGTGGTATTTTGTTATCTGCTACCCAATATGTTGACAACTTTGAGAGAGAAATTTGATAAGGAGTTAAAACCCGGAACGATTATTTTATCTGCGACATTTGAAATTAAAGATTGGCGTAAACCAATACAATTTTTACCGCTCGTGGAAGGTGATTGGCATAAAAGAAAATTATATATTTATAAGATGGAATAGTTATGAAAATAGTAACCATTGGTGGTGGTACCGGACAATTTAGAATGTTATCCTCGTTAAAGGATTTACCCGTGGAAATCACGGCCATTGTTTCGATGGCGGACAGCGGTGGTTCAACGGGAAGATTGAGAGATGAATATGGGGTATTACCTCCTGGTGATGTTTTGAAGTGTTTAATTGCCTTGTCGCCGTTTGATCAAGCGCGTGAAATTTTACAATCACGATTTGGTGGAGAAGGTAAATTGAAACAACATAATGCGGGAAATTTGCTGTTAGTTTTTTTGTCTCAATATTTAAGCGGTGACTTTGCTCAAGCGGTGGAAGCAATGGGGCAGATTCTTCAAATTAAAGGCAAGGTATTACCTGTGACCACCGACAAAGCAACATTAGTGGCTGAGTTGGAAGATGGAACATTCCTAAATGGGGAAACCGAGATTGACATTGTTCATGGGGAACGAAAGTCAAAGATTAAGCGAATATTTTTAGTACCACATAATAGTCGAATGGAAGTTTATCCTCCGGTTTTGAAAGCAATTGAAGAAGCTGATTACATATTAATTGGTCCGGGCGATATTTATACCAGTATAATTCCAAATTTATTAGTTCCTGGTTTAGTTGAATCATTACAGAATGCTAAAGGAAAAATTATTTATTTTCCCAATATAATGACCAAGTTCGGGGAAAGCGACGATTTTACTGCAGAAGATTTTGTGAAGGTGGTGGAAAATTATTTGAAACGCTCAGTTGATCATATTATTGCCAATGAAACTATGCCGGAAGTCTTGGTGATTGAAAAATATTTATTGGAAAATGCTAAGCCAGTAATGATTGTTACGGAAGATGGAAGAATGATAAAGGCGGATTTGTTAACTGAAGGTGAATTGGCGCGACATGATATTGAAAAATTAAAAGAAATAATAAAAAAACATCTAGGCTTATGAGTTATGAATTTAATTGGGAGCCTAAGGGCGATCCAGAATCTCCTCAAGTAATTTACGAAGCACATTTTGGCCCTAGAAAATATCAATTGAAAATTGGCGATAAAGCAGAAATTGAAAAGTGGAAAAATGAGATTCATAAAATACATGAATATTTATTAGATGATGACAAAGACGGGTTAAAAAATTTTATGAAAGGCGGTCGATATCGTCGTGATGTAAAAAAAATTTTGGAGATTCAGGAATCGGAAGGTTTAGATGAAGAAGGTAAGAAGTTATTGTCTATTTCATTATGGATAATGAAGAACCAGAGTGATTGGCGAGGATTTCTCGCCGCGGGCTTTAAGTTAATCAAGGGCGGAATGAAAACACTAGATCATTATTTAAAAAATGTTGATTCGCCCAGTTGTTTGGATGCAGCTATTCTAGTGGAGTTCTTAACTGAAATTTACGGGATTAAGGGCGTGGTTAAAAAAGTTGCTGGTCGCTATTCTCATTGGTATTGGGAAAGTGAAACAGGAAAGGTGGTCGACATTTGGTGGGGATATAGTCGAGGCGGTCTATATTTGCATAAAGAGACTTATAAAAACATGAAAACCCGGTTTATCCGTTCTGGCCGGGTAACTGATATCAGTCGAGAAGAAACGCTTAAGGTAAAACGAAAAATTTCAGATAAAGATGATGATGATGATGATCAAAAACATGATGATTAAAAAATAGAAAAAAGAAAATTTAGGAATTAGTTTTTGTAACCGGTAACCAGTAACAAGTAACCGGTAAATGGTAAAATTATAATTGATTATGAGAGTGATTGCGGATTTACATTTACATTCAAAATACTCCAGAGCCACTTCACCTCAGATGGAAGTGGAAAGTTTGGCTTTGTGGGGAAAAAAGAAGGGAATTAATTTGTTGGCAACGGGAGATATAACTCATCCGAAGTACTTGGCGGAACTAAAAGAAAAGTTAATTGAAGATGGATCGGGATTTTTGACCCTTCGTCAGGCTCAGGGCGACAAAAATCCAATTAGATTTATTCTGGGTGGGGAGATAAGTTGTATATATAAAGATAAGGGGCAGACGAGGCGGTTGCATCATTTGGTTTATTTTCCCAGTTTTGCGAGTGCGGAGAAGTTTAATCAAACTTTAACTGAGCTTAACTGCAACCTCAAATCTGATGGTAGACCGATTATCGGATTAACCAGTAAGAAGTTGTTGCAAATTGTTTTAGACACGGATAAACGCGCCATGTTGATTCCAGCGCATGCTTGGACACCGTGGTTTGCAATTTTCGGTTCGAAGTCAGGTTATGATTCTATTAAAGAATGCTTTGAAGAGTTAACGCCTGAAATATTTGCGATTGAAACTGGTTTGAGCTCTGATCCGGCAATGAATTGGCGAGTAAGTGTGTTGGACAAAATAACTTTTATTTCCAATTCAGATGCGCATAGTCCGGCGATGTTGGGTAGAGAAGCAAATGTTTTTGATTTTGAAAAGTTTACCTATGATGAATTGCATGACACATTAAAAAATCAAGACACAAAAAAATTTGTTAATACAATTGAATTCTATCCGCAGGAAGGTAAATATCATGCTGATGGTCACGTGTTGTGCAATGTTTGTTGGTCACCGGAAGAAAGTTTACGAAATAAAAATATTTGTCCTGTGTGTAAAAAAGAATTAGTGCTGGGAGTGGAACATCGCGTTGCACACTTAGGTGATAGGCAAGTAACTGAAATGCCTAAAGGAAAAATTCCATTTAAAAGTATTATTCCATTACCGGAGATTATTTCTGAGATATACAATGTAGGTAAAACCTCGAAGAAAGTGCAGGAAAAATATGAAGAATTACTGCAAAAAATGGGAAGCGAATTTGACATCTTATTATACAAATCAATAGAAGAGATAAAAGCGGCGGCAGGGGAAAATTTAGCGTTATCTATTCAACGAATGAGAGAGGGAAAAATATTGGCTCAGCCTGGATATGATGGCGTGTTTGGAAAGATTCGAGTTTATTCTGATGAAGAGAGAGAACAATTTCAGGCGAAGCAGAAAGAATTGTTTTAAAAAATTTTTAACATATATAAAAAACCGCCGAGTGGCGATTTTTTATTTTATAAGAGAAAGACTATTTCTTCTTCTTTTTCGCAGCCTTCTTAGTAACCTTCTTCTTTGCAGCCTTCTTGGTTACTTTCTTTTTTGCGACTTTCTTTTTAGCAGCCATAATTTTTGTTGTTGTTTTTAGTCCAGTACCCAGCCTAAAAACAATTTATTTATTTTTCTTTTTTATTATCGACCTTTAGTTTTAACTAACTACTTATATTATAAAACTTTTTTTTTAAATGCGCAATGATTTTCAAGAAAAAAAACGTCAACCTGTGGAAAACTTTTTTGATAAATATTTTTTTAAATTATTTTTGCAAAATTTTTTATAAAAAAAGAATGAGAAATTAAATCTCACTCTTTAAAATTTATATTTAATGATTAAATATTTTCTTTTGCTTCTTCATCCGCGATTTCTTTTTCATATTTCTCACAAGCAACAAGTAATTCATCTCCGAATCGTATATCTGGATTTTTTCTAAATTCTTCCATTAAGTCAAAGCAGTATTGATAATGAAATTTTTTCAATCCAGACTCAACAATATCATTGACGTTTGTTGTATCCACTCCGCGTAATTCACAATACAGATAAAATAATCTTACAATTCCTTGCTCTGATAACATGTTTTCCTTGATCAAACGTTTAAAATCAAAAGGTTCTTCTCCGTCATTAATTGGTTGACGATCATTGCGGTCTTCAGCGTATGCCAATTGCAAATCGTTAGGATGAAAATATTTTTTTTCTCGACTTAAATTTTGTAAAGCATATTGCCAGTTGTCATCGGTTACTGGTTGTTCTTTTATTCCAAGTAAAGAGGCAATATAGGTAATTTTTTCTAATGGCTTACGGAATTTGTCGCTATAACGCATTACAAGCATGTCGAATTCTTTTTCTCTAAAGTCTCTGGGTTCGTCACCAAGCAGTTCTTTGACTGTAACATAACCGTAGTGACCGTTTAATTTAATAAAATCGTTTGGTCCCAGTTCTCTGTTGTTTCTTGGGGAACGAGTATGGATGTGAAGACCGACATTGGGATCGTAAGAAAACATGTGGGGTAATTCTCTATACATGATGTTACCGATTTCGTCGATTCCGTCACCATCAACGAAAAGCATGCTCTCGGAAATTTTTAATACGTGGGGTTTTGGCGTTTCGTTTTTTGGTTCTTTGTACATATAAATATTATTTTATTGATAGACTTTGTCTTTGTTCTCTGGTTTGTTCAATTTGTTCTTGATAAAATGCCTCGGCTGAAGGGTAAACCGGTAATCTAATTTTTTTTGCTCGTTCTAAAAGTTCTGGAACTTGTTCGACGTCTCCATAAATTGCTACCGGCTTAATAGCAACAGTTTTGTAAAAAATTACTTCGTTGTAAGCCAATAATTTTCTTTCAGCTTCGGGAATAGGGGAAAGTCCATGTTTATTTCTAAAATCATTAACCATTTTCCAAGCAATTTCAGGGTTAGGAATTGCAGATAACATTTCCTCCGGGGTTTTGAATAAAAATTTATCGTAACCGGGAATTAAGGCTCTTTCGTAATGTTCTTTTAATTCATGGACAATACTGTAGTAATCAGCGCGGATATTTTCACCTGGGACGTTGGCTAATACCATTAAATCAAAAGGCGCCACATAATCAGGTGGCGTGCTTGTTTGAAAAATAATACCTTGAGGGCGATAGGTTTGAGTATATTGTTCACTAATAGCTGTGCATGCCAATCTTTCAGCTTGTCCAAAACTGACAGTGTTCGGCTTAATATGTGGTTGTTCACCATTAGTTGGGTGACACATTTCATCAAGGGATTGGAATGGTTGTTTCTTCCCATCGATAAGACGCTGAGTAGCCAGATCTTCTTCTAATGATTTTACGAAAAAAGTTTTTTCATTTACAGTCATAAATATATATCTGTTTATATAATATATAGATAGTTTATCATGAAAATTGAGGAAAAGGAATAAACAAAAAAATCGTCGAAACGATTTTAAAGATGGCGTGCCATTCGAAGTAGAATGAATGCTTGCCCTTCTTCGCATAAAGCTACGAAGGGCACCCTTCGCTATTGTTAACTGTAAAGATGGCGTGCCATTCGTAGCTCGCGTCATTGTTGGTGGCACGAACTACAATGTTAGTCCTCCTTCGCCAAGGCTACGGAGGACATTCTTCGCTCTAGCGAGCGAAGAATGGTGGACCCTACCGGGCTCGAACCGGTCACCCCCGCCTTGCAAAGGCGGTGCTCTACCAAATGAGCTAAGGGCCCAAGATTGAAAAATTACAAATTCTAAATATCAAATTCTAAAGATGGAATAATTGTCCCTTAGCGAATGGATATTTCCAAATGCGTGCCATGTATCGGAGTGAAACGACTGGTACATGGAGCTAAGGGCCCAAGATTTATAAATACTAAATTCCAAATCCTAAATTCTAAAAATGGAAGGTTTAGGAATATGAGAATTATAACTAAAATTGAGGGAAAAGTCAATGGGAACAAAAAAGTCTTGCGATGCAAGACTGTGATTGGTTAATGACCAGTGGGATGAATGAAAAATCTAGGTTTAACCCAGGAGAACTTCAAAGGAGCGGTCAGTTTGCAATGAGTATGGAGGAACCAGATCAGGGCCTCTTCCATATTCTTACGATTCAGAGTTTCAAAATGAGTAAAGATGTCGGGCACCTTATCACCACCGTTATGCAGGTGAAGCGCGTAATTCTTGCGATTCACTTTGTCCAGAACAGCTTCAAATTCGGCAATGTCATCGGAGTTATCAAAATCGGACAGGTAATCTTCGGACAAAGGTTCACCAAAATCGCGTTCCATGGATTCGCGCAGTTCACGACGATACTCGGGGTCACTGAATCGAACGGCCATGTCTTTCTGTTGTTCGATGACGCCGATCAGGTCGCTTTTGCTGGCGATCATGGGGCCGTAGAAAATACGATGACGACCGTCGAAATACGAAATCCACACATCTTCCCAGCTAACTTCAGCCTGAGGAAAAATCGCGCAAACACTGTTCGATTTGACTCTGATAACCTTGGTCTTCATGGGGCACCTCCTCCTACGGCGTTATTGCCGCATTAAGAGGGGCACCTGCAGAACTTGATTGATGGTCAATCGACTCATGTCAACCTCTTTGGGTGGTTAAAAGAACTAAGTGAAAGTTAATTATACCAAAATATATTGATTTGTCAATCCATGGCTAATTCTTGCTAAAATTGACAATTTGGTGGTTCGCTGTTAAAGTTAAGTATTAGTTCGTTTACAAATTACGGATATACTGATATTTACGGATTTTACTGATTATTACGGATGATCGGAGTTACGGATTTATTACGGATAAAAAGGTAGACAACCACAACCAATCCACCTTCGCGTAAAGCTACGGTGGATCTACGAGGAGAGCATCATGGGCGATGAAAAGCGTGAGATTGCAAGGCAGGTTCCGGGAAATGGTGTGCCTGGTAAGAGGGCATCAAGTCCGGATGTTTTTCACTCTGATGGTTCGAGATTGCCGGCGATTTTGAGAAAAAGAGACTTGAAGCCTACTTCCATGGTGGCTCGTAATGAGTTTGTGGCTGAGTTGTCGAAAAAAAGTGGGATTCCAGCTTGTCGCGTCGATGAGTTTGAAATTGACACTCAAGTGATAAATATTCTGCCGAAGGATTTTGCTGTCTTAAATGGAGTGTTTCCATTGTCTGAGATGGAAGATTGCATTATCATGGTGACAAGCGATCCTCACAGAGCCATGCTTCTGGAACCGGATTTGCAGTTTAGATTCCGTAAACGGATTGAGTGGTTGTTGGATACGCCAGAGTATGTGGAGCAAATGATTGCGAATTATTATGGTCCGGCGCCGTTGAAAGATTTTTTGAAACAAATTGATACTGTGGATTTGGATTATCGTAAAGATAATAAAGGTGGGGATGATGTAGATGATGTTACCAAAGCTGCAGACACACGAGTAATACGCATTGTTGATTTACTGTTGCAAACTGCTGTGAATGTTGAAGCCTCGGATATTCACGTGGAAATGTATGAATCTCGTTCTCGTGTGAGAATGCGTGTGGATGGTAAGTTGAAAGACTCTGGCAGTTTACAGACTGAATTGTATCGTCCGGTAATTAGCAGAATAAAAATTTTGGCTGATTGTAATATTGCTGAACGGCGTAAGCCGCAGGATGGGCACATCAAGGTTAAGATTGGTGGGAATGAAGTGGATTTCCGTGTTTCAATTATGCCAATGATCTATGGAGAAAAGGCGGTGCTTCGTGTTCAAAATACCAAGTCGGTGAATTTGACTTTGAACAGATTGGGGTTCACTCCAGATGAATTGAAAAGGTTGATGAACGCTCTTTATCGTCCGCAAGGCATTATTCTTGTCACCGGTCCGACCGGTTCAGGAAAATCGACAACATTGTATTCATCTTTGTTGCAGCGACGAGACGATGCAGATAATATTGTGACAATTGAAGATCCTGTGGAGATTCCACTTGATGGTATCAACCAAAGCCAGGTGGACGAGGCCGCTAATTATACGTTTAATGTCGCCCTAAGGTCACTGCTTCGTCAAGATCCTGATATTGTCATGGTAGGTGAAATTCGAGACTTTGAAACTGCTGAGATTGCCGTGCAAGCGGCGATGACCGGACATCTGGTCTTGTCGACCTTGCATACCAATGACTCGGCAGCCACAATCATTCGTTTGACTCAAATGGGGATTGAACCGTATTTGGTGGCTGATGCTCTGACTATGATTTGCGCGCAACGATTGGTTCGAAAAGTTTGTCCGAAATGTGTTAAAGAGTTTTATCAACCAGCTGATACACTTATGACTGAAATGGGTATTTCTCCTGTGAATGCCAAGCTTCTGAAGTTTGAACGTGGTACGGGAAAGAGCACGACTGGTGGAGTTTGTCAGCATTGCCAAGGAACAGGCTTCAAGGGACGCACTGCTTTGTATGAGTTGTTGTTAGTTACAAGAGAAATCAAAAATGCCATCACCGAAGGTCGAAGTGCCGCTGAGTTGCGGGATCTGGCATCGAAGCAAGGCATGAAGACTTTGAGGCAAGCAGGTTTGGAGAAGGTGCTTGCGAGGGAGACGACATTGGAGGAAGTGGGGTTGGTGACGATGGACCTTTAGTCATTGAACATTTCCGCCGAAGGACGGATCAGCCTCCGGCTGAGAACAATGATCATTGATCACGGAAAATAAATAGTAACGGCTGAAATGGCCGTTTTTTCATCTACGAATAACGAATTTGCTACGAAACTACGAATTGAATGTTTATGTTTGAAGAATGAAATTTTGTTTAGAATTAGTTAAAATATGGAAACAATGTCAATGATGGTTGACATAACTGAGTGGTTTTGCTATAATGTTTTGTTCTGTGCGGCAACCCACACTTTTTGGAGGCTCTATGAGTCGGACGGAGCGGGGTGCGCGGTTCGAGAAACGGGAGGACCAGCGTCCGGTGGCGCGGCGGTTGGCGGATATCCGGCGGCGTCAGCTCAAGGATACCAGCCGATTTTGCGCGAAGGACCACAGTCGGCTCGGATGGCATGGGATCTGTTTCACCTGTCAGCCGAATTTCTGGAGGTCGGTTGACGAGGCGGAGAGAGAAGGGTCAGCTTCGTTAGTTTTTTAAGTGTTAGATTGTGAATTGAGCCTGTCGATAGCGGCAGGCCTTTTAATTGCTACGGATCCAAAAGAAGAGAATAAAGAGATAAAGAGTATAAAGAGAAAAGGAGAGATGAGAGATACAAGGGAGATGGGGGAGACGAGTGAAAGTGTTTTATTTTTTGATCAATGATCCATGGTCAATGTTCAATGTTTTTGAAAGATAAAGATGAATGTGATACTATTTAAGCAATAAATATATTAATAAAAGTATGATAAAAAAGGTTAAGGCTCGTAAGAGCAAAAAACAAAATTGTTTCTTATTAAGAAAATGGATGATGGTAGTTGGATTGATTTTAGTTTTTGCTGTTGTTGCCGGTTTGGTTGCTTATGTTTGTTTTAGACAGTTAAATGAACAGAAAGATGATTTAAATTCAGTGAATAACAATATTCAACAAGAAAAGACAGAGAATGAACAAACTGTCGTTAAAGGAACTAAAACAAAATCGGAAGGAATATATTTTGGTAAAGGTTGGGAAATGAATTATTCGTTGGTGGATGTGAATACGGAAGAAGAAATTCCGTTTATTCCAGAAGGGTATTCAATTGTTAGTCAACAATCATATAATCAATTTCCGACATATTTGATTTTGAAAAAAAATAATGATTATTATTCGTATAATATTGAGACAAAATTGTTAGTCAATATTTTTGATAAACATAAAGAGTTTAAGCCTAAAGACGGCCAATTTGCCTACATTACTTCTTCAATTACCGAGAAGGATAAATCCTTGGTAACTGTTTATTCGGTGGACTTAAACAGCGAAAATGACGGGATGGGGGAATCTCCGCTTATTGATCCTCGCTATTATACTTTTGATGCATCAAAGAATGAATTATCCCAAATAAATTTCGTTGGCACTAATAATTGCGAGGAGTATGATTCAAAAAATCAAAGGGTTTTCGGTTGGCTTTGCGGAGAGGGTGTTGGAAATTCAGCTCCGCTATCAATTTATGATTTAAATGGCAAAAAATTGAGCGATGTTATTACAACGGAAGAGTTTGGCTTGAGCAATGATAGTTACATGGTTTCAGTGCAATATGCGAATGGTCTGTTTTTTGCTCATGATAAAAGTACTATTGCAAAGGTTATAACTTTAGATCCGCAATTTGTTATTCCAAAGAAAGAAATATATTTAGCTGATGAGAAGGTTAGTTCTCAAGTCACAGATGCTTATCCGTATTCAAACAACATTTCCAAGGAAAACAATACTATAATTATTGGAGGAGGGAATTTTATTTTGTTACTGAGATATAATGATAAAAATCAGATAGTAGAAACAAAATATCTGCAAGACAAAGCAATTTATGCCAACTTTACTTTTGTTAATGAGGGAAAATTGTATTATCAAGCAAGTAATTATATTCAAGTGATTAATTTAAGTAACTGGGAAAGAGAGAAGTCTATCCCATCACCACGTCACGTGGAAATAACTTTGATAAAATTGCCTAAATAATATGAAAATACATTTTATCGGATTATCATGTTTCCTAATTGAAAATGAAAAAGGCTATCGAGTGTTAGTTGATCCATTTAATGATTCACCAGAATGGACGTTGGGACCGGATTTCCCCAAAGAATTCGAAGGTAATCCTTTTGGAGCGAACTTAGTTCTCATGAGTGAGCCAGATTCAGATCATGCCTATGCCCCTGGTGGTTGGTTGCAAAATGCGCTGGATACGAAACCCAACAGTAATCCTTTCCCCAACCTTGACTTGCGCGGGACAGTGATTTACGAGTACAATGGAGATGTGAATATAGCTTATCAGTACACGATAGATGACTTACGGTTAGCGCACTTTGGTGATAATGCTCATATATTAACAGAGGAACAACTAAAAGAACTTGGTCATCCAGATATTATCTTCATTTCACCACCAAAGGCTTCAGATCGGAGTGCTAATGAAGAGGTGCGAAGGAATATTGAAAATTTAAAACCGAAAGTTGTATTTTGGGCACATCACTTAGCGCCAAATAATTTGCCGGTTGAAGAATTGCCAGAAGTTTTACGGCCATATTTTGTGGAATATTTTAAAGATAATGCGAGTACGAGTAAAGGGTATCAAGGCGATGACAGTTTTAAAGAATTGGGTTATGTTTTGGAGAATGCTTATATCTTGAATAAAGAATACTCGGGTGTAGTATTAGAGGATACTGTAATTGAAATTAACCAGGATATAATTGATAGTTTAGAAACAAAACCAGCTTGTTACTTGTTTAGAAAAATGTTAGCTAGGTCAAAAGTTGAATAAATTATAACAAAGAATAAAATGAAATTTCGTTTTGAGAATGCAAAATTGACAGAGACCAAGGAGGCGCCATTAGATTTTGTTCTCGCACATTATAGATTGTTGAGTGAATTTCCTGTTGAGAAAATAAAAGAGGTGAATGTGGATAGAGTGAAAAAATTTATTACAGATCAAGGATTAAAAGTAAAACCATTTATTATATTTAACGAGAAAGATATTTATAAAGTAAAAGAGATCGTGGGGGGAATTGGTCTTCTCAGTAAAGGGTTTTCCGAGGCGCGTGGAATGTATATACCAGAAATAGATATGGTTTTGGTGATGATAAGGGAAGAAGAGGTGGAAATAAATGGCCAGACTTTTGTTGAAGGAGTTTTGGTTCATGAGCTAGCGCATGCCAATAATGAGTATTTAACATATGTAACACCTGATAAGAAACGATATCAATCACCACGGGTTGGTTTTTGTGTAATACAAGACGAAAAACCCTGGGGGTGGTTATTGGAAGAAGGTTGGGCAGATATGCTTCGAGCGGAATATTTAACTGAATGTGTGGCTAATGAATTTAAAGAGCAGATAAAGGTTGGAGATTTAGATATGAATGATAGCATCGTGGCAAGAAATCCAATAGGCAAAGTTTTTCCAATACCGTTAAAATATTTATATCGTGACGATGAGGATAAACTGGTTACTCACGATTCAGCTTTTGCTGGGTATGTTGTTGAACTATTATGTGAAAAAGATCCAACTATAAGATCGTTAATGATTGAGGCAAGGAGTTCAATCTCGGCTTTGAAGAATTTGATACGGGCCATAAATAAGGTTTCTCCAGGGTTATATACGAAATTGCAAAATCGGAGATATTCCGAAAAAAGTTTTACTGATATGTTGATTTATGTTATTAATGAAGTGTGTGGTGGAATAAGACAAGTAATAAAAGTGTCAGAACCATTAAGAGAAGAGTGGGAACAGGCATTAACAAATTAATTATTAACATAAAAAATATGAAATTTCATTTTGAAAATTCTACGGCAAGTTCAGGTGTAAATGAGTTAGCAGAAGAGCTAGCCAGTTTGCAAATTCAATCAGCTGATCGTTTAAAAGGACCGTTAAATTTGGAGCAATTGTATCGCCTTGCTTGGGAAGAGTTTCCTGGTAAGTTTCCGACAGGCGATATTGAAAAATTGAACATTACCAGTTCACTGATGAATTGGGTTAATGATGCGGCGGCGAAAAAGTTGATTGAGCCAAAGGAGTTGGAGTATTTAAAAAGACAAATTGAACTCAGTCGCGGTGGTGACAATATTTTGACTTTAGGGTTAATGCGTTTGTTGAATAGGGTGCATCCGGGGTGGAGGGAGTAAAGAGATAATATACAATAAAACAGCTTCGAGAGAAGTTGTTTTATTTTTGAGATAAATTATATCAGTATAGCCACTTCGTGGAGAGTCCTTTTGTAACCAAAAGGACCAAAAGTTTCGGGGGTCGCAAATTCGCTCTCACATTGATTATTGTTCGTGCTTTCTATTAACACGCTCAATTGCACCCCCGAACCCCCAAGGTGCTTGTTACCTAGTTTAGTAAGAAAAATGATAGACAAGGTAAATGTTTTTAGGCTTTTGAAATAAATGGGAAATGTGTTAAAATGGGTGCATTATTGTTGACCACGAAAGAAGGAGGGTTGTTTTTTGTTTAAAATTAAATCAATTATTTAAAATATTTGGCGTTTGGGATTGACGTTTTTGTAAAGTTATGTTAATATAATCAGTTGATAGTTCATTGATAAGTTGTGCGGAAAACAACCCAGCAATAGGGAGGTGCGAGATGCTTTGGAAAGCAGCATTGTTCTTGGTGTTGATTGGTGGTGTTTGTGTGTTTTACAATGAGCTTCATCCTGACTTGAGTGTTTATGACTCTCGAGTATCTATTACAAAGGATGTATTGAATGGAAGTCCTGTTAGCGGTGGGAATTTGCAGGACATTCAGTGGTCGATTAAGTATGACAGTTCTTTTAAAGAAGCTTTGCGCAATGCTAGTATTACAGATGATGACATGAATAAAGTCCTGAGTAAAAAATTGTTTTTGGTCAAGGCTATTTATTCTCTAAATGAAAGCGAAATTGAAAACTCTAGCCAAAAGGAGGAATGATCATGAATGGAATTGAGGTCGGAAAGACTGTTAGAATTACTCTTAAATCGTTGGTATCAGATAAGCAAATCACAGGTAGTGTTAAAGAAGTTGACTCAATGTTCTTTCCCCATGGTAAAGGGGTGTCGATTCCTTATGTTAAAATCAGTAATTTTGAAGGAAAGGAAAGATTCACTATTGTACCACTGGATAATATTGCATTTATTGAAGACCTTTGATGCTTTTTCAATTATAACATCCGTATAACGGGTGTTTTTTGTTAATAAAATGAGTATAATTTGCCACTTCGTGGAGAGTCCTTTTGTAACCACGTACCAGTCGCTTCGCTCCGGTACATGGCAAGCCAAAAGGATCAAACCCAGCCCTTCGCGAAGGGCTGGGAAAAGTTTCGGCCCCGCTAAGCGGGGCGAACCCCCAGGGTGCTTGTTACCTCATTTAGTAAGGAAAAGATGAAAGAAGGCAAGAATTTTGAGACTTTTGAAATAAATGGGAAATGTGCTAAAATGGGTGCATTATGGTGGAAGTAAATAAAAAACAAGTATTTTTCTGGTTTGGGGATAATGACTTTGATAAGCAGGAAAGTCTCCGAGCTTGGCAGGGGGCGTTTGAAAAAAAGTATTCGAATTTGAATATTGTGAGTTTGGATTTTCGTGATGGACGGAGCGCGGCGGATATTAATCGCGACTTGAAGAATTCTTTGCAAATGGATTCGCTGTTTGGTTCGAGTAAGCTAATTGTGCTTCGCGATTTTTTCGGTAAGCGCAATGAGAAGAATGTGGAGGCAACAGAAATAATTAAAGAATTTTTGGAAAAAATCGCGCCGACCTTTTTCATTATCTTTTTTCAATCTCTGGAGTTCGATGCCACGTCAGCAGTTTACAAAAGATTAAAAGTGCTGGAGAAGGAACAAGTGGCAGAATTAAAAGAATATATTTCACCGTTTGGCATAAACTTGAAAAAATGGGTGGAGAATCGTTTCCGATTGTTACAAACTACGGTTGATCAAACTGCGTTAGATCATCTAATTGCATTAGTTGGCGCAGACTTGTGGCATCTGGAAACAGAAGTGCAAAAGTTAGCCAATTATGCCCGAGGAAGAATGGTAACTATGGAAGATGTTCGTTTGCTAGTGAAAGGTAAATATAACGAAGATATTTTCGCGTTAATGGATGCGTTAGGCCGAAGAGACAAGAAGACAGCTTTGGCCTTGATGAATGATCAGTTGAACAGTGGCGCGAATGAAATGTATTTGTTAACCATGCTCGTGCGTCAATTTCGATTGTTACGCCAAGTTAAAATATACAAAACAGAGTTTGCCGGAGCCACCAAAGATATGGTAGCGCGGGAATTAAAAATGCACCCGTTTGTGGCGCAGAAAACTTTGGCGCAAATTAGTATGTTCCCGCAAGCTGAGTTGGATAATATTTACCAGCAGTTGTTAAATATGGAGTGGGGGATGAAGAGTCGGGGGGTGGATTTTATGTTGCAATTTGAAAGATTAGTAATTAATTTATAATACAGGACTACGGATTCTACGGATCTTGGCTACGGATGCTACAGATAAAAATAAAAATACTCACGCCACCAAAATTAATAAGTATCCCCGCCTTCGCTGGGGATGACGGTGTGGTGGAGGTTTGTGAAATAAAGGAATAAAAAAACTCTCCCTCGCGGGAGAAATTTTTTTATTTAGAAGCTTTTGCTTTGTTGGACGCCTTCATCAAACGAGATTTGTATCGGGCGGCGGTGTTTTTCTTGAGTAAGCCTTTTTGGACAGCCTTGTCGATTTGCTTAATGGTCTTTTGGATCAATTCGCTATCGGTCAACGCGCGGCCGGCTTTCTTTCTCAAGGTTTTCAAGTCACCTTTGACTTTGGTGTTGCGGACGGTGCGCTTTTTGGTCTGGCGCAAAGCCTTTTCCGCTTGTTTGGTCTGTGGCATATTAAGTTAAAAATACGATATTTAAGATTAAAACTTGTGACTGAATAATAGTATAATTTTTGTTAATTGTCAAGGGTGGTTATATAGTCGCTCTCTTTCTTTTGCCCTTGTCTTCAAGTTCTTCGGATTGGACATAGTGTTTAATGGCAGGCTCCAGAACCCTTCTAAAAAGTTCATATAATTCCAACCCAGATTGTTTTCCAAAAGTTTTAAAAAACGCATGGATATTATTTTTTTTTGAATCTAAATCTAAAGTTGGGCCACCGTCAAAAGGGACGACAGAGGCTGTA
This sequence comes from uncultured Gammaproteobacteria bacterium, assembly GCA_964592195.1. Classification (GTDB taxonomy): domain Bacteria; phylum Patescibacteriota; class Patescibacteriia; order UBA11705; family UBA11705; genus CAZQEI01. Next base: position 4,883 of record CAZQEI010000019.1, on the reverse strand, counting down.
TGAATATTGACTCTGGCTATTTTTCCTGTCTTTGTAAAGGCAACCTTCCCTGACAGGGTTATTTTTGATTTTGTTTTAGGGTAATCAAAAGATATTAGTCCTTGCCAAATATACAGTCTATCCATATACGCATGAGGAAGGATGTCCATTTTGTGATAATCTTCAACATTTGCCAATCCCATACTCCCAAGAATTTCTTCTAAATTTAAGTATTTTTCGGTTACATTTTTTTCAATTTCTGATTTTATAGCTTTTTCTCTGTCGAAGAAAGCTTCGACTTGTTTTTCTCCCCAGGCACTTTTTTGCTCACGTGACATTCGGTTAAATTCACGATCAGTTAGTCGTTCCGCCTCCATTGGAGGAATAAAAAATCCTTCTTTGCCGATTTTTTCTTTTTTAAGAACTGGAATAGCTTTGCCTTTTTTCTCTTCAGTTGGCCAGGCGCCAAGTGGTCCTTTCCCCGAAATTGTTGGTCCAAAAATGTTTTTCATATTTTTTGTTTCATTATTTATTTAACCCGAACAAAGAACCTTTTACCCTTTTGGATAATATCATCGGGTTTAACGACAAAGTTCATGTCGGTAACCACTGCTTGATTGACTTTTACCGCGTTTTGTTTCAATTGTTGTTTGGCTTCTGAATTGCTAGTTACCAGTTTCGATTCTGTTAACACCGTGACAATGTCATAAGCTGAAGGGGTTATTTCTGGCATTTCATCAGGTGTTTCTTTTTTACTGAAAGTTTGTATGAAGTTCTCTTTGGCATGATGAGCGGCTTCTTCTCCGTGGTAAATTTTAACCACTTGGAAAGCCAGTTCAAGTTTGATATCGCGAGGGTTAGCGTCAGTTTCAAGTTGAGTTTTGTATTCGTTAATTTGTTCAACTGGTACATCAGTGCAAAGTTCAAAACCGCCAAGAATCATGCCATCAGTCCAGGACATGACTTTACCGAATTTATCTTCAGGTGAATCTTCAAGCGTTAACATGTTGCCTTCGCTCTTACCCATTTTCTTGCCAGTGGTGTCTGTTAATAACTTATTGGTGAGAACAAACTTCTCACGATTTTCCATTGATTTAACTAAATCACGACCGGCCAGCATGTTAAAAGTTTGATCATTACCGCCGATTTCACCATCAACGTGCAAGGCAATTGAATCATATGCTTGCATTACTGGATACAAGAATTCGTGCAATCCAATAGGTTTACCTTCTTGCTGACGTTTTTCAAACATGTCGCGTTCCATCATTTGTTGTACGGTAAAGTTCGAAGTTAAATTTAAAATTTTATCAAAAGTCAGCTTATCAAACCATTTGTGGTTAAATCGCAATTCAGCTTTGTTGGCGCCGTGAAAGCGTAAAAAAGTTTCTGCTTGTTTTTTGTAAAGCTTACAGTTGTCCATGACTTGTTTGCGGGTTAAAGGTTTACGAGCGGCCAGTTTGTCAGTGGGATCACCGATCATAGCGGTAAAACTACCAATTAACAAAATTATTTTATGCCCCAGTTGTTGAAACAATCCCAAACGTTTTAAGTTAATCGCATGACCGAGGTGTAAAGTCGGACCGGTAGGATCAATGCCTAGGTAAATGGTCAATTGCTTGCCGGATTTTAATTGAGTTTCTAAAAAGTCACGATTAGGAAAAATATTTTCCACACCGCGGTCGAGTAGTTCGCTAATTAATTTTTCATCAGTTGATATCATAAGTTTTTTCTATTAATCAAATTATTATTCTAAACGCACAAGACGATAAAGAGGCAAGTCAGAAAGTTTACGTGGATCAGCCCCGAATTCTCCCCAGCCGTCATCCATGTAATAGTTTCTCGAATCCCATCCCGGGCCCGGGCCAGCAGTTTCTGTTGAATGAGCAAAATATTCATATTCTGTTGCCGGTCGAGTGGATATGACTTTTCCGCCCGGAGCTGTTTTTTCCACTGGATAGGCAGTTTCTTTTTTATATTTAATACCGTTAACAACAATTATTTCGTCTTCAGCACCACCGACATATCTTCCACCAGGTCGGAGGCCTTCTTCTTTTGGGGTGGAGGGGAAGGATTCAAGGTTTGGGTATTCCTTAGTTTTTGCTTGATCAAATGTTGGTTCTTGGGTAGGCATATAAGAATAGATTAATTAAGTTAATTATAGCAAAAAATTGTAGAGATTGGAAAGAGCGATTTTGGTTGACAAAATGCGGGAATATTTGTAAAGTAGGGGATGTTCGTTGACAATTTGCTACGGATCTACGGATGGCTACGCCTGCCTGCCGGCAGGCAGGGATGCTACCGATAAAATGTGGGGCTAGCGACTGGGGACTAGGGACTAGAAAAAGACAGAAACAACCCAACAGGGGGGAGACCATGGACGAGGCGAGGGTTTTGAAGATTGCGAAGCGGTATGGCTATTTTACTAATGCCAATAGATTGTCATTTTTAATGTTGCCAGTGGCTGTACTGGGGACAATTGTGATGCTGTATGTTTATAACAGTTTAACAAATGGGACTCTTGATGTAACCACTGCAAAACTTGCTAGCTTGATTATGGCAATGTTAGTGGTGGTATTGATAGGTTTCATTGGCGTTAAAATTCATTATTTTCGAAATTATTTAGTGAGGAAATATCAGGTTGGAGAGGTTCCTTTGTTTGTGGTAGTTCAAAAAGATAAAGTTAAAGACAAGTTGCTGGGACAGTTCAGTTCTGTTTATGCGAAGCATTTTGGTAACGATATTATCAAAGCAGATTTGCCTTGGCATAATTCGCAGAGTATTATGTTATCTTCCGGCTCTAATTCATCAGCTGAAGTTAATGGTAAAAAGTTTGAAGTCACATTTTTGTTTGAGTATGCTATTCGTGTAGGGCATGAAATATCCGCTTTGCAAGAATATTTGAATGCGACTGCCGGCGCTGGTGATTATCGTTCAATGTGGAAGGATAAGATGGAACAATGGGGTGCTCGAAATCAAGAGAGATTGGCTACTCGCAATCAGTTTGATTCGATTGATGATATGGAACGATATTTTGCCGCAGTGGGTAAAGGTCTCGAACCATGTGTTTCCGGTTTGTCTGAGAATTTGGAATTGAAGGATGTTATTTTGATTGTTGGTAGCGTCGATGATGGGAGTTATTCGGTGGAGAAGTCGATTAGGTATTTCCAATAAAAGGGGGAGGAAAAAATGGAAGCAGTGAAAAGTACATGGACTGGAAATGAAATAAAAACAACTTTTCGTCGATTGAAATGGCATTCATTTTTAATGGGGAAGTTCATGTATGTCATCGCTATTGTACCTTTTCTTGTGACCATCTACCTTATCACTTTGCACAACTCGAAGGTGATGTATATTTGGCTCCCGAGTTTCCTGGTCTTTGTGGCGGCATATTTCTGGATAGCATACTGGATAAATCCTGGTTACAGATTTGTTAAGTATATTGATGGAGAAAAACCGCAAATTGGTATTGTGCAGATAGTTCCTGTTGAAGGAAAATTTAGATTGAAATTGTTGTATTCGTTAACCAGTGAAGAGCAATTAGCGCATGGTAAGTTGATTGAGAAGTATTTGTTTTATCAGCAATTTACACCAGTGAAGAGTTCGTTTGTTTAATAAATATAATGCCACGCAAAAGCGTGGTTTTTTATTGCTACGAATGACGAATCCGCTACGAATCTACGAATAGGATTTTCTGAAATATAATAGGAGATTGCCGCGTCGCCCGATAAATCGGGACTCCTCGCAAAATAAAAAGGGATGTTTTTGGTTTGATATATAGTATTTATTTAAAATTGCAGTAAAATTGGAGTCTACGATTGACAATTGTTAAATTGTGTGATAATGTAATCAGTCCTTTGACAAGTTAGTTCGACCTTCGTGAAGAGCAGGAACAAACCGTCTGCTTTGGCAGACCACAGGGAGGACAGCATGGATCAGGAGCAGGCACTGAAGTTGGTCAAGAAGATGAAGTTTTGGCAAAGTTCATGGCCGTTGTTGATTATTGTTATTATCATGGTTGCTTCAGCGGTGGCAGTTATTACGTGTTTTGCTCGGACTCAATATATTATTGTTCCTGTTATGGGGTGGTGGCTGATGGCAATGATTGTGGTGGCAGTAGTGTTTGTTTTCCTCAGGGTATTAGTGGATAAGTATGAAGTGCATGCTTTTTCGTTTGAGGAAGATGGTAAGTTTCAGTATGTTTGGTTTCTAGTGAATAAGAAGAAGAATGTAAAGTTGTTTTGTTTTGAAGGCGAGGAATATATTGATTTGTTTAACAACATTCAAAAGAGCAACCATGTTCGTACTTCCTGGGATTTGTCATTTGGTTCGCCGGTGATTGATGTGGGAAATAAGCGATTTACCGTTTCTTTGTCCTTCAAAGTGAATATGCGCAATATCATGGCGTGGATGGCCAGTCGTTTTGAAAACAATCCGAAATCGGTGATTGAACTTAATCTCAACATGAAGGTTGAAAATTATTACGGCGGTACGATGAGAAAACTGTTCCCGTTTATGGATGCGAAGAATGATACTCGTTTTGAAACTGTTGAAGAACTGGAAGAGCACATCGTGCGACTGTGGAAGGCACTGAGCATATCCTTCACCGATATAAAGGTGGAAGATGCGAAGCTCACAGCCAAGTTCGGTTATGAAATTCGTGAAAAGGTGGAGCCGTTTACGAAGAAGGTGGAAGTGAGTTAATGTAAAATAAAGACCCCGAAGGAAGGGTCTTTTTCATTTCCAAAAGTAAATGTTTATTAGTTAGCCACTTCGTGGTGAGTCCTTTTGTAACCAAAAGGACCAAAAGTTCCGGGGGTTCAAATTCGCTAGTGTGTTGATTGGATTATTGTTCGTTGTTCATGACGCTCAATTTCACCCCCGGACCCCGGTGAGCGTTCATTACC
>CAZQEI010000018.1:2864-29102 GCA_964592195.1 uncultured Gammaproteobacteria bacterium | reverse complement strand
AAGGGAGTCGAAAATGTGGACTCATTCTCGTGTCAAACGTATTGGTCGCCCGGCTTTTATTCTGCTGCCCATGCCGAAGATGAGGGATATTAATTTTGGTCGCGATGGTAAATCACCGTCTCAATTATTGCAAGATTTTCTTATGGAAAATTACCATGCTTTTACCTTGATGAATGCGTTTTATGAAGGCAGTTGGCAAGATGAGAATGGAGTGGTCCATCCTGATTGCAATCTTGGTATTCGTGTTTCGTTTATTTGTCCTAAGAAGCCTGATGGGAGATATGACTATTCCAATCTGAACAAGTTGATTGATTTTCTTTCCGAGCTTTGTGGATTAATGCATGAACAGTGTTTATACGCCGAGTTTGGTGAAGAAGCGGTTTTGATTAATCCCAAATAACCAGGAGGTCAACATGAAGGCATGCCTCTATCGAAATGGTTTGGAAAAACATTTGGTTCTGGAAATTGAAAATTGGAAATACAAGTATGTGTGGGTGAGCTTGGATGGTAACGGCAGTATCGTTGGTCCGACTTTTTCCAATAGCCTCGCAGATGTCATGAAAGATCGTTATGCCAAGCATAAGAATTTTATGAAATGTGAAGATGTTGAATTGGATAGTCCGTTGGTGAAATATTTGTTGATTGCTATTGAAATGGAAAAGAAGGCTAGTCAATCTATTAACGAAGCCGCGGTTCAATTGTTTAAAGAACATACGGCGGATATGCCAGCAGAATTTTGTTCATCAACAACAACCAAGTCGGGGGGTAAATGATGCGAGACGATAGATATTACGCCAGTATTAACCGATTGATGTTTGCTGAGAAAAAGGATGAATTTAATCCGGTTTATCATGTCTATATCCGATGCGATAAGATGGAATGGATACATTTGCAATTGATTGATGGTGTGCTTCATGGTGAAATTATTTATTCCTGGCAGCAAATTATTGGTAGTACCTTGCATAGTGTGGAAATCAGTTTGCTCTTTGCTACCAATTTGGAAAACGTGGCTCGTGTCAGAGGCGTGTATAATGCTGAGCTTACGAATGAATTCAATCGTTTGTTTGCTTCGTGGTTTTATTAGACATAAAGAGGGGAGGCAACCATGATCAGAGGTCAATCTGGTAAGTGGGTAGAAGCATCTTCGAAACCCAATTCAAAGGAGTTGTTGTCTCGTTATGGTTGTTGGTTTTCGTTAGATAATGTAAAAAAGACTTTTCTGTTTGTCTATGTAGATAATACTTATGATAATAATGGCATGTCAAACGTGTATTTGGTCGATAGTAATTCCAATTTGTTTCAAGTTGATTGGAGGCAAAAGGTAAAGTTTGTTGAGCTTGACGAGGTGCAAATTACTGAGCAAGAATTTGAATGTTTAAGACGATTGATGGAAGTTGAAAGATTGAAGAGCATTATGTTTTGGCAACCGAAGTTTACTGATGAGATTTATAAACGGTTGGCGACAGAAGTTCACCGTTACATGCAGGGACCTAACCACTGACAAAAGGGGGATACATGAAAGCCTTTTTGGCTGATCGTAGAGGGCATGCCTATGAGCAATGGTTGGTGTTTAAGGCTAGTGACCATCAATTCTTAATCGCAGTTTATGATTCTGATGAGCAACGCGTGATTAATGTTCGTCTGCAATTCTTTTTCTCGAATCTTGAATTTAAGAACTTTATTAATTTACCGGAAGATGTTGCTAGTGCTATGTATTCTGATATTTTGAGGGCGCACAGTTTGTACGAAGGTTTATTGAAGGATTTTAACCGTTTGTCTCACACTGCTCAATCCAGTCATTGTAATTTGCTTAATGGTAATCAATTTAGCTCTAATGTGACTAGAGGTGAACAAGGTTACAAAGATAAAGATGGCGAGTATGAACAGAATTGGTTTGCTATTCACGATAGGTATGATTGTGAGTGTATGTCTGGGCTTTTCGTTGTTTATGACGCGATCACAGGAAAACTCGATATTCGTTATGAAAACGATTTGAATTTTATTAAGGCTGATTTTATGACTAATCGATGGCGATTGAACGTTTGTGCGGAATTGATTGAAAGGGTGAAACAATACTTGGTTCAGACTCAGATTCTCAAAACTAGGATCGTGGATATTTGCGAAGCTAAAAAGCACTAGAAACAACGCGCAAGGGAGGTCATCCATGGTCAATGCTCATGTTCACTATTCAGTTCGTGAAAAGAAGTTTTGTGTGGTGTTTGGCAGTAACTTGAAGAATTATAGTGATGGTATCATCTTGGCATTTTATCATGGAGCAATTGGTGATTTTGGCGCGATTATTAATGTTGAATTTACAGAGGATATGACGCGTGAATTGTATTTGTCAGTGGATGGCGGATTTGAAGAGCTATTTGAGGTCCAACTTCAAGAAGCAGTTTGTGAACAGTTTGTTCAAGTGGCCAAGCTTAATAAGCAAATGGAGCAATTTGCGGATATTGTTTTGAATCCGGCTGTGAAGCAGTATGAAGTGACCCATCCAATGTTTGCAAGAGATGTTCATTAACCAACAACGAGGGAGGTTAGGCATGACATTGCTCAAAGTGTATCGTTCAAAAGCTGTTGAAGATGGGGGAGTGTTTCTTCTGTTCGATTATGATTATGGTCGTGTAAACCATTGGCTGCGAATTGATTATGATCTTAAAACCGAACAGGCGATGATTACTGATATTGAAGAGTTGGAAGAAAGTAAAGCTTTTGGGAATTCAGTTGAAGTGGCGTGTGCGGATTATGTAGTAGATTTGGAGATGTTGTTCGACGGGGCTAAGAAATATTTGATTGACAGTGCTGGGGTGCAGTCTTCGATGTTTAGAATGCTTCATAGTCCTTGTTTGAAAAAGGGGAAGAGCAATTTTGCAATGACTGTGTGGCAATCAACAGTCGACAGTAAAAAGGAAAGTGCTCGTTATTGTTACACCTTTAGTTTGCCATTGTCTCGTTGTCGTTCGGAAAAATTCTATATTCAAGCGATTTATGATCCTATTCAGAAGACTTTGAACTTCGAAGTAAAAGAGGCTTTGGATGTTTTGGTAGCCTCCTACCTCCCAGAAGCGATTTGTACTAAGTGGGTAACTGAGGAAACATATGAAAAGTGGCTGTCGATATTCTCTGATTATCAGAAGATTAGTGAATCCACGAAGACCTATTTTTATCGGCAGAAGAAGGTTAGTTAAAAATAATAGTCGGCTTACAAAGCCGACTTTTTTATTTGCAATTTTAAAGGCTTGCCCCTGTCGTGCTGAGCCTGACGAAGCATGGCAGAGAATGTTTCCTGTCGCACTTCGACCCACGCACCACAAGGGTGCGGGGCAAGCAAGCTCAGTGTGACAGGGGTGAGATAAAATTTAATAATAAAAAATTACTCAGCCGAAGCTGAGCAATTTTTGTATTCAGAAGAGATTATTTTTTGTAATCGACTTTGAGGCCAGGTCCCATGGTGGAAGTTAATACTACATTTTTGATGTAAACACCCTTTGAGGATTCTGGTTTGGCTTTTTCAATGGCTTCCATAAAAGCTTTGAAGTTAGCAGTCAATTGTTCGTTGGAGAAAGAAACTTTACCAATTGATTGATGAACGTTGGCAGTATCGTCATTGCGGAAAGAGATTTTACCTTTCTTTAATTCTTCTACAGCTTTTTTGATGTTCATGGTAATGGTTTCGTTCTTTGGAGATGGCATCAAACCTTTAGGTCCGAGGATCTTGGCCAAAGAAGAAAGTTTCTTCATGGTTTCTGGAGTGGCAATCGCGACATCGAAGTCACATTTACCGGTTTTCTTGATTTCCGCAATCAAATCTTCTTCACCCACGAGATCAGCGCCAGCGTCTTGAGCTTCTTTCATGCGATCAGCTTCGACGAATACTGCGACTCGAGTGGTTTTACCGTTACCGTGAGGTAATACGATAGTACCACGAACTTGTTGATCACCTTTCTTTGGGTCAATACCCACGCGAACGTGAACTTCAACTGAGGAATCAAATTTGGTGGTGCTGGTAGTCTTGACCAAGTTCACCGCTTCTTCAGTGGTGTAAACTTTGTCTTTGTCTACTTGACCTTGCAACGCAGTAAAGCGTTTGGAATGTTTAGGCATATTTTTTCGGTTGGAGATTGACTCGGGTAATGTAATTAAACCGAGAGGCTTCTTCAATCCGCAGTGGTGATACGTTCTTTTGAGGAACTCCCACCTGTTATTAGTTTGTAAGTTCGTAAGTGTATAAGTTTGTAAGTATGTTAGGATTATTCGGACTGAGGAACTTACTAACTTATAGACTGTTTCGTTAATCAACCACTTTCACACCCATTTGTCGCGCAGTGCCGGCAATGGTTTTCATAGCTTGATCGACATCTTTGGTGTTCAAATCAGGGAGTTTAACTTCCGCGATTTGGCGTAATTGAGCTGTAGTAATTTGACCGGCTTTGTCCATGAGGGCGTTCTTGGCGCCGCTCTTGATACCAGCCGCTTTCTTGATCAATTCAGACGCCGGAGGAGTCTTCATGATGAAAGTGAAACTGCGATCTTCGTAAACAGTGATAACCACAGGTACAATGTCGCCGCGTTTGTCTTTGGTGGCTTCATTGAACTTGGAACAGAAATCTTGGATGTTGACGCCATGTTGACCAAGGGCCGGACCGACTGGAGGGGCTGGATTAGCCGCACCACCCGCGATCTGGAGTTTGATCTGCGTCATGATTTTCTTTGCCATATTTTTATAAGCGCTCGGGTATCTGGGAGGTAAGTGTTAGTTAACTCTCAAAATCTGAGCAACTTGTTTAATTACGGATTTACGGATAGCTACGGATTTTACGGATAATTACTGATTGTTTATTGAAAATTATTCAGAATAAATTATCGTATTCGTAGATTCGTAGCCAATTTGTTATTCGTAGGATTACAATTTCTTAACTTGCAACGGATCGAGCTCAACTGGTGTTTCACGTCCGAACATGGTGACAGCCACTTTGACTTTACCACGGGCTTCGTCAACTTCGTCAACGCGACCTTCGTAGTTCTTGAATGGACCGTCAGTGATTTTGACCGGAGTGCCAACAGTTAATTCAATAGACACTGTGGCTTCTTGTGTTCCCATTCTTCTTTGCAATTCTTTAATTTCCGATTCTGAAATTGGGGTAGGAGCAGTGCCAGTACCAATAAACCCAGTGACATTTGGAGTGTTGCGAACTACATACCAGGAATCGTCAGTCACAATCATTTCCACGAAAACATAACCTGGGAAAATCTTTTCGATAACAGTCTTACGTTTACCGTTTTTAATTTTTATTTTTTTCTCCGTCGGAATGAGAATATTAAAAATTTTCTCCTCCATGTCCATGGATTCGATACGATGCTTCAAATTGTCACCCACGCTTTCTTCATGTCCAGATTGGGTGTGAATCACGTACCAACGACGGCCGTGCGATGTTTGCTTTGGCATAAATGTTCAAAGCTTAAAGAAACTCGAAAAGGTTTTTCAGAGTTTCCTGAATTATTTATTTAACGACAACTAAAGAGACTAAGTAAGAAAACACGAAATCTAAACCACCGAGGAAAAAGGCTACACTCAAAGTGATGGCAATAACGCCGAGAGAGTATGCGAGTGTGTTTTTTTTGGTCGGCCAGCTGACTTTTTTAATCTCAGCTTTTGACTCTTGCAAGTACTTTACTAAACGATTTTCTTTAGCCATATTATTATTAACTATTTTAAAAAGGCCCCTAGGCCTAATTTGCTATCATTATAGTACATTTAACGGAAAATGGCAATATCTGGCTGTTAATGATATTAATTGGCTAATTTAAGCTAAAACTAATCTATGATATTATCGTTGACAAAAGGCCTTGGCTGTGATAAATTTTAATATTGTTGTTTGACAAGTAAACCAAAAACGAGGCGACCATGGCAACCAGCATCAATTACCGGGCTTTATATGATGAAAGATTTCATTCTTTAACCCATGAAGAACGCTTGACCTTGGCTCAGACTGAGCAGGGTGAGTTGTTGAAGACATTGTGTTTTGATCCTTCGGTAGTAATTATTAGAACGATTTTAAGGAATCCGGAAGCCACCGTTGAACATGCTAGGTTAATTGCCGCGCATCACATGACGACCACCGGACTGATGGCTCTGTCCCAGCGCCCGGAGTTCCTGCGTGATCGAGCGGTTCGCGAGTCATTGTTGAAAAATCCATTGTCCAGTGAAACCACTTTGAGAAATTTTCTAATGACTTTGAACTTGGGGCAGCTGTCAGAAGTGGCGCACGGCCACGACAGTACGGCCAAGGGTCGGGAAGTGGCTAGTCAAAAGATTCGTCAGAAGACTCAACATGACGCGCCCAGTGAAGTTTTACATTTCATTATCCTTTCGGAAGGTCGTAGTTTAGTTGATCTTAGAGGTGATCCATTACCTCAAGAAGTAATCAATGGTTTGTGTATGCATAAAGAATACTCAGATACACTGGTCAATAATTTGGCGGGTTATCAATCTTTACCTCCGCGTTTGATTGAACATTTGTGGAGACAACCGGTAGTTCGTTACAATCAAACGTTGAAAAGAAAGTTGCGCGCGCATCGGAATTGTCCGAGGAAGATTAAGATGGGTGAGGAGTGATAAGGAGAGAATTAAGAGAATGAAGAGATAATGAGAATAAAGAGAAATAATGAGAATGAATGTCCTTGATATTGTGGGGGTGATAACAAACAAACCACGGAGGCAACCATGGCGAAATGCAAGTTTTGTAATCAAAAAATAAGTGATGAAGTGACGGATTGTACTGGGAATAGAGTGGTGTATTTTTACAATTTGAGTATTGAACTTCCTTCAATTCCGTATGAAAATGAAGATGGCAAGCCATGCCGAGATTGTGGCGTGAGTCCCAGCTGTTATCATCATCCTGGTTGTGACCAAGAAGAGTGTCCTCATTGTCATGGGCAATATATTTCTTGCGATTGTGATTCATCACATGAGCGTATTGTTTCTTGATCAACGAAACACAACAACAGGGGAGGACGCCATGAAAAACCTTTTGTATGTTTATAAAGCATATTATGGAGAGAAGTGGCTTTATGAATGTTATTGGGGTGATATTGATCTGGGGGTGCTTGTAAGAGTTTCGTCGTTGGAAAGAATGGCAAAATTAATTTTGGATGACATGAAACTAAGACGCTATGTAAAATCAGGAATTACCTTTGTCTTACCATATGAACTGAGTTTCAATTATGACCATTGTCCTGGTCACAGGGCTCCTGTTGATATTACTCCAAAGATTGGTTGTTGTGTGGAGTTGTCCTTGGAAGAAAAGAAAGAGTTTACGGCGCAGATGCTGACGGCATCTCAACAATCGTGATGTATTAACCAACAAACAGGGGAGGACGCCATGAAAGAAATGTTGCATGTGTATTCGAATTTCTCGCATGATTGGTTTGAATGCTATTTTACTGGTAGTAAGAAGCAATTTCGCGCTTCTACCATTCCCGAGTTGATTGCCTTGATTGTGACGGAGTTGAAGAATAATTATAGCATGATTCTTGATTATTCTATGGCAGGCATTACCTATGATTTGCCTTTCCACCTGAGTTGTTATGAAATCGCTCGTGGTCTCAAGGCTGAACCTTTACACCCTTTGCATGATGTTTGGTATGATAGAATTGAAAAAGAATTCAATAAGCAGTGGCAAGAGATGATGGAGAAGGTTGATGCGGTGTAAAACATTTTTTTGGGTTTTGTTAGGCGCAGTTGGATTTGGAGTGTTGGTTTTTATTTTAGCTGCATTGGGAGTGACAGTGGATAAGCAAACTTTGCAGTGGTTATTGTTGTTTGATTAGACATTGAAGAAAACTGGGAACAAACAACCAAAAGGAGAAATCGATGAAAGACCTTATCCATGTTTTTGGGATTTATCCCGTTGAAGATGACGATATGACGGTGGAAGCATACTTTATTGAAATGAAAAGGCAGCTTCGGGCAAGAACTTTTCATGATTTGGTTTTGCTTATTAAAGGCGAAATTGAATGTTATAAAGATAGCATTTGCGATTATGAAGTTGCCGGGATCAGTTTTGATTTGCCTTATAATGTTAGCATGAGAGACTCTGATCATCCATGTCAGTGTGTGGAATGTGACGAGCAAGAACGAAAAGATTTTTTCTCCCAGTTTACAGATGCAAAACAAACTTGGAATGGTCCTCGTCGTTCTGTCGCAAGAGATAGTGATATTTAATTAATAAAGAGCTTGAAACGAGCTCTTTTTTGTTTAATATTATTTTATAGGGGCGAAGACAGCGATGTCTTCGCTATATTAAAGGGTTAATATGATCAATGTTCGAGTTCAGATGATCAATGATCATTGTTCAATGTTCAATGACTAGGTGGATAAATAATTATAATTACTATGTTATAATATAATCATGTATCATAAGATCAAAAAACATTATCACGCAAACAAGAAAGTATATTTAATTGTTATTACGTGTTTACTGATAACAATCCCATGTTTATCTTGGGGATTTTTTATGCCATTTTACGCTCAGGCGCCGTTTGGACATTGGGCGCAACCTTATGCTGATGCTTGTGAGGAAACTTCCATTGTGATGGTTGATGGGTATTACAATAATCAACATTGGAACGAGGCTGGCGCCAAAGAACAAATTTTGAAAGTGCTGGGCATTAAAAATAAATATTACGGCAAGAGCTATGATGAAAACGCCCAAGAGATTGTGAATATAATAAACAATTTTACCAATTGGGAAGCGCGGGTAGTTAAAACACCGAAGCTAGAAGAGTTGCTGGCTGAACTGGATAATGAACGACCGATAATTCTGCCAGCGCATGCGCGGGAATTGAAAAATAAATATTACAAAACAGCGAACATGGATTATCACGTGATTGTCCTGTCCAGTTACGATGCGAAAACTAAGGAGTTTATCACACAAGATCCAGGGACTAAGCACGGTGAAAGTTTGCGTTATAGTTATGAGATAATAATGAAGGCGATGCATGACTTTTTACCAAATGATGAAACGAAAAACGCGCCGGCCGTGGCAGTCTTCACTTCGCAAGATGTAACAAAAGTTTCTGCAAGTTTAGATGGTGATAAAGATGGATTAATAAAAGCGGATGAGTTAAAATACAAAACAAATTTAGCTGACGCAGATACTGATCATGATGGTTTCTCAGATGGGGAAGAAGTGAAAAATAAATATTCACCGACGACGAATGAAAGTTTGATTAAAAATGGAGACTTGATTCGAGGTGAGGGGACGAAAGAAGTCTTTTTGTTGAAAGACAATAAACGATGGAAAATAGTTAGCGAGAAAACCATGAGAGACAATAAGTGGTCATGGTCGCAAGTGAAAAATGTGAGCGAAAAGTTTTTGAATGAGTTTAAATATGGGGGGGAGATAAAATAAAGATGATATAAAAAACGAACTGAGGAGTTCGTTTTTTTGATATTAATAAGGATATTTGTTGCCCTTCCGGGGGAGTCCTTTTGTGACCAAAAGGACCAAAAGTCTTGGGGGTCGCAAATTCGCTCTCACATTCATTGATGTCCGTGCTTTCTATTCACACGCTCAGTTGCCACCCCCAAACCCCCAGGGTGCGTATTACATTGTTTGTGAAAAAAACGTAAGATTTTGGAATTGATATTTTATTTGAAAGCACGGATGAACCAGCGGCCGCGTTCGTCTAGATCTAATTGAACATTATGAAACTCGGAGAACAAGGATTCGATTTCTTCTTTTGAATAAAAACTGTGAGGCAAACCTTGTTCTGGCCCGGCGAGTGGGACAAAAGTACCAGGCGCGATTTCTTCGTGTTTATCAAAAGTAATCCACTTCTTGGTGTTACCAATGTCAGGCAAAGTAATAAATATTTTTCCGTTTTCAATTAAGGCTTCGTGAATCTGGTGGATTAACGCATTGACTTGGTCTTTCTTGCCATGATGAATTGCAGCAATTGATAATATTAAATCGTATTTATTTTTTGGAATAATAAAATTGAACATTTCAGCGCAAGTAATGATGGAATCAGAGGTTAATTCTTTTTGGGTCATTTGAACGGCAGTTTCGCTGGAATCAATGCCATCAGTTTTGAATCCGCCGGCTTGTAGCAGTTTTAAATATTTTCCCGTACCGCAACCAATATCAAAAGCATACTTGGTTTCAAAGGTGTTTTGATCAAGAAAATCTTTGAACAATGGAATGATGTCTTCTGATAGCGTGGCCCAAGCTTGGCCGCCTTGTTGGAAGTTTTTGTAAATGTTATCCCAGATGGTCATAGAGAAAAGAGTATAAAGAGAATTAAGAGATTAGGGAGAATAAAGAGTGTGAAAAGATATAAATATGTTTTAAGCTAATTTTTGTAGAAGATTTTTTCGAGATAGCATTCTACGCCTTTTTGGCTGGCTTCAAAGTGAGGGAGTGGCAAATCATGGGGGTCGGACCAAAGCCATTCAGTGCATTTTTCCGGTTCGCAGATAGTTAATTTACCAGAAAATATTTTAACTAAAAGAATAATGGAAACGAAGTGAATATTTTCAGCTTCGAAAGTTTCGAGGTTGTTGGTGATGGCAATGACTTGTGGGCTTTCAATGTCTAAATTAGTTTCCTCTTTGATTTCGCGAATAGCGCCAGCTTCAAAGGTTTCACCTAGTTCGAGTTTACCCCCTGGAATGGAATAATACGGTGCGTGACTGCCGACACGCTTGCCAATTAATATTTTTCCTTCTTTATTAACAATAATAACCCCAAAGCCTACGCGGGGACGATTGGCGGAATTATTTATCATATTTTATTTTTAATATATTCCATCACCTCAAACCAATAATTGCCACCATGAGGAACATATTTATCGTAGTGAGTAGTCAAGTCGGTGATTAGTTCCTCGACGGGAATAAACTTAATGGCTTGCAATTCATAATCTTGTTTGGTTAATTGTTGTATCTCGCCAGTGAATTTTAGGAAATAGACATATGAAATGTTGTATTCTTTTAATGTCTGAAAATGGTGCCTCACTTTCAACAGTTTCCAAAATTGGAGATCATCAGGGGCAACTTCAATGTTTAATTCTTCTTTTAATTCGCGCAGTGCGGCTTGTATCGGCTCTTCACCTGCCAACACATGCCCGGCGCTAGAAATATCCCAGACATTGGGATAAATGGCTTTGCGCGCGGCGCGCAGTTGGATCAAAACTTCCTGATTTTCATTGTAAATCCAAATATGCACCACCCGATGCCAAAGTCCATCGCGATGAGCAATGTCTTTTAATTCCGTTTTGTTGAGAAGTTGATTGTTGGAATCGACGACGTCGATGAGTTCGGTTGACATGTTGAGAAGAGAATTAAGAGAATAAAAGAGGATAAAGAGAATAAAGAGTTACAGCAGTATGTGCATTTTTTGCACATTGCTTTTTTGATCAACTTCTTGCAAGGCTTTGAATATGTACTTAATAAATTTATTTTTAGTCAAGCCTTTTTTTGTTCTTTGGTAATAAAAAATTATCTTTGTTGATGACCAGCTTTCCGGTGAGTTTTTCAAAATCTTTTCTGGCTTTGCCGGCGTATTTGCCGCCTTTTTTTGCAGCATTAATATTTTTATGATATCCCACCGCTTGGTCTTTTTCTGCGACTTTGTGAGTGGATAATTCTGCTAAAGCCGTGAAAATCAATTCCGCGTCTGACATGTGATCGCGCAGGTTATGATCTTTTAGTTGCTTTATATTTTTATGTTGTTGAACAGTAACTCCACTCCATTCTTTGTGAATGATATTGGTCAATTTGGCATATTCTTCCTCTTCAGTTACTTCGTGATCAGCCCAATAATCCGTTAATTTGTTTCGAATCTCTTGACCACGCATGCGTTGTTCAATCCATTGTTTTGATCGTCCCAGGGCTCGCCAATTTTTTCTGGCTCGATCCAGGGCAATTTGTGGGTCAACATTTTCTTTCAGTCGTTCATAACCAATCTTAGCTAACCAAATTTTAAATGGTTCGGCTTTCGGAGAGGGAATAGACTGAATTAAACGAAATAATGACTCGACGTCGGTCACGTCGGTATCGTAGTATTTACCATCTGATGATAGCATTTTCAGTTGTCCCACTTTATGGGACAACTCACTACCTTCCTTCTCTAATTTTGTTTTCAAGGCATTCCAGTATTTCCTTGGTCTGGGGGATTGCGTTAAGATCCGAATTACGTCCACGATACTGAAATACCACTTTTCTTCTTTGTCCGACCAAATTCGTCTTACTGGTTCATTTTCAAAAATAGCTAGAGTTTTGTTTTTGTTTGTCATAGATATTTTTGTTAATTTTATACAAACAAATTAACGCTTGCGCATTAATTTGTTGTAAAAGAGTTGATTGCAATTTTGTCTTTAAACATCCAAATTTTTCACGCTCTTGGCATGGGTTTGAATGAATTTTTTGCGAGGGGCGACTTCCGAGCCCATTAAAATATCAAACACTTCATCTGCCTTCGTGGCATCTTCAATCGTGACGCGTTTCAATACCCGAGTTTTGGGATCCATGGTGGTAGTCCACAATTGTTCTGGGTTCATTTCACCCAAACCTTTGTAACGTTGAATATTAATTCCTTTTAATGATTCATCTTTTATTTCCACCGTTTCCAAACCTTCATCTGCAGCCGGCATTTCTACTTCCCCTGGATTTTCATCATTTTCTTCTTCTACTGTTTTCTTAACTTCTTCCACTTTCAATTTTTTCATTTCATCTAATACAGCATCAAGTTCGTTTTCTGAATACACCCATTTGGTAACTTTACCTTTTTTAATGGAGAATAATGGCGGTTGGGCGATGTAGAGATGACCTTGAGTAATCATTTCGTTAAAATATCGGAAGAATAAAGTTAAAAGTAATGTTCGGATATGCGCACCATCCACATCAGCATCGGTCATGATAATAATTTTGTTGTAACGTAAACCTTCAATGTTAAATTGCTCGCCAAAATTTGTGCCCAGGGCGATGATTAAAGATTTAACTTCGTTATTGGCCAACATTTTATCAATGCGAGCTTTTTCAATGTTAATAATTTTACCACGAAGGGGGAGAATGGCTTGGAATTCACGACTGCGACCTTGCTTGGCAGAGCCACCGGCTGAGTCACCCTCTACGATATAAAGTTCGCATTCCTCCGGTTCACGTGATGAACAGTCGGCTAATTTACCTGGTAAAGATAAACTTTCCAAAACACCTTTACGTAAAACAGTTTCGCGCGCGGCGCGGGACGCTTTTCTCGCTTGCGCGGCGAGTAATGATTTGCCAATTAAAGCTTCAGCATCCTTAGGATTTTCTTCGAGGAAGATTTCTAAATATTCGGATAACACTTGATCAACCACTGGTTTAACATCAGCGTTTCCAAGTTTAGCCTTGGTCTGACCTTCAAATTGAGGATCAGTTAATTTAATACTAATGATGGCTGTTAACCCCTCACGTACATCATCACCAGAAAGATTTTCATCTTTTTCTTTTAGTAAATTATGTTTACGCGCATAATTATTCAAGGTTCTGGTTAAACCAGTGCGGAAACCGGCCACATGCGTACCACCTTCAGGATTTAAAATGTTGTTGGTGAACGCTATTACTGTTTCAAAATATTCTTCAATGTATTTTAAAGATACTTCGACTTGAATATCGTTGACAGTTTTGTCTACGTAAAAAATATTGTCATGAATCGGTTTATCTTTTCTGTTCAAATGTTTAACATAAGAACTGATACCGCCTTCGAAGAAGAAACTGTATTGTACTGGATGTTTGTCATCGCGTAAGTCATAAGCAGAAATGCGAATGCCTTTGGTTAAATATGCTTGTTGGCGTAAATAGTTTAAGATTTTTTCCCATTCATATTCTGTAACTGTGAAGATTGTATCATCTGCTTTGAAGGCTACTGTAGTTCCGTTGGCAAAAGTTTCTTCAGGATTCCATGGATCAACCTTACTTGGTTTACGAACCGTGCCAATGACGGAGACTTTTTTCTTCGGGGTGCCGCAATGATATTCTTGTTGATAAATTTTTCCATCACGGCGGACAGTGGCAATGGTTACAGTTGATAACGCGTTAACTACAGAAACACCGACGCCATGTAAACCACCGGAAACTTTATATCCGCCTTCGCCGAATTTACCACCAGCGTGGAGTTTGGTTAAAACCGTTTCCAAGGCGGAAACTTTGGTCACCTTGTGAACGTCTACTGGAATACCGCGACCATTGTCAGCCACGGAAACATATCCATCAGGTAAAAGTTTAACTACAATATGGGTACAATGTCCGGCCATGGCTTCGTCGATGGAATTGTTAACTACTTCCCAAATTAAGTGATGTAAACCTTCTCCGGCGGTGTTGCCGATATACATGCCTGGACGCTTACGTACCGGATCCAAACCTTCCAGTACGGTAATTTGATCAGCGCCATAAGCTTGTTTTTTTTTCGTGTCATTTGCCATAAAATAAAGATATCTCAAAACCGATTCCCTCGATTGTTGAGTTGTTGCTGGTTAATAATTTCATTTGTATTATAGCAAAAAATTATAAATTTGTTAAGGCGGGGGAGGGTGGCGGTTTGTTGATAAAAAGCGCCCTTCCGGGGGAGTCCTTTTGTAACCAAAAGGACCAAAAGTTTTGGGGCTCCGTTACTCGCGTTCATTGTTCATATGAGTGCGACTCGCCGGGGCGAAAGCTCCGCCCCAAACCCCGCCCGGTTAAAAATGTTCGTGAAACATAAGAAAGGATCACAAAACGTGATAAAAGAATACAATTCATCGCAAACATTTCTTTGCCCCAATTAAAAATAAATGATATAATTTCGTTGATCAATGATCAATGAAAAATATGAATGCACAATTCACCCCAACTGGAGATAAGTTAACTAGCGACCAAATAAAATTCGGTTATTGGTTTGTTACCCATAAATTATTGTTGCGACGAATTGGCATAATGGCCTTGATGGCGTTTGATGCTTTTTTGTTTATTGTGGTCGCTTACAATTTGCTGAACTTTTATATTTTTAGTCAACCGGAAATCAATGCGCAAAACTTGGCGTTAACTTCTGACCGAATTAAATATGAATATTGGCAAGAAAAAAGTGCACCATTACCATTGACCATGGACAGCGTTCAATACTTGGGTAATGTGCCGGGTAAGTTTGATTTGGTGGCGTTTGTTAATAATCCAAACAAGACTTGGTATTTGAAAGAATTAACTTATCATTTTCAGGATGGTTCAGTTGCCACACCTTCAAAAACTACGTTTGTTTTACCTTTACAAAATAAGGTGATCATGGAATTAGCGTTCGCCTCTGGACAAAGTTTGACCAATCCAACTCTGATTGTTGATAATGTGAAATGGGAAAAAACAGCGGACTATGAATTTTTGCGGGATAAAGTTTGGAATGTGACCATTAGTGAGGCTGTGTTTACTTCTGAAGCTAATGCGGCTGGTGGTCCGTCATTAAACAAAATTAAATTTAACGCTACAAATAATAGTGCTTATAATTTTTGGGATGCTCAGTTTAATGTTTTGATGTATCGCGGTGAAACTTTGGTATATGTAAATTCTATTCCTGCTCGAACTTTTAGTTCACAAGAAAAAAAAGAGTTGAATATAAATGTTTTTCCGGAAACGGTTTTTGGTACGAAAGTGGAAGTAGTTCCAGAAGTGGATATCTTGAAGCCTGAGAGCTTCAAGGGGTTTGGGGAATAGTGTTACCGATATACTGATTTATTACGGATGTTACAGATATTACTGATTGTAATTGATATAATAACCTAATTGTTAATCGTTTACTTGATAATCTTTGTAATATAATGAATAATAGAGGAGAAATCCTTTTTTTTTATTAAACACATGCTACTCGACGAACTGAAATTCAAAGCTCGCCATTACGACTGGGTACTCCTGGTGGCAGTGTTTTTATTGGCTATGGTGGGGTTGTCCATCTTATATAGTATCAGTCTTGGGTATGATCCCGTAGATTTTACTAATTTTAATAAACAGTTGCTTTATTATGGTTTGGGAACGGTGGTGATGGTGGCAGCCAGTTTGATGAACTATTCTGGGTATCGCGTATACAGCCGCTATTTTTACTGGGGAGCAGTGGCTTTGTTATTTTTTGTAGTTTTATTCGGAGCAACATTACGCGGAACTAAAGGCTGGTTTTCGTTGTTCGGTTTTTATTTCCAGCCAGTGGAACTGGCCAAGATCGCGTTAATCTTTTTCTTGGCGAAATTTTTTGCTAATCGATATCATCAATTCCATGAGTGGCGACATATTATAGTCAGTTTTGTTGGCACGTTTATTCTTGTTATTCTAATTCTCATGCAACCTGACACTGGTTCAGCTTTGGTGTTAACCGGTATCTGGGCTTTGTTATTGGTGATTTCCGGTGTTCGTTGGCGCTATATTTTATACATATTGTTAATCGGGGTTGTGTTGGCTACGGTCTTGTGGTTTGGTGTTTTGGCAGACTATCAGAAAAATCGTATTTTAACTTTTATTAACCCTGAGATTGATCCTTTGGGGAGTGGCTACAATGTTACTCAAGCGAAAATTGCGGTTGGTTCCGGCGGTTGGGTTGGCAAAGGTTTAGGTTTTGGTAGTCAAAGTCAGTTGAAGTTTATTCCTGAAAGTCAGACAGATTTTATCTTTGCTGTAATTGCTGAAGAATTGGGTTTTGTGGGTGTGGCGTTAGTGCTATCTTTATTTGGAGTAATATTTTACCGTCTGATTCGTGGTGCTAAACAAGCACGTGATGATTTCGGTATGTTTACGTTGTTAGGTATCGCTGCCTTATTATTCATTCATTTATTTGTTAATATTGGCATGAATATAGGTTTGTTACCGGTAACTGGAATTTCCTTGCCGTTTTTAAGTTATGGCGGAAGTTTTGTGCTTATTACCATGTTCTTAGTTGGCGTGGCGGAAAGCGTGATCGCAAGACGTTAACAAAGCAAGAAAGCAATAAATTAAAAAAGCAAGAGGTACGATGTTTTTCGTGATCTCCGCCAGAGGCGGATCCGCCTTCGGCGGAAATGATCAATGGTCAATGTTCCTTGCTTTGACTTATCACCACCCACCTTGTATAATGAATATATATGGAAATATTTGGACAAGAACAACTAAAAATCATTTCGAATTGTCCGGTTTGCTCACATAGGCATTTGCCTGAGCAAATTCAGTTATTAACTGAACGAGCCAATTCGCATCTTTTATATATCCAATGTCAGAAATGCCAGAGTCGAGTAGTGGTATTTGTATCTACTAACCAATCTGGGATTAGCACTTTGGGCTTTATTACTGACTTAAATCAAGAAGAAGTCATGGAGTTTAGCCGTAAAAAGGCTATTTCCAGTGATGAAGTCTTGGAATGGTATCAAGGGTTGAAAAAGAAGTCTGTTCTAGAGTTATTATAATTTTGCCTACTAATGACAAATTGGCTACGAATCTACGAATCTAGCCTTTTTTGTTCTTAATTTAGGGAAGATTTCATTCCGTAGTATCCGTAGATATTGATATTTAACTTGGTATTTCCGTAGTATCCGTAGTTATATCATTGACTCTGGATATTATGCTTGACAAAATGCTTAATCTTTTCTATTATATACTCAGACTTTATTTTAATTTAAAGAAAAAAACACTATGTCTAGTTATAACTTTACCGTCCAAAAACGCCAAGTTGTTGGTAAGGAAAACGTTGATTTGCGCAAGCAAAGCATTGTTCCAGGCGTCATTTATGGACCAGAATTGAAAGAAAACATCAACATTCAAATGGATAGCAACAGCATCGAAAAATTGTATTTGACTGCTGGCGAAAGCAGTGTGGTCAATTTACAAATTGAAGGTGAAGATAAGCCGTTGGAAGTCGTGGTCAAAGATGTGGCTTATGATCCATTAACATTGAAAATCAATCATGTCGATTTCTATAAGATCAAAGCTGGTCAAAAGATCGAAGCTGTGATCAACTTGAAGTTCGTGGGTGAATCCGAAGCGGTTAAGAATTTTGGTGGTACTTTAGTCACTACCTTCAATACTTTACGCGTCAAATGTTTACCAAAAGACTTGGTGCATGAAATTGAAGTGGATATGTCCGTGTTGAAAGATTTCGAAACCACCATTCACGTCAAGGATTTGAACATCCCTAAGGGTATGGAAGTTCAAGAAAATATGGATGATGCCGTTGCCTCAGTCTCTGCTGTTAAGGAAGAAAAAGCCCAACCAGTAGTAGTTGCTGCTGAAGCGGTGGTACCAGAAGTTGCTGGCAAAGATAAGAAGGAAGAATCAAAGAAGGAAGAAAAGAAATAAATTTCTCATAAAAAATCAGTCGTGTAAGCGGCTGGTTTTTGTTTTTCCTATTAATAACGAATTTGCTACAAATCTACGTATTTGATGTATATTAATTAAAAATATTATATGATATAATGTTTACTAATAAACTATTATTTATTTATGAAAAAGCAGAAGAAGCAACCATTTAATCCTTTATATACCATTATTTCATTGGTAATATTAATTACGCTAATCTTTGTGATTGTTGTGCAATTTAAAAAAGACAAGACAATATCGGTAGTAACGAATGATACTCTAAAACCAGAGCCAACAGATAGTTGCAATGAACGACGACCGTTGGATGGTTTGTGTGTTGTTAATTATAAACCAGAAGGGTATGTTGCTGTGATGATTGATAATCAATCGCAAGCCAAACCACAGTCTGGAATTAATCAGGCTGGTTTGGTGTATGAAACTATTGCGGAAATTCCAGTTACTCGGTTTGTGGCGGTTTTTGATTTAAATGACCAAGTGGTTAAGATTGGACCCGTGCGATCTGCTCGCCCATATTTTCTCAATTGGGCCAGTGAATTCAAGGGTATTTACGCGCATGTTGGTGGAAGTGAAGAGGCTTTAAATTTATTGAAAAAGAGCAAGGCAGTTTTTGACTTGAATGAATTTTATAATGGTAATTTTTTCTGGCGTGATAGTCGTCGTGATATGCCGCATAATGCGTATACATCTACGGATTTTATTTTACGAGCCGCTACTGAAAATCATTGGTCAAACATTGCTACAAGCTTGGATAGTTGGTTGTTTAAAGCCGACAAAAAACTGGAAGAGCGACCAGCCAGTCAATCTGTGTTGGTTGATTACAAAAGTAATATTTATAATGTGAAATGGGAATATAACCAAATTGAAAATGTTTATTATCGTTATCAGAATGGTGTGTTAAATACAGATGAAAACGGACAGGTTGTCAAAGCTAAAAATGTGGCTGTGATGTATTCTGATTCAAAAATTATTGATGATTATGGTCGGCGTGAAACACAAACACTGGGGAGCGGTGAAGCGGTGGTGTTTGTTGACGGAATAGCTATACCTGGAAACTGGAAGCGCGCTACCATTGGAGAGCGTACAAGATTTTATGATGCGACCGGGGCAGAAATTCAGTTTAATGCGGGATTGAGCTGGATCAACGTGGTGCCAAATCATTTCCCGAAAGTGAGTTATTAACTAAGTGTATAAGTCTGTAAGTTCATAAGTTCGTAAGTAGTAATCGGTTATTACTGATAGACTGACAGACTTACTAACTTACAAACTGGTGTATGTTTTCAAACTTTCTAAAAAAATACAGCTGGATGTTTGTCTTCGTGGTGTTTGCCTCGGGGTTGATAATTTTTGGTTACAACTATATTTTGGGAAAAGACTTTAGTAAATCGCCACAGTTTGATTTATCTATGTATGATAATGTGGAAGTGGTGGATCCGGCTGTGGTTGATAAATTGATGAAAAGTATGGATCCGCAAATAACCGCAATATTGGAAGATAAAGAGCCGGAAAAAATTAATCAAGCATTGGTAGATGAGTTGAAAAATAAAATTGAACAAGCCGCGGCTTTGAAAAAACAAAGTCTATATTTTTCTACTTATTTTCAGGCGGAAACACCAGAGGCAACAAAAAAAATGATTGATAATTTTACTCAAGATTTTCCCATATTAAAAAATGCGCCTTACGAAGATTTAGCCGCATTAAATTGTTTTGTTGTGGTTTTACCAGTGGAAAATCGTGCGAGTTTAGTAAAAACCTTAGAGAAACAAGTATTTGATCAATCTTTCAATGTTCTGGAAGCACCGAACTATTCTGGTTGTTTTAAAACACCGAAATATTATGAAGCTATCGTGGCAATATTAAAGAATTATCCTGAATTGAAATGGTTAACAACAGCGCCAACTATTAAATATTCTGTGAGGTTAGATGTTTCTGGAATTATTAAAGAGCATTTAGAAGAGATAAAAAAAATCAGCACGGAGTATGCAGATGTAATTAAATTTATCGAATAGGGTTTTAAATCCCAAATTCTAAATACCAAATCCCAAAAAGGATTTTTTATTTTGATAGTTGAATAGAAGTTACCCCGCACGAGTTGGTTGTGATCGTAGCGTGGGGAAAATGAGAAAGGATAATTTTTTTCAAAGAGGGGAATTGTTTGGGGCCGTGTTCGATGAAAATGGCGAGGGGTAAATACTTCATCTTAGTTAATTGTTGAAAAAATAAGCGGTAATGTTTCAAGCCGTCTGCGCCGGAATATAAAGCTAGTCGCGGTTCATGGGCTAGATGAAAATTTTTCTTGGTTGGTAAATATGGTAGATTGGCCACTAGTAGGTCAATTTTTTTGTTTAAGATTGGTTTGATTAGGTTACCAGTTAAAAAAGTGATTTTTGTCTGGTTAAGTTTAGCGTTCTTTTTTGCAATAGTTAACGCGGCAGGGGAGTAATCTGTGGCGTAGATTTTAGCTGTGGATAAGTTTTTGGCCAGGGCAATGGCAATGGCGCCTGAGCCGGTGCCGATGTCGGCGATGGTGAGGGAAGGGAACAAAAATTTTTGTTCCTTACAATATTGTATCACCATCGTTACCAGCGTTTCGGTTTCTGGGCGGGGAATTAGAACCTTGGGAGTAACAATAAAATCCAGTCCGTAAAATTCTTTGTGTCCGGTTAAATACGCCACGGGCCAGCCGGTTTTTCGTTTGTTGATTAACTTGGTAAATGTGGTTTGTTGTTTAATGGTTAATTCGTATTCGGGGTGAGTATAGAGATATTCTTTGCTTTTGTTGAGAACAAAACATAAAAGCACTTCCGCATCGAGACGAGCGGAAGGGCTGTGAGTTTTGATGACCTTCGTTGAATTAATTAAGTTTTGTTGAATGTTCATGGGTGCTGGTGGAGAATAAAGAGAAAAGGAGATAAGGGGAATGAAGGGTTTATTTTATACTGAAACATTTTTTAATTTCTCATCCTCATCTGCTTTTTGCAAAGCATCGAAAATCAAAGCTAGATCGCCGGCTAAAATTTTTGGTATATTGCTCCAGTTGGTATTGATACGGTGATCAGTAATGCGATCTTGAGGAAAATTGTAAGTGCGGATTTTTTCTGAGCGATCGCCGGTGCCGATTTGTGAACGGCGAGCGTCTCCCAGTTCTTTAAACCGTCTTTCTTCTTCGACTTCGAACAAGCGGGTACGCAAAACCTTCATGGCTTTTTCTTTGTTTTGCAATTGAGATCTTTCATCTTGACATTGCACCACGGTGTTTGTTGGCAAGTGGGTAATGCGAACGGCGGACTTAGTCGTGTTTACACTTTGCCCACCATGACCGCCGGCGCAGAAAGTGTCAATTTTCAAATCTTTGGCTTCAATTTTAACATCAAATTCTTCTGCTTCTGGTAATACTGCTACGGTGACGGTGGAAGTGTGGACACGGCCTTGCTTTTCCGTTTCCGGAACGCGTTGTACGCGATGCACGCCACTTTCATATTTCAAATCGCCGTAAACTTTGTGGCCGAGGACTTCAAAAGTAATTTCCTTAAATCCACCTAATTCGTTTTGATTGGAATCTATAATTGCCACTTTCCACTTTTTCGTTTCGGCATATTTGGAATAGGCACGAAAAAGTTCGGCGGCGAACAAAGCTGATTCATCGCCGCCAGCGCCAGCACGAATTTCCACGATAACATCGCGGTCGTCGCGCGGATCGCGAGGTAATAAAGCGGCTTTAATTTTTTGTTCGAGTTCTGGAATGGCTTGTTCAATATTAGTTATTTCTTCTTGCGCCAATAACTTCATTTCTTCATCTTCTTCAGTCAAGGCTTGCTTAGCTTGGTCCAGGTTATTGGTTAAATTTTCATATTGATTAATCAATTCCATCGTGGCCAATAGTTCTGCTCGTTCACTGGCCAGCGGTTTGATTTTTCCTGGGGAATTCAAAACTTCTGGATTTTGCAATTCAGCTTCGATGAAAGCGAAACGGTCTTTGATTTTATTTATTTGTTCGTTCATATGAAATGTTGGTATCTACGAATGACTAATTTGCTACGCCTGCTTGCCGGCAGGCAGGAAACTACGAATAATGAAATTTGGAATACGCTTTAAATTTATGAGTTATAGATACGTAGATTCGTAGCTGATTTGTTATTGGTAGCGATATACTTCTATTGGGAATTGTAACAAAAAACCAGCCGAATGGGAATACAATCATCGAGCTGGTCTTGGGAATAGCTATTTTTCTTTGCGAGCGGCGTTGCGGGCTTTCTTGGCTTTTTTACCAATGCGGCCGGCACCGGCAGTTTCTTTTTTCGCAAATTTTTCATTGAAGCGTTCCACACGACGGGCGGTGTCAACTAACTTCAACTTACCAGTATAAAAAGGATGGCACATGGAGCAAAGCTCGATGCGGATTTCTTTTTGGGTAGAACCGGTGGTGAATTCATTACCGCAAACGCATTTAACTAAAGCGTCTTTGTAATATTCTGGATGTGTATTTTTCTTCATAACATTACGAATGTGCGAATCTATTACGAATCGGCACGAATTATAAGTAATTTAATGTAAAATAATTGAATTTAGTTACGAAAATCAGTATAGCAGAAAGCTTGGAATTTTGCAAGGGGTAGGTAAAAATGCTATAATAGGGTCAATTAATTTAACATAATTTAAACAAAAAAAGCTATGGCAAAAAAATTGTTAAAACTGGCCGGTTTAGGACTCCTGGCCGGGGCAGTGGCAGGTATTTTTTACAACCAAAAAAGCGGTAAAACCAATCGCGTAAAATTGAACAAAATCGCTAAAGATTTGATTCATCGAGTTTCTACTGAAGTGGATGGTTTACAAAAGGTGACTAAAAAGAGTTACGATGGTATTGTAAAGTCAGCCGTGGCAGACTTGAAAAAACACAAAGAATTAAACAAAGATGCTTGGGAATTAGTGGCTCAACATTTGCGATCCCGATGGGATGTAATTACTGATGAGGTAGAAAGTAAAACCAAAGCCAAAGTTAAAACTGTAAAAAAGAAAGTAGCAGTGGCTAAGGAACAAGCTAAGGTTATTAAGAAAAATTTTTCTGGAGTTAAAAAAGGTTTAAAGGATGTTAAGAAAGCGGTGAAAGCGGTGAAGAAAGCAAAGTAGTTTGCAATTGGTAATTAGTAAATTGGTAAAATGGTACTTGGAATAAATTTTTTCAATGAACAATAAACAGGAGAATTTTTCTGTTGGATATTGGGATTTGGTTATTGGGTATTATGTTCAATCTTTTGCATACATTTATTCCATCTTCCATAGCGTTCAGTCTTTTTGGGCTGAACGTTTATTGGTATGGTTTGTTGATGATGCTTGGCGGGTTGTTGGGCTTGTTTATTGTTTGGTGGCAAGCGCCAAAAATTAAATTGGAACGCGCGGTAGTTTGGGACTTAGCATTTTACTTTGCGATTGGCGCGGTGATTGGGGCGCGAATTTATTATGTTATTTATGCTTGGCCAATGTATAGCAGTCACCCGATTGATATGTTAAAAGTTTGGGAAGGCGGTCTGGCGGTGCACGGTGTTTTATTGGGAGGGTTAATTGCCACTTTTATTTATTCAAAGTGGAAGAAGATTGATTGGTGGTCATTAGTTGATTTAGTGGCCATTGGATTTGTGGCTGGGCAGGTCATTGGACGTTGGGGAAACTATTTTAATCAAGAAATTTTTGGTAAGCCGACTGATTTACCTTGGGGCATCCCAATTAGCTTGGAAAAACGACCTTTGGGTTTTGAGAATTTTGATTTTTTTCACCCGACTTTTTTATATGAGAGTTTAGCTAATTTAATTATATTCGGCGGATTATTTTTGTTGTGGCAATTGAAAATAAGAAATAAAATTAAATTGCCAACAGGGTTTATTTTTTCAATGTATTTAATTTGCTATTCAATCTTACGCATAGGTTTGGAATTTTTGAGAACTGATTATAGTCCGGTGGTGCTCGGTCTGCGTTGGCCAATAGTTATGAGTGGAATTTTATTTATCATGGGGATAATATTAATTATTTTTCAATATAAGAAAAAGTATGAGCACGAAGAAAAAAAATAAAGTAATTGGGATCATTTTGATCGTGGCTCCAATTGTTTTATTGATGGTGATTTTAACTGCGTATGCAGTAACGAGTTATTATGTTCACAATCTAGCCAATTCTTTACCCGATGGTCAATTACCCACCGGTGATTTAGGCGAAAATGATTTGAGAACTACGGTTGGAAGCGTGGTTAATGTTGTCTTAGGTTTTTTGGGAATATTGTGCATTGTGATGATTCCAGTTGGTGTTGGTTTGGGGATTTATTTTTTAACTAAGAAAGAAGCAGTTGCGCCAGCTGTGGCCGGAGTGCCAGTATTAAATGAAACTCCAGAAGTTAAACAAGAATATGCTGGTTTCTGGATGCGTGTCGCCGCGTATATTATTGACGCGATTTTGATTGCTATTGTTACTCAGTTAATTGCCTCAGGTTTGAGTATGGTATTAGATCTTGGTGTTGCGGCAGTGGCAAATACGTTGATTGGCTTAGTCGGGACGTGGTTATATTACGCTTTAATGGAGGCTTCTGAGAATCAAGGGACTTTGGGCAAAATGGCTTTGGGAATTAAAGTTACAGATGTAGAAGGCAAAAGAATAGGTTTTGGTCGTGCGACTGGGAGACACTTTGCTAAGTTTGTTAGTAATTTAACGCTGGGAATTGGTTTCTTGATGATTGCGTGGACAGAAAAGAAGCAGGGTTTGCACGATTTGATTGCGGGGGCGTTGGTGGTGAGAAAGTAGTGGTCATGGAGCATGTAGCATGGAGCATGGAACACATAACACATAGGATGTAACATAGAAAAGACACCGGACTAGAGGTCTTGTGTCTTTTGTTTTTGTTACATGTTCCATGTTGCGTGATACATGACTGGAATGGGGATAACTTTCCCTAATATATAAGTAAGATTTTTGATATAATATATAGGTTAATAGATATGAAAAAGATCTTACTGATTTCAGTAGGTGTTATTCTGATTATTGCTTCGGCGACGATTTTTTATTTCAATTTTGTAGCAGCAGATACATTAACCATTGGTGATGCCTATGAAGGAGGGATTGTTGCTTATATTTTACAGGAAGGGGATCCTGGTTATGAGACTGATGCGATCAAAGGTTTGATTGCTGCTCCCAGTGATCAAGGTCTGGCGATTTGGGATGATGGTGGAAGAACAGCGACTGGAGCTATTGCTTCAGCTCTGGGGACTGGCGCGGCAAATACTGACACGATAGTCGCGACCTTTGGTGAAGGGAGTTATGCTGCCAGGTTGGCTTATGATTTGGAACTTGACGGGTATTCTGATTGGTACTTGCCAAGTAAGGATGAATTAGAAAAGTTATATTTGAATAAAGATGCCATTGGTGGTTTTTCGACTGGTAATTATGGTAGCTCCACTGAGTGGGATGCCTTGCCTACTCATGCGGCCTATGTGGGAAATTTTTCTACCGGAGGGATTGGTCCATCTGACAAACATTCAGAAGTTTTAGTTCGCGCCGTGAGATCATTTACTATTGATTTGTATGCCGGAGGGACTGGGACGGAACTTGATCCTTATCAGATTGAAACTTGCAGTCAATTGCAAAATATAAATCGTAATCTTTCCAGTTATTTTATTTTAAATTCAAATATTCATTGCACTTATGATACGCAAAATCCATCCGGGGCTCTGTATAATTCGGGCTTAGGCTTTGAGCCTATTGGGGATGATGTTACTCCGTTTACCGGTGCGTTGGATGGAAATAATTTTGTTATTTCAGGATTGTTTATATTTAGAGAGAATGATAACTTTGTCGGGTTATTTGGAAAGACCGGTGGCGCAATTCACAACTTAGGTTTATCTAATGTCGATATTACCGGT
>CAZQEI010000018.1:0-2854 GCA_964592195.1 uncultured Gammaproteobacteria bacterium | reverse complement strand
TAGCAGTAATGTCGGAGCTGTGGCGGGTGAGAGCACAGGCCCTATATCTTTGGTATCTGCCAGTGGTGACCTGTACTCACTAAATAATTCTCCAGGGAATACGGGAGGCTTGGTGGGTTTTAATAATAATAGCATTTCAGAATCATATTCTGATGTTAATGTTTCAGGCTTTTCTGCTGCTGGTGGTCTGGTAGGTTTAAATCAAGGGATAGAGTCTTCAATTTCAAATTCTTACGCAACGGGCACAGTTTCTGCTACGTCTAATTTCGGAGGATTTATTGGAATCAATCGCGGCGCAGTTACCAATTCATATTCTATTGGTGAAGTTATTGTTGGCAGTTTTAATCGGGGTGGTTTTATTGGTGATAATGATGGTGGTACAGTGGATAATTGTTTTTGGGATTCAAATACGGCGAATATGGGAAGCAGTGATGGCGGGACTATGGTGACGGATGAAGAGATGCGAACCTTGAGTACTTTCACAGATGCTGGTTGGGATTTTGATACCACTTGGGAATACTCAGATGGTGAATATCCGGTATTATTAAATATTGTTTTTAGTTTGAATGAGATAACGGTTGGCGCTGGTTATGATTATTCTACCTTGGGGGAGGCGCTGGAAGTAGCAGAGAGCGGAAATATTGTGTTTGTTAAAGATACCTATGATGATACCTTGGAAATTTATCCGGTATTGTTTCCAGCAGATATTGATGACATTACAGTTGACTGTGAAGATAATGGGGCTGTTTTTCAAAACGTGGAAGGTATTTCTCCAGATAATTATTTTAAATTTGGAAACTTTGCCGAGAGAGCGACTGTTCAAAATTGTGAATTTGTTGATGTCGGGTTAAATTATGATTGCTCAATGGCTGACGTTCTAAATAATAATTTCACCTTAAATGCTCCTGTTGATTTTGCGGCTGGGCCTGTAACGGTTGCCTTCATTGGTTCCAGTGCTTGTTGGATAGTTGGAAGTGATATTTCAAATAATATAATTGATATTAATTATTCAAGTGATGGTGAGCAGGAGTTTGATGACGGCTCGATATTGATGAGCGGTTTTTTTGGGGAAGAACAATATCCTAACTTTATTGAAAATAATATTATCACATATTTTGAACCTCCAACCGATAGTCTCGGGGATACGATTGTCATAGGTGGTGGTATAAATACAGTGTCTGGTAATTATATTCAAATGATGGACGATGATATTGTGGACGATTGTAATTATTGGACGGCTATTTATGTAAATGGACGTCAGAATTGGGCGGAAGAAATATCATATTCGGTTATTTCTCATAATACGATTGATTTGGCTGACTCATGTGGAGGTTTTGGAGCTATCTATTATCAGGATGATTCTGGTGAATTTTGCGGTGGGGAGATGATTGCAGATATCAATTACAATCTTATTTTTGGTGGTGACCTAGATTTATCAAGTGGCGTAGTGGTCAGTAAACAATGTGTTTCTTCTGTGGAGACTGTTAATGTTGATTATAATGGTGTCTATGGGCCAGTGGATTCCTTTGTTTCTGAAGGCCCTTATGTGAATGATTTAATTTATAACCTGGGTGATAATAATTTAGAAAATATCAACCCGCTTTTTATGACCATCCTGGGGATGGATGGTATTGTTAGAGCTGACGATACGCTAAGTCTTTCTCCTGTTAGCAGTTACCTTGATGTCAATGGCGATGAAGATATTGGTGCCTATTCCGGTGTCCGAAGATCAACAGCCTACATTGACGATGATGGCGTGGTTAATTATGAAACCTTAGATTCCAATTCTACTGATATTATTCAATGGTTACGAAGCGGTGATACAGTGAATATTGCGGCGGGAACTTACAATGATGGGATTATTTTGAATAATCAAGATAATTTATCTATAACTGGTGAAGGAGTTGCTACGATTATTGATGCTCCAGAAACCTCAAGTGCTGTTTATGTAAATAATTCCAATAACAATACACTCACGGATTTTGTGACACAAGGCGCAAATTCTTCTCGGGTGGTATATCGATCGGCGCTGTCAACTTTTATCTTTAATTCAGAAGAGTATACAACGTTTGGATTTCTCGATTTACTTTCTGTTAGTGATCCATTAATTACCATTTCTGAGAATAATCAAAACATTTCTTCAGTTATTAGTCATTATCCTGATGAAGGGTTTGATTTAGTTTTGTTGATTGATCCGGAAGTGCCAGATAGCCGTGTGGCGATCATGATGCCAGCCTCACTTTTTGCAACAGAAGGTGAAATCTCTGCCGGTTTAGATCTGCCTCTGGAAAATATATTATTTTTTGAAAATGACGGAGTGACTGTGGTTGATGGAGTTTATACTTATGATTCAGATTTATTGGAAGGTGAAGGGGTAACAATCAAAGATGGAACAGCTGATCCATTCTTTATAACTAGTGGGCTAGAGATAGCCTATGTCTATCGTTCTGCATTATCCAATTTCACGTATGAGGCAGTTGATTATGATACTTTGGTTTTCATGGATTTCAATATCGGGGATAGTAATATGCTCGAGGTAGCAGTCGATGGTCAAGATATTGCTTCGGTGATTGAACATTATCCCGGTGAAAGTTTTGATTTAGCCCTCGTAGATGATATTACTCATGATAGTCACTATGCTGTTATGTTGGTAGGGTCGTGGTTTAGTTCTGGAGCAGAGGTAGAACAAATGTTTGATGAAAGTGGCGATACTACAGTGACTCGATTTATTGAAGATATCGTTACTGAAAACGATGGCGAATTTACTTTTAATCCAGAATTATTAGTATCTAATGATGTAACTATTACCGAGGGGACTACTGATCCGTATTATATTACTAGAGAAGAACCACAT
>CAZQEI010000017.1:0-31287 GCA_964592195.1 uncultured Gammaproteobacteria bacterium | reverse complement strand
CGTGATTGCGAAAAAAAATACCGAAAAAATCATAAACAAAAGTCCTGCCACCACGCAGGCTTTTTTATTTGCTATTATTAATATATAAGGCTACCGATTCTACGAATCTTTACTACAGATACTACAGATCTAAAATAACCATATTTGTAGCAGCTCTCCAATCCGTAGTATCAGTAGCTCAGTATTATTCATTTATCATATCCGTAGCATCCGTAGTACAAAAAAACAGCCCAATTTAGAGCTGTTAGTTGAAAAAGAAAAAACAAACTAACTACATACCGACAGAACGGAAATTCGGGTACTCCCGAGCTTTACCGCGATCGGAAGGCATCCGAGTGCCACCCTTGGGATCAACAGAAACTACGCCATTGAAAAGCAAATCCGAAGTACCATTAGCAGGCTCAGAAAACTTGTATGGCGCATGACAGAAACACTCGTTGTTCGGGTTGTACTTGGACAACCGCTTCCTACATCCTTCATGCTGACAAATACGATTCTCACCGAACTCTCTAGCTTTAGGCATGCCTCAGTCCCTCCTTTTTTTGGTTGAGGCGGCAACAAAAGTATATATTAGTCTAAAATTGACAATTTGTCAAATACCAAGAATTAAGCCAAAAATCAGTATTATTTGGAATTAATTGGTTGAAAATGCTATAATTGTTAAATAATTAATATCTGCAAAACTATGGCTATTAGTGATATCTTTCCTTGGATGAATCCCAAGGCCGAACCACCCAAAACTGGCACAAAAACAGAAGTCGTGGGCACCATAATTGATGAATTATTTGAAAAACTTGACGCGGATGGTTTGTATCAATATTGTTTAGATCAAATCGCAGATATTCAACCAGAGGGTGAATATTTCAACACCTTTGTAACTGACGTCAGAGAAAGTTTAACCAAAGCAAAAAGCTTACCAGAAAGTGACGAAAAACGCCTGGCTCTTCATCATGTCAAAATGAAATTAGATGAAATTTTAAGATTACCTGCCCGTCAATTACCTGAAATGGTTGATGATCATTACAATGCATTTTTGCTTTGTTCTATGGTTTTAAATCGGTTATACAAAAATACTTATCATCCAGACGGCAAATGGAGAAGATCCAGAGCCGCCTAAATATGGCATTCAAACCAAGTGAAACAATTTTTTATCCTAGAGTAATTGTCACTCCAGATTACAAATACGCTGAAACCCCGGCGGAAGAACGCTGGCAATTGTTGCAAAATCTTTATACAAAAGCTGAATTGGATTTAGTCCTGGGGCATTTTGACTCCAAAGTTTGGCATCGATCAGGATATTTCTTTTTCCCAGATATTAAACCCATGAAGTATCGGGATCTGAATGAATTGCAATATTTAAGAAAGCTAAAAAAATCTCGCAGTACCTTATTGCATACTGATGCGGTCACCACACCAGAAGAACAAGAAGCACTTGAATTATTGACTTCAGTTTACAAGATGCACCTACAACCTCGAGATGAGTTTGTCCCTCATATTGTCAAATCATTATTAAAAGAATTAAAAACAAACCCAGATTTTCGAGAAGCTATCTGTAGTTTCAAAGTGAGAGCCAGACAACAATCAGAAATGACTGAAGCTGACAAACAAGCCCCCATAATTGTTATTTATCCTCAACCCGGAAGAGAATCTGCCCAAAAAGTTTTGGACATTGTTTATCAGCTATTTCATGATCAAGGCATTTTCGCCACTGGCGATGAACCGGCGTTAAATTATAAAATTGATGATTTAATCTTCTACGCTCATGGTGATCGCGACTGGAAAAAACCTCACATAAAATATATGCAAGATAGATATGGCGCCACCAGCAGTGTGCATGGATTGTTGGAACCTGATGGTGTCCATTTTCGCGGAGATTATCGGTTATACCCACCAACGAAGAAGTATCAGACGGAGAGGATGGCGAAATTGGACGATTAAAATATCGTAATGCGATAAACATAAATCGTGAAGCGTGATCCGGTATACGTGAAACGATCTCAGATTATAGGTATAAGGGGCTAATCGCTTACCGCCAATCGCTCACACTTAATCCCTTAATCCCTAACTCTTAATTCTAATTTAACAGTATGAAAAAAATCTACTTACTAACTTTACTGCTCCCGTTATTCTTAACCGGTTGTGTTTTAAATTACAACGCAAATCCTTCCAGTCAAGAAATTGTCAATCAACCAACTCCCGTAGTTGAAGACCCAAATAAAAAAATTGACTATACCACGCCAGAAATTGGAAAAGCTCAATACGACACCCATTACATGGGGTTGATTACTGATATTAAAAAGGATGACAAACGCAACTACACTTTTTCCATTGATCAAGTGAAGTGGTTATCAGGCGACGAAGCTAAACAAGCGGCCTTCGCAGATAAACAATGCAGTAAAATAGAAGACTGCACTCCCAATGGTTTTTATATTCAAAACACAGATAAAGAAATCAACACTATCTACATTGCCAATGATCCTCCAATTTATCGCACCTCTGACTTTGAAAAATCCAACAATGGACAGAGAAAACTAGACATTGATGAACTTTATTCTTGGTGGCAAGAGCAACAAAAATCTGAAAATAATATTTTCAAATTCATTCCTTTCAACTTTTACTTTAGAACAAATAACTTATTGCGCATCTCTGAGCAATACGTTCCGTAAATCACCTGCAGATAGAGACCACAGGGTTTTAACCAGTCTACCGTTATTAATAATAAATTAAAATTTATGAGTAGAGCAAACAGATGGAAAGAGATCCCCAGCGTAGAAAATAAATCAACAATTCCAGAGGAGAAAAACAAAAAGACAGAGACTGTTCCAATAAATAAATACGAACACCCAAGTGGTGTTAATGAAAAATCAGTTGGTGAGCAGGTCGTGCAATTACTCGCACAAGAAGATTTAATGACTGTTTTTAAGGTTATTCCCTTTAGACATAAAGAAATCAGCCAAACGTTTGGATCCATTATTGAACGAAGCCGTCATGAAGTAAAATCAATCGCTTTAAATTTATATAGAAAATATAATATTAATCTATTTGACGCAGCGTCAATAAAAGCCGCGGCTGAACAAAACCTAAACAATATCACAGCTATGGCTGAAATTACCGGTAGTCTTGCCATGATTGAACCTTATTGCAAAGCTGGGAGAAAATGGTTAGCTGGGTCTAAAAAATTTAAAGATATGCAACTAGAAGATATTGTGCGTCCTGCAACGCCTAATCCAGAATGGCTAGAGACACTCCTTAGCTCATCAAACAATGGTTTGCAAATCATCAAAAAAGTGATAACTGAGAACCAAGCACTACTCAGAACAAAACATAATGAAAAAATGAGAGGAGAAAGTCACCCAACTGTAGTAAAATATTTAGATAAACAATTCTCCAATTTAATTCTCCAACTTCAAAATATATCTTCTGGTGCCGAGGATCTAAAAAATGATGCGGCTGAATTTTTTGATATTATATTAATTAATGGCGCTGGTTCAGAAGAGACAAATAAATTCTTCATAAAACTACGCGACCGCCAAAACGAAATTCGATTAAAAATGAAATCTGGACGGATATCATCTTCCGATTACCCATGGACACTTTTTCAATCATTCTATGATTCGTTTGAAAAGCTAAATATCAAAGACTAAACTTATTCCTATAAAAAACGGTCATGTACTGTCCTACACCAGACAAAAATAAAAACTATATTATTCTCGTCGCTGTTTTTCTATTGGCTATTATCGGCACTGGTATTTTTATTTGGCAAGATTTATTTCCCAAGAAAGAAACCGTTAATACTCAAGATTTTGTTTTGAGCAGTCATAAATCTTTCAATTTATTGAGACCCAATGATTGGACTGAAATTCAATATGGCAATGCGTATATTTATTTACCTCCAGGAGCAGATGCTACTGATGTTAAGACTGAAAAAATAACAGTGGCAGTAAGCACACTGAACAAAGATGAGAACGATTTAACCAAAATCATGGACGAGGACGTTAAGCAAACTCGCCAACTCATGCCAGATTTACAAGAATCACAAACAAAAACCGCCACGAAAATTGGTCCGCTGGATAGTTTACGCGTTCGTTATGCTGCCACAGCCCAAAAACAACCCATTGAAATTCATCAAATTGATGCCATCTTCCCTACCTCCTCAGATCAATTCAACATTATCTTTAAAATCGGTCATGTTTGCCCCATGGACAAATGCGCATTCAATGCGATATTCGATAAAATGCTAAGTTCTTTTGAACCAATAGATCCAACCGCATCATTGAACAATGAACATTGATCATTTCCGCCGGAGGCGGATCCGCCTTTGGCGGAGATCACGAAACAAATCGATATTCGTAAAACGTGAAACGATAAACGATCTAAATGCTAA
Organism: uncultured Gammaproteobacteria bacterium; assembly: GCA_964592195.1. Lineage (GTDB taxonomy): Bacteria > Patescibacteriota > Patescibacteriia > UBA11705 > UBA11705 > CAZQEI01. Next base: position 26,903 of record CAZQEI010000017.1, on the reverse strand, counting down.
CCGCTATTCGCTAAACGCTAATCGCTTGTCTCCACCTTTTCTCTTTTCAGCCGGAGGCTGATCCGCCTCTGGCGGAATACTCTTTATCTCTTATTCTCTTTTTACAGATCCGTAGCATCCGTAGTGTATTAAAAAACCTCCGCTATTTAGCGAAGGCGATTTTATTTAAAAACTAAGCACGAACATGAGGCTCGGACTGCCTGGCATTGACTGCCGTCGTCCGTTGAACTTCAGCCGCATCGTCCTGGAGACGCTGAATTTCGCGTTCGAGAGAGACGGCTCTGGGTTCATTGAGACTCATATACATCTGATACTGAGAATCGAGAGTAGCGCGCTCATCCGTGATACCACGGTAGGTCTCTTCCGCATCCTGGTAAGCGCGATACTTTACATCATAATCAAGCTTGGCACGAGCCTTGGACTCAGCCATTCTACCCAAACGATCAAGGAAATTCCGCTTCTGAGTATTGAACTCCTCCAGCTGACTACGCAAAGTCTCGAGCCGACCGCGAACGGTTTCCTGCTTCTGAGCCTGCGGATCAACCACCTGGAGTCCGTTACCGGCCCAGTAAGAAAGCTTCTGCTTGTTAACGATATAAATCAACCCCTGATTACCTTCACCGACTTGCGTGAAAATTTCCGCCCATTCCATCTTGTCGATGAAACCTTCGCGACGACCGCCACGATCGCAGATGAGCGACTCGACAATGCGATCACGCTTGGGTCCAATCAGGTCAAAAACTTGCAACCAATCGAACAGTTCTTTCTCCGCCGGAGTCAGAATCAGCATCTTGCCGTTTGACAAAGAAGGGGTCACAACCGGCTTCGGCGTTTTCACCACCACCGGCTGACCGAACAGTTCGAAGTAGCGATCGGAAAGTCGATTGACTGAGCCGTTGCGATTGCCATATGGCACCTTGGAGATTACCATCCCCTGTTTAATCGCCATCTGATGGCGACTACGAACCAGAGAAATGGGGCACTTCAAGTGCTTGGTCATGACGCGATCACGTTCATCACTGGTGAATTCTTTCTTGCCAAAAGCGGTAACCAGCAACGCGCAGTATTCACGAACAGAAGCCGTGACTCCATGCTCATCCGCGCGCTCCCGAGTACGCAGTTTTCGGAATTCATCCAAACTAACCGGCTCACCGACAAGATCTTGATCATCATGAGAAGGCAAGGTCGCCTCCGTCACATCGGTGATACCAGCCAGATCAAAATACTTCTTCGTCAGATGATACATGGCACCATTACGCGGTCCATGACCGAGATGACGACTAAAAATCAAATCTTGAGCAATCGCAGTCACACAACGCTGGCGCATCAATATGGCATCAGTTCCCAACTCTTCAGCCAACGCGTTACGATCCCAGGTGGAAAATTCACGATTAGCAAACTTCTTGTAAAGCTGAGCGCACAGTGCCATCGCATTACTTGAAACAGGCAGTGAAGTCGAAGTCGTTTTAGGACCTTCAATCTGAGACAAAGGTGCAGCAACTTCCGCTTGCGGAGCCGGCTGAATCGCCTCCACCGGAGGCTTGTCTGCAACCGCATCGACTTGCGTCTCACTAGCCGAGCCGGCAGGCAGAACAACTTCAGTCTTCACCAAAGCGAAATACTTATCCGTCAGATGGTATCGAACACCGAAACGATGATTCTTCGGATTGATCGCACGATTCAGAATAAGACCAAGGGCTCTGGCACGATCGCAACGATTCAGAATAGCACCAAATGAAATATTCAATTCCTCAGCCAGAGTGGCAATATCCTTCGAAGTGAACTCATCATGATCAAAATACTTGGCCATCCCATCACAGAGCTCTTTCACAGCAGGATTGTCAGTCAATTCATTATGAACAACTTCGAGTGGAACAACTTCGAGTGGAACAACTTCGAGTGGAACAACTTCGAGTGGAGCAACTTCGAGTGGAGCAACTTCGAGTGGAGCAACTTCGAGTGGAGTCTCAGTTTGAACCTCAGCCACTTCCATGGCCTGAGCACAAGAAACTTCCTGAGCTGCCGCTTGATCACCCACTTGAATGCCCATAAGATCAAAATACTTCTGTGTCAGCTTGTACATGGATCCATCCATCGGACGATTGCTAAGTCTGCGCGACTCAACCAATCCAAGATCAATGCATCGATGACAACGAGTACTTGCCACGCTGGGCAGCTTACCCCAATTTTTTGCCAAGTTATCACGTTCCTGAGTCGTAAATTCGCGACCACCGAATTCAATATAGGCATCGATACAAAACTCTGAAATGGACTTCGGATATCCTGGCAGACCATGAACATCCGGTGTAGTTGCACGAGTCGCAGTTTCCAGCATGGCTGGTGTCCCCCCTTGTGGTTCTGGTTCGACCGCCTCCGGCTCAGACTTTACGACCGGCAAGGCGTAGTTCGCGAAATAGAGAGCTGACAAACTCGCAGGTGAAAAAGTTCCACATTTTCGCTGTCCAGTAGTAATCAACAGACCTTGATTCAAAGCTTTTGAATACAATGACTGTTCATAATAAACTGCCAAACTCATTTCATCACGAACTAAATGGCGAACTGACAAAGTAGTCAAACCACTACCGATATGCTTTTCCAAAGCTTGGCAATAAGCAACTACTCGTGTAATCAATTTGTTTTCCTTTTCATTCAGTTCATTCACAGAAGCATGAGCTTCCGCATTGACAGCCAACGCATACTTTTCAAAATATAAATCCGACAAACGTGAAGTAGTCATAAATCCTTTGACTCGTTGACCTTCGGCTACCAACAAACCAAGTTCCAAACATTGAAAATGATTTGATCGGCCACCTTGAGGAGTCAACCCCAAGGTTGTAGCCACTGCATGCCTGTCATTCTGTGTAATCAAATTCCTACCAACCTGCTTCTCAAGTGATTGACAATAACGGACATGAAAATCATACATTTTAAACACTCGTTCCCTAGAAACACCCGTCAGTGCAATGGTGTCAATTTTAGGAATATTCACCACTTTATAAATGTTAGCTGGGGATCCGCCAATCGGCCCCAAATCGCGAGTTCCAATCACTTCAATAGCTTTTGAAGTTCTCAAGTAACGAAGCCCACGACGAACTGACAATTCAGTTAAACCCAAATCAGAAATAAGAGTGCCAGGAATTTCCAACCGAGTGAACGATTGATCACCAAAATGCGTTAACAAAGCCGCATGTAGTTTGCTTAGACTTGATTGTTTTTTTACCACTTTCAAGTTCAAGACTGACTCTCCCATTTCTTTCCCCCTTGTTGGCGCCAAAGCGCTGTTTTTATGGTTAATTTAGCACGTTTTGTTGTCAAATAGCTAAACTAACCTTAGCAAATTATTGCGAATTTGTCAAGGTTATTGGCTTATTTTTGCCTAATTTTAAATAAAAAACTGCGGTTTTTCACCGCAATTTTCAATGTTTACAATTATATAGATGGAACCACATCCTGAACCTGCAATCTAGTCATTTTTGGGGATTCATTGTCAGTTAATAATACTTCCTGAGCTGGCCCAGCCATAGCCAAGACTCGAAAAGGGTATTCATGGGTAGCAAACTCAGGCGTTTCCTCATTCAAAATTGTAGCTAAAGTAAATCTATTTTGACGAACTAAATCATCACGATGCTTCTGCCACATAGCAAAGTTGAAAACCGGTGGTTTCACAATCTCTCCCCTTTTCTTGCGCGCTTGATAATCAGCCTGTAAGCGTTTTTTATATATTTCGTAAAATTTTCTCTCTAAACCGTTTTGCCCCCCGTTATACGCTACCAATGCTAATCCCCAATCTCCGTATTCTTTATACAAAAATTTTAAACTGGCAGCCGAAACTTCTAAATTAAAATCTTTTTCTGCTTTCAATCTCTCGACTAACGCATCACGTTTTGATTGACTATTAACTCTCACTTTTCGTTTCTGTTTTTCAAACTTGTTTGTTTTTTTGTTCAAAACACTATCTATCACATATTTAATATCAAAAAGTTCACTTTCATTCACTACTCCAGAATCAACAGCAACTTCTGGAGTTACCTGCCCCAAACCAAAAGCAATGGGATTTTTGACTTCTTGATTAAAATGACTTTCAGTCGCAATGACTCCCAAAAATATTTCTAACGGAATACCATATTTTTCTGCGTATTTCACACACAAGTCTCTAATTTCTTGTCTTAATTCTAAATTATTAACTACTTTTTTAAAATAATTATTCTGACCTCTGGCATTTCCGTCAAAAACATCTTTCCATACTGCCTCTTGCGCTTCTCTAGCATAATCACCAAAAGTTTTCGCGGTCTTTTCTCGAGATTTTTCATTTTTAATATAGCCCAAATAGGTTGTCACCATTTTATTCAATTCTTTCCACAATCGATTGTCGTGTCCAAAGCGTTTTTCAATGGAGGCTAGCGAACGTTCCCCTTTTTCATCAACTTTCTTTTCTAGTGATTTAATTACCTCAGTGCTGCTTTTTTCCGGAACATCATTATCAATAGCTTCCGCGGCTACTGATCTAGCCCGATAACTGGTTGGAACTTTGCCCTTATCATCACACCCTGCCATTAACCCGCCAATAATAATGGCACCAGCGATTCCGAGGCGTTTTTTGCGACTGGGTGGAGTTAGTTTTATTGATTCGAAACCCATATTATTCATTGAACATTGATCAATGAACATTGACCAACTGTAAATTATTTATATCTCTATTTTAGCCTATTTTATAAATATTGTCATCAACAGACTTAACTGGATTACAATCGTTTTTTATGCTAAAATTTTATCATAAACTTCCAACACTCATCTCTCTTGTCTCCCTTGTCTCTCTCATCTCTCCTATTCTCTTCATTCTCTTTATTCTCTTTTATACTCTTCATTCTCTCCTCGCTATGCGCATCGCCATCGACGCCAGGATGTACGGCCCGAGTCAAACAACCGGCATTGGCCAATACATCGAACAATTAACCAACCATTTATTTCAAATTGACAACGAAAATCAATATATTTTATTCATGCGCGAACCGGAATATTCCAATTTCACGCCACCGAACAACCGTGTTAAAAAGGTTTTAGCCCCACCCTATTGGTACAGTTATGCGGAACAAATTCAATTACCGTTAATTCTCGCCAAAGAAAAATTTGATTTAATCCATTTTCCTCATTTCAACTCTCCAATCTTATTCAACAAACCATCAGTTTGCACCATACATGATTTAACACCATTCTACTTCGACGGTCACAAAATGAAATCATCGTTTCGCAAGTGGGCGCACCGCAAAGTTTTCACCAATACTATTACCAAAGCTAAACATATTCTAACCGTTTCGAACAGCACAAAAAATGGTTTAATAGAAAAATTTCAAGTTCCAGAAAATAAAATTTCCGTCACCTATTTGGGTGTGGATGAAAAGTTCCGTGTTCTTGAAAAAAATGATATAATAAATGCGATAAATGAGAAGTATAAAATTTCTTCTCCGTTTATATTTTATGTAGGTGCCTGGCGCAATCATAAAAATTTAGAAACGTTAATTGGCGCCTTTGAAAGATTAAAAGAACAGTATCGCCTACCTCATCAATTAGTCCTCGCTGGACAAGAAGATCCGCACTACCCCAACATCAGGCAACGAATTGAAAAATCTCCCTTTAAATCCGATATTGTTACTCCTGGTTTCATTGAAAATAGCGACTTACCCTCTTTATACAATTCAGCCTCAGCCTTTGTCATTCCATCATTCATCGAAGGTTTTGGCTTGATCGCCATTGAAGCGCAAAAATGCGGTTGTCCAGTTGTGGCCAGCGACACATCAAGCTTACCAGAAGTTCTTAACAACTCAGCCTTGTTCTTCGACCCGCATGATGAAGCTATGTTAACCAGTCAACTGTTCATGATTTTAACTAATGAGAATCAACAAAAGTTAATGCGTGAACGTGGCTTTGAAAATGTTAATCGGTTTTCCTGGAATAAATGTGCCGAGCAAACATTGGCGGTTTATCAAGCAGTAATTGGTAATAAAAATAATATTTAGATATTACTATTTCACCACGCCTTCTTCATAATCCGCCTTTGGCGGAAGGCGGGGAGAAAAGTCTTTACTCCCTCCCTAAAGGGAGGGTGAAAGATAATCTCAAGGAACCAATATTCTCCTCAACTTCGTTGAGTTAGCTAAAGAGCCTGACTCGGGCTTCCGCCAGAGGCGGATTATAAAAAAGCCCAAGATAAAAAGAAAAACTTTCTTAAATAATTATATCATCTGTAATAATCAGTAATATCTGTAACACATCCGTAGATCCGTAACAAAAAAATGTCCATAAATCAAAACAAAAAAAACACTCACAACTTCAACGATGATCGATCGATTGTTTTCGGTTTGGCCGAGCATGAAATTCACGCTTTGTTGCACGATCACAAGAAGCATCATCAAGCCGAGGCAGAACGCCAAGCCTTGATTCAAGAGTTGGAAAGAATATTACCGCAAAATAGTTTCCCCGTTCAAACAAAACCAGGAAAATCTCTTTCAATTAAATCACAATCAGAACACGAACCCTCTCCGTTTGTTTTGAATTTACAAAAAATGATAGAGGAAAAACAAACCAAAGAAATTGATCGCCAACGCGCTAATCATAGATTTGAAAATTTAAGCGAAAAAATACGCTCCCCTTTTCATCATGCGCCAATCATCACGAACAATGAACCTTTCACTGAATCACCCATGGCTGTAATTGAGGAGGTGGAATTAGCCGCGGTTTTGAAACCACTTTCCGAAGCCGAAATTCGCGCTCAATTCACCACTGTACCAATTTTGTTGTTACCCCTTCGCTGGAAAAGGACTATTATCACCTTTGCCTTGATGGCCATGGTATTGATATTACCTATTAAAGGTTTTACCTATTACAACGAATTGAACGAAGAAAAAAATCAGATCATCACGACTTCTCAAGCCGGGATTGAAGCATTAACTTCCGGTGGTCAAGCCTTAGTCGGCCAATCTAGTGATCAGGCCGCTCAAGATTTTGATCAAGCCAAAGAAAGTTTTGAATCTGCAAAATTACAATTAGACAATTTAAATCAATATACCGGATCAGTCTTACAAGTCGCACCATTTGTCAAAGACTACTTCACCGATGCGCAACGATTAACTAAAATCGGAATTCTAGCCTCTGAGCTTGGCACGGATTTAACGGGGATCTTCAATCAATTTTACACTGAAAAGAAAGATGCTCCTTTGACAGACAAAATTGTAGTTTTACAAACTGGGATCAACGAAAAACTCCTACCTAAAGTTCAGGAATTAAATTCCCAACTGCAATTAATCGACAAAAACGTATTACCCAAAGATTATCAACCTAAGTTTGAAACATTACAACAAAACATATCTGAAATTGAAAAATCATTGCACGAAATCAGTAACTTATCTTACACCGTGACAGATATTCTCGGTCATAATTATAAACGTCGTTATTTAGTAGTTTTCCAAAACAACAACGAACTTCGCGCCACTGGTGGCTTTCTAGGAAGTTTAGCGTTGGTGGATATTAAAAACGGCAACATTGAAAAAATCGAAATCCCCGGTGGTGGTTCCTATGATTTTCAAGGTAGTTTAAAAAAACAGGTTCAATCCCCTGATCCCCTGCAGTTAATCAATGCCAAATGGGAACTTCAAGACGCCAATTGGTTTTTTGACTTCCCAACTTCAGCTAAACAAATTGAATCTTTTTACGAAGATGCCAGCGGTCGCAGTGTGGACGGGGTAATTGCCATTAATGCCACATTAATTGAAAAGCTTCTAACACACACCAAACCTATTACCATGTCCGGATATAATAAAACTATCAACGGCGATAATTTTATTGCAGAGACTCAAGAGGCCGTAGAGCTAGAATATGATAAAGAGTTAAACAAGCCGAAACAATTTATTTCTGATTTAACTCCAGTTTTATTAGAACAATTATTTGATCAAAATCAGACCGATTTATTAGGCGTAATCAAGGAAATCAAACAAGGTTTAGCAGAAAAAGAAATTCAAATGTATTTCAACAACGAGGATATTCAACAAAAAGCGGTTGATTACAATTGGGCTGGTGAAACCAAGAATGCGCAATATGATTATTTAGCTTTGGTAAACACCAATGTTGCCGGTGGAAAGACCGATTTGTCCATTAAACAAACCATCAATCACAAAAGCGAAATTCAAGCTAATGGCGATATTATTGACACTATCAATATCACACGCGAACATACAGGAGTCAAAGGCGACACCTTATCCGGAGTGCGCAATGTTAACTTTGTGCGAATATTTGTCCCCGAAGGTGCGCAGTTAATTTCCGCCGAGGGTTTCTTGCCTCCACCAGCCAAACTATTCGATGTCCCAGCTGACTATTTACAGACTGATGATACCTTAACTCAATCAGAACAGGACAAACAAATTGACAAAGATTCTCAAACAATTATTTACACCAACAACGGCAAAACGGTTTTCGGGAACTGGACACAAACTGACCCAGGAGAAAAAACTGTAGTGACTTTGAGTTATAAATTACCATTGAAAATAAAATTACCCGAACGAAAACTTTTCTCCGCCGCGTTGAAACCTACTCAACCGCAACTATATTCAATCTTCTATCAGAAACAATCAGGGGTAAACGAAACGAAAATTAATTCACAAATTGTTTTGCCCAATAATTTAATTCCAGTTCACGAATATCCCGAGACGGCCACAGACAATCAATTTAATTTTGATCAAAACACCGATCAGCTCCATGGTCTTATCTTTAAATGGCAATAATCATATATGGTCGCTAAAAATAAACAAAAAAGCACGCGAATAAAATCTCGCGGCAATTATTTGAAAGCGTTGAAATCCATTTTCTCTCATCAAAAAGATGTTTACATAAAAGACAACAAGAACGGCAAGGAGTCGACAGCTATAGCGGACATTATTGAAAGAGAAAGACAACGCCGACACCAACATTTTATTTATTTAAGTACTGCCTTTTTATTTCTCGGAGCCATCGCCACAGTGATTGGCTTTTTTTATTTCAATAGCCACAATCCTTTTGCTCAAGAAAAAGTGGACATTAAAATCACCGGCGCCAGTCAGGCTGTCTCCGGCGAAGATACCACTTACAAAATTTCATATGCGAACTGGGGAGACGTGGCTATCAACAATGCCAAATTAATAATTGAAACACCAGATACTTTAACTTTGACTAACGCCGCGCCAACTTTGAACGGACATACCTTTGAATTAGGCGAAGTGGAGTCAGGTGAACGTGGTGAAGTGCAGTTTACCGGGCAATTTCTTGGTGAACTTACACAGTTACAAAAAATATCCGCCACTTTAGTTTTCGTACCACAAAATTTCAGTTCTGAATTTAATGTTAAAGATGAATTCAGCACTTCCCTGCAATCTGCACCTATTACCCCAGAAATCAAAGCTCCATCAAACGTCATCCCAGGGGAAAAATTTGCTGTACAGATCAATTTAAACAATCAATCACTGTCTCCAGTTGAAAAATTAAGACTCAAAGTTGTTGCTCTGGAAAAAATGCAATTTACCTTACCAGAACCGAGTTTTGAAAAAGATTCTAGTAATTGGCTCACAGAAAAACTCAACCCGAAAGATAACCGTTCATTCAAATTCACTGCTCAATTTCCACAAGATATTACTTTTGCCAATGACGATGAACGACAACAACCGATCAAAATTCAAGTCTATCTAATTAATGGCGCGGGGGAAGAATTTTTGCAAAATGAAACTACCAGCTACATCCAGATTTCGGAGGAGCCATTATCAACTCATGTCATTATTAACGGATCAACTACAGATTTCAAGGCTGGATTAGGTACAGATTTAAATATTTCTACTGTCTTTGACAACAAAGGTGAAGACGCTTTTGAAAATGCCACTTTAATTTTGAACTTCAAATCTTCACCAGTCGATATTTTTAACTGGGAAAAAATAAATGATACAAACTTTGGTCGCATTGGAAAAACTAACGAAGGTAAAAACATTACATGGAGTAGTGACAAAATCGAAGCTTTGAAAAAAATTGCTTCCAATTCAAAAGGCTCCTTAAATATTACCTTGCCAATTAAATCTTCCACAGCTTTAACAAATTTAGCTTTGACTGACCTCAATGCCGTGACTATTGAAATATCTCCGCAATTGCAATTGGCCGATCAAACTATCATTAACGGAAATAAAATTGTTGTCAAAATAAAATCTGATTTAAATCTGACGGCCAAGGCTATGTATTACTTTACAGACGGAACTCCAATCGGCACTGGACCTCTACCACCTAAAGCTACTCAAGACACTGAATATGTGGTTAGTTTTGATTTAAACAATAAAATTCACGAGGTAGAAAATATAAAAGTCACCACTTCACTCGGCGACCGAGTCGCCTGGCTAGCCAACTTCAAAACTTCAGTGGGTGAAGTGACATTCAGCGCGGAAACCAAAACCTTGCTCTGGTCAATCAATCGTCTACCAGCCAATGCACCAACCACAAATTTAACTTTTCGCGTTAAGTTAACTCCCACTTCCGGTGATGTTGGAAACTTGTTAAAGCTAACTAACCCCATATATCTTTCCGGACACGATACTGTAGCGGATGATGACATTTCAGATACTTTAGGAATATTGACTACCAACCTTGAATTAGATAAACAAGGCATCGGTAAAGGGATAGTTATTGAATAGATTTAAGATTATAGATTATAGTTGAAAGGCAATAAAGTCAACACCTCTTTTGCGAGGACCGATTTATCGGGACGTGGCAATCTCATAAAGTAAACAAGTTTTAAAACAGAAAGACAGGAGTTTTCTCCTGTCTTTTTTCTTTCTCCACATTTCAATCCTCCCTGGCCTGCTTGGCCTTCTGGCGATTGTACGGCTTGTTCAGGCTTTGGATGCGATGGAGCGGTATCCTCCCGACCATCACCGCCGACAGACGGCGAGCCTGATCACCCTTGTCGATCGTGACCTTCACGACCTCACGCTTCTTGTGCCTCTTCATGCTCTCCTCCCCTGGTTGGCGCAAGTTTTTGGTAAAGAAAATTGGTGAAACAAGCATCGTCCACCAATTCTCAACAATCTATTCAATTTGTATTTCTCATTTACTAACTAAACATTATAGCAAACATAAAATGATTTGTCAATAGCTATTAACACTTATACTAGTTATTTGCCATTTTTATCTAATTCTAGATAATTATACACCGTTATTAGTGCGTAAAAACACCTGTTTTTTGGCTTATTTGTCATATTCTCTTGACATAATTCATAATCTCTGCTATAATGGCTAGTCCACCCTGGGAGCCAGTTGCTTTCCAGGTTGGTGTCCTTTCACCCCCTATCCGGCCTCAGTAGGCCAATGAAGGAGTTCGACCATGAAAACCACTCACAGCGCAAGGAGATTACATACTACAAATACTACTCGTGGTCATCATGAGATCAAGGTAATGGGTTTTGGTGGCGGTGGGATGAGAAACCACTCAGTACTAGGTCAGGACATCAAGCTTCAAACCGTGAACTCGATCGACCCGACTCCGACTCCGTCGACGCGATCCTCCATCCGGTTCTTCCAGTTCTAGCTCAGGGACAGCATCCCCAAACAACAACGAAAACAGCATCTCGAAACCTCGAGATTCAAAGACCATTCGGCTACGACCAGTGGCCTTTTTGTTTCTACTAATAACGAATTTTCTACGTATCTACGTATATAAAAACTACAGAAAAAACTGTAGCTTTTAATTATATAAATTTTATCCGTAACACATCGGTAATATCAGTATTTATCGGTATATCCGTAACAACTATTCTGCTAGCCCCCAGAACAACTCAAACATCTGTTTAAAACTCGCGGCGATCACCGGATGTTCAATCACAACTGCAATCTGCGTCCCTTTTCTATTATTTATAAATATTCTATTACCAAAGACTGCAATTTCAATATTAAGATCTAATTTTGAGATTGGCAAATATTTATTTCGAAAATTTTTATATTTCTTATCAATTAAATCGATTTCAACCATTCTTCTTTTTGCAATATGAATCAGGCGATAATCATCGATCTTTTTTAGCAGAGAATCAATTACTTCTCCATTGATTTCTGGATCATCTTTAAAAATTGGAACAATCGCGTAAAAAAATTCATGTCTTTCCCTCAATATTTCCTCGCGATAACTTACAACCGCTTCTTCTCCTTCATAAAATCGTACATCGGGTCTATCTTTACCTGCGTTAAAAATAGCTTTCAAGCTTGGCAGTATCTTGGAAAACTCTCTTTCTTTAAACAACACCTCTGCTTTTTCTCTGGCAATAATTTGATCGACCTTTTCAGGTCTTTCTGCGATAAAAAAAGTTTTCTTGTCAATCGTAACCTGAGATACCAACCCGCGTGCCTTCAAAGATTCCAGTTGAACATACGTGGTGGCGCGATTAATATCCGCCTTGATCGCGATTTGTTGTACGGTCGCTTTGGCCAGTTCCAAAGTTGCCAAATAAGTGCGTGCTTCTTTTTCACCTAAACCAAAGTCTTGTAATTCTTTTAACATATTTTTTCATTGATCATTGAGCATAGATCATTGATCAAATAACCAATAACCAAGCACCAAATTCCAATATTATTAAACAATAAAAACCTCACTAAATGATCTGTAATAAATCAGTAATTTTTAATCCGTAATCATCAGTAATATCTGTAACAAATCGGTATATCCGTAATTAGTAATCAATCGAATTTCTCAGCCAATCCCCACAACGAATTAAACAAAATTTTAAACGTAGCGGAAATCGCTGGGTCACTGATTACTAAATATTCTGTTTGCCGATTAATATATGTCGATTTATCACCAACTAATATTTCACATAGAAAATTAAATCTATCATACGGCAAATAACGGATATGAAAATGGCTGTATTCGAAAAATTGATGTAATCTTCTATCTAAAATCTTTTGCTTGGCAATATATAGAACTTTGAAACTCAAAGTGGAATTCAACAAACGAGAAACATGGTCGCGATTAATAAAGTCTTTGAACATTTCATAGTTAAAAATATTCAATAGCTCATCCGCTCTTTTGTTGATAATGTAATCGCGGAATAAATTTAAATTATCTGATTCATACAATTTTACACTCGGTCTATCCGTGGATAAATTATACAAAGATTGAAGTTCAGGCATGATCTGATCAAGCACTTCCTTGCGGCGTTTGATTTCCAACTCTTGTTGCTCCCAAAAATCCTTTAAAACATCCGGTTTAGCCGCCACAAAGCAAGCGCGGCCGTTGTGGGTGGTCGCGTTAACCAGCCCCCGACTGATTAAACTGCGAATATGAGTGTACGCGGTCGTGCGGTTGATCTCCGCTTTTTGGGCAATCTGCTGGACGGTCGCGAAGCCAAGCTGTAATGCTGACAAATAAACCTCAGCCTCCTTTTGCGACAAACCCAGATTTAGTAACGGTTCGACTATCATTGTCATTTAATTATAACATAATTTTAAAGCAATGCTAAATTTTACGCTAATACTAAATATTTCTCTGTGTCAAAAAAACTAGTCAACACCACATACTTTACAGAATGTAAAATAAATCATACAATATAAATAATTCATCCCCTCTGATTCTCGATTGGACTATATTGTCCAACAACCAACACGGTGCGATCATGACTAGCATAGGATTGTCGCAGTCAGAAGTATTGTTCGTTTTATCGAGCGCCAACATTGAGCTCATCCGCCAAGCCATTACGATTCATAAATTCCGTTTTCTGTATTTCCGTTTTTTCCAGCATCCAGTTTCCATTTCCCAGTCACCAATTTATCACCTCGGCCCCGGCGGTCTCAAATCTTTCCCGGTCGACAACGTCGACTTCATTCACTCAATTCTCATCGCGCTCCTCATCCTCCAACACACACTGCCTGAACCCGGGCAGTTTTTCTTTTGGTGAATATACAGAGCCAGATTACACTACTACAGATTCTACGGATGGAAAAATTGAATCAGTTTCTACAGATGCTACAGATTTAATATTAACTTTTTACGAGGAATAAAAATAATTTGATTCAACTCAAAACAATTTTATTTAAAATCACAAAATCGGTAGTATCGGTAGCCAAAATCCGTAGCATCGGTAGCCACGTATATTTTCCTCACTTATAAAATAAAAAAATCCCGACTTTCATCGGGACCAACGAACTTTGTCGCTGATTCATTTAACCCTTTGGGTTCAACAACTCATCATTCACACGAATGAATTTCAAATAACCATTACGAATTTCGACTCTGTCACCCTTTTTCACATCATGCCCACTCAAATCCTTAAAATGGCAGATATCTTTTCCCCTCAATTTAGAATAATCATAGAGCTTCGCCACTTTCTCTCCATTGGCAAAACCAACAAATGTTTCACTATCACAATCAATCATAACTACTTCATAATTGGAAAAGGAAACCCCAAAATCAGTTGGATTATTAAGCGGTACTGGTCGACCAATCGCATTGTCATGTGCGACTTGATTACCCAAGATACAAGCCAATGCTCCAACAGCGGCTGTAATAAGACACAGGTTTATCCAACCTTGCTTACTCATTAAGTGCCTCCTTTTCCCCCTGGATTGATCAATTTTTCCGATGCTCGAATAAATCTCACTTCACCCTTCTTGATCTTGATTCGATCCCCGATCTTCACATCTTGCCCCACCAGATCCTTGTACTTGCAAGTATCCAGTTGCTTCAATTTGGAATAATCATAATACTTTGCGACCTTTTCACCTTTGGCCACACCAATGAAGGTTCCATTGTCACAATCAATAGCAAGAATTTTATAACTTTTGTTCACACCTTCACCCAATACTTCTGGCGTACCAACCGCATAGTTATAACCGAAATATCCGGAAAGTAGCGCCACTGAAATCAACGCCAATAGTTGCCAAAGCTTCATAATTCCCCCTTTTCCCTCTCGGGATTGTTTTTTGTTAACGAGCAATGCAATATATTAAGATACTACATTCCACCTATTTTGTCAATCCCAGTATCAATATTTTATCTAATTCTTAATATAAATATCCATTTTTTTATTCTAAAAATATATTATATCGGTAGTATCTGTAGGCAAGATCAGTAGAATCCCTGCCTGCCGGCAGGCAGGGGTAGCAGTGTATTATTACATTTATTAATCAAACAAAAAGCACCTATTTCTAGGCACTTCTTATTATATCTGTAGTATCAGTAGAAAAGATCCGTAGCATCTGTAGCCTTGTATTTTAAACTACTAAACTAACTAACTTACCATTAACATAAATAAACCGTTTCACTTCCTTGCCTTCCAAATACACTTTCACTTTTTCTTCGTTAATAACAATCTCACGCAAATCAGCTTCAGTAATATCAACGGACACATTTACTGTGGCTCTAAGCTTACCATTCACTTGAACCGCAATTTCTACGGTATCGTCTTTAGTTAATGATTCATCATAGCTCGGCCAAGTGGCAAGCGCCAGCATTTTTTTATTATTCAATTTTTGTTCATTCAGTTCCTCCGCCACATGTGGCATAAAGGTGGATAGCAAAATTAAAAACTTTTCAAATGATTCTTTGGTGCAACCTTTTTCTTCGATTAAATTTGAAAATATCATCAACGCTGACATCGCTGTATTGAATCGCATGGCATCAATATTTTCAGTGATTTGCTTAATCGTTTTATGTAAGAGTGAAGTGACAGCTTTGTCTTCTTGTTCTACAAATTTTTCAAATCCCCAACAGCGATCCAGTAATCGTCGCACTCCACGAATGCCATTGGTATCCCACGACACTGCTTGATCATACGGTCCGAGGAACATTTCATAACCACGTAAAACATCTGCTCCAAATTCTTCGATAATATCATCAGGGTTAATCACATTCCCTCGAGACTTGCTCATCTTCTCGCCATCTGGTGCTAAAATCATACCATGTGAAACACGTCGTTGATACGGTTCACTCACAGGCACAACTCCAATGTCATATAAAAACTTATTCCAGAAACGAGAATACAGCAAATGCAAAGTGGTGTGCTCCATTCCCCCATTATATAAATCTACTGGTAACCAATATTTCAAATTTTCCATGGAAGCCAAAGCTTTATCATTCTTCGGATCGCAATAACGGAGGAAATACCAAGAACTTCCTGCCCAATTTGGCATGGTGTCAGTTTCGCGTTTTCCGGGACCGCCACATTTTGGACAAGTGGTATTCACCCAGCTTTCAATACTTGCTAACGGAGACTCGCCAGTTTCGGTTGGTTGATATTTTTCTACTTTGGGTAATAAAATTGGTAATTCATTTTCCGGCACTGGCACTGTGCCACATGATTCACAGTGAATAACTGGGATTGGTTCACCCCAATAATGCTGACGAGAAAAAACCCAATCGCGTAAATGATAATTTTTTGTTGCCTTCCCCACGTTATTCTCCTCTAACCAAACATTCATGCGTTGCACCGCTTCCACAGTTTCTAATCCATTTAAAAATCCAGAATTAATGGCCACGCCATCAGCTGTGTAACATTCACTTTCTTTATTATTCAATATTCTCCAAGCATACAAAAAGTTCGGCATGTTTATATAGGTTTCAATTTCCTTCGCTGGAATCCAAACTGCTTCGTGATTTTTCACTTCCTCAGGATTAATTTTCCCTTGCTCATCATTTTCCAATTGGAACAACATCACTTGACCCACTGCGTAACGATTTTGATCTTTGTGGGCAGCGTAAAAATGATTGTGCAACTCACCACCAATATTTTTGATTAATTTAAAATTGGTATAACCAGTTTCTTCGCGAATTTCTCGTTCTGCTCCGGTTTGATAAGCTTCGTCACCTTCTAATCCGCCAATGATTCCAGAGTGCCAACCGAATTTTTCCCAATTCAAACATAAATATTTATCTTCGTTCCAATGTTTTAAAAACACATATGCAGTACGACGTCGCACAGTTTCTTTTTCCAGTTTAATAGCATCCTTGCCAGTCTTTTCAACAAAGTAAGGAGCCACTACTTGAATAATTGGCAATTCATATTTATTGGCAAAAGCAAAATCACGATCATCGTGCGCTGGTACCGCCATAATCGCGCCAGTTCCATAAGTTGACAACACATAGTCAGCCACCCAGATCGGAAGCTTCTCATTATTCACCGGGTTAATGGCATATGCGCCGGTAAACACACCGATTTTTTCTTTATTTAACTCGGTTCGTTCCATTTCACTCTTGGCTCGCGCATTTTTCTGATAAGTATGGACTGAATCTTTTTGTTCAGCAGTAACAATTGACTCCACCAACTCATGTTCTGGAGATAAAACTAAATATGTGGCACCGAATAAAGTGTCGGGGCGAGTGGTGAACACTTTTATTTTTTGATCAGTGTTTTCAACTGCGAAACTTAATTCCGCACCGAGACTGCGACCGATCCAATTAATTTGTGAAGTTTTAATTTTATCCAAGTAATCAACTGTAGACAAATCTTCAATCAATCGATCAGCATAAGCCGTTATTTTTAACATCCATTGTTCAATCTCTCGTCGTTCTGTTGGAGTGTGGCATCTTTCGCAAGCGCCATCTATCACTTCTTCATTCGCCAAACCAATCTTGCACGACGGACACCAATTGATCGCCATTTTCTTTTTATAGGCTAAATCTTTTTCCAACAATTTTAAAAATATCCATTGTGTCCAACGATAATATTCCGGATCAGTAGTATTTACTTCGCGACTCCAATCAAAGCCGGTGCCAAAAGATTCAATCTGCTTTTTAAATCGTTTCACATTGGTTCGCGTCACTTCAGTGGGGTGAATACCAGTCTTGATTGCGTAATTCTCCGCTGGTAAACCAAACGCGTCCCAACCCATAGGATACAAGACATTAAAACCTTGCATGCGTTTTTTTCTGGTAAGCACATCCAGAGCAGTATGACTGCGAACATGACCAACATGCAAGCCATCGCCTGATGGATAAGGGAACTCAACCAAAGCAAAGTACTTTGGTTTTTCAGAATTATCTTCAGCCTTGAAAACCATTTCATTTGCCCAGTTTTTCTGCCATTTTGCCTCGATCTTTTTGTGATTGTATTTCATAAATATACCTTTAATATTGTAAATCAATAATACCGCAATTTGGCTTATAATTCAAGATTCCCATAGCGGAGTTAAATCAATACTCACCGGGGTCCGGGGGTGAAACTGAGCGTCATGAACAATGAAAAAGACCCTAATCAATACACTAGCGAATTTGAACCCCCGGGACTTTTGGTCCTTTTGGCGTGTCATGTACCGGAACGAAGTGACTGGTACATGGTCACAAAAGGACTCACCACGAAGTGGCTCATTAAACAAAAAGGAATAACATGCGAAGTGTATAAGATAAATGAACCAAAATAAAAACAGAGCTTTTCCGCTCTGTATATCATTTTTCAATTAGTAAATTTTTCTCGGCCAATACATCGCCGTTTTTTTCATGTATTCCCGATACTTATCTCCATGCAAATCAATCATTTGCCCTTCTTCAATCTTGCAATCAATATACCACAATGGCACAAAAGCTAATAAAATAACAAACCACAAGGACGAAAAGAACATGAGACCAACACCACTCAACAGCAAGTAAATCGAGACATACATTGGATGTCTGGCATACTTGTAGGGACCGTTGGTCATCAACTCTTTGGTGAACATGGGCTTCAGCAAAAAGTAGAAAGAATCAATTAACATAAACAATCCCGATATCACCAAAATAATTCCCGCCAACAAAATGAAAAAGTTGTCTGTTAACTTAACATGATAACCGGTCATATAATGCGCCAAAAATAGAACTATTCCCTGAATAATCCACATCGCTCTGGGCATGATTTCAATAGCAATATGTTTGGCTTTCATATTTTTCCTTCCCCCTTGTTTGTGGGTTGATTTCAAATATCAAACTTTATTATAAGCTAAAGAGTTAATTTTGTCAATCTGAAATATAAAAACCCAGGTATATACCTAGGTTTATTTCAATTAAAGTTCAATCTCCTCAATCTCCGGCAACCCCAGCTCAGCGCGGGTCATAACATAGGTGCCATGCCGCTTGAAGGTTCCGTTGATGGCACGAGTGGCGATCTTGCGAACCACCTCAGCCTCATGTCCAGGTACGTCCATCAGATTTTCCAACTGAGCGCGATCACCATCAGGATCAAACCCATGCTGAATGAGATAAATCATGACCGTATCAACTTCAGGATAGAACGCGCCGATCTGATCAGCGTCGCCATTGCCAATGCCAAGACCGTCATCAGGCAGAGCCTTCAACGTACCCTCAGGCACGCCAAGATATTCAGCAATGTCGTAAAGTTCCAAGCCCTTGAGCATCTTCTGAATCATGGCGAAGTCACCGACATCACCACAAATCGTCCAGAATGCCATCCAGAACTCGGAAAGATTGTCAGTCGACAACACAATACCAGACTTCAACATACGAGCAATATGATAAGTACCAAACATCATGCGCAAACGAGCCTTGGTATTTCCCTGAGCAATCTTGGCCGAATCATCAAAAGCTTTCAAACCAGCTTGATCATTATGCTTAAGAAGAATATTTCTAACTTGCTCATTAATATTGGGGATCAACTGAGCTTTCTTGAAATCTCTCAGGACTGAAAGAAGACGTTCATCGCCATCAAGTTCGACTTCGTCAATCAACGCGTCAATCGGATATTTTCCAGCCGCGATTTGAAACAACATAGTCATATCAATATGCATTTCATCAGCGCCGAACTTGCGAATCGCTTCACGACCAAGGGTCAACGACTGCTGATTGGATTCACACGGCATGGTAATACCAACAGTATGCAACGCATAGCCATCAGCCGCGGCCATCTTGCAAGCCACTTGAGCCAAACCAAGAACCGTCGCGCTGTCCAAACCACCAGACGCACCAACAACACCGTAATGAATGCCATTTTTACGACAATAATTGTAATAGCCACGAGCGGCCAATTCAACCGTTTGCTTCACTTGATCCTTTGATAGTTTAAACATATGTGCCTCCTCACCACGTTATTCACGTGGATGTGTTTGGGTTAATAGTAAAATTCACTTTACTATTATAACGCTTTCAAAATATCAAGTCTAACTAATCTACTACCTTTGGTACAAGTTATGTTTTTGAATGTAATTATGCACTTCCGACGTTACCAATTCTGAGTAATCTTCTCCAGCACGAACTCGTCGACGAATCTCAGAGCTGGATAGACCTTCCACCATTCCCACATACTCAGAATGGACAGGAAAATCGTGGGCGTCCAGCGGGTAACCTCGTCTACCCATGACAGCAAAGTTCAACTTCTCCCACAACTCAGCACCGCGAAACCACTTGCTTTGAATTTCAGATTCACCGCAATGACCACCGACCACTAAGTCAGTACCCACCGCATGCCAAATTTCAAAATCCGGACAACGACCTTTCAAATATGAATCAATATCAATCGTTCGCATGAAACTGGTGTTAGAAATATCCAAATTATCAACTGATGCTCCGCTACTCAGAAAAGCATGATTCACCATAGCACGACGATGATCAGGGTGAACAAAATTCTCTTTATCCTCTCGCATTCCACACGGCATCACGAGCACACGATCAAACCGCGCTTTTAACGCAGTGACCGCATTGAGATGATGAATTCCCGGTGGATTGAAACTTCCACCAAGCACCACCAGTCGTGGCATTTTCACCTCCGGTGTCATTGATCATTGAGCATTGACCATTGATCAAAAAAATCATTATTTGTGGATTCGTGGGACATTCGTGGATTCGTGGTCTCAAGAAAAGAGCCCCAGATTCGGGGCTACTCGATTAACTAATCCTTCAAATCCTCTTCACGTTCCACGACCTCGACCCCCATGATCTGACACAGCTTCATCATCTGCTCTTCCGTTTCCGGCGCCACAGATGCGGTCAGCCACTTGAGGATGCGAGTGCGGTAATCAAACAACTGCGAATGCAGAGCGCTCAGACCAGCGCAGTAGTCGAAAGCCCAACCAGCAAAGTCGATGTGAGTGACGCGATTTCGTCGGAAGAAACTGTTCGGATCTTCATTGATGCCGAGAATCAGAGAACCATCGTTCACTACCACCTTCAGCCCAGCCACGCCAGCCCAACCGCTGTAGGGATGATGGAACTTGCGATGTCCCTTCACGAAGATCTTGTTGTAAACAGTCAGATCCAGATCAGGATGGAATTCACTCTCGAACCCCTTCCTCCCGTGCGGCGGCCACTTGCGACGACCGTTTACCACGGTGAAAGGCGGAACATTGTGACTCGTACAGAAGTCGTCATGATTATCAGGATGCTCTTCCTTGCTAACAGCACGAACAACGTAGATCGGACTGCGTGCCTGCTTATTGATTCCGGGAATCGTAGCATCAGCACCCGTGACCTTCAATTGACCATCGTAGTCACGATCACGGAAAGTGTTGATCGGGTCGATCAAGAAAAACGCGCGACGAATGAGAAACTCTTCCGGATCATCGTAATCAGCCGAAGGGAAAACCAGTTGCTCAGGCGGACGCAACCTGATATTCACATAGCCACTGCTATCACGCGAAACCAGCACATTCATCCAACCCTTGTCTTCATAAAGCTTCGACAACTGAGGCATCACCCTCGCCATGTTCATCCAATCAGGAACAGGGAGCTTACACTGAATTGAAATCGGCTTACCCTCAAACTTTTCCATCAATTCACGATCAACATAGGCTTCCAAAAATCCCAACTGCTTCTTTTCTGGTCCAGTAAGAATCCCCAGATCGTTCGGACTGTGGGCCATGGTGTCCTCCATGCCGTGTTAGGGGTGAAGAAATAAAAAGCGTTCACCAATTTTGTCGCCACTCCTAATCTCCAATTTCGTCCAACCAGTGGCCAAATATCTTTGCTCCAACAACGAAACAATTCTTTTCTCATCAAGAGGCACATCAAAGGGAGGCATTTCCCAAAACATACGAACCACTTTACCATCAAATCTATTCATAGCAACGTCATCAATTTTCCGTTCCAACAAATCAAGGACACGAAGTTCCTCGTTTTCCAATCGTTTTTGCAAACGTGCCAGTTGAACGGCCATGAGACTCTCCTCTCCACCTCGTGGGAATTGGCCCCGCGAAACGGGGCAAGTTGTTTGCTTGAACCACTCCAAATCGTGCTGTTTTCCGTAGTTTCCGTAGAAGACAAACAAACTATCTTTTCCGTAGATTCCGTAGTTATTTTCAAAGAACTGACCAAACTTTATATCATATTGGAAGAGAAATGTCAATCCTCCGAGTTTCTTTCATCTTTTTCCTCATTTTTAACCAGTTTTAGTGCATAATCAAAAGCCGTATCCGTTAATTCCGGCTCATTATTGACCACTTTCTTACTCGATAATTTTGCTTCTTTATTCATATGTTTGATCTTACTTCTGTATTATAGTGTATATTTAACACCTTGTCAAGAGCTATTTATTGGCTTATTTTAAAACAAAAAAAATCAAGCGTTATCCGCCTGACTTTATTTATCTAAATAATTACATTAAATAATCAGTAATAAATCCGTAATGTCTTATCCGTAGTATCAGTAGAAATCCGTAGATCAGTAGTTATACAATCTTATTAAACACCTTATACCCCTTCCCCGCCGCTCGAAACAACTGCGCTGGTCTACCAAACTCTTTTTTAAATTCATCTACTGACGCGACCAATTTCAAAAGCATTATTTTCTTACGAAAGTTTCTTTTATCCAATGGATAATTATAAACCGCTTCGTAAAGTTTTTGCAGGTCGGTTAAAGTAAACAAGGGCGGTAACATGGAAAAAGCCACGTTAGTATATTCAAATTTCCATTTCAATCTCTGCCAAGCATATAGCAACGCTTCTTCGTGCGCTTTACCAAAAGATAACTCGGGTAGTTTGGTAATAGGAAACCATTCAGCCTCCGCCGCGTCATCACCGGCTTTTAATTTTACTTGTTGCGCATTATCAATTAGAACCATGTAAGTGGTAGCAATTACTCGCATACGAGGATCACGATTCACATCGCCAAAGGTATATAATTGCTCAAGGTAAACACCTTTCTTCAATCCAGTTTCTTCCGCTAACTCACGCAAAGCCGCTTGTTCCAAACTTTCATCTTCTCGCACAAAACCACCAGGAATCGCCCACTGACCGACACCAGGTTCAAATTTTCTTTTTACTAACAAAACTTGCAGTTGTTTATTTTTCAAACCAAACACCACAATATCCGCCGCGACCAATAATTTCCACGGCTCTGTTATTTTTTTAAATTCTTGATATTTGTCCATACTTTATTATTAATTAAAATTTTTCGTGATCTCTGCCAAAGGCGGATCCGTCCTTCGGCGGAAATGTTCAATGAATCCACTTTCCCAACTAGATTATACACGATTAGTGTAACATTGACAAATCATACAGTAACTGCTATAATTGCTGGTTGTCCTTAAACAAACAACACCCACTAAAGGGGGCACTCATGGCAAGAAAGACACTGTCCGATCAGGTTCAAGCTCTGACTGGTGAAGTCGCAGCTCTCAAGAAAATGCTCGAAATCATGGCTCGCAGCGGTATCGGCTCCGGTCGTCTGCAAGCACAGTCACTCAGCGTGATGTGTTCCAGTCGTACGCGGTGCAACGCCAATTGCAGGTTCTGCATCTCTCGCACCACCGAGGGCGGAAGCACGAATGGTTGCGATGTTCGCCTGCTCGACTTCAATCGTTTGAATGTTGGTCTGGACTTTGCCACCCGTTGCAATGCCTCGACTGCCATTCTCACGGGCAAAGCTGATCCTCTGCAGGAAGATCCTGTTTACCTGTGCAACCTGGCTCGTGCCTGTCGCTCCAAGGGATTCGCAGTCGACATGCACACCAACGGTTTCGGCTTTCGTAATGGTGGTCGGCACTCGCTGGCTAATCTGAACGACGCCGGACTCACCATGATCACCTTTTCCATCGCTTCGTTCGACGCTGTGGCCAATGCCAATCTCATGGGTGCGAACTTCGCGCGTTTTTCCGCTAAGGATCTGATTCGTGAAGCTGCTGATAGGAAGCTGCTTGTTCGTTGCTCTCTCGTCTTGAACAGGCAGGGCGTTTACACTCTTGACGGCATTCGCGCCTATATCCAGAACGCCAAGGAAGCGGGCGCCAAGATGGTCGTGATTCGCGAACTCTGGTTGCCAAATGTCAACGACGAACTGAAGGACAACGACGTTTATCGCTGGAACGAAGAAAATCGTGTTTCCATGGATCCGTTCGTGGATCAAGTCTGGGAACTGACCAGGCAGGCTGGCTCTCGCTGTTTCTTCCGTCGCTACCTACCTTGGGGCACACCCATCTTCGACATCGACGGCATGAACGTCACCTTCGCACGCTGTGAAGAGTCGTTCGCCGGTGGTACGGCCAAGTCGCTCGTGCACAAAGACGACGGTCACGGCTACCTCGACTGGGAAGGAGCTACCATTCTGTATTAATTTCAAACTGTAAAAACTCAAACGCCTAAACCGGCGTTTTTTCTTTTTAATTAAAAAGAACCGTCATTTAACGGTTCAAAATATTTAAGCTTTTGATTCCTGTGCCACAGGCTCTCGACTTTCTTTCTTTTCCCAAAGTTCACCCTTACATGGTGGCAATGGTTTTATAGTCATAAGGTATAGATGCAAAATAATAAACAACCCACCGACATAAACATCCCACTTAACTGTCACAAAATTTTGGAAATAACTAATCATCATCACTATTAAAGTTATCCCACGCATATATTTTGCTGCTTTTTTAAACGGAGCAAATTCAAACAAAGCCTCTAACCCGGACGCAATACGATACAATAATACATACAAACAAAATGCCAGTGTAAACAATAGTGCAAAAAATTGTCCACGATCAGCATTACCACTAATAGAAGAAATAATCATTACGACAGTATAAAGTAACCCGAGAATAATTACATTTACCGCTCCAATGCCAGTCTTTCGAGTCAACCAGTTACAAAACCGCTGGAAATAATTCACTAGTTGATCATCCATTTTCGATAAGAATCTCAGGATTCGCATGGCTCTCCTCCTTTTTGTGTTTCAACGGAGTTACAGTTAAGCTTTCGATTCTTGTCCCACCGGTTCGTCCAAATCTTTCTTTTCCCAAAGTTCACCTTTACATGGAGGCAATCCTTTACATGACAAAAAATATAATGCCAACACATAACAAAATGTCTCCATAATAAACAAAATCCTAAGATCACTTCTATTATGAAGAATTACAACAACAACAGTAAAACATGCCATGACTCTCATAAACTTTACCACCCAAATTGGTACTAGTTTAAATACTTCATCGCTTAGTTGCAATGCTAAGAATAACAAGTAACAACCATTAAAGATTAAAAACATATTTAACATGTCATAATCTTTTTCAAAAATAATCATCACCACATAGATAAACAGAAACGATGTACCGAAAACAATATTCGAATATCCCATACCAGTCTTTCGAGTAAACCAATTGCAAAATCTCTGAAAATAATTCACAAGATTGTCATCCATTCTCGAAATGAATTTCAGTATTCGCATTTTTCCTCTTTTTGGTTGTCAAAGAACAATAGATATTAACACTTACTGTTAATAATGTCAATCAATAAGCCTCTTCCCTTTACCTCTACTAATTGCTAAAATAGATACATTACTAATAAATGAACTATATGGAGTATTTCTTAATTATCGTCTTATTAATCGGCTTTGGCGTCATTATTTACTTATTAACCAGGCCAAAGGAAGAACCCAAGAAAGATGATCAATCTTTCATCATGTTGCAGAATCAACTGAATGCTTTGCGCGAAACTATTGATGGCAAGTTAACTGAATCTCAACGCCAGATGCAAGTGCAGTTTGGTCAAAGCAGTTCCATTATCAAGGACGTAACGGAAAAGTTAACTAAACTTGATGATACGAACAAACAGGTTGTTGGTTTTGCAGAACAATTGCAATCCTTGGAAAACATTTTAAAAAATCCCAAACAACGAGGGATCTTGGGAGAATATTATTTAGAGACTTTGTTAAAAAACACTTTACCTCCAGGAAGTTATGAAATGCAATACAAACTTGGCAAAAGTGAAGATGGCAAGGATTTAATTCCTGATGCTGTGGTTTTTGTCAAAGATAAAATCATTCCAGTAGACTCCAAGTTCTCGCTTGAAAATTACAACAAGATTGTGGAAGAAAAAAATCCGGCGGAAAAAGAAAAACTGGAAAAACTTTTTGTGAATGATTTAAAACAAAGAATCCAGGAAACTTCCAAATATATTCAACCATCAATGAACACTACAGGTTTTGCTTTTATGTTTATCCCGCACGAAGCTATTTACTATGATTTATTGGTTAATAAAATTGGAGCAATAACAGAAGAAACTGATAACCTCTTACAACGCGCCGCTTCCAAGTATAAAGTTATTATTGTTTCACCAACTTCATTCTTGGCTTACTTACAAACGGTCATGCAAGGGTTGAAAGCTATGCAAATCGAGGAGCAAGCCAAAGAAATTATTAAAAATGTCGAACAGTTAGGCAAACATTTGTTAGCCTATGAAGATTACATGCGCAAAATGGGTAATAACTTAGGCACCACCGTTGGCATGTACAATTCCGCTTACAACGAATTCAAAAAAGTTGACAAAGACGTCTTCAAAATCTCCGGCGTCAACGGCCAAGTCGATCCCCTCCAACTCGACAAACCTAAAAATGAATAAAAACCCGCCCTCTGTCACAGTGAGTTAACGTGTCCTGCCTGCGCAGGCAGGCCTGCACCGCATGGTGCACGGATCGAAGTGCGACAGCGATAATAAAACCTATCTTCACCAGATAGTTTTTATTTTTTGAA
>CAZQEI010000016.1:0-33999 GCA_964592195.1 uncultured Gammaproteobacteria bacterium | reverse complement strand
GAGCAGGCTTCGGAGATGGAGGTTCTACTACCACAGGTGCGGGAGCAGGCTTCGGCTCAGGAGCTTTCACCACCGCAGGTGCGGGAGCAGGCTTCTGAACCACTCGTTCCATGACTGCGGTGCCAGTCGGACCAGCCACGTCAGGAACATATCGAGGTTCGTGATCTTCAGAAACAGGAGCTTCACGAACTGACTGAACAGCTCGGGCTTCTGCCAACAACTGAGAACCAAAAACAAATCCACGACCATCCAAATCTTTTTTAGTCGGATTAACAACCACACCAGCTTGATCATCAACATGAGGAATGACCACAGTCACTTTATCGTTACCACCAAGAGTAACAGTTTCGTCGACGTGCGGATCCAACACTGCAGTCGGAGTCACGTCTTGAACATCAAACCCCGAAGGGCTAACTGCTTGCATATTGGCATCAACTTCAACCGGTAGCGGACGAATTTCCGCCATCTCTCTTTCGAGCCGACGACGATCATCTTCCGCGTCAGTTTCTTGCTGAGCCAAGCGGAAAGCCCGCTCCCGTTCATCGATGATCTGATTCAAGCGATTCGACAAGGAAAGTGCAACATTGGTTCGATAATTATGAACCACATAACCCCAACACTTCAAACCCAACTGCAATTCTGGCACGGTCAAAGTATACATACCAAAATTCAAATCAGCGTCTTCCCAATCAGAGGAATCCTTACGATTTCTCAAATGTTGATTATTCAACGCAGCTTCATAATCCTTCACCAAATGTGCGACATCTGCCAAAGGTTGACGACATCCAAACATCAATTGCGAAGCCAGACTTTCTAGAAAATACCCTGGAATCTTAGCCAGCAACTCGTCAGTCAAAAACGTCTCCAACCAACCTTTCTTTTCAATCACGAAATCATCAGGATTCAAAGGCAGATCAACCGCGCCGTCATCCAACGATCCTTGTGTACCACCAACCAGTTCATGTAACGATTTTGGTCGACTCGCCTTGCCATGTACTTGATCATCAAGTAGCACAGGGGAATCAGGGTCGACTAAAGGATTTAAATGTGACGCAACCGCAATCGGAACACCTCGGGTATGCTTGACATCAAAAAAACCAGCTCGTGTTTTGAACCAACTAATTTCCGCCAAACTAGGTCGATGATTTTCAGGCAAACCAGCCAAATCCGCATCAAAAATCCTTTGCTCAGGCAGAACTTTAGTTTTCTTGTCTTCAGGCATGGCTTTATCCCCCTTCTTGGGTTTACCTGCACAGGCAGGTGTTTTCTTGTCTGACACATTATCAAAGAACTGCGAATAGATTACCATAACAAAAAATGGGTAAGTTGTCAATCAAAATCAAGGAACATTGCACATTGATCAATGATCACGGAAAACAAAAAGTCCCGGCATTCGGAACTTTTTATATCTAAATTAAGCAATATTACTTATCAAATGGCGAAATAATTTCATCATCATCTTTGAAACTGGGGAAAACCCGACCAGCTGGTTTAGTCGGAGCAACCGGGGATGGAGCAGGATGCGACGGTCTTGATTCAATCTTTGGCGGTTGTGGATAAGGCTTTTCATCCTCCTCTTCCAATAACATTTTATTAATATTAATCTGAGGAATAGCCACTGCTGGTTCTACTTTTTTTTCTTCCACTCTAGCCACTGGTTTAATGACTGGAGGTGGAATAACTTTTTCATGGTGAATTACCGCGGTTTTTATTTCTTTGGACTTTACTTCTTTTATTGTTTCTTCTGGTTTCACATTTGAACCTCCATGTGGATGATAAATTTCCTCGATCAAATGTTCTTCCGTATAAGTAATGATCGCATAAGCCAAGCTAAATAAAATTCCGACTAAAAAGCCCAAACCTAAATTCAAGAAAATATTTGGTCGCACCGGATATTTGGAAGTGACCGGACCATCCACGACTTTTAATTCAACATCAGAGATACCAATATAATCAGCCGACTCAGCTACCAAGACATAAGAAATCGCTTGGGCAAACATAGTGGCTTGTTCACGCTTGGGATGGAAAACACTGATATCTAAAATCGTCGTATTACTTGGAACATCCACACTCACCAACTTTTGCCATTGATCGCGACGTTTGGTTTCATCTGCTACAAAATAAGATTTATCAATTCCAAATCCGGAATTAAATACCTTATTAAAAAAACTGGAGGAATAAACAATCTGCGACAAGTTGCGACCAATGCGTTCCGCTGACTTTGAGGCACTATACGCATCCAAAGTGACCGCTGATTTTTGAATCACTAAAACTTTAACCTGGGATTCATAACGGAATGGTTGAATCAAAGTTAGAATCAAGCTGACCACGACAAACGCTAGAGTGATCACTGCCACGCTGGCTATTCGACGCGGAAGAATTTTTTTATAATTGGCGCGAAAAATATTTTCCATATGTTTTTATTATACCACAAATTATAATTCACCCAAAGTTACCGAAACATCTAACCACTGATCACCTCGTTTAACTTGAAGTTTAATCGTCGCCTTCGTCGGATACTCTTGAACAATCTGTGTCAAATTATTTTGCGCATCGATCTCTTCATTTTCCACTTTCATAATAATATCCCCTGCTTTGATTCCCGCCGCGGCCGCCGGGCTACCAACGATTAATGGTAAACGATTGGCGTCTCCAATTACATAAGCGCCGTGAGTTTCTGAAGCTTGAAAATTTGGGGTATGCGACAAATCAATATAATTTATTCCCAAAAAATTTCTTTCAACTATCCCCTTTTGCACAATGGACTTCATAACATTGGTAAAATAATCAATCGGCACCACTGAACCATCAGTCGCAGTTAAAATGCCTACGACGCGACCATTCAAAGTAAAAACCGGAGCCCCTAAATAATCATTGGAAAATTCACCGCTTAGACGGATGAATTGATCAAAGTTTTCCGTGGAATGAACCACTGCGTTTAAAGAGTTCAATTCAAAATATGACAAATTATCCACAGAGACTTTTTTCACCCCGCGACCAGCTGTGGTCACCATTAAAGTTTGGCCAACACTCAAAGATTCTTTGGTTCCCAAATCCGCGCTGGCTAAATTATTCGCGTCAATTTTTGCCAAAACAATATCAGTCATCACATCAGCAAAAATTTCTTTCACCGGATAAATTTTATCTTCAATCTGCACGCTATATTCAGCTTTAGGATTGACAATCACTTCTTTGTCCGTCACTAACCAACCGTCGCTCGTTAAAACAAATCCAGAGCCAATGACATCCTTGTCCAAATAAACATTAGACAATTTGCTCCCAGGTGTTTTGTAATTATAAAATTTTACTGTCGTAGCTGAAACATGTATTAAAACATCTTTAAAAGTATTGTCTTGCTCATTTAAAATGTCTTTGATAACTTTATTCTTCTCCGCCACCAATTCATCCAATCGTTGAGTTAAATCACGATAATTTTTGAATTGAATATCCGGTGCCAAGAAATTATTTATCCATAATTCTCCCACGATTCCAGACAACAAACCCAAAAAGGTGGAAACCAAAATCACTAAACCGAGAGATAAACGCAAAGTGTCTTTTTTCATATTTTTAAGTGTGTAAGTTTATAAGTTTATCAGTTTATCAGTTGTGTTATATTAACCTACAGACTGACCCCGAAGGGGTCCCTTTGGGACAAACTTATGAACTTACTAACTAGACTCAATACCAAGCCGCGGTGATTAAAGTTAAAATTAAAATTATACTACCGATAATTAAATATTGACTGACTGCATGCCGGGTCCAACGTTCTAACATAAACAACCGAGCGAGACCCCACATAAAATAAGCGGCTAAAGTTAATAACAAACTAATAACAAAATAACCCAAAGGTAAATAATTTAAACCCACAAATAATTGCCAAGTAATAATCGGAATCAAGACAGCGAACCACCAACCTTTGCCCCAAGAAATTTTTTGACTGATTAACAATTGCCAACCAACTAAAAAAAATATTAACGCCAAAACCAAACCAACCAAATATACTGATAGATGTAAGAATATCACCGCCGCACCAGCCGTGGCGTTTAATAAGAATATCGTTGCCAATCCGCCATACCAATACAAATTTTCAATCGCATATGGCTGATATTTAGTATTAAAAAAGAAATAGTTTAAGATTTGTTCCAAGCACAAGAACAACCAACCAGCTACTAAAACAACAATCGCACGAGTCAAATATAAATTTTCCAAAAACATCAACAATCCCATGGAAGAAATCAACATTAACATAGGCAAAACTACTAGACCACGAAATCGTTCTCCCAAACTTCGCTTGGAAAATTCAAAAATTGATAAACCCACCATAATCAAAGATAACCAAGGCAACCACCAATAACCAGGATTGCGCAAAGCCACTTCCCAACTGGCGATAAAGTATATGGGATTTAAAAATAAAATTAAATATCTCAAAATATACATAACTAATTTTGTTTAATTTCTCGTTTACGAAATTGCCAATATTCTTGCACAAAGACAATTAATGATGTGATAACCGGGATCGCCAACACCATACCAGCTACGCCAGCCAGCCGATAACCTACTAATAATGAAACAATCGTTATTACAGGATTTAAACCGACGGCCTTTTTCATTACCCCTGGAATTAACACATGACTTTCAGCTTGCTGGACAAACACAAACAATAGAGCGGTAAATAAACCTTTCAAAGCTGAATCGCCTAGAGCTAAGACGACTGCCATGAAGGCGGCAATGAACGGTCCAAGGTAAGGAATGAACTCACCCACGAAAATTAATACCGCGACCGCCAAAGCATATTTAACACCTAAAACCGTCAAAGAAACATACACCAAAATACCCATTATTAAACTCAATGTCAATTGTCCCTTGAACCAAGCATTAATATTTAATTGAATCTTTTTTATTAAATCAATCCAAAACTCTCGAGACTCCTCTGGCATCATGCTCTTGGCAAATCTTTTAATAGATTCTTCTTCCAATAATAAATAAAACGCAATCACTAACATCAAAACAAAGGATACAATGCCACCAAAAAAGCTGGTTAAGCGTTCCACAATGGATGGGCTGGAAGTGTTGACCGTTTTCGCTGCTTCCTGAATTTCTTCAGAAAATGGTAACTTATCAATAGAAGTTAACCAAGGGCCGATGGTCTTATTAAAAGAAGCATAATAACTGGGTATATCTTTCATAAACTCAACTGCCTGCTGAAAAACCACTGGTAAAATGATCGTCATCACAATAGCAATAATCGCTATTACCAAAACAAAAAAGAATAAAATACTTAAAGTTCTGGGTACTTTTCTGGCAGTTAAAAAATCCACCCCTGGACGCAGGATGGCGGAAATGATGAAAGCCACGAATAATATCAAAATAATATCGCGAACATAATAAATAAACACCAAGCTGAGTAGCACGGCAAAAAACTTAATAATTGATCCCAAGGACCAATCGCCTGTCTGGAACTTTGGCATTTCCATAAATTATGTTATTATTATATACTAATTGACTGATTTTGCCAATTCTGAGAATTATAGGTATACTGAAGAGTAAGATTAGATAATCATTAAAAATAGAACAAGCCTGCCTGCCGGCAGGCAGGGATCATTGATCACGTTTAGTTGATCCATGCTCCATGTTACATGCTACATGACAAAATGCACGCTATTATAAACAAACGAGCCACGTATGATTATGAGATCCTCGAGAAATTCGAGGCTGGTTTGATATTGAAAGGCTACGAGGTCAAATCTGTGAAAAATGGGCAAATTAACCTGAATGGCTCCTATATTACGGTAAAAAATGCGGAAAAACCTCAATTATCTCTGATTAACGCCAATATTCCGTTCTATGTCAAGGCCAATCCTAAAATTGCTTATGACCCCCTGCGTAGTCGGGAGATCCTGCTCCACAAGAAAGAAATTAATTATTTAACCGGA
This sequence comes from uncultured Gammaproteobacteria bacterium, assembly GCA_964592195.1. Taxonomy (GTDB): domain Bacteria; phylum Patescibacteriota; class Patescibacteriia; order UBA11705; family UBA11705; genus CAZQEI01. Next base: position 28,066 of record CAZQEI010000016.1, on the reverse strand, counting down.
AAAATACAAAGCGGAGGCTTGACATTAGTCCCGCTCCGGGTGTATACTACAAACGATCTTATTAAGCTGGAATTCGGTTTAGCGATTGGTAAAAAGAAAGTCGACAAACGGGAAACCATCAAGAAAAGAGAATTGGACCGGCGTTTACGCCAGGGTTTAGAATATTAACAATTTGGGGATGCCCGGATTCGACAGTAAGATTATTGTCTTTTGGGCCAGCGGAGCTCTCTTTGCCTCCTAAAACCAAAGGGAAAATCGACAACTGCCAAAAACATTGTCAGCAAGATTAAGGCGGCTTTTAGCTTCCCAGTCTTTGCTTCTGTCGTAGCTTAATTTAGCACGCGACCATCGGCGACGGACACCTTCTAAGTCATCACCGGTGTAATACAGAGGGTTAGGAATTAGACTCACTCCGGTTTAATTCTGAAATAAAATCGGGGAAAACTGGTGCCGAGCTTTTGTTGGTTTGGTCCTTGACGCCAGTATATTAAACCAACTAAGCTGGTACACTTGATTGGCATGCCTTGCTGCACGCGGGTTCGACTCCCGCCATCTCCACCATTCTTCGCTCGCTAGAGCGAAGAATGCCCTTCGAAGCCTTCTTGACCTCCGTAGTTTTAACGAAGGAGGTGGCGAAGAAGGGCTGTTATAACAAGTTCGCATCATTTACATTGTCGCGAGCTTCGAATGGCACGCCACCTATTAACATTACGAATATACGAATTTGTTCCGAATTACAATACGATTTTTGAAATATAATTCGTAAACATTCGTAATTGATTCGTAAATTCGTAATAACAAAGAAAATGAGAAAATCATACAAATTCGCTCGCAAGAAAAAAGACGAAGTTAACATTCGTTCCAATGAACAAATTCGCGTACCGCAAGTGCGTGTTATCGACGAAAACAATGTTTACATGGGAGAAATGGATACTGTGGTCGCCAAACAAATGGCGGAAGAACGAGGTTTTGACTTGATCGAAGTCAATCCAAATTCCAAACCACCAGTAGTTAAATTCGCTGATTTCGGCAGTTATAAATACAAGCAAGAAAAATTCTTACGCGAGCAAAAGAAAAAGCAAAAGAGCGTGGAAACCAAAGGCATTCGTCTTTCTACCAAGATTGGTGAACATGATTTGCAAACTCGCATGAAAAAAACTCTCGAATTCTTGGCTGATGGCCATAAGGTCAGAGTAGAAATCATTTTACGAGGTCGTGAAATGCAACATGCTGATCGCGCTCGAGAACAATTGAAAGAATTTGTCAGTAAAATCGAAGTTCCTACCGCCTTGGATCAAGATGTCAGCAAGCAAGGCAATAAAATATTTATAATCATAATGAATAAACCACAATAATCCATATGGGAAAATTGAAAACCATTAAGGCCGCAGTCAAACGCGTCCGCGTGACCAAGACCGGCAAGATTCTTCATAAGACCTGCGGTCAAGATCATTTCAATTCTGCTGAACCGGGACAAACCACCCGCGCCAAACGCCGCTCTGGTAAAATTACCAATGCTTTCAAACGCAACGTTGCTCGCTTTGTACCTCACGCTTAATTAATAAATCACACTAACTTTATATGTCACGAGTCAAACGCGGCGTCATGCACAACAAACGCCGACACAGTATTCTGAAACACGTCAAAGGTTTTCGCTGGGGACGAAGCCACAAGATCTCTTTTGCTCAAACTGCCAGTAAAAAAGCTGGTGAAAACGCTTATCGCGGTCGCAAACAAAAGAAACGCGACTTCCGAGCTGTTTGGCAAACTCGCATCAGCGCAGCAGCCAAACTCTGCGGTCTCAGCTACAGCAAGTTAATCGACAAATTGAAGAAGAACCAAGTCGAGCTCGATCGCAAGATCCTATCCACTCTCGCAGCCAAAGAAATGGCAGTCTTCAAACAAATTGTTGAAAAGTTGAAATAAACTATTACATATAAAAAATCATCCTGGAAAGGATGATTTTTTTATAGTAATTATTAAACAGTAACAGTTTCTTTCATTATTTTTATATATCTGATCAATTTATCCTGTGAATCACCCTCACTCCAAACCGTGCCACCAGCATAATTACCTTGATTATAATCAATCATTTTGATATCAAACTCATTTCCGTTCTTAATAAAATACACAGAATAAACATTTGCCCCGCGCGGACTACTCCCCACTCTGATTCCAAAACTTTCTAATGTTGGATATTTTAACTTTAAACTTTTAATATCACCCCAAACTTCAGCCGTAAAACCACTGCTTAACAATGAAAGCATTCTTAATTCTTTATTCAAGTCAAAACTATCTAATTCAGCTGCAGCGTCAGCCACTTTTTGTTGACCAGGAATTTCATTACTCATAAAATATCATTATATATTATTTAACAATCATCAAAACCCCGCACAGGAAGCGCGGGATTTTTATTTACAAAACTAGTTTATTTTGAACCGAACCATCGAGAGAAGAAACCTTTTCTAGGCGCTGGCGCTGGCGCTGGTGTTGGTGGTTTAATCACAGCATCATCCTTGGCGCTTGCAAGTTTGGCTTTACTATCTCGGATATAAGCATCATACAAAGCCTTGAACTCAGCATTGGTTTGCAAACGATCAATAGCATCTTGTTCACGAGGAGAAGGTTCTACCACGTTTATCTGGTATTTTTCTTCAATCTTCTGTACCGCATAATCAGCATCAATTTTATCCAACAAATCAGGCGCTGCCGGCTCTGGTGCTTCAACCGCCGCTGATTCACCGTCGAACTTAGCTGTGACTTTCGCGTATTCTTTTTCTAAATTTTTATATGCTTTAATAGCCTTTTTAACTGCACTCTTTTCGCCATCATCCAAATATATATCGACAACACTATAAGCCTCTGATTTGAAATACGCATCCCAACCGCTTAAACCGACGATAGCCGAAGCTTGATCGCGTGCGGCTCCACTTAAATCCATCAAGTCAAATATTTTTTCTTTTTGGCCGGACAATTCCAAATTGATGCGAGTAGATTCACGTTGTAATTTGGTTTGCGCCTCTTGTTGAAGATTCTTTTTAGCCACCGGTTCATCATGTTCCAAATCAAATTCTCTCAATGGTTCATTGGCGGCTTGTAATGGTACTCGCGAAACTGATTCACTCTTCTTTTGCAATTCCGCTAATTTGGAGTGTAATACTTCTGGAACGATTTCCATCAAAACATCTTTGTCCAAGCGTTTTTCAGGCGGAGCGTCAAATGCTCGCAAAACCATAATTAACTTCTCTGCCGGACACTTGGTTTCTTTTGAATATGGCACATATCCCAAAGAACGAATTAAATCAAACAATTGATTTTGCGCTTGCACTTTGGGTAATTCTTTAGTTAAACGTTTCATCAACTTGACATATTCGCCTGGTTGACAAGTGACTTCAGCCAATTCAACCTTACGCTTTTGTTCTTCAATAGCATCTTTTGCTCTTTGTCTTTCTGCATCGGCTTGTTGAATCAATTCAGTCAACTTTGAACGCAAAACTTCTGGAGCCAAATCCAATAAAGCCTCTCTATCCACACCTTTTTCCACTGGTAAGACCAAGAAACTAAGCACCTTTTCAATACCATCAGCCGGCCATTTGGCGTTTTCGGAAACAGGCACTGAACCGAGAGAACGAATTAATTTTATAAAATCTGCTTGGGACTTAACTTTGGGTAAATCCTTGGTCAAACGTTTCATTAACTTAGCATATTGCTCTGGATTGCAACTAACTGCCTCGTCAAGTTCTCTTTCCTTTTTAACCGCATCAGTCTCAGCTTTTAACTCTTTATCAATCACCGGACCGTATTCTGTCTTAGCAATTTTTTCCGCTTGCTCGTAGGTCAAATTTTTACCACGATTTTGTTGAAATACCTCATTGATATCATCTAGTCTCGCAGCTTCTTTCTTGCTCACCTTGCGATCCATCTGAGCAGCTTCCACATGAAAAGCATCTTTCTCATATAATTGAGCTTTCAATTCATCGAGCTCTTTACGACTCAAATAAACCCCAACGGCACCACTATTAGCTTCGCGGACACGAACGCGACCACGCTTGTCCACCGTAAACTCATCTTTGCCCCACTGTTGCCAATCTCCCAACAATAAATTACCATCAATAATATCCTTTAAAACCTTTCTATCCCATACCATTTCTTGTTTAACATCATTAGTATCAATAACATTATCGCGTTTCTGTAATAGCTTAATAACGTTTTCTCGCAAAATCCCCACATCTGGTAAAAAACCTAACAAATTAGTGGTGGAGCGAATATCTTTATTGCTATCTAAAACTTCGAGTAATTTTACAATATCAGCGGTCTTGTGCCATTGTTTGTCAATATCTAAAATCTGATCTTTCTTTTTCAAAACCTTAATAATATCACCAAAGCTCTTAGCTTCTGCCAACTTGGTTTCCCAGCCGCTATCAAATTGCGCCTCAGAAGCCACCTCACGTTGACCTTCAGAAATTCTGGCAATCCGAGCTCGGGCTTCAGCCGCTTTGATTTCCATTTCACTTGCCTTGGCTCGTTTTTCCAAAGAAAAAGCTTCATTCTTTACTTCAGTAAAAGCTCGCTTATCAGTCATGACTAATGGTCTAATCACTTCCAGGGCCTTAGGATTATCTAAAAACTTTTGTAAATGATTTTGTGCCGCCACAGTACCAGCTTCTACCAACATCATAGCCCTATCATCTCCCTGACCTTTGAACTTCTCTAAAATAAAGGCTTTTAAAACTGGGGAGAAATTTTCCACCATGATTTTAAGCTCAGACATAACTGGATCGCTGTCCTTGAAATAAACCTCATCCAATTTACCCATTTTAGTTTTCTTGTTTTTCGCCAAATCCAAATACTCTCGTAATTGTGATTGAATAAAGGACAAGACTTCTTTCATCCCAGCTTCAAAATAAGCTTTTAAATGTTCCGGAATGGGTAAAATCTTCTTCTCTTCAGAGACGTCTTTTAGATCTGCTTTTTTGGCAGTTTTTTCTTTTGTTACCGGCAACTCCTCTTTGAAGAAATCTGCTTCAGCGGTGTTTTCACCTAATCTTTTTGGCATAAAATACAAAATTTATTTTTACAAAATGTATATGTAAATTGTTCAAGATTTATTATACCACATTTTTTATTTTTTATCCAAATAAAAAAGCCCTGTCTTGTCAACAGGACTTTCTAGTAAATTTAATCATTGGAACGACCGCAATAGTCACCGGTATCGGTATTGATAATTATCTTTTCGCCAGTTTTAATAAAGATTGGCGCTGGCACAGCTAAACCGTTTTCCAGAGTTACCATCTTAGTCACATTACCACTGACTGAATCACCCTTCACCGCATCTGGAGCGTCGGAAACTAAGTAAATAACTTTCTTCGGTAATTCAACTGCGATTAAAGTGCCTTGATAAAAAGTACCGAGAACATCCATGTCATCTTTTAAATATTTTGATTCTTCACCAACAACATCAGACCCCACTTCATAAGTTTCATACGTGTCCTTACTCATGAAGGAAAAAAGCTCACCACTCTTGTATAAATATTGCAATGAAGAACGGTCTACTTGTACGATGTCTACGTTTTCCGCACTCTTGAAAGTAACTTCTGTAGTTTTCTCACTAGTAAGACTCTTCATTTTAGCTTTGGTAAAAGCTGAACCCTTGCCTGGGTTGGTAAATTGAAAACTCGAAACGACATATAAATCACCATTATACTTGATGACCACGCCTTTGCGAATTTCGGAAATGTCTGCCATATGTTTATTAGAATTATGAATAAAGAGAGACAAGAGATACGGGGGAGACAGGAGAGATGAGAGTTGGAAATATTTATTAAAAAATTAAATTCCATCACACGTCACCCTTGTCACTCACGTTCCCCACGTCACTCACTATAATTAATTTCAAATCATTTATTATCACTCAAACAGTCGTGACATAGGTAATACTAACACATCATCAATATTTGAGCAAGCTAGCATTAACATAACTAAACGATCAACGCCAAGGGCAATACCCGCGCTTTGTGGCATGCCTGCTTGCAAGGCTTCAATAAAATCTTGGTCAATATCAAAAACTTCTAATCCCAATCGCACGCGTTCTTCTTTCTCAGCCGTTAATCTTTTCAATTGCTCATCCGCATCAGTTAACTCGGAAAACGCATTACACAGTTCAATGCCATTAACATAAGCTTCAAAACGTTCCGCATACTTGCCATCAGGTGTTAACTTTGACAAAGAAGCCATGACTGCCGGATATTCACAAACAATAGTTGGTTGATCAACACCTAAATATTTTTCAATACGATTAAGAAAGATAATATAAAATAATTCTTCATAGCTTTCATCATTCCCTGGATTAAAACCCAAGAAAGAAGCCAAGGCATGCATGGAATCTTTAGTTAAATATTTATCAAGATCAACATTAACGTATTCTTGCCACAGTTCTTTCATGGTCACGCGTTTCCAAGGTTGTTTTAAATTATCGGCAATTGTTAACTCAGGTAAATTATCAAGACAATATTGCCAAAGTTTTTCCAAGTCAGTCATTAACGCTTGATAATCAACCTTAGTTCTATACCATTCAATCATGGTAAATTCAGGATTGTGCGTTCCGCCAAAACTTTCTTGATTGCGATAACATTTTCCCAGATAAAATATTTTATCCCAACCTACGGTTAACATCTTCTTCATGGTATATTCCGGTGACGTGTGAAGATAGCCAACAAACTCTTGTTTATTTTCATTGTTAACAATCACCTTCATTGGTTGTAAATTTGGTTCCTGACCGGGTAAAGCTAAAATTTCCGGCGCGTCCACTTCGGTGAATTTTTCCAATTCAAAAAACTGACGGATCAGTTTTAAGATTTTGAAACGATATTCGAGGTTTTTTTTATTTTTAGTTAAGTGCATTATGTGAGACATACTGTTTTAAATTCTAAATTCAAAATTCTAAATTCTAAAGTGGGTAATTATTTTGAGACTGCCACGCCCCGAGGCGGGGCTCGCAGAAGAATAACCTCATTTGCGAGGATCCCCGATTAAATCGGGGAGACGAAGCAATCTCCTTATTCAATTACTATCTACCTAATCACCCAACAACTTAATCAACGCCGGGATATTTTCGTCCATGGCTTTCTCTCCCATATCAACAAGCTGGTCAACTTTTTTCCCGACAAAATATTCTTGCCAACTTTCAAATTCGTATAAACCTGGAGGCTCGATTAACAAATCAGTATTTTGAATAGAACATTGGGCAATACTGTGTCGCATGATTTCAAAACTACGGAGAGTGACCTGCAACATAGACATTTTCCCTGGATCAAAATCATCACTTCTTTCATAATTATCCAAGTTAACTGACAAAACAATCTCGGATCCCATTTTCTTTGCCACATCATCAGGCACAGGATTAGACAGAAAACCATCAACGAGCGGACGGCCGTTCATAATGACTGGTTCGAGCAATGTTGGAATCGACATGGAGGCTTGAACAGCTTTGGCTAAATAACCATTTTTAATAACTTCCGGCTGACCAGACAACAGATCTGTCGCCACAATGGATAATGGAATCTTGACATCATTAAAAGTGGCCTGGCCGAAAACTGATTTCCAAAAAGCATGCATCTTATCATATTTCATCAAACCACTGCGAAAACTGGGAGCTAACAAAGCTAGCAGCTTTTCATATTTATGATTGGTCACAAAATCCTCCAAACGGTCTAAATCTTGAAACAAAGCATAATGAGCCCCCACAATGGCGCCAGCGCTGGTGCCGGAGATATAATCAATGTCAATTTTATGCTTAATCAAGGACTTAAGTACCCCAACATGAAAAAGGCCCTTAAATGCGCCACTTCCCAAGGCTAAGCCCAGTTTTTTTGTGTTTACCATATGGGCGTATTATAGGTTATTTTTGGGAAAAATACAACTATTTTGTCATTGAACATTGAACAATGATCATTGATCAAAAATACACTGGGATTGACAAATCATTGACTTTTTGTTATATTTAGCTGTTCGTTGACAATCCCGAAACAACCCGAAAAAGGCGGTCACAACATGACAACCAAAACTCAAAAAATTAGGATGGTAACTTTTCACATTCTGCCCCAAGAAATTTTAGGCATCATATATAGTTATTCATTGTTACTAGAAGATGCTAATGGCAAATGCCATACTCACCCATTGATTGATTCTTCTGATTTTGATGAAATGGTTAAGTTTGTTGACGAAGGTGATTGCGAGGTTGAATTTGAAGAAGTGGATTTTGATGTAGGAGCGGTAATTGGTGCAATGGAAAAGATTTTTGACCCAAGCAAACCTGATAAAAAAAATGAAGATAATGGAAAATGGTCCAAAATAAAAGAAATTCGACTGCGTAAGGATTTCCAAATTTCCAACCAACCGAAGTAGGAGGCGACATCATGCCTGAACGCAAACTGACAATTCGACAGGTGGCTCCTTTTCACTATGAAAGTGGATTCGGACTGGATTTCGTGTTGGAAGCTGAAGATGGCAGTGTTGAGATGATTTCTCTGACTTCTCACGAATTGAAGGACAAGTGCAAGTTTAACACTCATGACAATGTGGTTGTGATAGGAGAAAATGTATGTGAAGCCGATCGAATGCTTCATCGAGGCATGGGCATTGAGATAAAAGAAATTCGTTTGCAAAGAAGTTCGTATTGGATGTGATTTCCAGTGCCAAAACCACAAGTGACAGGAGGTCACAGCATGGCGACCAGGACGGAAAAGATTCGAATGGTTACGTTTTATACGTTAAGTGATAATTACAGAGCGGATTGTTTCTACTCAATTGTTACTGAAAACGATCAACATAAAGTCAAGACTCATAGGTCAATCGACCCTGATGCTTTTGATGAGCTGACTCATTTCATTAATGAAGGTGAAAGTGAAATGATTTGGGAGGAATATGAGGTTTCCCCGGCCAAGCCGAAGGGATTCATGAGCGAAGCCACGCCGGCCAAGATGGGCTGGCGGATGAAAGAAATCCGACTGCGGAAGGACTTTCAGATTCCGTGTAACTAATAATTTTGAGCGACCTTGTTCGCTCTTTTTTAATTGTAAATAATCAAGCGATACAAAACTACAGATTCTACTGATCTAATCTACTGATGCTACGGATTCAAAAATTTCACCACTTCCGGCGGGACAGCGATGTCCCGCCTACAGTGGGGTAAAATCATATAAACAAAAAACACAACTTGCGTTATGTTTGATGAGTTCTGATTTGCCCTTCTTCGCTCTCGACCACGTCGGAGCTACGAAGGGCATCCTTCGCTACGCGAAGGATGGCGGACCGGACCCAGCCTCTCGCGAGAGGCTGGACTACGCGGGGCTCTGCGGTTCGAGCCCCTTTTTTACAAACAAAAGCGCTCCATAAAATGGAGCGCTTTTGGCGGACCGGACGGGGCTCGAACCCGCGGTCTCCTCCGTGACAGGGAGGTGTGTTAACCAACTACACCACCGATCCACAATTAACAGAACAAGAATAGTATATTACATTATAAAGTTGAAGTCAAGAGTCATTGATCATTGACCATTGACCATTTCCGCCGAAGGCGGATCCGCCTTTGGCGGAGATCAAGCAGAATTAATCTACCAATCTTCGTTCCGTCATCGGGTTTATCCGGGTAACAACCTCATAATTGATGGTTCCAATTTTACCAGCTAATTCCTCAGCGGAGATACTTTCTTCCCCCTGTTTCCCCAACAAAACCACTTCATCTTCCATTTTTAAATCTTCAATGTGATCAACATCGATGATAGTCATATTCATACAAATTCTTCCCAATATTTTACAGCGTTTTCCATGAATTAAAACATTACCAACACTGGAAAGTTTTCGATCAAAACCATCACGATAACCAACGGGAATGACAGCCACTTTGGTATCCTTCACTACCTTCTCGGTGCAACCATAGCTAACTGAACTTCCAGCTGGTAAAGTTTTAATTTGCGCCACCACAGTTTTCCAAGTCAAAGCCGGTTTCAAATCAAACTGAATTTGTTTTTCTTGACTGCTGACTTTTGTTTGCGTAGCCGGCCATAAACCATAAAGAGCAATACCCACACGCACCATATCAAAATGCGTTTCCGGGTAAATGATAGTCGCGGCTGAGCTGGCTGTGTGGCGTAAATAGTTAGAAAAACCGTAAGAATTAATAATGGTTAATGCTTGTTGAAATTGATCCAGCTGATATTTCGCATAGGTAAAGTCTGAAGTATCTTCAATATTGGCAAAGTGAGTGTAAACACCGGCTAACTGTAAATTCGGATAGTTTTTTAACTGAATACAATAGTTATTCAATTCTTTTAAATCAATCCCCTGACGTGAAGTTCCAGTTTCAATTTTAAAATGAATTTTAATAATTTTATTCTTTTCATTCGATAACGAACCAAGTAAATCCAAGGTTTCTAAATTGCTAACTATGGTTTCAAAGTTATTTTCAACTGAGACGGGTAAATTTTCTTTTAAGGTATAACCTAAAATCAAGATTGGTTTATCATTGGCAAAAGGTTTAATTTCAAGAGCTTCATCCAAACTATCGACGGCAAAATAATTAACTTTATCAACTAATTGTTCAGTCACCAACTGGGCTGAGTGACCATAGGCATTGGATTTAACCACAGCCGCTAAGTTAACTCTATCCCCTACCCTTAATCGAAATTGGGAAATATTGGATAATAGAGCGCTCTTACTGACCTCTACCCAAGTTTTTGGTTTAACGTCATTCATATTTATTAAGTATATCAAACCAACAAAAAATCCGCCATTTGACGGATTGACTACTTATTTATGATAACCTCTCAATTTGGGCCAATTGCTTTTCGCTGGCAAAGCATGAGAGCCAAGTTTACACAAAGGACAATGTTCAACTTCGTAACTCGGTAATTGGAACTCACTCAACGCCACAATCCGATACTCGTTCTTATCTGTTTTAACTTTCTCCAGGCCAGACAGATTCGCCAAAGTACCAACGGTACCGTGAAGCAACGCTCCAGTTTGCTCCAAAGCTATCAAAGTCCCCAACAGTTCGTTCGTTGTCGTGATGACATCTTCCACTACCAGAATAAAACCACTGGGAGGCATAGAAAATCTTCGCACCTGCCGTTCTTTCTTGCCAACCTTTTCCGTAAAGCCAAAGCCACAGTTCAACTGCCTAGCAAATTCATAAGCCATAGTAATGCTTCCCAAAGCTGAACCGTAAACTGAGGAAATATGCCGACCGCCTGCATTTATCAAATTCATTTGCACCAACAATTCACGTACTAGCTCATTTAAAATAAACGGTCGTGATGTTAACACCAAAGGATTAAAATAATCGCCAGAGTGATGTTCATCGTCTACTTTAATATGCGGTAGTTTGGAATGACCATCGTGATGGAAAATTGCACCCAAGTGTTCATAGTAGCTTAACCATGAAGCGCCTTTCATATTCCCTCCTTTTTAGGTGGAAATATAATAGTAACATTTTAAAGTACGAAAGTCAACCCTTAAATTCGTGATACGTAAAGCGTTAAACGAGAAACGATAACAATAAAAAAACTCCCAGAAACTGGAAGCATTTTTATTTTATTTATGGTTTTTGGAATTTGGTTATTGGTCATTGATTATTATCTACGGCAACATTTGATACTCTATCACTTCATTCACATTACAACTGGTAAATACTTGCTCCCAAGATTGATTCTTTGGGAATTCGCCTTTGATTTTATTCTTCAATAAATAGACGGCCTGAGTATGACTGCAATCAGGTCCTTCGGATTGAGTAAATTTAATCGTAATTTCTTTGGGTGTAGCTGAAAGGTATGGAGTTAAATCAACATTTACTTGCGTCCAACCTTCTTTCTCACCTTTAAAATTTTCCAATACTCCGCTACCTAAAAAGCTTTGATCACGTCGCGTGTTATCAGAAAATTTTCCTAGGTTATAAGTTTGACCATCAATTACAGCATCGACGTTAATAGTAGAATTGTCTGTGGCAGGTGAATCGTTAACTCCAGCCCCAGGATAAGAATCATTACTCACCAAGAAATGCAAATCCCAAGTCCCACGCGCCATTTCTTCCATCGGAGTTTTGTAAGCATAATTAACGGTTATAATTAACCCAGCAAAAATAACTAACACCCCGGCCAATTTAAAAATTAACCTTGTACTCTCCCCCAACCATTTGCGACGAATGAATTCAAAAATTAAATAGGCGAAATAAAAAGATAATGAATACAATAGAACGTGATAAATATCATACTCAGCCCACAACAAACCAATACCGACTAGCACAAAAGCTAAGGTGCCGAATAACAAGGAAAAATTTGTCCAAGGTGAAAGATTTACCCGACGTTGTTGTCTGACACTTTGCAACATGCGTTGGTAACGGAAACGTTTGATGAAAAATTTGTAAATCAAAACTATTACTAAAACAGCAATGATGAGAGGCAAATACAATAAAAATTTGTTGAACATATGATTTTGTAATTCGCCTGCCTGCGCAGGCAGGTAATACGATAAGCGATTACAAGTTACTGGTTACTGGTTACCGGTTACTCACTCATTTAACTACACCTTCGCTTGCCCGAGCTCAATATTCCTCGCAATCAACCCACCCTCATCACTCATCACTTGGATTTCTTCTGATTGGTATTTATCAAAGCCTGGTTTTTCAACTGTAATATAATAATTATTTTTCGTCACCAAGAAACCATAACGACCGGCTGAATCTGTAATCTGGCTTTCTAACAATTTGTTATATTGTTTATCAAAGATTCGCACCACAGCATGACTAATCGGCTTATGGGTATTGTCATTATAAATCACACCCCAATTTTTCAACTTCGGCGGAATCGCCATTTGCTTGAAGCTGTAAATCAGGAATACTTGCACGGCAAACAATGCCGCCACCCACCAGGTAGGATTAATTAACAAAGAAATAATTGCGGCAATAGGACCAACAATCGCCAGACCATATTGAGCCTTGTGCATTAATTGATGATGAAGTTCCTCTTTGATGGACAAAACTTTCTTTTCTGGATCCAAAGGTATGTTGTAGTTCAAAATCATCTTTTCTGTAACCACAATAGTACCAGAATGATATAAACCGACATATTTCTCGTCATGTTCTTTTTCGTATAAAATCTGTGATGGATACTTATATTCATCTTTGGTAACTTCAATATAATATTCCCCCGGATCCACAATAAATTGATAACGGCCATTTTTATCCGAAACTTTAGTTTGTTTCAATTCTCCAGTCTTCTTATCAAAAACTCGAACAATCGCCAAAATAATTGGTCGTTTGGTAATAGAGTCATAAATCACACCCCACTTGTTTCTTTGTTTCTTGGACAATAACATCAAAGGTTGCATGGCAAAGAATTGTAAATACGATAACGCGCCTATACCACCTACTGCCCCCGTTGTCGCTGCCCCAGCCGCAGTCGCCACGTTCGCTGTGCCTAACGCAGTAAAGGTAATCATCACCGGAACCGCAGATTGATCAGCCACATATTCTACATCTGGATTATCAAGCACCAAAGCGTTAGTCAACTCTCTCGCCACATCCACTGACTCCACCACACCAACAAAATCTTGACGAATATCTAAAATCGTTTTTTGGGCGTTCAAATTCAATTTTTCCAAAGTGGAATCAGTCGCGAGCAACTTTTCATCTAAATTCTTTTTCTCCTGTTCAATCTGATCATAGTCATCTTTATATTTACCCTTCACTTCATCCACCACCACATCAACATTGACACTATATTCTATATTGTCATCGACACTGGAACAACCGGCATCTGAAGGAAAATCAATTGTTCCGTCACCATCATTATCCAAGCCATCAGTACATTGAGACAAAACCACTCCGATATCTGATTCATCGTCATCATTCAAACTTTCACAACCAGAATCAGCCGGAAAATCTTTTTTATTATCATCATCATTATCTATATTGTCATTGCAAGCAGTAAGCACAACCACCACATCAGTCTCATCATTATCTTTTGGACCTGAGCAACCTAAATCAGCAGGGAAATCAATCTTACCATCAGCGTCGTTATCAAGATTATCTTCACATTGATTTTTTATCGGATGATCAGCTTCATTATTATCATTCACATTATTGCAACCAAGGTCATCAGGATAATCAATCTTGCCATCATTATCATTATCCAAACCATCAAAACATTCTTTGGCTTTTTCAATAATAATTATATTTGATTCATCTTCATCAGAATCACTGCCACAACCCGGATCAGCTGGAAAATCAATTTTTCCATCCGCATCATTGTCCAAACCATCAGCACAAGCCGCAACTTCTTCTTCCAACTCATTTAATTCGTCTGTATCTTCCGCGCTCAAACATCCCGGATCAGCCATATCAATCAAACCATCATCATCATTGTCCACTGTATCACTGCACACTGGACGAATAATCACACCCGGAGATAATAACTTCGCCCCAATTATAGCCTGATTATTGAAAACTACTCTCGTCACCACAAGCGATAGCTCTTTTTGACCATCGTTGTTCAAATCAACTTCTTGAGTTTGCCCTTCATCGAGAGTTACGATGATTGGATCACTACTGACAATGACCGTTAACTTCTTTGAATCTAAATTAACAGACTCCATTTCAATAGTATGCGTAACATCAGAAACCTGGAATTGCAATTTGCCGGTAGTTTGAATGTCGAAAGAAGTATAATCATTTCCCAAGGAATATTCCAAAGTTTCTCCTGAACGAATAAAGATATCAGAATTTTCCGTTATATCTTCCGCAGATTGACAACCAATATCGTCAGAGTAGTCAATTAAACCATCAGCGTCATTATCTACACCATCACTGCATTGAGATTTTAACTTATCCACAATCTCATTGGAAACTGCATTGCTGTTCACCGTATCCGCATTATCTGTATGAGTAGCATGCGCAAAGTTAATAACATTATCACCAATCTTACCGGCCACTAAAACTTGGAATTCAATATAACCAGCTTGATCTTTTTCAAAATTACCCAAAGCACAACTCACTGTGCCAGATTGTATCCCGCACTTATCTGAATCAGCGGCATCAGTTTGTGGTACTCCATTATAATTTAAACTATTGGTAACATATGAACCTCCCGCGGTCAAAACATCAGTCACTGTCACTCCAGTCGCGGTGGTTTGACCATAATTTTTCAATTGCACGTGGTAAGTTAAAGTATCCCCATTAACCACAGTCACCCCAGTTTGATTTTCAAATGCGCCGACTCCGATTTTGCCATAAACTAACACTACCACAAACCCAATCAAAATCACCTTGATCAATATCGCTCCCCAAACTAATAACATCCACGCACCGGCCGAGTGATATAAACTATGATGCCATTTTTTACGTTGAACATTATCTTTATCTTTAGTGTGCATTAAACTATATAAATTTTCACTTTTTTCTCGATTAATATCGGTAAATAAAATCTTGTGAGCATGTTTCAAATGTTTAATCTTGTCCAACCAACGTCGTTCTTTGATGTTTAAAATTAACAATAAAATCGAACAAAGGGCCGCCACAATGGAGACCAAGAGCCAGCTATTGGCGATCTGCGCATAGATGGGAAGATAGGTAACAAACGAATTGGACGCGCTGGCCGCTAACACCCGGTTACCAATAAACATGCTCTTCACCAAACTCAATTGGATATTTACACCCACGCTCTTCGTTAACACCAAAGAACTGCCCTCTGGCACAGCCATGGTAACTTCTTTGATTTCGGATAAAGCGGTTTCTTTTCCAGCGTCATTTTTTGCCATCAGTTGGAAACGATAGCTACCGCCACTCAACAGATCATCAACAGTAATACCATCTAAACCCCATTCGGTTAAAGTTTTGTAACTTTTATCTGGTCCTAACTCATGATTAGCTTCCAACCACTTACCACCGTTTGATTCATATATGGCATACAAGGTATTGGCCGAATTACTATTATTATCAATGATTAATTTCACTGAATCCTCCTCAGTCACCACCCCGGAAATAATAACTGGTACATTTGCATCGGTATAGACCAAACTGGAAGAAACACTGGCCGCACTCGCACCAGCATTATTATATGCATAAACAGAACGCTGATAACCGGTATTTGGCATTAACCCGGTTTCTTCAATATAAGCAAGATTAGCCGTCCCAGCAGTTTTAACAATTTGTCCTTCTGGATTATATAATCCAAAACCCACTTCATTGTTTGAGTTATCAATAAAATTCCAACGGATTGAAGTGCTTGATAGAGCTTCTGGTTCAGCTAACGTTGGAGTAGTTGGAGGAAATTCTTCTGGTGATTTTGGATCGGATAAAGGTGAAAAAATAAAAATATCAGAAAAAGCTGTCTCCACTCCATCCGCATTCCGAGCCTTCACCCGATATTGATATTCGTAACCAGTCAGCAATCCAACATCATCTACCCAAGTCGGCTCAGTAATCCAACCAGAATCATTTAACGTATCAATATTTTCAAAATATAAGGCTGTTTGTCCGATTCCCAAATCAACCACTTCATCAGATAATTCCACTGTTATTGACTCAGTAGTCGCTTCATTCAATATCAATGTCACTGGGGTCGCTTGATAAGTTAAAACAAAGATTGAATCTGATAAATCAGTTTCCACGCCGTCTCCATTACGAGCCTTCACGTGAAACTCATATTGAGTATTTGGTTGTAAGTCAGTATTTTCCCAAGTGGTCGAAGAAATCCAACCGCTATTATCATTATTAGTAATATTTTCAAAAAATAAACCTGAGCTGCCACTGCCTAAGTTTGGAAAATCTCCCAAGGCATTAACTTCAACAGAATTGTAGTTTACATCTCCGACCTCAACCTCAGTTGGCGCGTTTTGCAAAGTATAAGTAGTTAAAGTCGCCTCATCGGTTTCCACGAAATCAGAATTGCGAGCCTTTACATGCAAGGTTACCGGATTGTTAATATTCAAACCACCCTGTGACCAAGTCGCCCTCGTGCTCCAATCTTCAGTCCAATCTTCAGCTGGGTTTGTGGTTCGAGCATAAAAACCAGCATCACCGCCATCACCCCAATCACCCACTGACCAAGCCCAATCAATGTAATCATAACCCACCTCCATAGCTTCTAAACCTTGAGGCATGATAACGTTGGTGTAAGAGCTGGCAGAGCTGGAAGCGCGTCCTTCGCCATTGGCACTAACCGCGCGCACATAAATGGAATGATAAGTATTGCGACCTAAACCTTCTTGCAAATATTCACTGGTACCTCTTTCAATAATTAAAACGTCATTGAGCGCATTGTAAACTCGATAAGCAGTCGCACCGTCTACATCATTCCAACTCCAACCAATACTGGTGGCATCCACAGTGGCCGCGGATAAAGCGGTCGCAATCGCCGGAGGCACAGTAAGTTGATTGGTTTCCACGACATCTTCAGTATTAATAACTCCATCACCATTATAAGTTGAAATTCTAAATTGATAACAAACGCTCGGTGACACGCCGGTCAAATCATAAGAATTAGCTGGCAAATTTGAATCATCATCAAATAAAAGTGACTCATATCCATCGCACCCTACATCTTGTTCAATCTTCAATCCACTCGGAGCTGGATCAGGATAAGTCCAAGCAATTTGCAAACCATATTCATCCTTAGTGGTAGTATTAGTTAATGTCGCCGCACTAACTGGAGCAGATAGAGTGTATAAAGTTTCAGTCGCGGAATAATCAGTTTCCTCGGAAATTTGATTTCGAGCTTTTACTTTATAAGTATAAGCAGTATTTGAAGTTAAGAAAGAATTTTCCCATTCGTTAATTTGCAACCAATCGGAATTGGAAACATCGGTAGTATTTTCAAAATATAAACCAGAATCATCTACATCAATATTGGGTAATAAACCCTCGGCTGACATAGTAATAGAATTTTTTCCCACCGCTGAAAAAGTTAAACCAGTTGGCACTTTTTGTAAAGTCACAACATCGGTAGTGGTGGTAAACGAAGTTTCATCTGCATCACCATTGCGAGCTTTCACTTTAATTTGATTTAAAGTATTCGGCATGGAAGAAAAGCTATGATGATCAGCCACTAACCAACCAGAAGTTAATTCGTCAGTAATATTTTCAAAGTAAAACCCTGTACTACCTGTTGCCAAATTCGGGAAGGTACCTTCTGCGTTGACGGTAAAACTAAAAATATCGCGTGAAGATATACCCACGGCAGTTGGCGTATTTTGCGAAGTGTATCTCTCAATAGAAGCTTCTCCGGTTTCAGCTAAACTTTGATTTCTAGCTTTAACATAAAGCGTTACGGGATTATTGGCGGTTAAAGAATTTTGATTCCAGAAGGTTAAACCTGTCCAGGCCAAAATTTCCGCCACTGGATTTTCCGAGCGAGCAAAATAATCTTTTTGCGCTCCACCACTTTGCCAGGTCCAATGGAAGCTGGAAGTAGTCTGTGTCGTATTGTCTAGGTTTTGAGGCACATTGGCTGAGGTATATGCACTAGCCATGCTGGACGAGATGCCTTCGTTCGTTGTACCAACTGCCCGCACGTAAATTCGAAATTCAGTATTAGACGACAAATCACCCAAAGTAAATTCTTCAGTTAAAACATTCTCCAACAAACTATCATCATCGGCGTTGTAAACATTATAACTAGTCGCACCAGCAACAGCATCCCAACCCCAAGTGATTGAAGTGGTTGAACTATCAGTATTAGTCAAACCAACCGGCTGACCAGGAGCAGTAGTAATTTGATCAGTTACAGTCACACCAACGCCATAGGTACCATCATCGTTGGCTGTAGTAAACCGGAATTGATAACAAGTATTAGGATTGACATCAGGTACAATAAATGGAGTATCTGCGATATTATAAGCATCATCGTATAACAAAGTTTCGTAATCATCATCACAACCAGCATCTTGTTCTATCATTAAACCACTAGCTGATGACGGGTTAGTCCAGTTTAAATCAATTCCATAAGTATTAATATCCGTTGTTTCAGTCGCCACAGCCTCGGTCACAGGATCTGAATGTGTTCGATGAGAATATGTTAATGAAGTAAAAGGAGTTTCCTCACCTAACTGATTACGCGCTTTTACTTGATATTCATACAAAGTGTTTGAATCTAATCCAGAATCTAACCAATCAACGCTAGTCACCCAACCGGAATTAGTACTATTTGTGATATTTTCAAAATAGAAAGCCGTATCCCCGACTCCGATATTTTCAAACCAACCAAGAGCCACCACGTCGATAGAATTATTAGTTTTGTCCCACCAATCAACTTCGCTTGGTGTGCCCTGGGCAGTATAAAAAACTTCGGTTCCAGAAAAATCCGTGACTACTCCATCACCATTTCGGGCTTTAACTTTATAAGTATATCCAGTGTTGGGACTCAAACCAGAACTGACCCAATAAGAATCTGTTATCCAACCGGAATTATCACCGGTTGTAACATTTTGAAAATACAAAGCTGTGCTTCCAACTCCCAGGTTCGGAAAATCTCCCTCAGCATTAATAGTTATCTGTTCAGAGAATGCATCTTCATATGCCAACCCAGTCGGCGCATTTATTAATGTGTATTTTGTAATACTAGCCTCCGATGACTCCACATCCTCGGCATTTTTTGATTTTACATACAAAGTAACAGGAGTATTGGCTGTAATATCTGTCTGCGTCCAACTAGTGTCTGTGCTCCAATCTTGAAAATCAACGGGATTTTCTGATCGCGCATAAAAGCCAGTTTCAAAACCACCACTCTCCCACACCCAAGAAATTGAAGTATCTGAAATATCTGTAGTCGATAAATTTTGAGGAATATTTGATTCAGTGTATGCGCTAGCAGTACTGGAAGCAATACTGTCACCATTTGAATTCAAGGCACGAACATAAACTGTATATTGAGTATTCGCATCCAAACCACTTTGAGTATATTGACTGGTCGCCCCGCCGGCAGAGCCGACAAAGTCACCAAGCTCGGAATAAACATAATAGTTAGTAGCGGCCGTCACATCTGACCAATCCCAAGTAATACTATTCTCAGTATTTGAAATAGCCGTAAGACCGGTTGGTTGAGCTGGTGGTGAAGTATATTCTCCAGTAACAGTAGAGTTGTCACTAAGAACTCCATCCCCATTATAATTTATATTTCTAAAAACATAACACGTATTTGGCGCTAAACCATCAAACACAAACGGATTATCAGACAAGACTCCAGTATTATCATATCTAACAGTATCGAAAGATCCATTACAAGAAGTGTCCATGTCCCATTTCGTTCCCGTCGGAGCAGGTGTAGGATATGTATAATTTATAGTTAATGAATAATCACTAATGGTTGATGTATTTTCAAGATCAAAACCATCAGAATACGAAACCATCGTATAATAATTTATACTAGAAATTGTAGTTTCATTTCCAAACGCATCGGTCGCCCAAATTTTGTAATAATAATGAGTATTGGCAGTTAGCCCAGTTATTGTCGTGCTCGTAGTAGCTCTGGTGGTTAAATTTGCATCATCACCACTATCCCAAGCAACAGCTGAGCCTGAACGGGAATCAACATCTCCGGAAACTGATCCGTACCAAATTTCATAATGCGCTGTTCCTGACCAAGTATCATCAGTCGCCGCCGTCCAACTAAGAGCGGTCGTCGTAGTCGTGCCAGAAGTTTTAGTTAAACTCGCCAAAGCCGCAGGCACCACATTATCAACATTAAAAGCCGCAGAAGTCGCCACCGAACCGTCTGTCGTTGTATCGTTTGGGGTAACACGAACCTTCACCGTGCTATTATAAGAGCTAATCGCGCCATGGCCGTTACTTCCAGATTTAGTATCCCAAACTATGGTTAAGGTTTTCGATCCACCAGAAGTATCAATCGCATCGCTGGTTCCGATTTGATAAGCATTGGCATCATCCATATCAACCGAGCCAGCACTTGGAGTGGCAGAAACCAAATCAGGATCATACCAATTGGATCCATTGTCGTCAGAATATTCAACTTTTAATTTTGTGTTATTGGAATCAGCGTCAGAAACTGCGGTGGTGAAAGTTACGTAACCTGAAGCGTCTGTGGATTGAGAACTAAAAGTAGGCGTCGTGGCTACAGGGGCTGTGTTGTCAGGAGTACTAGTCAATTTAGAAATAATCACATCAAAATAACCATTTGGAGTAGTATCATATGCACCTGCTATAGTTGGAAAATCCGGCGAATTTGACCCTCCAACAACATAAGTATTCCCGCTACCATCGACAATTAAATCAGGCATATCCCAGATTCCAGAATTCCACTGAAAAGTCAAACCACCCTCCCCATACATTCCACCCAAATATGTGGAACCGTTCAACGTGGTAAAGTTTGAACTGATCTTCGAAACAAAAGTATCAGAATATGTCCCTCCGCCGCTTGTATCATAACCCCAGGTAGGAAAATTCGTCGAATCCGTAACACCAGCGACATAAACA
Organism: uncultured Gammaproteobacteria bacterium; assembly: GCA_964592195.1. Classification (GTDB taxonomy): domain Bacteria; phylum Patescibacteriota; class Patescibacteriia; order UBA11705; family UBA11705; genus CAZQEI01. The sequence continues at coordinate 6,591 of CAZQEI010000016.1, read as the reverse complement.
TTGCTACTCGAATCGGCATATATTCCAGTTACAAAATCATTGGCAGTACCACCAAGATAAGTAGATCCAGATAAAGTAGTTAAACCTGAATTAAATTTCGCAATAAATGCGTCAGCATACCCGCCTCTATTTGATGTTTGATATGCACTGACAGATGTCGGGAGATTAGACGAATCTGTCTCACCTCCGATATAAACATTTTCACTACCATCCACATAAATTGCATAACCATAGTCTGCTCCTGTACCACCAAAAAAGGTTGAAGCTGTTAAAGTAGCCGTATTAGCCATTTTCACAACAAACGCCTCAGCACCATTCAAAGTCCGATCATAACAACCAGCCACAGTAGGAAAAGCAGCGCTATTGGCTTTTCCTACGACATATATAGTCCCGGCTGGAGTGACATCTATATCAAAACCAATATCATCACCAGTGCCACCGAGATATGTGGATCCTGACAAGGACGAAAGTGCATTATTAAATTTTGCTATAAAAACATCATTATCCCCATTTACCGAGTTATCGTAAGAACTAACCATTGGCAAACCGCCTTCTGAATAACCAGTAATATAAACATTTCCACTACTATCAACATCTATTCCCAAAGCTTCGTCCTCAATACCAGTACCACCATAATAAGTTGAAGCTGATAATGTCGTTAATGTAGAGTTTAACTTTGAAACAAACGCATCAAAAACACATTTATTACTAGCAGTAACACAACCATTATTCGAGACGTCATATGATCCGGTTTTTGCTGGATACTGATTAGTCCCATCCGGAGGAGAACTTCCATAAGTAGTCGAATTAGCAGTACTGCCAGTGATAAAAATATTCCCACTCGAATCAACTGCCACATCCATTGCCTTTGCTATACCAAGCCCACCAAATTTCGCACCAGATAAGACGCTTGTCAACGTTGAATTAATTTTCATTACAAAAACATCATTATCATAAGTACCCAGAGCCTTATAATATCCAGTATACGGAAAACCATTCGGATACGAAGAGGTTGTACCAGTCACAACCAAATTTCCAGAAGCATCAAAAACCACCGACATGGCATAATCATGGTATTCATCACCAACAACGGTTGAAGCAGTCAACGCACCCAATGCTGGATCAATAATCAAAGTTTTTGTTTTATCATAATCAGCAATTTTGAACTCAACAATATTATCCTTTTTTACAATATAAGTAGAACTAACAGGTTGGCCATCATCCTTCAAAAACGACACTGGTGCCATTTGAACAAACTCATTATCGAAAAATGTATACTTCAAATCCCCGCTTTTATCTACTCTTAATTTTTTCGCACCATCAATTGATAATTGTATATTTGTAACATCACCGCCGGGATGAACTATAAAATCATATTTTAAACCATCAACCGTAAAATAATAAACCAAGTCAATTCCCTGATAAATATTTTCATAAATAACTTTTTTATAAACTGAAACATCGGAGATCGCACCTTCACTAGTGAATTTTCTAAAAAAACTTAACGAAGTTTCCTGTTTGTCTCCACCCACCAACCTAACATTTTCGTTGATACCTAAAAATTTCTGCGTATACCCAACCCGTTCAAACTTATCGCAGACAACAGCCTCCGCCTCGTCATTACCACAGCCAGGTTTAATAGATTCATATATTACATAATCATTTCCGAGATAAATTCCCACATCTCCACTTCTATAGTAAAACTTAAAATCGCCATCAATTTGTCCATCATTGGCCGTAAAAAATCTTTGCAACCCATCCATTGAATTTCTAACACTATCCAAAGTTTTGGAATTATCCAAAGAATTAAAAGCCGGGACAGCATCTTTCTGACTCATTACATTTGTATAATAAAATATAACAGCAAAAGAAACCAAAACCAACGCAAAAACTGCGCTTGTGATTAACAAAATTTTCTTCTTCGCTTTCAGCATAATTACTGAATTTTGTTCCTCTTTATTATACCATAAATTCGCTAAATTTATGAGAGTAGTTATCCCCATTTTGTCATTGATCAATTATCATTGAACATTGATCAACGGAAAGTTGTGCAGTATTAAAAAGACACCAGACTTTCGTCCGATATCTTTATTATTTTCTCTCCAATTACTGATTACAGGTTACCGGTTACTGATTATCAACCAAACGCATTTCAACTTCCCTCGCAATCAACCCACCCTCATCAGTTTCGATTAAAATATTTTCCGACTGATATTTTTGATATCCGTCTTTTTCTACAGTTAAATAATAGTTGTTTTTCGTCACTAGGAAACCATAACGACCACGACTGTCTGTGATTTGAGTTTCTAACAGCTTATTATATTGAACATCAAAAATTCTCACCACAGCGTTGGTCAAAGGTTTATTCGTCGCAAGATCTTTAACCACTCCCCAATTCTTTAACTTTAGAGGAATGGCAATTTTCTTAAATCCAAACAACAACGCTAATTGTAAAATCAAAACACCAAGCACCCACCATTTTGGATTAATAATCAACGAGATCAATGCGGCAATCGGCCCGATAAGCGACAATACATATTGCACCTTATTGATTATTTTTCGTTTAATTTCATGCTTAACTGAAACCGTCTTACGATTGGGATCCAGCGGAATATTATAATTCAAAATCAATTTTTCCGTAGCGCTAATCATACCGCCATGGTACAAACCATAATATTTATCATCCTCTTTCTTTTCAAATAATATTTGCGACGGATATTGATAATCATCTTTACGCACTTCCAAATAGTATTCACCCGGATTAACAACAAACTGGTAACGTCCAAATTGATCAGTGACTTTTGTTTGTTGCAACTGACCAGTCACTTTATCAAACACGCGAACAATGGCCAAGGAAATTGGTTTTTTGGTGATCGAATCATATACCACGCCCCAGCGTGCTCGTTCTTTTTTCGCTAATAACATCAAGGGTTGCATGGCGAGGAATTGTAAATATGTCAAAATACCAAGACCGCCAGCTACGCCCGAGGCCGCGCCCGCCACTGCCGTTGCTACGTTAACCACTCCCATAGCGGTAAAGGCAATTAACGTTGGGGGAGTAGCATAGCTAGTTACTTTTTCAACAGTAGGATTATTTATGGTTAAATTCGAAACATATTCAGTTGACTTGTTAACAATCTCAACTGCTAACACAACTTTTTCTTCTACTGTTTTCGCTTCGTTAAATTCATTGGTTAAAATATTTATTTCATCCACAATCACAGATGGACACACGCCACAATCGTTCGAACAACTGTTGCATGTTTCTGCTCCCGAGCATGAACCATTACCGCAAATCTCGCCAGCACAGACACCACAATCAGCTGAACAAATTTCACAACTCTCACCTACGGAACAGACACCATTGCCGCAAACTTCCCCGACGCAAACTCCGCAATCAGATTCGCAACTGTTGCAAGTTTCGCCACCAGCGCAACTGCCATTGCCGCAAATTTCACCTGGACACACTCCGCAATCAACTGCACAGCTATTACATGTTTCACCGCCAGCGCAAACACTATTACCGCAAACTTCCGGGACTGGACAATTTTCAATATTGGCCACACAGCTATTATCTGCGCATTTAACTAAAGCCGTAGTGCAAGCGCCCCAAACATTTGAACTACAAGTCTGCGTACCATTACAACCATTGGACGCTGAACAAATTTGAGATTGACCATTAGTACATAGCAAGGCAACTTCATTTTCCAATTTTAAACCAATAATAGCTTGGGAATTACTCACCACATCAATGACTTGAATTAGTAAATCATTTTGTCCATTACCTGAACTATCAACATCATCAACATTACCTTGAGATAAATTAACATCAAATGGCACACTGGCTACAGTTAGAACTCCTGTATTTATTTCATTATTTGTTGATTTCAACGTCACACTATGACTTTCTCCTTGATTATTAAATCGCGCTTTCGCGGTCGTCATCATGTTAAGATAAGTCCAATCATTAACCGACAAAGTAACATCCACAGTTTGACCAGCATCAATAAAAATATCCGAGCTCTCCGTTACATCATCCAAAAACGAACAACCAATGTCGTCGGGGTAATCAATTAAATTATCACTATCATTATCAATATCATCATTACATTGAGGTAAGGCTAACGCTTTAATTTCATTATTAACTAAATTACTGAAAGATGGACTTGGTCCTCCGGTATAGCTAACAGAAGCACCGTTGGTAACGATCTGCCCCACCTCACCGGCTACAGTAGATTGGAATTCCACATAACCTCCAGCGCCACTTACTAATTCACCTAAACTACATGTTAAAACCTTGTTAACCACTTGACATTTATCACTATCAGACGCATCAGTTTGCACTGTCCCCTTCCAATTCAAAGAACCTGCAGTGTAATTAACAGTTGCTGGTAAATAATCATTAATCGTAACAAATCCCGCACTGTCTCTGCCGTTATTAATATATTCCAGACGGTAACGTAAAGTATCGCCATTCATCACTGGTGTGCCATTTTCCGTGGCAAAAGTCGGGACTCCCACTTGACCGTAAATCAAAATTAACAATGAGCCTACGGTTAAAACTTTAAAAGCTAAACCAGCTAAAAATAACAAGGAGGAATAACCAGTCAATCGATATAATAAATGGTGACGTTTAAACCGTTCATGCGATTCGTGTAGTTCTTTTTTGTGTAAATGTAAAAACGATTCACGCACTTTTTTACTGCGCCAATCTTTTAGTAATAATGGCGGAATAAATTTTAGTTGTTTCACTTTATACAACCAACGATGATCGGCAATGTTTAAAACTAAAGCCAAGGACAACAAGAATATTAAACTACCAATAATTAAAATATAACCATCAGCAAAACGGGAATATAAAGGTAAAGTTTGTAACCAATGGCCAACACTATCTGAAGCAGCTACCACCTGGCCGAAGTAAACACCAGAGTAAGCTAAAGCTCCCACGTTAATGGCAACCTTTTTAGTTAAAACTAAATTTGCGGTTGCAGGTTGAGTCACAGTTATTTCAAAAACCGGAGATAACTCGGTGACTACACTCTTACCATTACGCGCTTTGATAAAGAAATTATAAGTATGACCATTGATCAAACCAGAAATTTCAGCATACCCGGTATTTAAAGTTTGATAATATTCACCCTCACCCAAAACGCCAGTTACCTGTAAATATTTCTGAGTGGAAGCTTCATAAATGGCATATTCAGTGTTAATCGGATTATCATTACTATTAACATTTAATTTGACACTAAACATACCAGTCACAATACCGGAAGAAATATTTGGCACAGCAGCTAAAGTATATTCTGGAGCAAAAGGAACTGGCACCGTTTCCCCAGTGGAATTGAAAACACTGATAAATCTTTGATATAAAGTGTTCGGTTGTAATCCTGTTTCACTTATGGAAGTTAGATTGGCAGTGTTGAACTGTTGCAATAATATTTGATTGCTGTCATAAAACTTTATGCCAGCTTCATTATTTGCCAAATCAATAAAATTCCACTGAATAAAATTAGTATTAATATTCGAAGCCGCTATTGTGGTTGGCGGTCGAGGGATCTCCTCCGGCGGAGTCACAATATCAATATCTGGTGGCAATTCTTGATTTTCTGTAGGATCAAGTAAATTAAACACCATTAATTTATCATCATAGGATAAACGCCTACTAGTGGAAACTGCTGAATATGTTTCAGTGGCGGTTGATTGAATAGTGATATACGAATAATCTGAGTTGGCGTTTCTCGCTAAACTTCCAACTTTTATATAACTAGAAGCATCTTGAGGTAAATAGCCATCGGCATCAGTTGTCCCAGATCTCTCATCTTGATCATTTGAATAGGTAACATTAATATCAGCCACCGGATTACGATCAGTGCCTATTAATTGAATCAAAGGACGTAAATAGAAATTAACAATATTCGATCCAGTCGCCAATGAATTGTCAAAATTATTCATGGTCAATCCCTGCACTTCATTGCCAGAATAAGCATCAAAATCAGCCGGACTAAAAACATCATAATAAACAGAATCTGAAACTTCACCTTGAAAAAAATTATCATCTGACTCATGATTAAAAATTACTCCATAATTATTTTCTGATGAAATAATATTTGAACAAATATTTCCGGTAGAATTATTAAAATGCACACCACCGTAATATATTTCTTCAGCATCTATATACATTGGGTCAGCAGTCCCTTCCTTGATGGTAATACCCTCATCCTCCACGACGCCAGAATGATAGGTATACATGCCAGAATCAAAAGTAATAGCATCTTCCACAAAAGCGAGAAAATCACCCTCTCCCAGTGGCGCCGACAGATCTAGTATCTGTTGACGGGAATCAAATGTTTGATCAGGAAAAAACAAGGCCCACTTAGTATCTTCGCTGACATCATAAGATATTACTAAATCCCAATTTTCATCAGGCCAAGCCGCCATAGCCTCAGAAACATCCTGACCATTTTCAGTTACATGGAGAACACCATTGTCGCTACCATTCATCCAGAAACCGGTAATTGAGTCCTCTGGATTGAACTCAACTGAATTATAAATAAATATCGAATCTCCTGCAGTATACGAATAATCATGTGG
>CAZQEI010000015.1:31476-37565 GCA_964592195.1 uncultured Gammaproteobacteria bacterium | reverse complement strand
GTATATTTGATCGCATTACTCAATAAATTTTGTAAACAAATAGTGATTAGTTTTTTGTCCAACTTTAACTTGGATGGCACAGCTGAGGAAAAGTCTTTTGTTAAATGCAGATGCTTTAACTCAGCGCTGTGTTTTTGTTCTTCCCAGACCGCATCGGCGAGGGATTTGATATTTTCGGTTTTAGGTTCAATTATAAACGTGCCCAATTCCAATCGTGAAACATTTAATAGCGCGCTGACTAATTCTGTCATACGATGATTACTGGCAAAAGCATGACCAATATATTCTTTTTGTTTTTTGTTCAATTTGCCAATCTCTTCAGATTCCAGCATTTCTAAATACCAATTAATCGCTGTCAGTGGTGTTCGCAGTTGATGAGAGGCTAATGAGACAAATTCACTTTTTGCTCTATCAATTTCTTTTTCCTTGGTCGCGTCACGTTCAATTCCAATAAAGAATCTAACTCGTTTTTTTTGATCCAGGATGGGTGAAATCGTGGCTGAGACATAATATTCTTGACCATTCTTATGATGATTTTTAATAAAGCCAGAGAATGATTGCTTCTTAACTTTAATTACATTCCACATTTTTTCATAAAAATCACGTTCCATTCGGCCACCCCAGAGACTTTTAGTTGCCACTTTTTTGCCCATAACCTCCTCTGGAGTAAAACCGGAAATAGTTTTCAAGCTTTGATTAGCATACAAAATTATACCCTCAGCATCTGTGATTACCACTTGATCAGAGGTATTGTCTGCGGCCAATTTAAACTTTTTCAAGTCAGCGGCCAAGTCTTCTGACCGATCCTTCTCTTCTTCAATATCTTCAAGAATATTTATCACGGCATCACTTTGATCCTCCAGCTCCTTTTGACTGTTTATTAAGTCCTCATTTTTTTCTTGCAAAATTTGTTTGTGACGTGCGAGCTCATTGACCATGGCATTAAAAGCCCGAGCAATGCGTCCCAATTCATTTTTTGAATTATAGGCGACTCTAGCCGTGTAATCACCACTGGCAACAGTTTTTATTTTTTCATTAAATTGCATCAGTGGTTTAATCAAATTAAAGTAAAAAAGCCAAGCTAGAAATAATATAATTGAAATAAGGAGAATAATGGCGGTAATCCCCATGATATAGGCTTTAACAATCATTTCGCGAATATTTCGTCCCACTTGATCAAATAATTCAAAGGTGTAAGCGGATAAGGTGTGCGATTCGGTATTGATTTGTGAGACTAGTCGTTTTTCTTGTTCAGTTAATATCAATTCATTCTCATTGTTATTATTTTTTCTTAAGGCTTGAAGATTTTCGAATTTCCTTTTTAAGGATTTACTTGATTGTATTATGTTGTTGAGTAAATTTTGTTTATTTGAATCATTTGCTTTAAGTTGATTAAAAATCAAATCAATCGAGGCATATTTATTTTGCCACTGCAAAATAGGTCTTTCTCCTCCATAGAGGAGGTAGTCGGTAGTTAGCAAATCAAGCTCCAGCACAGAATTTAGGGTGTTTGTGATTTGATTTCTTTCTTCCGTAGCAGTATAGATATTCGCTATTAGATTACTAATCAAATAAATAGAAATGAATAATCCGATTAGGGAAATTATGATACTTACAATAATTTTATTCTTTATTAGCATGGGTTATTTTATGATAGTTATGTCATTTGGGCTGAGCGTGTTTAAAAAACTCAAATTGATGTAGTCTAAATAGTTTGGAATAGCTGACTTTGTATTTAGTCCAAAGTTTTTCTGCCAACGATATAGATCTTCGAGAATCCATATTAATGATTGATCTAGTGTAACCTTATATTGATAGTTCTTTTTTACTAAACTCATCTGAGGTTGAATATCTTGCAAAAATTCATCCTTAATAATTTTATCGATAATGTCTGGATTTTTTAAATATAAGAGCTGAGCTTTCTTGAGCGCGCGAAACAGTCGATTAATTTTTTCCGGTTGATTATTGACGGTAGTGTTTTTGCTGATTAAATTAAAATATTGGGTGTAAATAGTGTCGTCTTCAAATTCAACCAAGTTATTAGCTCCCATGAGTTTTTTTGCTTCACTCATGTATGGTTCGCGCATTGAAAATGCATCTATTTCACCAGTAGCTAAGGCATTTGGTAGCTGTTCTGGACTATAATATTTAAATAGAACTAAACCTTGGGGAATATTATTATAAGTCAGAAATTGACTGAGAAAAAAATGAACTCCTGAGTTCTTCTGGGTCCCAATTACTTTACCAGCGAGATCATTTTTGATATTGATTCCTTTATCACGTCGAGCAATAATCTTGGCTGGATTATGTATTTTTGTGATGGTGCTTAACACAGAAAAATCGTTTCGCTCTTGAGCCTGAGTGCTAATGATCACATCAGTGACAGTGGCCACTTCGACCTCATCACGGAATAATGCGTCGGCGGCCAGCTTACCACTAGCATAAACAGTTAGGTCAACTTGGAGATTTTCTTCATCAAAGTAACCCTGATTTTTGGCAATTAAGATTAGTCCTGGGGCTAAATCATTTTGTATTCCCACGGTTAATTTTAGAGGGGCCGTGACTTGCTGGCGCATGTTCAGCCAAAGCCCGACCGCACTAGCGATGATTATTACAATAAAAAGTATTAGGAAAACGAAAAATCGAGACTTTTTATTTACCATATTTTTTAAGGATTAATTTCAATCGCGTTAATTCATTTTTTAATTCAATCATTTTTATTTCTCTCCCCACCATGGCTCGATTCATGGCTTCCAAGTCGGTGGTTTTCAGTGTAACCTTTTGTTCATTTAGTCTTTGTTCAGTAATATTTCGGAAATACCAGACTCGGCCTATGTTGTCTCCGTCTTTTAATAACGGGGTTGAGTAGCGTTCAAAGATTCTGCCGTCCTTGAATTCAATGATGTCAAGATCAGTCTTATTTGAATTATATAAATCTTTAACTTTTTTTAGAAATGCCTTGGCGTTTTTCAGTTGATCTAGAACAAAATTCAATAATTCACCATCATCTTTGGTCTGGATTATTTTTTCTGGTATTTTCCATAATGTTTGGAAACGTTTGTTGAAGTTTAGAATTTTACCGTTTTTATGAATAGTCAAAATACCATCATTGGTGGAGTTCAGGGTGGCTTGCAGCTGAGACTCGTTTTCTTTGAGTCGATCCTCAGTCGCCTTTCTAGCGGTGATATCCCGAATATTGCATTGGATGACTGATTTGTGGCCATCAATATAAACATTGGAAACAAATTCAACATAGGCTTTGACGCCTGACTTCGTCTCTAAGGGGAGATTCTCGTATCGCACATATTCGGTTTTTTGTAATTTCAGAAATTTTCGTTTATTAGCGGTTTCGTTTTTAAAGGGACTGATTTCCCATAAATGAAGGCCTAATAAATCTTTTTTTGTGTAGCCAGTGATTTTTTCTATATACGGATTGGAATCTTCTATTTTTCCAGTTTTTGCATCTAGAATTAATATTCCATCTTGAGCAGTCTCAAATAATTTTCTGAATTTAAGTTCACTTTGTTGAATCACGGATATGGCATTCTTTTTCTCTGATATGTCTCGCACTATAACTAATCCGCATTTTTCCCCTTGATATTCGATTGCGCTAATAGAGTCTTCTATTTCAATTCTATTCCCAGTCTTTGAGGCAAGTGCAGCTTCAATTCGCATTTGCTTTGTTCCATGTATAAATTTATCTATTACTTTCATTGTGGATTTATGAAAATCAGGATGAGTAAATTTAAGTACATTTTGACCGATAATCTCATCCCTGTCATATTTCAATAATCTGGCTAAAGATGGATTGACATATCTCATTTCTCCTCCCAAAGAAACAATAGCTATCCCGTCTTGTGATTGCTCCGCGACAATTCGATATTTATTTTCACTTTCTTGCAATTTCATCCTTTCAATTTTTTGTTCAGTGATATCTTGAATAGTTCCGAGCATTCGGATTGGTGATAGTGATCCGTTGTATTCCAAGCGACCCAAGCCATGGACCCAACGAACTTCTTTTGTGTGGTGATTGATTATTCGATATTCTTTGTTGAAATTTTCATGTTTCCCCAAAATATTATTGGTAAAGTAATCGACCATCATCTTACGATCTAGAGGATGAACTATTTTTGCCCAAGTGGAGAAGTTTCTAGTATATTTTTTATCTATTCCAAAAATTTTATCTAGGGTGGGTGAAGAGGTGTAATAGTTTTTATCAATGTATAGAACATAACTGCCAAGATTTGCCACCTCTTGAGCCTGATTAAGGATTAGACTTTGTAAGCGGAATTCCTCGTTGATATTTTTTTCAATCGTAATATCAGTGGCCATGCCCACTAGATATTTGGTTTTGTTTTCAATCTTTACAACAAAGTTATTCATCCAGGTCACAAAGCGTTGACCATCTTTTTTGCAGTGCACGATTTCCCCTTGTTTTTTCCCTTCTTTTAATAAAATCTTATTAAATTGATTAACTTCTTCAATCGCTTCTTTGGGATGAAAGATTTTTAGTGATTTTCCTGATAACTCGAGTTGGGTATATCCATGCGCTTGGGCCCAAGATCGATTAACATAAAGTAATTTACCGTTTAAATCAGCTACGGCAATTTGAATTTCAGAATTTTCCACTATGGTAGTATATAGGTTTAAATCCTTTGGAGTATGAAGATTTTTTTTATTTATTAATGTCATAAGCTTAGCTATTTATTTTTTTTATAATTTTCTTCATTTCAATCATTTTTTTCTCTCTGCCGATCAATACTTGGTTGGTTCTCTTGAGTTTTGATAGCTTCGACTGCAATTCCTGATATAATCGTTTATTCTTGTCTGCCATGTCATTGAAGGCCACTCCAAACTCGGAAATATCTTTGTCTCCGTGGAGGGGAAATCGATATTCATGGTTCCCTTGAGAATATATTCTCATACCAGAACGAAGTTCAAAAAATGGCTGCATAAACCGGTTAATTAAAAAGCTGATGGTAGTGAGAGCGGACAAACCTAATAAAACAATAAAAATACTTACATATAAAGAAAATTGAAAAGATTGAGCAGCAAAAACTGAGTGGCTCTTGTCGAAGATTAGGTAGAAGTTAGTATTTTCAACGGGTATACCAACAATGATTTGTTTGTTTATGGTAGGAGCGTCGGTTAGATCATTTATAACAGTGGGCTCTTTTACTTGGGTGAGAAGTTTAGAAAAAGGAATTGGATATATGGGTTGAATATCCAGGTTGTTGAATTTCTTTGCTGTATTAATTGTTTGTTTTTCATTTTCGTTTAGAATCCCGAGACTTTTGTAATTATATTCATCGTTATTTGAACTGAAAACTACTCCGAATTCATCAGTGAGGAACATATTTTCATCATTTTCATGTGCATGTAATTTGAAAATATTATCAATATATTGGTTTGATTGTTTTACCACTGCGACACCAATGATAATTTCATTTTCATCATAGATGGGGTATGAAAAGTAATAACCAGGTTTTTGAGTGGTAACCCCGATTGACATATATATGTCGGGTGTGCCATTAATCGCCTTTTGAAAATAATTTCGAAAAGCATAATTGTTTCCCAACAGACTGGGGTCTGTGGACACTAAAGCCTCTCCATTGGGCGCTAAAATGTAAATAATATCATAATTATTTCCAATATTGTATCGGATTAACCGTCTCAATATTGCTGTAGTAGAAATTTCGACATAGGAATTGGTTTTGGTGTCATATTGCTGATAAGGTTCAAAGTTTGGATTGGTTTTTATGGTTTTTAAATATTCAATAATTGATGGCTCTGTTGCAATAGAGGCGGCAATATCTTGATTAAAGGTGAAAATGGTAGTAATTTGATTTTGATAAATTTTTATATGTTGCAGTAAGGATGTTTGTTCTTTTTTAATTAAAGCATTTTGATTATAAAAAAATACTCCGATTGCTACGAGTATGGCAAATATTAATCCTATCCCGATTATATAACAGGATAACTTCTGCTTAAAACTAAGTCTGTTCATACGCCTCCTCATATATTATAGTCCCTAGGAATAGGATAAGCAATGAAAAAGTGGATAACTATTTTTCATGGAACATGGAGCA
>CAZQEI010000015.1:8519-31376 GCA_964592195.1 uncultured Gammaproteobacteria bacterium | reverse complement strand
GCGTAAACATGTCGTTGGCGCAACCATTGCAAAGTTTCCGTTGTTGGCAGTTTTAATTGTCGCAAGATACCCAGAGTTTCTGAGAAACCTACAGTGACAATATAATCAGCTTTTTGACCTAAGATTTTTTCAATTTGATTAATGCCATATTCCAAACCTCCTAAACCGCAAGCGTTTGAAACATAATAGTCAGATGGTTGCTTGCCCATGCCATAAGGTAGCGGTGAATATGTTCCGCGTGGTACGGCTGTAATTATGACAGTGGATGTTTTTTTATTAATAGTAATCATTTGGATAGCATCACAATGCCCTTCTTGTGATCCGGCGCGTTGATCCAGTCCGATTAATAATACGTTGACAATATTGTCTTTGCCAAAAGGGTCAGTTGTATTACTGTCGCTATTTAATTTATCATGATGAGCTTTTAAGATACTTTCTATGGCTTGATTTCTGGCTTGAGAAATTTTAATTTTTTGATACCACAAAATACCTCGGTAAGTTTCCCAAGCTCCGGCCGCCAATACGGCTATGATTAAAATAAAAATGAAAAATTTCTTTTTCATAAGAGTAATCTATGTCGATATTATACCGAGTTAAAATCTGCAAGTCAAAAATGTAAATAAATCGATAAACGTTAAACGTGATTCGTGAAGCGAGAGAATAATGAAAGATGTGTTTATCTGTAGCATCGGTAGTGAGAAGATATGGCTTTGTATGTGGGTAACAAAAAACCCTCGATACGCGAAAGGCGGACAAAGGGCTTTTGGAAAGTATTAAGCGCGTGAAACTTGCACGGCGGCTAAACCTTTTTGATCTTCAACTACGTCGAAGGTCACGACATCACCGACTTTAAGGTCAGCGAAGGTCACGCCTACGAGTTCCTTGGAATGAAAGAAAAGATCCTTAGCTTCGCCTTCGCGAGTAATAAATCCAAATCCTCGATCGGTCAAGGTCTTGATAGTACCTGTCATCATAAGAATAGATGGTTAAGAATTAACAGTATTAATTATATCATACATTTATTATTTTGTCAATAGTAGTGGGCAGGATATTTATTATTTTATTTTAATAATAAATATGGTGGTAATTTTGGCCTATTCTTAATTAAATTTATTAAGTATAATTGACATTTAATATTATTCAAAATATAATGCGATATTGATCTTTCACAAACAACCAAAGGAGTGAATATGAAATATCCCACTTATGAAATGGATTTAATTGGTAAACAATTGCTATTGGCTCTGCGATATGCAGAACATGGTTTTCCTTCTGATGAGCATTTTGATTGTGAAGTCAGTGGTGAACGATTACGTGGTGGTAATTTATTTGTGGAAAAGAAAAATCGACATTTCCTGAGATTTGATTCTATTCCAGGAGCCTTATCTATTAAAGCGATTGGGGTAACAGAAAAGAAATTGCTTTTAGAAACAGCTGAATTAGATTTGAGCGCTTTTCGAACCGCCATTCAAAACTTTGGATTAAGTTATCCCTTAATGATTGAATCTACCGGCATTGTTGCTAAAGGCCAATCGCTTATTTCATTGCGTTGGAATAAAAAAGTGACTAAGCGATGCCTCTGGACTTTTCAGTGGCCGAAATTCAAGGCTGATGATCGACGGTTAGCAATTACTTTGATGGATTTGGCTTATGCTTCTGATACTTTTGTGCAATCTGATGATAATAGCTTTTCCCCACAAGTAATCGAAAAACTGACCTTGGACTTAGATCTCAGTTTGAGGCAAGAGTTGGAACTGGAACAAGTGCCGGAGATGGCCATTCAACCGGAAATGAGTTTGGCTCAAATGTTTATTATGGAGCAACGTATTTTACGCATGACAGCGGAAGAATTGGCGGAATTTGCATTGAAGGATGATTCGGTTGATGGAAAAAAACGCAAGTTGAACATTTTGATTTTTGCTCTAGCAAGAAAAGTAAAGCAAACTCTCTCCCCCACTCAACCGGACTTGAGTTGGCGTGAAGCTCGTCGTATTGTAAGAGAAACCATTAATCGAGGGATCAGGAAAAAGAATTAAATTCTACAACGGACAAATGTCCGTTTTTGAATATCAAAAGCGACCGTTTTACAACGATCGCTTGTATATTGGCTTCTCTCTACTCTGTAATATTCTCCCCTACTTGATATGCACTCCAGAAAGCTTCGGAAACATCATGAACATCACTGAATTTATAACCATGTGATAGGAATATGGCTTCAGTCGTGATCCAGCGAATAATATTTGGTGCCTCTACTAAGAAAACTTTTGGAATACTGCGAAGTTTGATTAAACTTCCCTCAGCGTATGGTATAGGTGAGCCCATGGGGTATTCACCTAGGACATCTAAGTCAGTAACGTGAACACTGGAGAAATCTTTAAAGTAAGTTAAATAGGATGCTTCATCCATAAAAGGATGTCTGACTCCGCCGGCTCCGACAAAATATACGGCTGAGAATTCTGGAACTCGGATGAGATCGCCATACTGATAACCGCCTGTATAAGATTTTCCAATTTCAGAAGATGGTGTTTCCAGAAGTTTTGGAGTTTCCTCTGAGGTGGTTGGTTGTTCAACTGCTACTGGGGGTTCAGGTACCACTACCACTGGAGCGTTATATTCTGAATTATCATCCCAGTTAGTACAACCTGGATCATTAAGGTCGATCAACCCATCATTATCATTGTCATAACCATCATGACATTGACTAAATCCGCCGGAACCTCCAGCGCCACCACCGTGATTGGCAGTCGGAATTACACCCCAAGTAAAGGTCGCAGTATCTGAAGCACTATTACCGGCCACATCAGTAGCAGTTAATTTAATCGTATATGGTCCACCTCCATCAACGTTAACAGTTGATGTTCCGTCAGTTGGTGATCCAAATGTTATTTCATAATATCCGGAATCTTTACTCCAAGCATAAGTACTAACACCAGAGCCGCCAACGTCTGTGGCAGAACCAATTTGGGTAAAGGTGGAAGAAACGGTACCTTTATCAGTCCCAGCGTTTACAGCCGGGTTGACAGTGTCTGTGTAAATAGACTTAGATTCTTCATTGGTGGGGTTAACATTAGTGCTAGTATTCCCATTATCGTCTGTTGCAGTGATGCTAATATTTTCTAATGTTGTACCAACTGCGTCTGCATCATAAGTAATTACTCTGGTATATTTGTATATGTTTCCTGAAACGCCAACAGATTCACCATCTGTCACATCATTAGCCGAGCCTTCTGCTATTAAAGTTACCGTCGGGACAGCATCTAAAGGTTCATGAGAGGTTAATTTAATGTAATATGTTCCGGCTTTTAAGTACCCATTATCTGAAACTGCGTTAGTTAATCCTGAATTTGTATAATATTGCATGGTAAAACCGGGAACGATTGTATCCACAAGGTAATTTGGTGAATCTTCAGTTTCCTCTCCGGGATTGCCTGGGGCAATATTTACATCACTTACACCAGATAAATCAACGGAAACAATATTTTCATCTACTTCAGTATCAGCATCAGGAGTTAATGTTGCAGTAAATATAGTATTATCAATAGTTGCCAAATCACTAAGTGTTCCATTGTCTGAAGTAGCATCATCAAGAGTGAATCCGGAAACTGCTTCCGAGAAAGTGAAAGTCACCTCAGCTGTGTCTTCGATAATTAAAGAAGTATCATCAATTTCAATAGTTAAAGTTGGTCTGGTAGTATCCACTTCATAGTTGGGAGAATCCCAATCATCACCACCAGTATTGCCTGGCTCAATATTGACATCTACTACACCATTCATAGCTACGGTGATCAAATTTGTATCATCATAATCAACATCAGCATCTGGATCCAAATTAGCATGATAGACGACGTTATCTTCGGTTGATAGATCACTCAATGTTCCGTTTTGAACTGTAGTATCATCAGCCAAGACAAAACCAGCAACTTCTTCTGAGAAGGTAAAGGTGACATCCGCGGTTTCTCCAATAATTAATGCATTATCATCTAGGGTAATTACCAAGGTTGGGCGAGTGGTATCTACTTCAAAATTTTCTGAGTCTTCATTTCCACTGCCATCGTTTCCTGGCTCAATATTTACATCTTTTACTCCGGATAAATCCACTGTCACTACATTGGAAGTATCATAATCAACATCGCTATCAGGTGTCAGGATGGCAGTAAAAACAATATTATCTTCTGTTGATAAAGAACTCAATGTGGCATTTTCAGCCGTGGCATCATCTGCCAAAACAAAATCATTGACCTCCTCTGAAAAGGTGAAGGTGACTTCTGCGGTATCATCAATAATCAAACCTGAATCATCCATGGTTATGACTAATGTTGGTCGAGTGGTGTCCACTTCATATACTGATGACTCTTCATTACCATCACCACTATTACCTGGGGCAATATTGACATCTGCTACACCAGACAAATTAACTGTAATTATGTTGGATGTATCATAATCGACATCGCTATCTGGGGTTAATGTCGCGGTGTAGATAATATTATCTGCAGATGACAATCCACTTAAAGTTCCATTTTCAGCCTCGGCATCATCAGCCAAAACAAAGCCGGCTACTTCTTCAGAGAAGGTAAATGTAACTTCTGCTGTGTCATCGATAATTAAGCCACTGTCATCAATACTGATATCAAGTGTTGGTCGAGTAGTATCAACATTATAATTTGGAGAATCCTCTGTCCCTGCGCCATCATTGCCCCCCTCAATATTTACATCAGTCACCCCACTCATAGTGACGGTAATATTATTTGAGCTGTCATAATCAATATCTGCAGTCGGGTCAAAATCAGCATGGTAAACAATGTTGTCTTCTGTGGTTAACTCGCTCAAAGTCCCGTTATCAGCGACAGCATCATCGGCTAAAACAAAGCCAGTAACTTCTTCAGAAAAGGTAAAAGTCACATCTGCTGTTTCTCCGATCAATAAACCTGAATCATCCATTGTGATTACCAAAGTCGGTCTTTCTGTATCTACTTCATAGTTTTCAGAGCTGGTATTCCCAACACCAGTATTACCTGCTATATCATATACACCAGTCATGTTAACTATAATATAATTTACATTGTCGTAAGCAACATCTGCGCTAGGCGTATAAGTTGCAGTAAAAGTAATATCATCTTCAGTATTCAAATTACTCAGTACTCCGTTGTCAGCAGAAGCATCTGCGCCGAGAGTAAAGCCGGTAACCTCCTCTGAAAATTCGAAAGTGACGGTGGTAGAGTCTCCAATCAAAAATTCATTATCATCCATGGTAATCGTCAAAGTAGGATCAATATCATCGACCGTCATATAGGATGTATTGGCGAAATTACCTAAAAGACGAGAAGCGACGAAAACACCGGTATCACCCAGATCAAAATCATTATCTGAATTGGCGTCTTCTCTTGGCACTTTCATGCGAATTCTGTCTCCATCAGAGGCACCACTGACACTCATAGTTATATAGAATCTATTAGCACCAGCATTCAAACCACGGCTGATTCCATCTAAATACCAACCAGATCCGCCACCATCATAAGATGTTGCTGTTCCCAAAAGCGCACCGCTGCCTGGATTGCCGGCATAAAATTTTACATTGGAAACATTTGAAGACGAAATCATGGCATCTTCATGAAGATCGGTGGTTATCGTATTAAGTATATCCAAATAGACATTATCACCATTCACATCAAGACCAACCCAATCATCCTCGTCACTCCATTCTCCACCACCGACATCGTCATACATTTTCAAGGAAGTCCAATCAACAGGTTTGCTGTCAACCACTGGTGTTACCCGCCACCTACCGTCATAAAAGGATAGCGCAGCAGGGGGTGTCCCAGCCAAAGTCTCACTACTCTCATAAAAAATTGAAGGAAAATATGAACCAGAGTTATATTGATTTGGTAATACGAACAGAGAATCTTCATCCATAGTAAAACTACCATTATTATTGCCATCCCAATACACTATACCATTTGCTTGGGCCAGTTCTGTTGTAATATTCGCTCCACCACTAGGGAAAGAACCACGAATATAGCATTTCCATTCATTACCAGCAGTACATCTACCATCGGCAAGAACCAGACAAGAGGAAGAGTTGGCCTTATATAGAACAGTTGGATTGGTGATCGACCCAGAATAACATAAATAATCTCCAGTAGTGACATAACTCATACCACCAGCATCACCCCACCAACCGCTCGAACCACTTGGCACACCTTTGGGGCCGTCTTCACACATTGCCCGAGAAGTATACCAAACAGCTGGTTCGTTGCCATCCGGACAAGCGATAATTGTTGATGCGATTTGATAGTAGTTTGATTCGCTGTTCCCTAACCAATCACTTCCAGCACTCCACGCTCCGCCTGCAGATGCGTCATAAAATTTTGTAGTGGTCCATCCTTCCGGTTTGGTAGCAGTAATTGTGGTACCTGCTGATGGAGCCGTGCCGGCTAGCGTGGTTTCATTGTCCACGTTAATGTTAAAATCTAAAACCAAGAAATCCGATTCACTGGCCGTGACTTTTTGGGCCGCGGCTTGATTGTTTGTAATGGTGGTCACTGCGAGCACAGCGTGAAACACCAAGAAAATACTTGAGAAACAAAAGACAGTAGCAAGAATGTAAAAACTTGCCCTGCCTGTCCTTGTTTTAAGAATGTTCTGCATACTCTATTGAGTTAATAATATATTAAAATTTTTTATTTACAATATGATAATATTATACTCTTTTTATCTGTGTTATTCTATTGTTGTATTTTTTATCTGTGGATAATTGTCAGTTTGACGATATCTGGATTGTTAAATCAGTTGAAATGATATAAAATAATATTATAAATAATTATACATCTATTATTTTTCCTTTTATTGTTCTGTGTTTGGAAACAATTTTACTTTGGTTAATTGTAGTATTACTACATCGTAGTAAAAAACTTATCACTCTAGTTCCTCTGTATTCGTATTTAGCGATTCTTACTTTGATTACTCACAATTTTAGTGATCTAGGTTTCTCGATTGTCCTCAATGATTGGTTTTTCTTGATATCATCCTTCTCTTTCTTTACCACTTTGATGTTTGGTGTCATGTATCTTTATTTGTTCGAAGGTCCTCGCGCTGTGCGGATGGCGCTTTGGACGATAATCGGTTCTTCACTTTTGTATGTGGCAATAGTCTATTTATTGAATCTTCAAGTGGATACTGTGAATTGGATCCAATTTACAGTCACTCGAGCCTGGTATTACCTATCTTCATTATTAGCTATATTTGTTGATATTATAGTTTTGGCGATTGGTTGGGAATTGTTATCAAAATTCAAAAAAATGAATCTAGTCGTTCGTGTTTTCTTGATTATGTTATTAGTCTTGGCGCTTGATACTTTTATATTTGTTACTATGGCTTTTGGTGGCTCTGAAATTTATATTTCAATGCTAAAAAGTAATTTAGTTCTTCGTTTAATTTTGTCAGCGATTGGTGCTCCAATAATGAGCTATTTCTTGAAGATTGAAGGTTTTATGGAGTCAAAACGCGATAAACCAAAAAATTATTGGGAAATATTAAATTTTCGGTCTGATTTGGAAAATAAAATTCTTACGCTTGAAGACATGATAGAAAAACATAAAGAATTAGAGGACCGCCTTATCAAAACTGAAGAAACCTATAGTTTGGCACTGAACGGTTCTGGGGCTGGGATTTGGGATTGGAATGTAGTAACCAATGATATTATCTGGTCTCCCAAGTTTTGCTCTTTGTTGGGTTACTCCCCCGGTGAATTTACTGGAAATTTAGAAGCTTTCAAACAAATACTTCATCCTGATGATATGAAACAGACTTTTGAACTGGTGGATAAATGTTTTGCCAATGGCGAACGATTGGAAACCGTATATCGATTAAAAATGAAGAGCGGTAAATATGCCTGGTTTTCGCTTAGTGGAATTGTTAAATTTGACGAGAATCATAAACCAGTTCGCATGGTAGGCTCGATTATTGATATCTCGTTACGAAAAGAAGCTGAATTGGCAGTGCAAAAAAAAGTTGACGAATTAACGCAGATGAATGATTTGATGATCAATCGAGAATTGGCAATGGTCGAATTAAAGAAAAAAATAGGTGAAAATTAATATGGGACACATCACTAGTAAAAATTATTTAAAACTTCAAGAACGACTGGATCGCAATGCGCAAGGCGCGCCAATTAGCGATTCACTAATGAAAATTTTGGAAATCTTATTTACTCCAGACGAAGCGGAACGAGTAGCTCATTTGCCGGTAAAACCGTTTACTGTGGCAGAAGCCAGCAAGCGTTGGAAACTTTCATTTGATGAATCACAAAAGATTTTGAATGAGCTGGCTGACAAAGGTTTGTTGCTCGACTCTGAACATGACGGTGTCCAAAAGTTTGTTTTACCACCAACCATGGCGGGATTCTTTGAGTTTTCATTGATGAGAACTGATGGCAAGTTTGATCGTAAAATTTTAAGTGAATTATTTTATCAATATATCAATGACGAAGATGATTTTGTGGCCAAAGCCTTGATGCACAAAACTTCCATTGCTCGCACCCTGGTACATGAAAATTCTTTAAATCAACATGAACAGTCGGAAATTCTAGATTACGAACGGGCTACGCAAATTATTGATACGGCAACGTGTATTACTGTTGGCACTTGTTATTGTCGACATAAAATGGAACACGTTGGAAAGGCATGTAAAGCTCCTCAAGATGTTTGTTTAACATTCAATGGAACAGCAGAAAGTTTGTCTAAACATGGTATTGCCAAAGAAATTACCAAAGAAGAAGCGCATGCTATTTTAAAACGTTGCATTGATTATGGTTTGGTGCAGATTGGCGACAACGTGCAAAATAAAGTGAATTGGATTTGTAACTGTTGTGGTTGTTGTTGTGAAGCGATATTGGCCTACAAGAAATTGAACTACAAAAGTAAGATCAATAGTAGCTTTTTTGCATTAATTGATAATGAAAAATGCGTGAACTGCGGGTTGTGCGTAAAAAAGTGTCCGGTGGATGCTATTGAAAAGATTGATAATCAAACCAAGTTTGATATTGATAAATGTATTGGTTGCGGTGTGTGTAAACGAGTATGTGGTAAACAAGCGATTGAAATTAAATCACGAGATAAAAAAACCTTTGTACCACAAACCAGTTTTGAACGTTGCGTTTTAACTGCGATTGAACGTGGGAAATTAGCCGGTTACATATTTGATAATTATGATTTGTGGACTAACGAAATGCTTCGTCATTTGTTAAGCATTTTGTTAACTTTATCCGGCGTTAAGTTCGCTCTGGCAAATGAACAATTAAAATCAAGATTCCTAAAACACTTGAGAAAAATGGTGGAAAAATATTCGTAAGTTGTTAATTGTGTGATATAGTTTGATTATACTATTAAAAATATAAATTTATGGCAGGAGAAGATGCTTTGCTACAAAGTCAAAAGACCATGGGGATTCATGCTGATGCAGAAAAGGAATTTAAACCGGTTGATTATGAGAATTGTTCCCCTTCTTTACCAAAAGGAATTAAAATTAACCCTGAACAAAAACTTGCAAATCAAACTTTGGTGGTCGATACTGGCGCCAACGCTGATTTTCTTCAATCTTTCCAACACATGGAAACCTTTAGTCCCTCAGAAGTTGATCACATCGTGCGCAAAAGTATTCAAGCCGGTTTAGTGGACCATCATTCTTTGGATTCTTTTTTTAGCGCTAAAGGGGTTGATTTTAAAAAATGTTCCACTCAAATGGTCAATGATTATCCAGAAGATGTGTTGCAATTGATTGAAACTCATAATATTAGTAAAGTTGAAACTCATTTTGATAGTGATGTTGATGCTATTGGTTCTTCATATTTAATCAAATCCTTGATTGAAACAAAACAGTTACCGGTCATTGCTAAAGATTTGGCTGAAGTAATTAATCTGGGTGATTATGGTGAAGATAGACAAGAGCCAGAAGCTTATGTGAAATCCTTGGCCGGCACGGTTTCCTCTGTTAAAGGTGTGATGGCGAATCGATTAAAAAATGCTTTAGGCAAAGAAGTTTTTGGTAATCCAGACATGAAAGATCCGGCTACCGGAAGATTAAAACCAGAAGGTGTGGCTAAAATGAATCAATTGAAAGCTGATTATGAAAACCAAGGAAATAAAATTGCGTTTGAATTATTCAATGCTTTAAATCAATTAAAAATACAAGATTCCAGTTTTGATGTCAAAGGTGATATCAGCCAAGTCCAGCTATCTCCTGAAAGTATGGAAGTAATCAAGGCTGGTCGAGAGGTTTTTCAAAAAGCTGTAGAAGATTTTCTGAAAGATTTTGAAAAGGCGGAAAAATATACAGCAGTTATCAAGGATCGTGCTGGTAAAGATCGTGAAGTGCAATTCATTGTGGCTGAAAGTAAAAATCCATTGTCATTTACTAATATGTCTTATATGCGAACCAGTCCTGATACAGTGACGGCTGTCTTTGGTGGTCGAGATAAAGCGTCTGGTGATCATTATGATATTGGAATAACGATGGACGCGGCTAATACTTTAGATTTAAGCGAATTATGTTTAGCGATAAATCAAGCAGAACGCGCCAGACGCGACATGATTTATGCGAAACCAGAGGAATCCCGAAGTGACGCGGAAAAAACTCTTATTACCAATTGGGAAGGTCAAAACGACAGAGAAGCTTTTTCGGGATTGAATGACAAAATTGCCAAAGGAGAGATTCAAAGTTCTCAAGTGGTAACTAAAGATCCAACTGTTCTGGTGGCTGGTGGTTCATTGATTGCCGCTTCTCGCACGTCTTTGTTAAGCCAAGAAGATTTTAAAACAATATTAAATCGGTTTAAGAAAGTAGAATAGAAATATCAGAAAACATGGTTTATGCCATGTTTTTTGTTTTGAAATTTAACAGGCAGTCATATTTATGATATTATTGAACATATGAATCATACAAAGCGTGAAAGCGCGCTTGAATTAAACTCCAATATTTCAACTGTATTACCGGCTGTTGAGTTGTTTTCTAATCCCAGCAACCTTGATTCTTCTTGGCCAAAGTCAATTGCAAAAAACCCGGAGTTTATTCGTCAGATTCGCGATCGTCGTGAGTTAAACAAAAGACTTGAATTAGTTTTTTCAAAACTCCCCCGCCCCGATGTTTCTTTTCCTCAAGCGATTGAAGAAAAGTATTTAACTGAAGGACAAGTAATTGATCTTTATGTTTCAATTTGTAAATTACTGGAAGAAAATACTGATTATCAGCGAATAATACTGTATTTGCCTTTTGAAATGTTACCGCGACATGATTGGCAGACTACTTCTCCTGAGTTGGAATATACACTTGGTCGGTTTGAACAAGCATATATGAATGCTTGGAATAATTTGCTCAGCGTTCAAGATGTGCGCGCGAATTTTGTGAACGGCGACGTGTTGGAATCGGTGACACGATCAGAAGACCATCCACGAGTAGTTAAAGCAGTTCATCTAATTCCCAAATTAGTTGAAGCCGGAATGTTGTCTGTTGATAATGTTTTTGAGTTAATTGAAATAAACAATGATAAAACTTTGATCAATAGTATTGCCGATACTTTACCAGTGCTTTTTGATTTAGGATTGTTAACTGACAAACATATTAAACAGATAAAATCTTCATTACATGTTGAAGTCCGTTCAAAAGTTGATTTATTAGTAAAGAATGAAGAAGTAATTAAAAATGATGCTCCTGATGTTGAGTTATTATCAATTCAAGAAAAAATTTCAACTGAATTTGAGGTTATTGATCAAGAAAAATATTCCGGCATTACTAAAAAACGTGAACTTTGGTTACGACAACAAAAGGAGTTAAAAGTTATTCAAAAAGTTAGCGATGATATTCAATTCGCCGTAATAAATGATTCAGTTGATTTTGAAAAATTTCTTAATAATGATGTTCAACCCGAAGCGCAACAAGCGTTGATAAACGGAATTCGACAAGCGATTGAAGTTGTTGGCAATAAGGATCTTCAAAAAGCTAGAGAACTATATAAAAAATACCACACAGTGTTTGAAACACTTTGGGCTGGTAGAAGCGGAGAAAACGATGATGATTTGCGCAAAGCGTTTTATCGTCTCCATCATTTAGGGATTCTTCCCGCTTCTCAATTGAAGTCTTTAGGAATATTAATTCCAAAACTGGCAGGACCATTTTCTGAAAATTTAGCCGGCATGGAATCTGACATGAGCGGGATCAAAAATATAATCAAAGCGATTGAACAAGATCAAGCAATACAAAAATTTATTTATCCAGTAGCGCTAGTTTACGGTTCACGATTAAAAGGTTATGGCTCCCCTCTTTCAGATATTGATATTGCGATAATTGTTAAACCCGGCGTTGATTATGCTGATCAAGCGAAAATGAGAGGAAAATTAAGACAACTGTTTGATCATGATAATATCCAAGGTGAAGTATTAGAGTTTTGGCTGGAGAATACTTCAGAAGGGTTAAATGTTCGAGAACTTCCCCAAGATGATCATTCTATTGGTGATAAGCATTTCACCTATATTTTATTTGGAGCGATTTGGGAGGGAAATAAAGACACAATTAATGATTTGAGAGAGCAATTGTTAGTTCCATATTTAACTGAACAGGATAAAACTAACAGAAAAATAAACTTGGAAGAATTGGAAAGAGACTCTTTGCAATATCGCCTAATGCACAAAGGTTATGAACGCTATTATCCGCGTTTTGGCGGGTTAAATACTTCGCATGCTGATCAAGTGGATGGGAAAAGTATGTTTTGGGATTCTGGTTATCGCTGGACAGCGACTAAACTATTTGCTAGTCGCGTGTTTTTGCCGAAGATTTAATTTCCGATATACAGATGAGAATAAGAGAATAAAGAGAAAATGAGAATGAAGAGATTAAGGGATGGAAGGTTATTTATAGTTACCGATAAAAAATAAAACTCTGTCACACTAAACCTACCTGCGTAGGCAGGTTAATCGAAGTGCGGCAGAGTTTTTTGATAACGAAAAACCCCGTGTTTACGGGGTTGCTTTTTATCTATTTAAACTTGCGAATGAACCGATCAGAGCCGACGGCGACCGTCTTCGCTCTCGACCGCCACGCGACCGGTGCCGAGCCCCGAGAGGTCTCCCGGGTTGATGCGACGGCGTCGCGGCATGATCTCCTGGCGACGCGGACCGCGGGAGAGCATGACGCGCAGGGTGGGCAGGGAGCCCGTGCGAGCGGCCTCGTTGTACTCGGCGATGGCGCGCGGCGCCTGGCCGTGGAACACGAGGCGGTTGACGCCCTCCTTCATGTGATCGCGCAGCCACGACTGGTGCGCGTCGTTGACCGGGTCGATCTCGTGGGTCTTCGTCACCGCGTAGTAGGCGACCTGGCGCGCTTCGAGCGGGACGTTCTTCCACATCACGCGACCGATGCCCATGCCGTTCTTCTGCAGGGCGCGGCTCGAGTCGAGCGGATCGGCGTCGTAGATGCTCTGGGCGTCGACACCGACGCGGATGACCTCGTGCGGGGTGCCGTCGGAGTCGAAGTAGATGTTGTCGGGGGCCGGATCGCGACCTTCCTCGAGCCCTTCGATGTACTCGATGGTGAGCGGCCTGTTGATGCTGCCGTCCTGGTCGATGACGACGATCGGGACGCCGATGCGGCTCTCGAGCTGACCCAGCACCATCAGGTACAGGTTGCGGAGCTTCGGGTTGTAGCCACCGACGAGCGCGTTGATCGGGATCAGGCTGCCGATGTCGAGGTCGACGCCGGCACCGGCGCCGCTCAGCAGCATCATCAGGGTGGTCGGGTCGGCGCCGATGGCGGCGGCGAATCCTGCGACCTCGTGCTTGCTGGGCTCCTCGCCTTCGGCCAGCTCCTTGTCCGGAGCCACCGTGGCGACGACCGCGACCGGCTTCACGGACTGGAGCAGGGCGCGAGCGGGCAGGGGCTTGAGACCCACGAGCTTCAGGTCGTTCTCGGTCAGGTTCGCGAGATCGTCGACGGTCTGGGCACCCAGCTCGTCGATGATCTTGGTCGCGACTTCTTCGCCGACGTTGAGCTCAGCGAGCTTCAGCTTCAGCAGATTCAGGGCGGTCTTTTCGTCAGCCATGATTCCCTCACTTACAGGTTTTATCCTGCTCTGTCGGTCCGAATGACACCATCCGGACCGGGGTTTGGAGGCGTTCAACAAGAACGCCAGCGATCCAATCAAACATTGCCTTTTCTGTTAATGAACTCGGTAGAACAATAGAAGATACCACAGGTTGACATTTTTGTAAAGCCCTACCGAGGTTTTCTTGGTAATTTAGCTGATTTTTATCTTCTCCAACATGAACTTTCAGGTCTCCACTCGGAGTGAAGAATTCCGGATCGTTCGCATTTTCATAACCATCACAAATGTGCCAAATTCCATTCTTTTGTATTTGGTCGAACCAAGTCAATGCCAGTCCCTGGAAGGCGGACGGACCGCCACAACAGTTCAGGGCATAGCGAATCAGGTTCATGTCAAGAGCACCCACCATGACTTCGCCTTGGTACCGACTCTGCTTCTTGTGACTACCGGGCAAAAGAGTTTCGTTCATCGTCGGATCAGCGGTCGGCATAGGGCCGGCGCCGTGACGAATCTCGTAGGCTCGATGCACGGCAATGTTCACGATCTCACCTTCATAACCAGCGGCTCGCAACATGCCTTGAGCGAATCTTGGCAAGGTGCGAATAGCGCTGGTGTGCGGATGAAAACCGTGGAATTTGTCTGCTAGAACACCATGTGAACTCTCGACTACTGCGACACCTGCCTTACTCAGAATCTCTCGACCCATGTAATCTGGATCAACAATCTTGGCCAGCTTGGCCAGCTCCCAGAATCTCATCGTAGCATAATCAAGAAAGCCATCACTATTTAACAAACTCATTTCGTGATTCACTTCATCTTGATCTTCAGGTAAAAATTCAATCGTCATGAGAGGTTCCAGATCCTTGCGAACTTGATCTCTTACCGCGGCCATTCTATCACGCAGATCGCGACGATTCAGATCTCGCGCGAAAAGCGTGAGCTCGGGATGCTGACTGGCGTAGCGATAGGCCACACCAATTCCGGTTCCGACTGTGCCGCGAGAATTTCGACCTAACGACATTTCCCTAATACGCGAAAGCATTCCATGATACAAAGTGGCGCACAAACAGGTTTCATCAATAGTTAACAATTCATACGGATTATGAATACCACAACTGTATCTCAAAGCATCAGATTCATTTAGAATTCCTTCCGGACTAATATTAAATCGATTACTGAGGTGGGTTCTAATCCCATCAAAAGTGCCGCAACCATAGTGGCTATAAGCAAAGCTTTCACCACGAGAGGTTTTAACACCATGACTACCATGTCCCCCACCAACCTTAATAATGGTATGGGCTTTACGTTTATAAGCGACTGTTTGAACGACTCCACCTTTGCCACCTTCCCCGAGTCCGAGGTCGGTGATTTCATAGACCTTGCTGGTCATTTGTCACCTCTCATGGATCCACCGTAGTCCCGACACAATCGTGGACGAAGGTGGACTCGAACTCGGGGTTGGTACTTGAGACTAGAGCCACTCGTCCGGTTCTTTCTCGCCTTCGGGAGTTTTGGAATCAACTCCGTATTCGGCGAGTTCCTTAGCCGTCATCGGCCACAGATCGGTCTTGTTGCGGAAGATATCGCCCACCTTGGGTCGACGATTGAAATTCGGCAAAGCGGCCTGCGCCCCGATCGGGATATTGGCCACACTGCGAAGAATGTCTTCCGCATCACGCTTTTCAACATTGTTTTTATTCAGGAATTCACGAACAGTTTCCAGTGAAAGGGTGCCTTCGGTGAGACCGACGATAACAGCCTGAACATGAGGAAGAAATTCCGCGCGAGGCAGAATAACAACACGATTACGTCCAAATACATTGGTCCAGAAACGAGTCGCATAATCACTTCTACCAACCTGCAAGAAGAAGGCATGGGCGCGAGTCAGAAGCGCTTGTACCACTTCTGCGGTATTAGGAAGATTGTGCTTATCAATCTGATGACCATTTTCCTGAACTTTTTCAAACACTTCCTCGCCAAAGACGCGGATCAATTGCTTGGATTCAAGTTCATCACGAGCCGGAGCATCGGAAATGGTAAAATCATATCCCTTCAAACCAATTCGATTGATGTACGCCGCGGTCAAATATGCCGCACCAAACAATCCATAGTGAGGATCTTCCTCTTCATCTCCACCCTTTCCCTCAGGCACACAAAGTGTCAACTGTTTAACAATCTTTTCTGCTTCCATTTCAAATTGAGGCCGACAAAGAATAAACCGATCACCCTTATCTCCGAAACTCCCAGTTGAAAATTGAGGATCATATCCAGGAATATTTTGATCAATCATTTCAAAATCATCAGCCAAACTACGCGTAACAATATCAATATATGTCTCCATACTTCCAGTGGTATCCACACGTCTTTCAAAGCACAGTGCGGTTCCATTCGTCAATTGAAACAGCTTGTTTGGGAGTTCAACAAAACGATTGAGTGATCGACGAATAGCACCATGTCCAGCTGGGTCAACCAGAGGATGCAGTCTTCCTGTCTCACGAGCGGCTTGCTCAGCGTGAGCAGTTACTCGTGATCCAGTCGGAGCCAATCGCGCAACTGATTCAACATATGTTGCTCGTGTGAACGTGCCCTTGGGTGGCGTCATGGCCGTCTCCTTTCAGAGAGGGTAAGTGGTGAACGGGTAAAACTCTTTTACCCAAAGACTATCGACAATTTCGTAAAATCGCTTGTGAGCAGACTGCGCATCGCGGTGATTTCCACGCGCGAGGTACAGCAGATAGTCAAAGTATTCAGTCGAAGAGGCATCGTTTGAATCAGGAAAAATACCAGATTCAATATCACCATCAAGCACTTGAATCACAGCCTGAGCCGCTTGCGCGATTTCGAGTTTGCGATCTTCATCCGGCACACCGTCAACACACAAGATTGCCTCGCTCATGTCAAAGAAGAGAACATAATGATACTCAGGTACCAGCAACATATTGATAGCATTGGCATTTTTGATCGAATAATTTTGACTGTGAAGGAAAGTGAGCAACTTCAAAGCTTTTCCCATGATCCAAGCACTGGTGCGAGGATCGACGCGCAAACCATCTTTCTCCGTAATATACGGCAATGGTACAATATTCCTATAGTCTTCAATACAGCGGAAAGCCAAAATGTTAACGCGGCGATTACCTTGATTGACACAATTAAAGCCTTCAACCACTTGAGGAAAACCAAGGTCATAATTTAGCACGCTTTTGGGGTCAGTCTTGACTTTATCATATTTAACTTCGAGTTCATCGGACAAACGCTTCAGTTCTTTCAGGATGAAAGCGTTTCGTTCCAAATCTCCGTTAAACACTACATCCTTGGCAATTTGCAGGAGGCACTGGCGACCAGTCTCCACCTGCGTGCAAAGATAAATTCGAAACTTGGGAGATTCACGAACAAGACGACCAATTTCATAAATATGACCAGCCGGACTTTCGATCTTCACGCTGACCTCCTTGTGTTCTGCCACTCAGGCAGGTTTGTTTGTTAGGAAGCTCTAAAAAATGTTTATTACAGCGAGCTTTATAAATTTTTAAACGAAAATCGTAAAAATTGAAGAAGCATATTGGTTATATGACGATGAAATTTTGACGATTTGCAGTCAAAATTTAAAAAGCGTAGGTGAAAAACATTTTTTAGAGCTTCCTAAATAGGACAAATTGTAAAAGTTCTGGGTTAGGCCTAGTTTTAGGCTTTCACCCGATAAAACACCTTACCATATTTATAAAATCTTGTCAATGCCTTTCTGTGGGTAAGTGTGTATTTTATACAATATTATATTTTAGCTAAATTTAGATAATTATTGGCAGCTATATGTTTTTGCAAGTTATAATAAAAATAGTTGTTTAGACTATTTTTAATGGATTTATGATTTGATTTTAAGACGTTAAATGGTGTTTTTATAGTATTTATAGACGGAAACTAAGTATTCCTGCAAATGTTTATACAATGGGTCCCCTTTTACTACCTGTCCTTTGACTAGATGTTCATACATACCCAGGACTGTTGCTTGAAATATCAGTAAGTTGTTGTCTTGGCTAACAATCTGGAAGGTTTTATCGTTTTGGTTCATAAATTCACCCCGAATGGCTATCATGTCCTGTTCATATTGATCAAATCTCTTTATCACTAGCATGTCCCATATTACTGCTAAATTTTCGGGTATATTAATGCGACGAATAAACGCACTGTAAAATTCAGGAATACCTTTTCTTAATTCTTTATAATATTCAGTTTTTATACTATCGTTACTTTCTCGTATTTTTTGATCAATTAAAAGCATGATTAAAACAATATTTGTAACAGTCAATTCATTAAATAAACGATTTTGATCTTCTTCGGTTTGCTGGTCAAATTTAATTAAACCATGAAATTTCTGATTTTGGAATTCAAACAGAGCTTGATTTGATCCATATAAAACTAAGTCACGAGCCTTTGCCTCTATTTTTGAAGGATGATTATTATATTTAATGGATTTGATGAAAGTATATAACTGTTTAAACATATCTTATTTGATATAAATTATATTATTATTTTACCAAATTATTATTAGAACAAAAAAACATCTTCCTGCAAGATGTTTTTATTGAGTGCTGTTTTTTAATCTTTCGATTTCTGCCTTTAGTTCCACCATCTTTATTTCCCTATCAATCATGATTTCGTTCATTCTTTCTAATTCGGCAATTTTGTCTTGAAGCGCTGATTCTGATTGTTTACGCTTGGTAATATCACGGCAATATGAGAGTAATTGGTTCTCTTTCCCCGGGGATTTATAGACACTAGCATTTATCATTACATTGATTTTTGTACCGTCAGTATGTTGATATACCGTTTCAAAGTCTTTTATGAATCCTTGCTTGGCACAAAGTGCAACTGCATTAGCGTTATTCTCCTTTTCCTCAGGAGCAGTCCATTCCATTACAAATCTGCCTACAATATCATCAGTATCTTTAAACCCGGCTAATCTCTTGTATGGTTCATTAGCAGAAATAACTTTTCCTTGTTCGTCAATAACTACAAATCCAGTATCTGTATTCTCAACTACGGAACGATATTTAAATTCATTTTCCTTAATTTTTTCTTCATTTTGTTTACGTTCAGTTTCATCTCGAATTATACCGACTACAAACATGTGACCTTCTTCATCAGTGTATCTAGTTTTTTTGGTAGTAATATTCAAGATCTTTCCACCTTTTCCAGTGAGCAATTCCTCACTGACATTGCTTACGCCTGAAGCTAATACTTCCTTATCAATAGCCAAAAAATGCTCCATTTGATCTTTCGGTAGTGATTCCCCCAGAGTTTTTCCAATAATATCTTCTCGTTTCATTCCTAACATTTCGCAAAGGGCATTATTGGTATAAACAAATTTAAAATGATCATCTTTTACAAAGACTGGATCAGCTAACGAATTTAGGATGGCATCATAGATGATATTCATAATATAATTATACAATATAATTTATTAATTGCATAATTGTTGGTGGGGACAAAATATTTAAACAAATTTTTCTAATATACGTGTCTTGAATTGACAAAAGTTTAAATTAGTTGTATCATAAATTGACAATTTTTCACTACCAACCAAACAAGGAGTAGAGTATGGAAAATCAAGAATATGGAAGTACACAGCTACCCGAGTTAGATCTTAGCGTGTATTGTTGTTTTGATGTTAATGATCTTTTACAAATTAATCAGAATAATGATTATCAAGTCATCGAAATATTATTTGGCCAAAAAACATTGTATCTTGCAATTAAAGGGCTTAAAATTTTTAGTCCACCGCGTCAGGCAAAATCACAGGGATCCAATGCTCTGTATTTGGCAAGTTTAAAACTTGGTAATCGTAGTTTGCTACTGCAATATTTGCCGCCCTTTTCGACAACTTCACTTCATTATCACGCAAATACTGAGGAAATATTTCACCTTCTCGTTGGAAGTGCTTGCATCAACACGCCTTGGAAAACTGAATTAACCTTTGATCAACATAAAGTTATTAATGTTACTCCTTTTACTGTTCATCAGGTTAAAACTAAAGATCAAGGATCTGTGATAATGCTGGAAATGATAAGTTCAGAAGAAAATCCTGGGATGAAAGATCACTTCTACTGTGATCCTGAACAAGTAATTGATATTCATTCTAAGGGAGTCTATCCTGCTAATGATTTGAGCAATTTTACCGCGCACAAATTTGTTTTCGATGGCATTGCATGTGAGTCAATGGAAGGTTTGATTCAATCATTGAAAATCAAAAATTCGAAAATTCAGAAGCAATACTGTCAGTTAATTGGTTTTAAGGCGAAGAAACGTGGCAATCGAAGATCCTGGTTTTTGAGGAAATATCAAACCATCTATTGGCAGGGAAAGTCTATAAATAGGTTCAGTCAAGATTATCAAATGCTGTTGGATAGAATGTATAGTGCTCTGGTTCAGAACGTTAATTTTCAACGAGCGCTGTTAGCGTCAGGCGATAAATTGCTTGTTCATAACATTGGTAAGGGGCAAATGCAACAAACCATTTTAACTGAAATGGAATTGTGTTCTCGACTACTCAGATTGAGGCACTCATTGCAAAACAGATAAATTTATATCATTAAATGCGATTCAATTGAGTCGCTTTTTTATTTGAAAACAAAAAAACACCTTTGGTAAGATGTTCTTTGTGTTCTATATTTTTTATAAAAGTAATCATTATTATTCACCTTTTATACGTATGTATTTCATTAGTTGTTCTAAATCCTCGAGAAACTCAGTTCCCCCATCTTTTTCTCGAATGGCGTCTTTCAATTTATCAACGTACTCTTGATTTAATTCAACCATTGGTGGTTCACTCGCGTTAGGATCCGCAAAAGCATCAGGAACCATAGTTGGCTTATCAAGATCAATGCGTTCCATACGCTTTTTAATGGAAGACGCAGTCCGATCTGATTCTCTAAACGCCGTTGTTAAAAATAATTCATGTTTGGCACTACCAACAGACTTATTCTTATACTTAGCATACATTTCAAGCTTTTCTCCATATTTTCCATCCTCGCCACCCTTGATTTCAGGTACACCACCAATGGCTGCTGATTCCAAAGACCGACCAATCATGTTTGCACCCACGAAGGATGTTTTGAAGTGGCTAAAATTACTTGGTTCTCTAATAAATTCAGAAAATCGTTCCGCCATAGCGGCTAAAAAGAAACGATCAATTTTTTTTCTCAATACTTTTCGTTCTTGTGGGTCCTTGGTGTCAGGATCCCATTCCATATTCAGTCCGCCGGCTATTCCAACAATATCTGGAGAGGATTCCATTTTGGTTTTTACTTTTGATAAATAATCTTCGTCTTCAAACCAAGTATCAGCATCAGTTTGAATAATTATTCCATTTTTATTAATTTCTTGGAAACGCAAAGAGCTTTCCGCTACTCCCCGGTTTCTCGCTTTTCCTACATTACAGCCTGGGATTTCATTTCCCGGTGAACTTTTGTCGATGATATGAATTGGGATTCCATGATTTTGACGTAATAAATCTATAACACGAGCATTGGTATCCGCCACTGCGCGTGAACGATCAGAATTGCCAGTAACATCATTGTTTATGACATAAATTACTTCAAATGAACCAGGTGGCATGTGTTGTTTCTCTAGCGATTCAATTTGGCGGAATATTCGTTCAGGCTCCTCATTATAAGCAGGGATAACAATGCTTATCTCACAATTAGGATTAATTGGTTTTTCAATTCTGACTTCACCTTCCAGCGTTTTTTTCCAATATTCTTCTGCTCTCTGAATGTCAGGTTTTTCGCTTTCAATCCCTTCTAGCAAGTCTTCTTCTTGTCTATGTAATTTTTCAAATTTGGCACTATATCGCACTTCATCTTGTTTTATTTCATCATCAAGTCGTTGTTGAATTTCCCTAATGCCTTCTTCGCTAAGTTTCCTACCAAGTTCGCGTTCAATTTTTTCAATTTGCGTTACCAGCTTTTGTTCGCGAGTTTTCTTAACAGCAGCCATCGCTTCGGGCGATAGATCTTCCCATCCCATAGCTTTGAGTTTTTCTTGGACGACAACAAGTTGCTCACGACATTCATCCGGAGTTGGTATTTTACCTTTGGCTGATTCATGGTGATCTTTTTTTGATTCATTAATCCCAGGTTGGTTTGGCACTTTTGGGTCTGGCATATTGTAATAATGTTAAAGTTGAATAATATGTTTCATTATAACAAAAATAGTGATTTCCACAAACCATAGTGGAAACTGCTCTATTAATATATAACAAAAAACACCTCAATCGAGATGTACTTTGTGGCTCCGCGGGGGGGATTCGAACCCACGACCAATTGATTAACAGTCAACTGCTCTACCACTGAGCTACCGCGGAATAATTTTATTTATACCCATTATCATCCAGCCATTTACGACCCTGACCAGACTTCAAAAATCGTTCTCGTTTAATTGCATTAGTCTTATTTTCATAAGACTCAAAATAAATCATTTTGAATGGTCCATTATCTCTCGTCCATTTATTTGATCCAGTATTATGATCATGCAATCTTTCGAATACTGCTTTTGAAGTATGACCAATATATCGTTTAGTGTTTTTCAAACTTTTCAAAACATAAGTAAAGAACATAGAATTTCACTTAATATTTTTTAACAGTCCCAGCCAAAGGCTGGTCCGCCTACGGCGGAAACTGCTCTACCACTGCTAGCTTTTAGCTAGTCCGCCTTTGGCGGAAGCTACCGCGGAATAATTTTATTTATACCCATTATCATCCAGCCATTTACGACCC
>CAZQEI010000015.1:0-8419 GCA_964592195.1 uncultured Gammaproteobacteria bacterium | reverse complement strand
ACAGTCCCAGCCAAAGGCTGGTCCGCCTACGGCGGAAACTGCTCTACCACTGCTATCTTCTAGATAGTCCGCCTATGGCGGAAGCTACCGCGGAATAATTTAGTTGTAAATAACGGTAAAAAGATTATAACAAACCTAAAAAGATTTTTCAATATTACCATCCACAAATATATGTGGTATAATATTACCATAAAAATATATGAATATCAAGTCCAATCCCCTAGTCTTTTTATTTAGTCATTTATGGCGCTTTTCCGAAGGTCGGCGCAAAAATATTGTCATTTACGCCATCATGTTTTTCCTGGCCAATGTTTTTGATTTAATCAATCCTCTGATTTTTGCCAAAGTTTTAACCATGTTGCAAAATGAAACAATTACCAAAGAAAACTTGCCGACCATGCTTGCTTACCTACTGGTATTTGTTGGTTTAACGATTGGCTTTTGGATGTTCCATGGACCGGCTCGTGTCATGGAAATGAAAAATGCTTTTTATGCTCAGGCTAAATATCGTCAATACTTAGTTGACGGCACGCTTGATTTACCTGCCACTTGGCATACCGATCATCATTCAGGTGATACGATTGACAAGATTAATCGCGGAGCGAATGCTTTGGATGATTTTGGTTGTAATAGTTGGGAGGCCATTAGCGCGCTGATTAAGTTCTTCGTTTCTGCTGCCATTCTAATATATTTTGATACGCCATCTATCGTGATTGTTATTGTGTTTGCTGTTATGGCTATGTTTACTATTTACAAATTTGATAAGCACTTGGTTCCTTTGTATACTACGACGAACAACATGAATAATCATGTCACAGAAAAAATCTTTGATTTCATCAGCAATATTACGACAGTTATTGTGTTAAAAATAGAGCGCCTAGTTTCCAAGGATGTTAAATACAATATTCTTAAACCGTATCCACCTTATTATAAAAGCGTAAAATTGAATGAATGGAAATGGTTTACTGTGAGTATTCTTACGGCCTTGATGTCTTTTACTGTTTTGACGGTGTATATTACAACCGCTGTTTACAAAGGCAATCTGGTCCAACTTTCAATGGTGTTCATTCTATATAGCTATGTGGAAAGAATCAACGGAACATTTTTTAATTTTTCGTATTTATATAATTTCATTGTTCGTAAAAGAACTAACATTAAGAATTCTGAGGATTTATCCGTGGTTTTTACTGACAAAAAACGCAGTTTAAACTATTCATTTCCCGAAAACTGGAAAGACTTATCGATTGCGAATTTAAATTTTAACTATGTTTCAAAGAATTCAACCTTAATTATTGATAATTTAAAGTTTGATATTCATCATGGTGAAAGAATTGCTTTTATTGGTGAAAGTGGCAGTGGTAAAACTACTATAATGAAGTTGTTTGTCAACTTGTATGATCCAACTTCAATCTCAGTCAAAATCGATGGTAAGGATGTAAAAAATGGCTTCAAAACCATTGCTCCAGCCGTGGCGTTAATTCCTCAAGAACCAGAGCTCTTTACTACTACGATTAAAACTAACTTAACTGTAGGTTTGGATATTCCGCAAGCTAAAATCGACCATTTTGTGCGTCTGGCGATGTTTGAAGATGTGATTGCGAAGTTGCCCAATAAATATCAGTCAAAGATTAATGAAAAGGGAGTGAACTTATCAGGCGGTGAAAAACAACGGCTAGCTTTGGCTCGCGGTTTATTATTAAGTGAAAACAAAGAAATCATTCTTCTCGATGAACCGACTAGCAGCGTCGACTTTGCCAATGAAAAAGCCATTTATCAAAATATTTTCACCGAATTCAAAGATAAAACCATTATTTCCACAATCCATCGTTTACACCTTCTTCCTCAATTTGATAAGATTTATGTTTTTGATAGTGGTAAAATAGTAGCGAATGGAACGTTTGATGAGTTGCTGGCCAAATCTAAGAAGTTTCAAGATATTTGGAATAATTATCAAAGCTCAAATATTGATTAGTTAAAACAATAGAAAAGCCTCGGTTATCCCGAGACTTTTCGTTTTATAAGTATCTGTAATTTAATTAAAACTTGAGTCCCACCAACTTATCTCCATCACGATCGTCCCATTTATATTGCAATGTTCCGGTTAGAGTAGCTTCTGGTGATTGATATTCAAATTCAATGGTTCTGATATCCGCTTCATTGATTGTTTGTTGTAAGTCAGATGTAATTTTGACCGGGTATTTAATTATCATTTGCAATCCCTCTTTCTCATCATCTGTGTAGCTCGAAAGAAATTGTTTAGTGAAATCGTCCGCAGTAATTTCTGTTTTCCAGGAAGAATCAATGGCATTATAGAAATTGGTAAAATCACCGGCAATCAAATCATCGTAAAATAATCCCATGGTATCTTGAACTAACTTTTCAGGAGTTTGAACAATTGCTCTGCCTACGCCATTACTATCAGAGGAATTTGTATTTTCCTTTACGTAATTCGGAATGAAATCAGCAATTTTCCAACTCTCATTTTCATTAACAAAGTTTAGTCTATATCCCAGAACTGAACCATCGTCATGCTTTATGCTCCCAGCAAAGTATCCTGTATCTCCTGAAATTGATTTCGCAGTCCAGGATTGGCTTATTACTTGTTTCAATGATCTTGTGTCTAAGTATGTGTCAAATTTATCTTGCGGAACTCTGTGTTGAAAAGAGATGGCTGTCTTGCTATATGCTGTTTTGAGGTCATTGTTTTTCAAAGCGAGGAAAAATTCATCAGTGGTAGTACTCATCCCACTAGTTAAAGCGTTTACTAGAAAGATGATGCCGATGCCCATAGCTACTAAGCCTAGAATGCCTGCAACTACGATGGCCAAAACCAGTTTTTTATTTTTTACTGGCTTGAGTTCACTCACACTAGGAATTGGCATGATGCCATTCGTCGTTGTTGGACGACGATTGCTCTGAAGATTATCCATGTGTTTTATTTCTTGTCCTCCATAGCCTTGAACAAAAGTGAAAGGCGAAGGAGGATTATTTGTTAATAATCACGTAATTTTTCAATGCCTTTGAATTGTTGAATTTTTTCCAAAGCTTTTGCCTCGATCTGACGAATACGTTCACGCGTCACGTCAAATTCCGCACCCACTTCTTCCAAAGTATGGGCTACACCATCGATTAAACCAAAACGCATTTCTAGAATCTTTTGTTCGCGAGGAGATAATTCTTTGATAATTTCACGAACATAATCTCTTAACAATTGCAAAGCGGCTGAGCGATCTGGTGAAACGTTTTTAACATCTTCAATAAAGTCTTCCAGGGTTGAGTCTTCGTCATCATCACCCACAGTAGTTTCCAAGGAAATAGTTTCTTGTGAAATTTTTATAATGTAATTAACTTTATCCAAAGGCTCACCCATTTCTGAGGAAATTTCTTCCGGCATTGGTTCACGACCAAGATCTTGAATCAAGCGGCGTTCAATTTGCTGGAAGCGGTTAATGGTTTCCACCATGTGAACCGGAATACGGATGGTGCGTGATTGATCAGCCAAAGCGCGAGTAATGGCTTGGCGAATCCACCAGGTAGCATAAGTAGAGAATTTATAACCTTTGCGATATTCAAACTTTTCCACCGCGCGGAATAAACCAATATTACCTTCTTGAATTAAATCAAGTAAAGATAAACTTTTACCCACGAATTTTTTTGCAATGGAAACAACCAAGCGTAAGTTGGCTTCAATGATTTTTCTTTCCGCTTCCTTGTCTCCTCTTTCTTTACGTTTGGCTAACGATAATTCGTCTTCTTGGGTTAATAGTTTAACTTTACCAATTTCACGCAAATACATTTGGATAGAGTCAGCTGATAGCTCAGGTAATTCCATCATTTTTAAACCGTGTTCATTTTTTCCAATACCAACACTCGCTAGGACTTTTTCACGATCTTCTTTTTTGGACAAGGCACCGCCTTTGACTTCCACAATCTTGATACCCATGCTATCGATATCATCGAGAAAATCTTCATACACGTCCACGTAATCTTCCACATCAGTAAAAATGCGCACTACCTCTTCTTCTGTTAAAAAATTACGCATCCTCGCTTTTGCGATGAGCTTTTCAATGATTTCTTTGGCCGGAGGTGCGGCTTTTAGATACCGGATAGCTAACGTAGTTTGTCCGGTTTTAATTACCTTCTTCGTTTTTAACGGTTTAGACACTTTTTTGCCTGATTTGCCGGCGATAAGAGTTTTCTTAGCCGGACGTTTAATGGCAATTTTACTTTTTTTACCTGACTTAGCGGCAGGTTTTTTCGAAATTTTAATTTTGGCTACTTTCTTCTTCACTGCTTTCGCCATACTAATTTCGATATTGTAGGAAATGTTTAAATCCCCCCTACAGTTTGTTTAATTTAAAGTTAATGTCCTGCAGGTCCTTCATGATTTGAGCCATTTGCTCATTGGATAAATTCGTATCCGCTAATAAGGCCTGTTTTTCGCGTTTTAATCTTTGATAATAATCCTTCTTAATCCGGTTAACCAGTCTGACCATTTCTGCTCTCCAATCGTCGAATTGCAAATTACTGTCTTTATTATCTTTGAACAAAATCAATCTTCTGATCTCATTTTCATTATAATTCAAATAATTCTGATCGGACAACATTTTGATCAGACCTTCAGTATTAATTTCATTGTCCTTATTATAACAGTCAATGATGAAAGTGTAAAGGGCTTGATACTCTTGGTGCACTATTTCTACTGGTAAATTTACAATAGCATAGGCTAATTGATTAGGGAAATTGAAAAATATGGAAAACAAAACATCCAATAATTTGTCTGCGGGGTCAACTTTTTCTGGTTCTAGTGGTTTTTCAGCGATTTCTTTCTTGGGTAATACTTTAATTTCACTTTTAATCATTTCATTTAAAACACTACTGGATGTCCCGAGTTTACCAGCTAGTTGTTGTAACCAATGATCTCGTTCTACAGGATTTTTTAACTTTTTAATTTCCGTTAACATCAAGGCCGCGGCTTCTTTCTTTTCTTCAATCTTAGAAATATCGTATTTAACAAATATTTTATTAAAATGATATTGCATAATTGAAACTGCATTTTTAACGGCGAGAGTCCAATCATTAGGATTGTTTTTAATGCATTCATCCGGATCTTTAGCATTAATCAAAGTAATAACCTTGATATTCATTTCATTTTCTAGGGCAATGTCAATGGACCGATTAGCTGCATTTTGACCAGCCTGATCCATGTCAAAACAGAAAATAACATTATTGGTGTAACGTTTAATTAAGTGAATTTGATCTGGAGTTAAGGCAGTTCCAGAAACAGCGATAGTATTTTTACTTCCAGCTTTAAAGCAAGAAATAACATCAACATTACCTTCTACTACGATGGCATAGTCAACGTTTTTTATCATCTCTTTTGCTTTGTTCAATCCGTAAAGCACTTTGCCTTTTTTGTATAATGAAGTTTCCGGAGTATTAATGTATTTTGCCGGTTCATCTTTTTTCAATGTTCTAGCACTGAAACCGACAGGATTGCCAAAATGATCTATGATTGGAAACATTACTCTAGCTCGGAAACGATCATAATAACCGCCACCAGTATCGCGTTTGATTGAAAGTCCGGCTAAGTTAATTTCCGCCTCAGTAAACTTTTGCGCTTTTAAGTAATTGATAATGTCATCCCAAGAATCATTGGACCAGCCTAAACGAAACTCTGCAATAATTTCATCTGTTAATCCCCTGTTATGTAAATAATCTAATGCTTCTTTGCCCGAACCGGAATATAAGGTTTTTTGCCAATAATCAGTCGCCTGCTCAATTAAATCGTATAAACGAGTGCGTTGATTTTGCGCGGAAGCATCAAATGTTTTTAATTGAACACCGGCGCGATGAGCGAGGATTTTTAACACTTCAGGGAATTCCAGATTTTCTTTTTTTTGTAAAAAACTAAAAATGTCGCCACCTTCGTGACAACCGAAGCAATAATAGAATTGACGTTCAGCGTTGACCATGAACGACGGCGATTTTTCATTATGGAAGGGACAATTACCTTTCCAGTTGACGCCAGCTCGTTTTAATGGCACATATTCGCCGATTAACCCGACAATATCGATTTTAGATTTAATCTCCTCAACTTCATCCATATTTATATCTCAATCTTATCCTATTTTTCCCCAATTTACAAATGCGAGATTTTGTTGGATTAGATAAATGTGATATAATTAGTT
This sequence comes from uncultured Gammaproteobacteria bacterium, assembly GCA_964592195.1. Classification (GTDB taxonomy): domain Bacteria; phylum Patescibacteriota; class Patescibacteriia; order UBA11705; family UBA11705; genus CAZQEI01. Next base: position 2,228 of record CAZQEI010000015.1, on the reverse strand, counting down.
AGTAAGTTCATAAGTTTGTCAGTAATGGCAATATACTTAAAAACTTACACACTTAAAAACTTACACACTTGCAAAATGAAACGAAAACAAAAATACCAACAAATAGTATTACCTCCAGACTCAAAGAAAAATTTCACTACTGGTCAACGCGCGGCAGATCAATTAACCAGAATTGTTGGTAGCTGGGGCTTTATAATTGGAGTCTTTGTTCTCCTGGCGATTTGGATGTTTTTAAACGCTACGGCGATATTGTTTCCAGCCTGGGATAGGTATCCTTTTATTCTACTTAACTTTATTCTTTCCTGCACTGCTGCTATTCAAGCACCAATTATTTTAATGAGTCAAAATCGAATTAACGAACGGGATAGATTGCGCCAGAATTATGATTATTTAATTGATCGAAAGGCAGAACGTGAAATTCAAGAAATTAAAATTGAAGTAAAAAAGATTGCTAAGATATTAAATATTGATCGTTTAGCAGAACAAGAAAATCAGGAAATTTTAGCAAAATTGCATAAACTTGAAAAACAATTGAAGATAAAATAGGATTGACAAAATAGGCATAGTTATGTATAATAACTATGTTTTATTGTTCCTTCAAAAAACCAAGGAGACGGTATCATGGCCGACAAAATCCAATTTACATGGGATGATTTCTGGAAGGGCAAGTGGCCCAATCTTGCGACTTTTACGGGCTTAATTTTTATATGTGTAGTTTTCCCTTTACTCAACTATGGTGGATATTATAAACTTTCGCTGGTGGCTTATGTGTTCGGATGGATATTGGATGGTGTTGATGGGAAGCTGGCACGGCTTTTAAAAGTTGAAACAACTTTTGGCGCATTTTTCGATCAAGCTTCTGACAAAGTATGTACACTCACGGTAAATCTTTTCTATGTATATATTTTAAATCGAATCGCCAACATCAGCGGCAATGCCATGGGGTTCTATATCTTCGTCATTTCAATCATTTTCGTTGGCGCCGTGACACTGGTTTCAATTCGTATCTACATGATGCGTAATGCCAAGCGTTTGCGACAAGGGAAAAGTATTGGAGCGGTTGATCCAGGTAAAATCAAGACCAATATTGAACGTGCAGCTGGTTGCATTCTCGTTCTAACTCAGATCTACATGTATCACGTTGGTATTGACGAAGTCTCCAAGTACACCATTTACTTTGCCATCTTCACTCTGGCTGTCAGCGTTTACTTCGCCGGGATGTCGATTCGCAAGCAAGTGGAAAAATTTCAATAAAAAAACAAGCGGTTAATAGGCCGCTTTTTTAAATCTACCAATAACGAATCAGCTACGCCTGTCCGCCTCTGGCGGAAATCTACGTATCGAGAAACATCTTGAATTTCTTAAATTTTTATATTCGTAGTTACGTAGCAAATACGTCATTCGTAGCACTATCACTTTAATTTCTTACCAGTAAAATCAACCAACCTAAAATCATTCTCTTCTAAATATTTCTTCGTCACACGATACATCACTGGCGCGAAGTTGGTAATGATTAATTCATCTTTCACTGACTTGCCATTTATAAATTCAGCACGCCAAATTTCATTGTAACGATAATATTTCTTTCCCCACTTAATAAAACAGTGTTGTTTTTCGTAAATATGATATTTGCGTTGACTTTGTTTTGGGATTAATAATTGCCCCTTTAAGTGATTGTCTGTGACTGCAATCTTTAATTGAATGGGTAAATGCGAAGTATTTTTTATTTTCAAATCAACATAGTTATAATAGATTGTAGCGCCACTGCCAAAGGGCAAGGTTCTTCCAGAGTCTGGGAAGACATCAATTGAATGATGGTAACGCTCAACCACCTGAATTGGCGCGTGTAAGAATATCCAAAATAAAAAATTAGAAAGTTGACACATTCCCCCGCCCAGACCTTCCGTCACCGCGCCATTAGCCAGTAACATACCGTCGACATAACCTTTGCGTCTGGTTGGCTGACCAATAATATGCCAAAGTGAAAACACTTTTCCGGGAGGTAATATTACACCATCCAAATGCTTAACCGCATTTTTTAAGTTTACAATTTTTTGTTCTTGCAATCGTGGGTCACTGTCGCCAAGCTTTCGGCGTAATAATGACTGATGTCTCGCCATTACAAAAGGAAAATAATCTTTTTCACGTTTGCAACCGACTTTGGGATCACAAAAATTCTTGAAGCTGGTCATCAATCTTCTAGTTTTGATAATTACTGGGCCTAGTTT
>CAZQEI010000014.1:15958-40948 GCA_964592195.1 uncultured Gammaproteobacteria bacterium | reverse complement strand
ACCAAGGTTAAATTGGACAAAAAACTAATCACTATTTGTTTACAAAATTTATTAAGTAACGCCATCAAATATACACCCGCAAAAGGCAAAGTTTCTTTTTCAATTGAAAAACAACGAAATCAAATACTAATTACAGTCGCTGATTCTGGTTATGGAATTCCCAAAGACCAACATGACAAAATCTTTACCAAACTGTTTAGAGCTGATAATATTAAATCAGTGGATGCGGATGGCACGGGACTGGGACTATATATTGTTAAATCCATAGTCACTGAAAGTGGCGGACAAGTTTGGTTCAAAAGTGAACAAAACAAAGGCTCAAAATTTTATATATCATTCCCCCTAACAGGCATGAAAGCCAAAAAGGGGACTAAATCACTAGATTAAATTTATGCATGAGAAACCAGTAATTTTGATAGTGGAAGATGAAATAGCCTTGGTGGAAATACTCCAGGACAAGTTGGTAAACAATGGCTTTGATGTCCTAATCGCAAAAAATGGGGAAGTGGGGCTAAAAGTAATTAAAGAACAAAAAGTCGACTTGGTACTTTTAGATATTATCATGCCCAAGATGGACGGTGTAACAATGTTAAAACACTTAAGACAAGATGAAAATGATAATACTCCAGTTATTGTTTTAACTAATTTAGGCTCAGATGATGACGCTAAGGATGCTTTGAAACTGGGCGCAAATGACTTTTTAATCAAATCTGATCACAGCCTAGAGGAGGTAATTGACAAGGTAAAACATCACCTAAAAATCAAGTAATAATAGGGATCAATGAAGCCCTTGACATTTCTGTAAATATAGCGTATTATAAGCAGACACAACATTTATGTGCCTGTTTATTAATTAATATTATAAATAAGTAAAATAACTTAATTTTATGGGAAGATTTAATCAAGGTGGTGGTTTTGGTGGCGGAGGTAGAAGTTTTGGCGGCGGTAGCCGTGGTGGCTCTGGCCGAGGTGGTCCTAGCCAAATGCACCCAGCAGTTTGCAGTGATTGCGGCTCTGATTGCGAAGTTCCGTTCCGCCCAACTGGCGATCGTCCAGTTTTGTGCAGTGCGTGTTTCCACAAAGGTGGTAAGAGTGCCAGCGATTCTGGTAGCTATGACCGACCAAGACGTGATTTCTCCGCTCCTCGCAGTTTCCAACCAAGCGCTCCTCGCGCAAGTTTCTCTGCGCCAGCGAACAATGACTGGATGAAAGACCAATTAGGCTTCATCAACAAAAAATTGGATGCTATCGTAAAAGCGTTGAATATCAACACTCAAAAAGATGCTACTCCAGCAGTCAATGAAAATCCTTTAGTTTTAACTACTGTTAAAGCTGAAAAAGAAGTCAAAGAAAAAAAGACCACCAAAAAAACCGCTACTAAAGAAAAAGCGGTTGAAAAGAAGAAAGTAGCGAAAAAGAAAAAAGCTTAATCTTCACATATAGCAATATACAAGGCTCATCGCGCAAGCGGTGAGTTTTTGTTTATCTACGAATAACCCCAAAGAGGCCCCTTTGGGGCGAATCTGCTATGTATCAACGAATCTTAAGACTATAGCAATTGAAAGTACAAAAGCTGAATTTACGAAACTGGCTAAACTTGTTATAATAGCTAAGTAGATTGTTAACTGAGAAATATGCAAAAATTTGATGTAGCAATAGTCGGCGGTGGTCCAGCTGGTATCATGGCCGCCATTCAAGCCAGCCAGAATGGTCAGTCTGTGGTTTTAATTGAAAAGAACGATCATCTGGGAAAGAAGTTGAAAATTACTGGACATGGTAGAGGTAATTTAACCAACACAACTTTTGATATCAAAGAATTAACCAAAGCTTACGGAACAAATGGCAAATTCTTATTTTCAGCGTTAAATGAATTTGGGCCAAAACAAACTATGGAGTTTTTTGAATCTTTGGGAATTGAATTAAAAATTGAAGATAATAACCGAGTCTTTCCTAAATCTGATTCAGCCATTTCCGTAGTGAAGACGCTTAGCGATTGTTTAAAAAAACATAAAGTTAAAGTATTATTAAATTCTGAAGTCACCGAGTTAACCGTTAAAAACAACCAAATAATTTCCGCTAAACTAAAAAATTCTGAATTAATTTCAGCCGAACATTTTATCGTTACCACCGGAGGTATGTCATACGCCATTACTGGTTCCACTGGCGATGGTTATAATTGGGCAAAAAAACTGGGTCATTCTGTTATCAAGCCTCAACCAGCTTTAGTTCCGTTAAATGTGGCTGAATCATGGGTTAAAAAGTTATCCGGCATTTCACACAATCAAGTGGAATTATCTTTGAACAAAAAATTGGTCAATCTAGATGGGGAATTATTATTCACGCATTTTGGTATCAGTGGACCGCTGGTGTTAAAGTTAAGTAAACACATAACTAATCAATTGGCCGAAGGTAGTGTAACTATTCATTTAAATTTGTTCCCACAAGTTCCGAAAAAAGACTTTGATAAATGGTTATTAGGACAATTAAACCAAAACAAAAAATCGCTCAAATCAATATTAGCTGAACATTTACCCCTCAAGTTAATTACCACCTTATTGGAAGAATTAGGCGTAGCCAATGTTTCACCAGACAAATTAACAAAAACTGATCGCATTAAACTTCACGAATTACAAAATCTCAAGTTAACTATCACTGGAACGTTGGGCTTTGAAGTCGCCATGGTCACCAGCGGGGGAGTTGATCTGAAAGAAATTGACCCGCGAACCATGAAATCTAAGCTTATTGATAATCTGTATTTCGCAGGAGAAGTCCTTGACATCGACGGTCCAACCGGTGGCTACAATCTGCAAGTGGCTTGGTCGACTGGATACTTAGCTGGGAAATCGGTTGCTGTTAAATGAGACTCTTTTTCTCTTACCTCGGACTTTAGTCCGAGTCCTGCTTGAAAATCCACCACTTTGTGGTGGGTAAAAAATGATTTTTTATTTTTGCCTTTCTGTGCTAATATAATATAGATTGAACAGTCTTTCCTTGGCATTGTTTTGATCAATGTTCTCCCGCGAAGCGGGATCCGCCTCTGGCGGAAATGATAACATTAAAATGACAAAATATGGACAAACAACTTTTAATCCTCCCTTTCGATCACCGCGCGTCTTTTGCTCGAGATATTTTGAAGGCGCAAAAGGTTGGTCGCAGTGAAATTAGACAAATTAAAGTATTGAAGGAAATAATTTTTGCGGCTTTTTTACAAGCTAGGAAAAAGTTCCCGCTTATTCAAGAACAACTGGGAATCTTAGTTGACGAAGAATATGGCACTGCTATTTTAAGGCAAGCAAAGAAAAATAACATTCTTTTCACCATGCCAACTGAAAAAAGCGGACAGGTTCAATATCAATTTGAATTTGGCGCCTCATTCGGTCAGCATATAAAGAAATTCGCACCGACTTATGTCAAGGCTTTAGTCCGATATAATCCGGCGAATACCAAGATTAACCAAGCTCAGTTAAAAACCTTAAAACGTTTAAGTGTATTTTGCAAAAAAAACAAATTTAAACTTCTATTAGAATTACTGGTTCCACCGACTGAAAAAGATATTGCTATTTGTAAAAACAAAGAAAAATACGATGTTACCAGACGTTTTGAGTTGACCGTCAAAGCTGTCCAAGAAATGAATAAGGTTTTAAAAGTTGATATTTGGAAACTGGAAGGTTTTAATGAAACTAAACAATACGAAAAATTAACAAAGGTTGGAGCACCGGGAAAAATAATTATTCTCGGCCGAGCGCAAACTGCTCAAGCTTTAACTAAATGGCTAGAAGCGGGCGGTAGGTTGAAGTCAGTCATTGGTTTTGCCATTGGACGCTCAATTTTTGAAGCGCCATTGAAACTTTACGTTGCCGGTAAATTAGACAAAGTTAAAACCACAAACAAAATCGCTAATAATTATGTTCGATATATTAAACTTTGGTTAAAGATTAAGTCTAAATAGGAGGGAGAACAATAAACAATATGAAAACGAAAATTTTCATTGGGTTGTTGATTGCAGCGTTACTGGTACTAGTTGGTTTCAACCTGTACTGGATGAGCGTAGCAAAAAACACCCCAAAAGTCGTAGTCGAAAAAGTAGTGGAAGAAAAACCTGTAGTCGTAGTAAACCAAAAAGATTATTCCGATCTCATTATTGTTGATTCACCAAAAGTCAATGACAAACTTCCCGGTGTAATCGAAATTTCTGGCAAAGCCAGAGGAACTTGGTTTTTCGAAGCTTCATTTCCAATTGTATTATTTGATGGTGATGGTAATTTAGTCGCCCAAGTCGCGGCCACCACTACCAAAGAATGGATGACCACTGAATTTGTTCCATTCACTGCTAAAATAAATTTTAACGTGCCAAAAACCAGCATTGGTCGTTTGGTATTTGTCAAAGACAATCCTTCTGGTTTGAAAGAAAACGATGCTTCATTTGAAGTCTCAGTTACCTTATTGGGCACTAATGACCTGCAGGAAGTAAAACTTTTTTATCATAACGATACCATGAATCTCAAGAAAACTAGCTGCACGGAAGTTTTTGCGGTTAAACGTTTAGTAGAGAAAACTGATAAAATCGCCACTTCAACTATTACCGAATTATTAAAAGGACCAAAAACCAGCGAGCAAAGCGATAAGTTCACTTCTTTGATTCCGGTAGGAACGAGGTTAAATAGTGTGAAGATTGTCAATGGAACAGCTACAGTAGATTTCAACGAAAAGTTGGATGAAAAAATCGGCGGTTCTTGTTTAGTCACCGGCATCCGCGCTGAAATTGAACAAACACTATTACAATTCCCAACCATTCAAAAAGTCATCATCAGTCGCAATGGAAATGTGGAAGAAGTTCTTCAACCGTAAACAAGTGCTAAGTATATACAAAATTCACAGCTGAAAGGCTGTGTTTTTTTACAAAAAAACACCATTATTATGGTGAATTTGTTAATTATTCGATTCTTTTATTTCATCAATAAAACGATACTTATTTGTCGCAAACGCATAACCTCTCATCAGATCTTTCATTCCCCGGTATTCTTCGTTATAACCAAAATTAAATGAGAATCTATTTGACCACCACCAGTAGCCGTAACCCTGCGTAGCTACAAACTCCTGCCAGTACTTAACGTTGAATTCCACTAACTTGCAATTAAAACCTTTACTAGCTGAAGTGACACACACTCTAGCTGGGCGAAGGTCAACTTCAGAGGCTCTCACCCATGGAGCGGAAAAATTCCAACCAGGAGTATCAATCCGCATTTCTCCATTCAAAATATTACGCATAATCTTAATATGACTAGGTTCAGTATGATGAATGCACCCCACATAGAACAAAGACAGACCAAATACAGTTATAGCACTGATTATAATCGGACGCTTCAAATTTGAGGGGATTATGATTATCCGCTTCATAACCACCTCCAGCTAAGGCTGACTAGAGTCACTCTTTTCCTGTGGCACTTCAATCGGATTACCAGCTTCTACCGGAGTGTTTTCGTTCACGACCGGAGACAAATAATTCCCCACTTGTGGCAAACTTTGTCCGCCCATAATATCCGTTGAGCTAGGAAGGATGGTCAAAAATGAATAAGTTCTACCACTGCCATCAAAAGCATAACTCATCAAAATATCTCGCATGCTTCCCGTTTGAGTACTAATACTATCATAGTCACCCCGTCCATGCCATGAAAGGAAGAGTTGCAAACCTTTACGATTGAACTGAACCAACTTGCAATTCAATGTACGCTGATTAGCGCTAATACAGATCTGCATCGGGCGCAAATCAATGGTGTGAACTTTGTAAATAAGCGGAGTGGCTTTAACATAACCGGTATGATCTAGTTCTACGATTTTACCTTCCAAGGCATCAAACATGTAGGGCAACTCGTAGTTATCTACATAGGTCAACCATGCACCTCTCCAAATAAGCAAGCCTAAGATACCTAGAACAATTGAAGCACCAATCACAATCCCAACCGCCATCCCGAGTTTTTTACCAACGTGTAATTTGTCCATATTATCCTCGTCCATCTGGTCCTCCGTTTCCCTTCTACCGCGAAACCCTCGCGGCCAAGGCTTGGGCACACTGCCCGGCGCAACCAAAACAAAGAAAGTAGAATAAAACTATACATTTCATTAGTTATAAACAACAATCTAAACAGACAAAATTTAGGATAATTCTGAATAATTGAACTTACACTAACTTATCTCATTTGTCAACATTATGTTTTAAATTTTTAATTATAATTGACTTCTTATCACTAAGTTTATACAAAAAATGACTCCTAATAAAGTCAGTCTCAACATTCAAATGGTTAATACTTGATAAACTGGCCTTCGGGATTCCGCCAAAGGCGGTTGATGCGAAAGCCCGAGATAAGCATAGAGTATCTGTTATCGTCACCTTTAGGTGGCAGCCAGCTCTTCGAACGCACCGAAGAGTGCGGAAAGTGACTTCTGATCGAATCAATTCCATTATTCAAATGGTAAAAACTTGATAAACTGGACTTCGGGCTTAAGCCCGAGATAAATGATAAACAGAAAGCCAATTTATATATTCTTAAATTGATTTATTCCATGTACCAATTTACTTTTATACCGATTACTAATTACATAATATATTTTCCATGTACCATTTCACACTTATACCATTTACCAACTTACCAATTTAGAACTCAAAAACCACTTCTTTCCCATGATTTCCGCCGGAGGCGGATCCGCCTTTGGCGGGAATCTCTTGCCATTTGTCAGTTAACAACTTGGTTTTTTCAATTCTACGAACTGCATCGGTCCAATAACTAGGAACAACAAAATACACGGTCGAAACATGGTATTTTGATTTTACCTCATCAATAACTCTTGATTGTGGGTCACCAATCATTTTTTCAAATAAATTATACAATTGCCCTTGACCGGGTGTGGAATAATAATATTCATCATTATAATAATACTTGAAACCAAATTGACTAATGGCTGCAGCCGCTAGATTTTGATTAGCCAAAACCACATAAGTGGAATTGGCATTATTCTCAATCCATTTCGCGGTATCAAAATCAGCCTTACTCACATTAATATTATGCGAGAAACGATAATTATCCTTCACTGGATAGGTTAAATACAATCCACTGCCTGTTACTATTATTAGCAGTAAAACGCTAAAGGTTCGATAAGCACGTTGCTGATTATTTAAAATTTCTCCGATGAAAACAAATATAGTTGGTAAAGCAAAATATATGGCTAATTCTAAAATGCGGAAATAAAAATCCATTTGATTCTTATCTGCCAAATTTAATTGTAGAAACAAAACGCAAACAACAAAAGCTACGAAATTCAATAATGCGAATATCAACCCAGGATTTTTCCTACGATCAATCAGCCAACCATTCACCACTATTGCGATAATGACCAAAAGAATAATTGAACTAAAAGTATAAATTAAATCAAAGATAAAATTATATTGTTTGTTAAAAATAACGAAACTGTTTAATATTCTTTGCCCGAAAAAACCGAGACTCACATAGCCATGATTTAAAATATTCAAAACAACAAACTGCGCTGGGATGGCAATCACAGAACACAGCAATATTATCGGCTGAATAATTGATTTAAATTTAAAGTTTGATTCTTTTACTATTAAATATAAATTAAACAAAAATAACGGGACACCATATAATGGGTGAATAAAGGTTGTCATTATAGAAAAAGGTAACAATCTAGATTTCGGCAATTCTTCTTTTGGTATTAATGATAAGAATACGACAAGTAACACTAAAATATTGGTAAAACTCTGTGGAGTTGTTGAAATAAACATTGATAATGAAATAATTGGCAAAAACAAAAGAGCTAAACCGCTTAACCGCGTGGGAATTATTTTCTTCAAACTAAAAGAACCGACTAAAGGTATTAACCAAGAAAAAGCCAACGGCGTTAAAATTCTGTTAAGCAATTCTAATGGCAACTGCGTTAACTGTTGAATAAATAAAATGATAGAATAACCGCCAATGTAATAAAAAGGTTTTGGCATTAGTGTCCCGGTTAACAAAATATTTTTCATCCCAGCTAAATGCAGAAATGGATCATAACCAAATCCCAATTTGTAAATAATAAAAGCTAAACCAACAAGCCCGAAAAAATGAACATTTAACCACCAAGAATATTCTCCCTGTTTATTCTTCTTCAAAAAGAAAAACAAAACCACTGTGGCCAAAATAAAAAGTGGGATAGTAATAAATGGTAAAAATGACCATGGAGTATAAATCGCGTTTGTAGTTTGAAAAAAACATAGACAAACAAAATACCCAACCATTAACAATACATATAATAAACCTAAACTACTAAACTTGAATTTTGGAAATGAAAAATCTTTTTCATGATTGGGTAGTAAATTCAAAGCTAACAAGATCAAAGCCGAAAGAACAAAAGTCCAATTCGGTACTTGCCAGACATAATACAAAACAAAATAGGGGAGACTGGCAAGAAAGATGACTAAAAGCATGCCTAAATTATGGCGTAATTTCTGTTCCAACTTAGGGAAAAACCACGAACCAAGGGTTTTCCCAGTTATCCACAGCAACCACAGACCAACCAGCAAACCAATAAGCCAGTTTTTAAATATGAAAAAATTTGCTAAGATAATGATAGTAGCAATTCCCGGAGTGATCAATTGTTTTAAGTTTACCGTCATAGTCCTAGTCGCTAACCGCTAATCGCTATCAGCTCCTATATCTAATTCTACCTTCATAACCAAAAAAATGGAAGAGCAACACAAAACAATCTATAAATGGGTAGACCGAGTCGTCATCGGACTGTTTGTGATTTTAATGCTTTTTCTTTTTGCTCAAAAGTTAGTTATTTCCGGTCAAGTTAACTATCACTGGGGGATAAAAGAACAAACTCGTTTTATCAAAGGGCCATATCCTGAAGGTCGTGTTGATTTCAGTGTTTCTCCCATTAAAATAAAAGCTGAACCAATTTATTTCGATGTTTACGCGCCCCGCCATTTCAATCAAGCCGTGGTTAAAATTAAAATGAATAAACCAGAAAATTTAGTCGCTAAATTAGGAATTAGACAAAAAGGCTCTGGTTTGTGGTATAAAGGTGGTGAGTGGGCATTTGATTTGCAACCATTGCAAGATGTTGAAGAACAAACATTAACCTTTGATTTACGAAAAGCAAATTTCAACAACAATCGTTTACAATTTATTCTTTCCGCACCCGGAGTTGAATCTGCTAATATTGAATTGCAATCAGTGGATTTTCAACTGAATAACTTTAATTTATGACTTTTACTTTTTCAATAATTAATTTGCTTTTCAAACGCCTGCTTTTATTTTGGATTATTTTAGCTTTACTTGAATTAATAATGCCCGGCTTCTCCGTGTTCTATGTACCGATGAATTTTTTACTGCTAATCGTCTGTATACTGGGAACAATCAATTTATTTCAGGATTAAAAAATACGCGGTGATACGCGTATTTAAAACATACTTCAAATTAATAAACTGAAATAGTGACGACAATATACTCTTTATTGAAAATCTTTGTAGCTTCAATCGACATACTATATCTCGCTACATTAATATCAATCAACGTTCTTTTAAGTTTCTCTCTAATTTCATTTATAAGTTCAACATTATCCTCTTCATCATGTTTTTCCAACCACTGCCGAAAATCATCACTCACATTTTCTGAATTACATGGTTCAATAATTAAAACTATCGCTCCAACTGCTGCTAATACATTCAGCACCTTACAATCACGCCCAAAAAAGATGTCTTCAAATGATTGAGATCTATCAAATCTAAATGTATATCTTGACTTCTTTTCCGAAATCAGTCTGTACAATTCACTTTCTTCCATGTTCCCCTCCGTGGTGAATCATCCGTTTAGAACTAATGTCAACAGAATTTGAGTGTCATCAATTTTTACTGTGACTTCCACCGAGTATGCGAAATACTTTTCAACCACCTCTTTGAAATAATTTTTCACTCCACGAACAAAATCATCAATTGCTTCTTCGTGATCATCTTCGTTATCATCTTCCTTGCAAAGTTCCTTCCATTCACACCAAACACCGGAAAGGTGATTCTTACTCTGTGAATTAAGGTCGTGATAAGTAGGCGGAATCACAAAGGATATAGCAACCGCTCGCGTGGCTGAAAAAAAGTTCAAAATAGTCGCATCATCTTTTTGCAGATACCAATCCAAGGTTTGATATGCCATATTTTCAACGAAAAACTTTCGTCGGTGATTTTCAAGCAAAGCCTTGTCAACCAACACTTGTCGTGCCATGGCGAGCCTCCTTGGGTGGAGTGAGGGATGTTGTCATCATCTTTCCAAAGAAATATAAACAATAAATTCTTCTCGGCTCAAAAGTATTTTAACCTTGACCTTCATACTAAAGACATAACGCTGAATTACCGATTCAAAATATCTCGGCCACTCATTTTGTATCCGATTTCTTTCAAGTGGATCGGCAATCATCCATTCATTCCACATAGACAACATATCAAATTTCTCAAGTGGCTTACAATCCAACGTGTCAGTATCAGGCCGATTAAAAATTATAACTACGTTTCTGCTTGCCAATAAAAAATTTAAGATTTCAGCATTTTTATGTTTTAAATGTGAACTCAATGTTTGTTTACCAGCTTCGCGAATATACACCTTGTGTTGTTCACAATAAATCAACCACTGATCAACTCCCATAACCACACTACTCATGCTGCGCTCCTTCCCTGTTTTGGGGTTTTGGACTAACTACCATTGTAATTCGTATATATTCGAAATACATTCGAATATTCGTAATGTTTGTCAAAGAATAACTAAATTTACCCAGTTTTAAAGGTTTTGTCAAGGCCAAATTTACAGCTTTTAAATAATATGCTTTAATAGTATTATAAATTAGCTAATTTATGAACAATATGACTAAACAGCTTAAACCTGATATTACATTAACCGGGGTAAGACCCACCGGGGTTTTGACTATTGCTAACTATTTGGGTGCTCTGAAGCCTCTAATTGACCTCCAGAAGGCGGGAAACAAGCCATATGTGTTTGTAGCTGATTTACACGCTTTTACCGACTACGAGCCAGCTAAAGTCCAAGAATATGTGCTTGAATTAGTAGCTGATTTCATTGCTTTAGGCTTTGACCCAAAAGAATCACCAATTTATGCTCAAAGTCAGATCAAAGGTCAAGTTACCACTCTGATGAGCTATTTGGCACGGTTAATTTCAGTGGCTGAACTGTTACGCACTCCAACGTTAAAAGATAAAATTAAGGCCAATCAAAACGTTGAAAACGCTAATGCTTTGTTATTGTTGTATCCTGTTTTAATGGCCGCTGATATTTTAATTCAAAAAGCCACCATCATTCCAGTGGGTGAAGATCAATTAGCTCATCTTGAAGTCATGCGCGAATTAGCAGTAAGATTTAACAAACGCTACGGCAACGTGTTTCCGATTCCAAAACCTGAAGCTAGAAAAGCCTTACGTTTATTATCATTGAAAGGCGATGGCAAGATGAGCAAGAGTTCTCCTGAAGGCGCATTATTTTTAACTGATTCACCAAAGGTTATTGAAGATAAAATCAAACGCGCCCAAACCGCCTTTGCCGGAGAAATGACTCCGAGTTTGGAAAGCCTAGTCTTCATTGCGAAAAATTTGACTACAGATGAAAAAGAACTTGAAGCCATTGATGATGTGATTAAACGACATATGGATGGTGGCAATGTCATGGGCGAATTTAAGAAGTTAACGATTAGCATTGTAAATAATTTCTTAACTAACTTTCAAACTAAACGCAACGCTTTGATGGCCAATCCAAAAGAGTTACAAAAGATTTTGGATAAAGGTGGGAAGATTGCTATTAAGAATGCGAATGAAACGCTGGAGGAAGTGGAATCAGCTATGATAAATGGATCTAAAGACTAAACATATAAAGATCGGCATTAAGCCGATTTTTTATTCATGGATTAAAATATTCAAACTTATTGACGACAAAAGCCAACATTGATACGATACATACATTACAAATTAAACACTTTCTACATGCTCAAATTTGATTCAATTTTCACAAAAATAAACAGACCAGTTGTTATTGGCATGATTCATCTGGCGCCTTTAGACGGTTATCCTGAATATCCTGGCTTTGAGATAGTATTTGATAAATTTAAAAACGATTTAGACTGTTTATTGGACGGTGGGGTAGATGCCATCATGCTGGAAAATAATTATGATATTCCGCATTATGAAAAAGCTTTAGATTCAACCATTCCACTAATTGATTCGTTTTGTCAGGAATTACGAAACAGAACGAACAAACCGCTAGGACTTAGTGTTTTGTGGAACGATTATAAAACCGCCTTAACATTAGCCAAAAAAAATACTTTTCAATTTATTCGCATTCCCGTTTTTGTAGATCGCGTTCAAACCGAGTATGGAATATTTGAACCTCAAGCTCAAGCCACTATCGCATTTCGAAAAGAAATTGGAGCAGATGATATTTTAATTATGGCCGATATTCAAGTGAAGCATGCGAAGCATTTGATTGAACGCCCAATTACCGAGGCTGCTAAAGAAGCTGCTCAAAAAGGAGCAGATGCCTTAATCGTGACAGGCCGTTGGACTGGAGATCCTCCAACGCCCCAAGATGTCGAAGACGTTCGCTTAGCCGGCCAACTGCCAGTTATTCTGGGGAGTGGAATAACTGCGGAAAATGGAAAAAGCTACGGCGCTGACGCCATCATTGTTTCTACCTATTTCAAAGGTGAAAAATTAAAAAGAGAACATATTCAAAATATATTTCCATGGCAAGTTCCTTATGAACTTGAGAGAATAAAACAATTCATGCAATCGGTAAAATAAAAAACTCCGGGTCGAGCCCGGATGTTTTTAATAATATTTCAATCTTTAGAATTTAGTGTTTAGTGCTTAGAATTTAACTTAGATGTTCCAACTCGTTCCATCTCCCTCATCCTTAATCTTCACTCCCAAATCCGCAATTTGATCGCGCAAAGAATCAGCCGTGGCAAAATCCTTTTCTTGTCTCGCCAAATTTCTTCGGGCGATTAATTCTTCCACTTGTTTTTTAAATTCACGCGACGGTTCAAAGTCAGTAAAAATAAATCCCCAGACTTTGTCGATTGACTTTAGATATTTCAATATCAATCGTGAAGATTCTTCACCTAACTTTTTCTCTTGATCCAGTTCATTCACCTGATTCATCAATTCAAACAAAGAGGCAATGGCTTGTGGAGTATTTAAATCATCGTCCATTGATTCGGTAAATTTTTGCCTGGCCGCTTCGATTAAACCTAACGTTGTTTCCACTGAATCATCTTCGCTAAAAACAAACGCCATTTTATTTCGAAATTCACGAATCTTGCTTAGTGCCGTGGCCGCTGACTTTAACCCTTCAATGGTAAAATTAAATGGAGTTTTATAATGAGTAGTAGCAATTAAATATCGAAAAGCCATGGAATCAGGATGTTTAGTTAAAATATCTTTTAGCGTATAAAAGTTATTTAAGCTTTTACTCATCTTTTGATTATCCACTTTCAAGAAAGCGCGATGGAGCCAATAGTTAACGAACTTCTTACCAGTTGCAGCTTCGCTTTGCGCAATTTCATTTTGATGATGAGGGAAAATCAAATCTTCACCACCAATGTGGATATCAATTGTTTCCGCTAAATGTTTAATTACCATCGCACTGCATTCCAAATGCCAACCAGGACGACCTTCACCCCACGGAGAATTCCATTTTACAGGACCATCAGTTTCGCTCCAAGCTTTCCACAACACAAAATCCGCGGCATTATCTTTTTCATATTCATCATCTGTCACACGACCACTGGCGCCAGTTTGAATACTTTGTTTTTGCAAATTTGCCAACTCTCCATAAGTAGGGAACTTGGCAATTGAGAAATACACGCTCTTGTCCGGTGCTTGATAGGCATAACCTTTTTCAATCAACTTTTCCACTAACTTAATCATCACTTTGATATTATCAGTGGCACGAATTAAATGCTTAGGTTTTTCAATGCCGATAGTTTTCAAATCTTTCAAAAATTCTTTCTCGTATTTGCGAGTGTATTCTTTCAAGGGAATATTATTTTTCTGACTGTTACGAATCGTCTTGTCATCCACGTCAGTTAAATTCATAGCATCGTTAACCTTATATTCACGGAAACGTAAATATTTTTTCAACAAATCACTAAACAAGTACAATGTTAAATTACCAATATGAGCATTGTCATAAACCGTCGGTCCACAAGTGTACATTAAAACGTGATTCGGTTTTATGGTTTTGAATTCTTCTTTTTGTCTGGTTAACGTGTTGTATAAATTAAGCATAAAATGAAATTACTACCAATGACGAATCAGCTACGAATCAACGAATGTTAAAATCCGTAGTATCTGTAGCAAAGATCCGTAGCATCCGTAGTCTCGTATTGATCAATATATATAACTAATTCTACATTATTTACAACGAACAGTCAAAACGGTTTTCCGCTAGTTTTCAACAATTTTGCCAAATTTTCATTGTGAATAACATAATCTTGTGCTATAATGCCATCATCAATTCAGTTTGATAAACATTTTATATGATTAAACCTTTAGAGCGATTAATCAGTATTTTTAGCGTTAAACCTGCTCCCATTGGTCAAGATGAAGAGGTGATTCACATCAACCAAGTCATCAGCAAGGCGGCTTTGGCATATGAAAAAATTCGTAATGCCATGGACTATCGTGAAGACCATTTATTGCGCAAAAACGCTACTTACCGCATTTTGAAGCGCAAGCTTTTGATTGAAAAAATGTTAATTAATCAAACTGAAGAAAAACTGGCTGAACAATTAGTCTGCGAAATGATTCGGGCTGGTTATTTAAAAAACAATACTGTTCCGAAGAAAACTATTGGTGAAGTCCAAAAAATTATCGCTAAGTACAGCGCTCTTGCTCAAAAGACTCAACTCTCACAAACTATATACTTATGGTTAATCGAAATTGCGGCTTGTGAAATTGAAGAATTGCTAGTGCCATTGACCAACGACAAAGCTTTAGTCAAATTTGCTTTTCAAGTCATGAATCATCGCGTCATTTCTAGTCGCGGTGAAATTGATGAAAAAGAAAAAGAGCTTCAACTGTTTTTAGCCGTTGATCGTGCTATCCGCAAACCAGATACTGGAATGTTATGTTTTGAGTTATTAAATTTATATTATCCTGAATGGCAAAATCCTGATGAATATCAAATGCAAAAAATTGCCGATAATATTGAAAAAATTTATTTCGAAATAAATGAACAGCTCAACCATCCCTGGAAAAAAAGTTTAATGAAAATCACTCGCCGTTGGTCAGTAATTTTTTGGACTTTGAAAGATATTATCGAAAAAGACCCAAGCGAGGCGTTTAGTATTTTTGAAGATGAAAAGACCTTAGAACTGGCCATTAACAAAGCCACTGAAGCTCGTTATCGAGATGTCAAAAAACGTTTACGCCGTGGCGTAGTTCGCAGTATCTTTTACGTTTTCTTAACTAAGATGTTATTAGCTTTGGTTTTGGAAATGCCACTTGACATGTTCTACAAAGGGATGATTGATTACACGGCCTTGACTATCAACGTTACTTTTCCACCTGTGCTGATGTTCTTAGTAGCCATAACCATCGGTGTTCCGAATAAAAAGAACACTGAAAAAATTATCAGCGAAATCATGGCTATTGTTTTTCAAAATAAAAATCCGCAAACTTATACCTTGAAAGCTCCCAAAAAACGTCATATTGCCATTACCGGAATTTTGCATATTTTGTATGTGGCAGTTTTCCTGGGAAGCGTTTACCTAATCTTTAGCGGACTTTCAATATTTGGTTTCATGTGGTTTAGCGCCCTAATCTTTATTTTCTTTTTGAGCGTCGTCAGTTTTTTCGGTATCCGCATTCGAAAACCGGTCAAAGAAATTACTTTAGTAGAAAAACGGGATAATATATTTACCTTGTTAATAGACTTTTTATCTTTGCCATTCGCAACAGTTGGTCGCTGGTCATCAGAAAAATTTTCCAAGATCAACATCTTTGCGTTTTTCTTTGACTTCATCGTAGAAGCTCCGTTTAAAATTTTAATTGAAACATTAGAAGACTTATTCGGTTTTTGGAGAGAGAAGAAAGAGGAAGCATACGAGGAAAATTAAATCACAAATTACAAATATCAAATTCCAATTTGGAATTTTAAATTTTGGTGTTTGGAATTTTGAAGTTTAGGATTTGCGACCTTAACACAAGAAAGGAGTCGCCAATGGAATGCAAAGGTCGTCTAATGCAACTTGTAGATCGATCTGATTTTCCCAAAGAAATCAAGGAAAATTATAAGGCATTACTTCGCAAAATGAAAAAATACTGGGACGAGAACCAAACTCCGTTGATTTTAACTAATGATGAGAAAACATTTCTAAAAGCTTTCTTGGGAAGCTTGTCGCATGAAACGATAGTAGAAACGTTAATTCCTCTTTTGGGGAAGATGAAGGTAGAATAACAATCCAGCAACAACTGGATTTTTCTTTTTGCAATTTTATATTTATTCACTTTTGCCATCTTGCCCGAATAGCTAAAAAGAACTATCCTAAAAATAGATCGTTAACAACCTAACAGGAGCCTCCAATGAGCGAGGTTATTACGTATGCGAAATTGCGTTTGTATCTTCATGCTTTACAAAAGATTGTCAGAGAAGTTGGTTTACAAATTTTAAAAAGACCGGACGGTGAGAACATTGCGGATACGCATGATCATTTTGGTCACGAATCATCGACTGTGGACATTACCGCTCGTGACTTATTTCAACGTGCTCTCGATCATCACTTTCCCGACTTTGAAGGTGTGGTAAAGTTTGAATTAAATCCCTATCGTCGCGAGAAGCTTGATCCCGACAAACACAAAGCTTTTGCTGTGATTGTTGACGAGATTGATGGCACGACGAACGCCAAGCGGTGTTTTGCCAGTCAGTTGCATTACCGACCGACAGCGGCGATTTCTGTGGCCTTGTGTGTGGGTGAAACTTTGGAGCATTTGGTTATCGGTGTGATCTACACGCTCGATACTGGTGAAGTTTTTTCTGCGATCAAAGTCAATGATGAAGAATTTTTTGCCTTACATGATGACAAGTTGATTTGGCCGAGCGACATCATTGAAACTCGCGGTGATAGCCGAGAGAGAATCATTGTCGCTGGCTATTCAAATAGTTTTCGACATCATAAAGCTGACGCTGAAGACGCGTTGATTGCCAAAAGAATCAAAGTCTACGATGGCTCTCGCTCATCTGCCATGGATGTAATCAACGTCATTCGTAATCAATACGACGCCTACGTCGATCTTCGTCACTATTGGTCGACCAAAGATGAAAAAGGTCACGAAAAAGAAGCGATGCTTCAAGTCTACGATATTGCCGGCGTTATCCCTATTGCCATTGGTTGCGGATTAACAGTTACAGACGCGTTGGGTAACCCTTGGCAAGATTATTCTTTCCACTACAGCATCCCCATTGTCATTGCTCGACCCGGCATTCATGCCAAAATCATCGAAGCCTTGAAACCAGTGATCGAAGCTTGGCTATAGTAACTTCCAATCCAGCAAACGCTGGATTTTTTTATCCCCTGGCACCCTTCGTCCCGCGCACCACAAGGGTGCGGGGCAAGCAAGCTCAGGGCGACAGGGGGAGAAAAGGGTTTAATATTTTGCAAAAATATTTCATTTCTGTCACACTGAGTTTATATCAACAAAATAAACAACTATTTCTTTGTCGTGCTGAGCCTGACGAAGCATACAAAGAAATTACTATATTATAAATATGGACACAGGCTTTTTAATTATCAATAAACCCACAGGATGGACTTCATTTGATGTAGTTGGCAAACTACGAAGCATTACTAAAATAAAAAAAATTGGTCATTGCGGCACTCTCGATCCTTTGGCGACCGGTGTTTTAATTGTAGCTGTGGGTAGGGAAGCGACCCGCGAGATTGATCGCTTTCATTTATTACCCAAAACATACATCGCAAAAGCCAAGTTCGGATGCACTTCAGACACTTATGACATTGAAGGCGAAGTAGTTGAAACAAAATTACCAGAAAATTTTTCATTAGCCAAAGAATATATTCAATCTGAACTAACTAGGTTCATCGGCACAATCGAACAAATGCCTCCAATTTTTTCAGCAAAGAAAATTAATGGCGTGGCAGCTTACAAATTAGCGAGACAGGGAAAAGAGGTGGAATTAAAAACCGCGACAGTTGAAATATTTTCCATTGATATTTTGAACTTTAATTATCCAGAAATTGAATTACAAATACACTGTGGCAGTGGTACTTATGTGCGATCGATTATACATGATTTGGGACAAGCCCTAAAATGCGGAGCGATAATGACTGATCTGGTTCGAACCGCTATTGGTAAATCCACATTGGATCATGCAACTAACATAGATACTATTAACAATGAAAACTGGCAAAATTTATTAAAATCGCAAGAAGAATTATTGACAAATTAACATAATTTAGATAATATTTTGTTTCGTTCTTTATCAACAAAACCCAGGGAGGACATCGTGGGAAATCGACACCTACTACCTAAGCCGAAACCTTCGTGCCTTTGGTCTTTTGTCTCAAACATCATCATGTTCATTCTCGAACCAATCAACCGTGTTCGAGGAAGGAGGAGGTAACCATGGGAGCTTTCGATATCTTCCTGGAAGCCATCAGTAAAGCTGACATGCCTGAAGAAGAAAAAGAACATGCTCGAAATTTGGTTGCTAAACTGGAAGAAGCAAATTTGAGAGAAGTAAAGATTCTTTATCCTCACGAAATTAAACCGGAAGAAAGAGCTGCGTTGCTCAAAGCCCTAGATAAATCATGGCGTTTGTAGGAGGCAACTATGTCTATCTACGACACCTTGCTTGATGAATATTCAACGCTTGACTCAATCGAAAAGCACAAAGTGCGACCGATTTTGAAAAGATTGGAAGTGTTTGAACCGTGTCGCGATGTTGATATTCAAATGTCTGAAAGTGAAGCACTGCTTTTTACTAAGTTCTTTGCCAATCTTGATTTAGCTCGTTTTCAAAAAGATCATCCTGATCAGCATTTTGTACTTTTGGCGCAAGAACCTGTAAGCGCGTTTGAAAAAGCTATTTTTCCAAATGGACCGCCGAAATACGATCCTGAGAAAGTTCGTGTCAGTCTAGCCGAGGCTGAAGCCCGAGGTCACGCAGTTCACGAATATTTGCTTGACCGAGTCAGTCCGCCGAAAGATGGTCGTTTGTATAGATAAATCTCGTAAACAAACACGAGGTAAACAATGAGAAGCACTATATTCGACGATGGAACATTTGATTATTTTGATCATTCCGAAACTACACCACGAACAAGTAAACCATGTGTTTCTCTCTTCGATCGCCCAACAAGAGAATTGAGACCTACTATCGATGAATCTCTTTCGACGGCAGGGAACACCTTTCCCAACAACCCGTATCATCTCACTCCTTTGTTAAGAACACCAGTTCGTACTTTAGGAATAAAATCAAGAAAACCATTTTTCTCGTTGAAAGACAGACAGCACATTCGAAATGCTTTAGATTAAAAAGCTAATTTGACTACGGAAATCCGTAGTTTTTTCATTTATTGACTTTTATGGTCTAATTTGTTAAGTTTGGCATGCACATTAACAATATAAACCTCCCAAACGAGGTCCCCATGAAAAAGCGGCAACAACCGGTTTCAGATTCAGTTAACTATCTGTTACGAGAACTAAAAGCCAAAGGCATCGCCTTATCACAAGAAGCCACCACGGCCACAGAAATTGCCAAACAATTAATTGAAAAGGGAATAATCAAAGCGTTTGATCTTAATGAAGAACATCATAAACGTGGTGTAATGGATGCGGTATTAGTTCGATTAGATGAAGCTGGGGTGGTCCCTTTGCCTAACTTAAAAGAAATTATAGCTATCTCTGAACGAGCGACCCAAGCCTTTTTAAAAGGGGTGGAAGAAATCGGATTTGATTTAACTCCAGCATATTTGAATCGTGAATTATTAAAAGAACTTCTGAAAGTTAAAAATGTGGACAAGTATTCTGATGACGAAGTGAAAGCCGCTATTACCGCCGCACGCAAAGCGGCTAAAGAAAGACTCTCTCGGAGGTCAGTATGAATAGAATTGATCTGTTGGAGTATTCAAGTTGGTCTGATGGACAAAAAGATAGCATTCAACCAATTATACAGAAACTCGGAGAAGATAAGTTTACAATTTATAATTTATTCGAAGAATCAAAGGAACAGGCTGACAGATATAAAGAATTTCTTAACAGTATCGATGCTAACAAACTTCATGATAATAATCCAACGCTTCATAAAATATTTATTAAAGACACAGAAAAGCTTCAGTACCTGACGCGCCAAAGAATATTTCGTGATGATCATCAACGACTGCGTGATTACGAACAAACAATGAAAGGTAATGGTTATCTCAAGGTTGCCTAATATCTAACAGCGAAATCTCGCTGTTTTTATTTATCTTTTATAACTCATTATTAATAATATCAAAAAATAATAGCTAAATTTAAGTTAATTTTACCCACAAAACAAAGCAACACTTGACAAATTTAGTATATTCTAGTGCAATTTGTAGTCCAAACTTACATAAAGTTTGAACTTTCGCGACATCGGCGCCAAGGACAGCTAAACAACCACGAAAGAAAGGGCACTGTCATGGGCATACTCATCACTACTGAACAATTCCTGGAACAGTTGATGATTGATGGTTGGACGATCACCGGCGGACGGATGGTATTCGACAATCCCGATATTAAGAAAAGACTTGCAAGAGCTGCTCTGGTTGATGGCCAGCTCATGATCAAGGTCGAGGGGGATATCGATATTCCGCTCTTTTACAAAACTATCGTCGCGATTAGTAACTTCCAGATTGAGGTTCGCGGGGATATCACTTTCCAACACCGGAATGAAGAAGTTCAACAACGTGGCATCGTGCTTCGTCTTTATAATCCTATCCTTGAGAAACAGGCCATTGAAGAAGAAAGACTTGCAGAGCAACTACGCGTGAGACAAATGAGACTCGAACATCAAGATCGAATGAGGGCTCTGAAACTCCAACAGCAAAAAGATTTGGAAGAAAAGCGTAAAAGGCACACCGAAATGCTCAAGAAGTTGTTCTTAGGCAAAACGATCGCTGATGTCACCGTCGATAACGATGGAGTGACTATCATTCTTAACGATGGCATGAAAATCGTCAAGAGCGACTTTGCCGAACCATCTTGTACTAGTATTAAATTAAGGAACTGAACATCAAATTTTTTCGTAACAACCAAGCAGTATCTACTGCTACCGCCCGTCATGTCGCAAGACCTCTGACGGGCTTTTTAATTTTATAAAAGTTTCAACATTTTTGTTTTTCTTTGTTTTTCGCTTATCTCGCTGATTCTGCTTATCTCGCTGTCCCGACCTAAATATTTAAAATCTGGTCGAGCATCCCGCACTTCGTATCGGGATTTTTTATTTTAATATGCTTCTGAAATCATCTTTTACCCATCCATTTTCAATGGTGGGGGATAGACTTGGCTCGGACTCCCCGCTTCGTTGAAACTTCGCGGGGCAAGAAAGTCCGAGATAAGAGAACTGAACCGGCCAAACAAATTAATTTTTCGTTTTTTGATCAATGTTCAATGATCAATGGTCATTGGTCAATGTCTCTTGACATTTTAGAAAAAATTTGCTATAATGCTATTGTTATTTGAAAATCATTAAATACGTTTGTACTCGGAAGATGATTGGACAAACCTAGGTTAAAGCGAGTTGGGAGCAGTGAAAGCCCAGCACCAAGGATCTGATCTACACACCCGAGGAGTTAGAAATAACACGTAGCTTTAGACAAAACTAGAGACGAGTAAGAACTCGTAAAAGTTCTCCCTGATGATAGTCAGGCGTTAATAAGAAAGCTCTCTTTTCTTTAATACGTTGGTATCTGGGGAAAGAGAGTTTTTTTCTTTCTTCAATATTGACAATAAAGCATTGAAGCAATAGGTTTGTCTTCACTTACACACTTAACCACTGACAAACTTATAAACTCACCAATATGGCGGTCGTAGCTCAATGGTGGAGCACAGGTTTGTGGTACCTGTGGTTGCGGGTTCGAGCCCCGTCGATCGCCCCATCCTTCGTTCGACGAAGGATGCCATTCAAAAAATCCTGACTATCGTTTGTTGGGATTTTTTGTTATAATTTGATTAAGAAGTTTATAAGTTCTTAAGTTTATAAGTGAATAAGTACTTACAAACTTACCAACTTACTCACTTACACACTAAACGTATGTCAAACGATCTACTCCAACGCGCCAAAGGCGTTCGCGACTTTGGACCAGCGGAAAAAATTAAACGTGAAAAAGTCATTACCCAGTTGAAAAAAACTTTCGAATCTTTTGGTTACTCTCCATTGGAAACGCCTATTATTGAACGCTATGAATTGTTTGCTTCCAAGTTTGGACAAGGTGAACAATCAGAAGCCATGCAAGAAAGTTTCAAGCTGGAAGATCAAGGTAAACGTAAATTAGTTTTGCGTAATGAATTTACCATTCCCTTAGCTCGCTATGTTGGCATGAATCCAGAGATTAAATTTCCGTTCAAACGTTACCAAATCGGTGATGTCTTTCGCGATGGTCCGCTCAAGCTTGGCCGTTACCGTGAATTTTACCAATGCGACATTGATGTAGTTGGTTCGATGAATTTGGCCTTTGATGCCGAGATGCTTCGTGTAGCTCAACAATTCTTCAAATCAATTAACCTTTCTGTTAACATTTATTTCAACAACCGTAAATTGTTAAACTCTATTTTATCATTCTTTGGTGTCGAAGAAACCAATTTAATTGAATCGATTATTTCGATTGATAAGCTTGAAAAGATCGGGCCAGAAGGTGTAGCAAAAGATTTAGACGAAAAAAATATTCAAGTTAATAATCTAAAGGATATTTTAGATCTACTTAACACCAAAGGCACAAACGAAGAAAAAATTTCTGCCATTGAAAACGTTATTGGAGACTGCGTTGGTTTGGGTGAAGTTAAACAAACCATTAACAATTTACCGGATCAATCTGACATCGTATTTTTACCATCATTGGCTCGTGGCTTAGCTTATTACACCGGTGATGTCTTTGAAGTATTCTTGAAAGACACCAACATTATGAATTCAGCTTTAGCTGGTGGGGGACGTTATGACGAAATGATTGGTGGATTTTTAGAAAGTAAAGAGGATATTGGCGCCTTGGGTATTAGTTTTGGACTCGAAGCCATTATTGATGTGTTAAATAAACTTAATCCAGAAGAAACCATTCAAACTGTAACTCAAATTTACGTTTGCCCAATTGGCGAAGAAAATATTTCTAAATCAATACAAATCAGCGACGAAATTCGTGCTCTCGGTTTCAATGTAGATATGGATTTGCAAAACCGCAAGTTGAAAAAGAACTTAGAATATTGCAATAGTTTAAATATTCCTTATGTTGTAATTTTGGGTAGTGATGAGTTGGAACAAAAAAAGCTAATGCTACGCGATTTACGCAGTGGCGAACAAAGTTTAATCACTCTAGATGAATTAAAAAACAAAATTATTATTTGACAGGATTTTCAACTGTGTTATATTATTACTGTATGATCAAATTAAATAGCCAATTGAAACATCGTAAGAACTGGAAGCGCAGTAGCGCCGGGCTATTTTATTTGGTAACATAAACATACTCAACCTTACCGTTTGTTCGACCAAATATAAAAAATAGCCCGAGTCGGGCTATTTTTGTTTAACAATCCTGGGATATTTAGACAACGAATCTACAAATCCCTACAAATCTACAAATATTAAATTTTTGCTTCAAAACTTAAATCTATAATCTAAAATCTATTTATGTTTCAACAATTCACATACAACCATCGTCGTCATAACCACAGATTAAAATCTCCGTGGCTTGCTTGATGTCTCCTTTGACAAGGTGGTATATAGCAGTCCAAGGGGGACTGCGTGTACCTTCCAACTGAGGAGAGATCATCATGCTACTAGTTCGACGCGCAAACCAACATGACAAGTTGCGGCTATCGGAACTGTGGGCTCTGGTGGAGCCGGAAATGGAAAAAAGTGTTCTTGCCAAAAAAACCCAACTGGATATCGCGATTGAGCTCGAAGATCAAAAAGCGTTCTTAGCGTTTTGGAAAGATGAAATGATCGGTTATGTTTCGTTTCACGATTGGCAAGATTGCGTTGAAATCATGACTGTGTTTGTCAAAGAAGGTCATCGGCGAAAAGGCATTGCAGCCTATATGACCAAGGCCGTGTATCACTTCTTGAAGATGAATACTAACAAGCGTATTGTCGTCATGCCCAACAACTATTCAAAACCGATTTTCGAACAGCTCGGAATGTCCCCGTTGAACAAAGCGTTAATGTCACCAAACATGCGTCAGGCTTGTCATGGTTGTGTGGAAGATTGCCAATTCCCAAATTGTCACTGTAACTATTTGGAAATGATGTCGCACGAGATTAAAATTGAAACATTCGACTACTTCGACGACAATCACCCGTTGTATGATCAATTCCGTTATCTGTATCAACAAACTTGGCGAGACGCGCCGTGGTTCGAAGAGTGGACAATGGAATCTGTAATTAAAGAGTTTGAAACTTATCTCGACAAAAATGCGATTTACATCTTCGCGACTGCGAATGATCGTCTAATCGGCTTTGCTACTGGTTATTTCGTTGATCACGAACAAATGGCTCACAAGGCCAGTCACGATCAATTCAACTACCTGTTCAAATTCCAAGATAAAGTGTTCTACTTGGCAGAGATGGGCGTGTTGAAAGGTTGTCGCAATCACGGTTTGGGTTTCAAACTGTTGAAAACGTTGAAAGAAGAAGCTGAATATCGTGGCGCGCAAATCTGTCTGGGTCGCACCAAAGCGTGGGAAGCCAT
>CAZQEI010000014.1:0-15858 GCA_964592195.1 uncultured Gammaproteobacteria bacterium | reverse complement strand
CAAATCCTCGAAAAACTAATTTCTTTCGACACGCAAACTAACAAGAACAATAAAGCTCTCGTTGATTTTGTGGCATCTTTATTTCCAGCGGAACAAGTAACCATCACGCCACTTAAAAAAGAAGGTCAGTATGAAATGTACAACTTGATGATTAAAATTCCAGGAGAACAATCAAATCAGCCGTTAATTTTCAGCGGACACACCGACACAGTTCCCGCCACGAATCAATGGACTCGCGATCCATTCAAACTCGAAGTCATCGATGACAAAATATTCGGTTTAGGTTCCACAGATATGAAAGCCGGAGTTGCAGCGTTTCTTTCCGCCACGTTGCAACTAACAAGCAAACCAAAGCAAGATATTTATTTGTTATTAGATGCAGATGAAGAAGATCTCGGTACTGGCGGGAAAGATTTTGTTAATCAACTAAATTTAACTAACGCCAACATTATCGTTGCCGAACCATCTGATAATAAAATTATGATTGGTCAAAAGGGTGCTTTCTCAATGAAAGTAAATTACTTTGGCGTGGCTGAACATGCCAGTCGCACTTGTTTTGAAAATAATCAGAAGAACAGCGCCATATACAAGGCTTTGGCGGCTATTTATCAATTGCAAACTGTAGAAAAATGTTATCCACAGCAAGAAATAGAGCAATATGGTTGTCCGACTCTTAACATTGGCAAAATAAATGGGGGAGTGGCTTCAAATGTAGTACCCAGTGAATGCTCATTCACTATTGATCGCAGAATATTACCAAATGAAAACATTCAATCAGTCATCGAGGAATTTACTCAAATATTAAAAACAGTTGATTCTCAAGTTCAGATTGAAATCTTATTTACAGGTGAAGCGTTTAATCTCGATCAAAACAGTGAACTATACAAAACTTTAATTGACATTCAAAGCAAATATTTTGTTCCCGAAACAACGATCATGACTGGTTGGACCCAAGCAGGATTATTTAAGAAGTGGGGAACACCAGTTATCTTCGGACCTGGTTTAATTTCCCAAGCGCACAAAGCAGATGAATATTGTCCGTTGGATGATTTAGAAAAATTTACTGTCATTTATTTAGATGTAATTAAACAGTTGGCGTGCTACGAATGACATATCCGCTACAATACTACCAATATTAAGCCAATACGTAGATTCGTAGCTGATTCGTTATTGGTAGCAACAAACCTAAACAGGGGGCAACAATGTCAAAGCCGAGTGAGAAGCCAAAGGTAATTAATATCTTTGCGGTCATTGTTTGGTATCTGCGTTTTGTGTTCTTTTCCAATCAAATCAAACACGAAAAGCATTTATTGCCTCAATCTCCGATAAATTTATTGAAGCAATTTTTGTCAGGTCTTTCCGTTGTGATTACTGCGAATGGATTAATTATTGCGCATGTCACATTATGGAGACTGGAGGAAAACTGGTATGAATACGGTACCATTTGGGTACATCCTGATTATCGGCAACATGGGTTAGCCAAACAGATACTTATTCATGTATTAAAAGAACATCCTGGTAAAAACATCCTGGCTACTACTACCAATGATGTGGTAAAAAAACTGAATACTGAAGTTGGTTTAAATCTGCTGGCTTTTGATAAACTACCCAAACGAGTTCATGCTGAAACCTGCATTTGTTCTGAAAACAAGACTGGAACAAAAAATAACCTCGATTGTCAATTGAAAGACGGTAAATGTTCGTTGTTTGTGAATTATTAAAATTAAGCTCGGGAACTCCGAGCTTTTTTCATTTATAAAAAGTGTTATAATGGAAAAGTACTATATATTATGAAACCACTAATAAAAACATTCAGTCAAATAAGCAAAAAAGATACTTCAATTGCTGGCGGTAAAGGCGCTTCCTTGGGAGAAATGACCCAAACGAATATGCCTATTCCACCAGGATTTATAATAACGGCACAAGCCTTTGATTCTTTTTTATCTCTTACAAACATCTCCAAAACAATTGAACTTCAGCTTAGTAAAATTAATTACAATAAAACAAGCTCTATTGATAAAACCTCACGAACAATAAGAAATTTAATTGCTAAATCCAATTTTCCCAAACAACTTGAAAAAGAAACAACAAAACATTTCAAAAAACTAAAAACCTCTTACGTTGCTGTAAGATCTTCAGCCACAGCCGAGGACTCATCATCTGCCTCCTGGGCAGGAGAGCTGGAAAGTTTTTTAAACACTGATGAAAAATCATTAATCACAAATATCAAACGCTGTTGGTCTTCTTTGTTTACACCGAGAGCTCTGATGTATCGGCATGAAAAGGGACTTCTCAAAACTAAAGTGTCCGTGGCAGTCGTAATACAAAAAATGGTTCAATCTGAAATTGCCGGCATTACTTTCACTGTACATCCAGTTACGCAAGACCACAATCAAATGATCCATGAGGCTGTTTACGGCCTAGGCGAGGCTATTGTTTCCGGTGAATTGACTCCAGACTCTTATGTGGTTCACAAGGATAACAAAAACCTAGTGAATATTAATTTATCTCGTCAAGAAAAAATGCTGGTAAAAGGTAAGACAGGCAATCTGTGGGTATCCGTGCCAGCTATCAAACAAAATAAGCAAAAGCTCTCATTTAAACAAATTATTAAATTGAACAAACTTTGTCAGTCTATAGAAAAGCATTATGGCTTTCCATGCGATATCGAATGGGGGATAGAGAAAGACAAAATATATATTCTTCAATCACGACCAATCACCACAATCTCAGAGGAAGACACAATCGAAGAATTTCATAAAATATCGACCAGACCATTGAGCCTGCTTGATTGCGAGTGCTGGGATATTGGAGAAAGAATTAAATTGCCTGAGAAATTCAACCATTTACTATTTTTTGATTCTCTCTTTATTTATACCCCCAAAAAAGGCGTGAGCGTTTATTACAACTTCACTGATCTCAAACAAGATCCGCGATTATTGTTAAAATATCTTGAAAAAAATATCGCATGGTTTAAAAAGGAAAAAATTAAAATTGATAAAAGCTGTAAAGAACTACGAAAGCTAATAAAAAACAAATCGAACAATTACAAAAAAATCGCAAATTTAAATCATGAGATTTGGCCGCTAATATCTGTAGCAAACATATTTGGGGACTCCACCTTCCTAAAAGTTTCTAGCAATCTAAGGAAAATTTGTATTCAAATTCGAGAAGAAAGCGACGACATACTCCATCCATCATTAACATATTTGAACAAAATTATCGAAAATAAATTTCAGATAAATACGCAAAATGTTTCCCTGAGCGAGATATTAAACAACAAAATTCCAAATGCCGTTGAACTAAAAAAGCGTGAAGCGGGATGGGCTTTTCACCATGGAGATATTATTTTCGATATCAAAAAATATTGTAAGCAAAATAAATTTAAACTTTTTGACCCTACCAAAAATCACGACAAACTAATCAAGGGAGATATCGCGTGCAAAGGTTATGCAAAAGGAATGGTAAAAGTAATCTTTGAACTATCTGACTTAAGTAAGGTAAAAAAAGGAAATATTCTAGTTACCCCGATGACTACACCTGAAATGCTTCCAGCGCTAAAAAAAGCTTCCGCTATAATAACCGACGAAGGTGGAATCACTTGTCACGCAGCAATAATATCAAGAGAATTGAAAATCCCGTGTATCATTGGAACAAAAAATGCAACGGAAATATTAGAAAACGACGATCTTGTAGAAGTTGATGCGACCAGTGGTATTATAAAAATTCTAAAAAGAGGTAATTAACCTAGGCTTGCCAATTTTGTATTTTATTGTTATACTATTCACACAAATTGAAATTCCTTAAATTTAGCTGAAATTTCTGCTTAAATCCCAAGCATTAAACTCTAAATCATGAACTTCCTTCTTTAGAATTTAAGATTTAGAATTTCGTATTTATCAATGCCAGCATAGCTTCCGCCTTCGCCAAGGCTTCGGCGGACAGGCAGCCCCAAAGGGGCCCCTTCGGGGTTGGACGTTCCTTCGCTATGCTGTTAACAAATTATTCGCCAGCATAGCTTCCCGCTGAGCGGGACGCGATAAGAATCTACCACCTGCGGAATCGCGCAGTTGGACATTCCTTCGCTATGCTGTTAACAAATTATTCGCCAGCATAGCTCAGTTGGTAGAGCGGCGGTTTTGTAAACCGTAGGTCACGGGTTCGATCCCTGTTGCTGGCTCCATCTGAATCATCATCAATTAATAATACTAAATATTGCGTGTTCAGATAGTGTAAGAAAGATAATTAGTTTATCTCGCTTACTTGCTTATCTCGCTTATCTCGCTTAAAAGTATGTCCCAAGATAATCTCATCAAGTTGCAATGCACAGTTTGCCGCAACATCAATTACCACACTTTCAAAAACAAGAAAACTTTAAAGAACAAGTTGGAAATGGAAAAACACTGCAAACATTGCCGCAAGCACACTCCTCACAAAGAAATCAAATAAAAAAAGAGGCCATTGGCCTCTTTTTTTATTCATTTCCGCCGGAGGCGGATCCGCCTTTGGCGGAGAACAATTATCATTTCCGCCGAAGGACGGACCCCGCTTTGCGTGGGGATCATTGATCAAGAAGAGATTGACGTAATAAAATAAATTTAATAAGCTGAAGACATCAGTTCATTCACAAAAATCCACCTTCGCGTAAAGCTTCGGTGGATCTGAGAGGAGGGGGACGACATGCTTTGGGAAAAGCGATATCAAATACTTTATCCTTTGATGTTGATGGCATTTGGAATATATTTATCAATCAACTACTTCACTGCCAGCCGCGCCATTGTTTTGCCATTAACCGCAGTTGACGACTTTGTGCCATTCATTGCTTGGACCTTGCCAATTTATTTAACAGTATTTGTACAAGCCTTTTTATTCCCAGTACTGATTGCTGATGTAACCATGGTGAAAAAGTATTTATTTTCTGGAATAATTGTGTGTCTCATATGCTTTTCAACTTTTGTAATTTTTCCCACTCAGTATGCGTATCGTCCATCACTGGAAAATGAAAATTGGTTCTGGTCTTGGTGTTTTTCCGTGGTATATCAATTGGACAAAAGCACCAACTGTTTTCCCAGTTTCCATGTCGCAGCTGCCACTCTTTATGCCTTATTAATGTTCCGTAACCGCAAAATGTTCATTCTGTTTGCCTTTTGGTCCTTGGCGATTGCTATTTCGACATTAACCACAAACCAACACTATTTCTATGATTTACCGAGTGGGGCTTTGGTGGCGCTATTTGCTTGGTACATAGCCGAAGTGACTGTTCAATAATCACAAGACCGAAAACACGGTCTTTTTGATTTGTCACCCTGAGGTGTCTCCGAATTTAATGAGGAGCCTCGAGCCGAAGACCTCCCTTTGGGAAAGGGCGACAAATGCTTTGTTAAAAATGAATAAATTTGCTAAAATATAGATATGCCAAAGGCAAATTTTTACCGAAACTTTATTATAATTCTGGCGGTGGTATTTTTTATACTTGCGTCTTTTTTGTCATGGTCAACCATTCTGCCGGGTTACTTCAAAACTGGCATGATGATTTACAATTGGCCTGATGCCATGGCGAACCAAGCTTTTGTTAATGAATTCATTCAAAATAACGATTGGAAAATTAATTTGCCCACCGATTTGCCTCGCGCTGAAATAATTCACCCTCGTAGTACCAATGTTTTCAATGGGGCAATTGTACCGGCTAGTTTCTCCGGGTTAATTGTATTATATGGATTAATTGGAAAAATCATTCAAATCCCTGGAACAATCTTTCTTACTCCGTTACTATCTGCCTTGTGCATTTATCTTTTCTTCTCATTCTTTAAACGCTTATTTAACGAACGAATGGCATTCTGGTCCAGTGTGGGATTAATATTATTACCAGCTTTCTTGTATTTCGCCAATCAACCCATGTTACACCAGATACTATTTATTTTTTTGTTAATGGCGAGCGTCCGGTTACTTCTTGTTGAAAAAAGAAAAACTATCTCAATATTCTTCTCCGGCTTAATTTTAGGCTTCGCAATCTGGACAAGAACAACTGAAATAATTTGGTTACTTCCTGGCATTGCCTTAACCCTATATTTTCAACGCGCAAACTTAACTAAAAAAAATCTTGGTCTATATTTTGGCGGATTATTAATTGGTATTTTACCAATTTTTATTTTTAATTATTTTTACTACGGATCAATCATGTCATTTGGTTATTTAAGATTCAATTCTGGCAGTTTAGTCAATCAATTACCTAGTGAATTCACCATAAACAAAAACTTACCTGCAGGTTTACAGTATTTACAATCTATTTTCTTACCCTTTGGATTTCATCCCCGATTAATCTGGTCAAATTTTATAAATTATTTTGTTAGTACCAATGTCAGTTTAATTGTATTTATTCTCTTTGGTGATGCTATTTTCTTATTTCAAAAGAACAAAGACCAAAAACAAACCCAGTTCGCAATTATGGCGACCATGTGCAGTGCCATTATTCTGCTGTATTATGGAAGCTGGTTAATCGAAGATCCCCAGGTGAGAATGTATAATGTTATTAGTAATTCAATGGTTAGATATTTCTTACCAGCCATGATTTTCGCTTTACCGGCCATAGGCTATTTCATCGATTGGATTTTGACGCATTTATCTTCAAAGATTCGAAAAGGGGAGATAATCATTCTTTTTGTATTCTGTTCATTAATATTTAACATCGATACTGTTTGGTTAGCTGGATATGACGGCTTAATAAAGGTTTCACAAGATTTAAATCAATATCAAAATAGACACACCCAAGTCTCGAACCAAATTGAAAAAAATGCTATAATAATAACAGACAAAATGGATAAAGCGTTTTTCCCGCAATACCCCATTATTGTTTATCCCTTGAGCAGTTCAGACTGGTCAGCAGTTTATAATTTTAATCACGATTTACCTATTTATCTCCTTACCCCTGATCAAGGTAAAGCACTAACCAACATAAGAATGGAAATAACTAGTAACCAAATGGATCTAATTCCAGCTGGCAAAATAGATAACGAATATCAGTTATTCAAAATAAAATAAATGCTAAATCAAAAGTTGCAAGAATTAATTTCAAAATTCAAATTTGAATTTTCCTACAAAGACATGATTGGTGGAATTGTCGGAGTTTTTATTTTATTAGCCCTAGGAGGAAACATTTTTCTCTTAGGATCAAACTTATCTTTTGATTACAACTTTGAGTACCGTCACCAATACCTTGCCAATCAAGCCGCCAGCAAGGTTAAAACTGTATGTGAAAACAATCATTGTTACCACGAAATCAACTCCTTGCCCTTGACGCTAAGCTGGAAACTTCCCACGGATTATGCCAAAGGTGAAATTGATTTAATATACAAACCTGCCAAAGATGCAAATTTATCCGTTACCCTCACCAATAAACAACAAACATATACCTTAGAGAATTCATCACTACAAAAAATCTTAGATGATCCTGGTTATACTGTCTTACAGAATAATAATTATTATTTAATTCAAAAAAAAGCTAACTATCACTCTTGGCAAGACTTCTTAGCCAACCCTCCGACAACTGGCACAATTGGAATACTAGGATTGAGATTATCCACGTTAAAGCAAGATATTTCGAAAACTACACCCCCTGCCATCAGTTTAGTTACTTCCGACACTTTTAACCAAGATATTTATTTTAAAAAAATCAATGACAAACCCATAACTTTTAATGTTACGGAGCAACCCGGCAATCAAAATTCAATCTTTTATATAACCGATACCCAGAAAAATATTATTCATCGCCAAACATTGCAACTCGGAACAATCACCATCGCCAACGCCGCCATCAGCCCCGACCAAGTTTACCGATTGCATTGGGACAACAATGAAGTAAAAGAAATCGTTTGTCAGGGAGAAAACTTAGTATGTGAAAGCTTAGCTTCGCCAGAGGGGCAACTAGCCAATCAATATTACAGAACCCAAACCGACGAGCAGATTGTCGACATCACCAATCTGAATGATGATCAAATTAATGCGTTAGATTATATCCTAGCTTATTATGATCCACCCCGGATATTAGACACTGGCTGGCACAAAAAGACAATCATCATAAATTACCCTACAGAAAATGAAATGTTTAGCATTACAAGCACCGACTCAACGCAACCAATATTAATTGATCAAATGAATTTTAGATTTACACAGGGTCAAATAAATAACTTCCTAATGAGCTGGTTTAACCAAGCTACAAAAAAACTGGAAGCAAATTACTAAGCTTTTGACTATTAATCAAATTTTCGATAAGATAGAATAAATAAATTAACAAAAATATGGCTAAAAACAGCGAAAAATTGACAAATGTGCTAGTTCTTGGTGGTGCTGGATTCATCGGTTCTCACCTCTGTGAACGATTATTAGATGAAAACAAGAATGTTATCTGTGTGGATAACTTTGCTTCGAGCGGTCAAAACAATATCTCTCATTTACTCCGCCGACCCAATTTTGAATTTGTAAAACATGACATCTTAGAACCATTGGAATTAGAAAATAACACTGAATTAGCTCGTTTTCAGATCCCAGTTTTTGGTATTTCAGAAATTTACAACTTGGCCTGCCCAACCTCAATCAAAAACTTCGAAGCCATGAAGATGGAATCCTTGTTAACAAACAGCCACGGAACAAAAAACGCTTTGGACATCGCGGTCCGTTATAAATCTAAGTTCATGCATTATTCTTCTCAGGTCGTTTATGGTAATTTTGAAAAAGGGGATTATGTCAAAGAAGATTTTTATCATGGTGAATTAAACCAACTTGACCCACGAGCTTGTTACGATGAAGGTAAGAGATTTTCTGAAACCATGGTAGATGTTTATCGAGCCAAGCACGATTTGGACACCAAAATAATTCGCGTCTTCCGTTCTTATGGTCCCAGAATGTTGCTTGATGATGGTCAAATGATTCCAGATTTTATTGTTAATGCTTTAGAGGGCCGTGAATTAGTCATCAATGGAGATGAATCATTTAAAACCTCTTTAATCTATGTTTCCGACGTTGTAGAAGCTTCTATCAAGCTAATGCACTCCACTAATCATGGACCATTTAACGTTGGCAGTCCGGAAACATACAAAATCGTTGACGTGGCGAATAAAATAATCGCTTTAACCGGTTCAGATTCAACTTTGAAATTTGGTGAAAAATTATTATTCTTACGTGAAGGTGCTTTTGCTGACATTACCAAGATTAAAGAAGACATTGGCTGGTTCCCGTTGGTAACCCTCGAAGATGGTTTACAAAAAACCATTGAATACACTCAAGCGCATAAAGACTTATTGGTATTTCGAACTACGGTTTAAAAATCAAAGATTGTCGCCCTTCGTCCCACTCACCACAAGGGTGCGGGGCAAGCAGGCTCAGGGTGACAAAATAAAATTTATTTCTGTCGTGCTGAGCTTGACGAAGCATGGCAGAGAAAGCAAATATTCTCGTGGAACAATTAGAAACAAAATCATTTATTGTTATACCCTGTTACAACTCCGGTAAATACATCAGCGGCACTGTCAATCAGTTACGTGAGTTTGGATATAGCAACATTATAGTAGTCAATGATGGATCAACTGATGACTCACATGAAATAATCGAAACCCTACCAGTATCATACGCCAGACATCTGGTTAATTTGGGTCAAGGGGCGGCACTGCGAACCGGAACAAAAATTGCCTTACAACAAGGCGCTGAAACTATTGTTCATTTTGACGCCGACGGACAACATCAAGCCAGCGATATAGCCAGCATGTTAGAAGCGTTAAACAACGTGGATATTGTAATTGGCTCACGTTTTATCAAAGAAAACGCACAAGTACCTTGGTCGAAAAAATATTTCATTTTAAAACCTGCCATTGCAGTTAATTGGGTCTTCTCGGGATTATGGCTAACTGACGCACACAATGGTTTTCGCGTCATGAATCGCACCGCCGCGGAAAAAATCAACATCACCCAAAATATGATGGCGCACGCCACTGAAATTTTATCTGAAATTAAAAAACATAATCTGCGTTATCAAGAAGTACCTGTAAATATTCTCTATAATGAATATGGTCAAAATTGGAAAGGTGGCATCAGAATAATTTTTGATTTAATCAGACAGAATTTACTCTAATATGGTTATATTTCAAATCATTGCCATCTTAGCATTACTAGGGATTATCTCCCGAACAGTTCAAAAATGGCGTAAAAAAGAAATTACTGGGAGTTTATTTGGTCTGTGGTTAATATTTTGGCTGTTTTTAATTTACTTATTAGCTGACCCTAACCTTCTCAATCGTTTAGCAGATATTACCGGTATCGGACGAGGCGTAGACCTGGCAGTGTATTCTTCAATTTTAATATTGTTTTATTTATTGTTCAAAATATATTTACGATTAGAAAAGAATCAAAAAGCTATTACCAAAATCGTTGAACATCAAGCCATAAAAGATCACAAACATCATGAATAAAGTTGGTATCATATTAATTAATTGGAAAGAGTACGCAAAAAAGTTCCTGGAAGAATGCGCGATTAGTTTACGTCAGATAAATTTCCCCGAAGGTGAATATCAAATCATTATCACTGACAATGAAAGTTCTCCGGAAACGATTGAAACCATAAAAACTTTGTGTCCAGAAGCAATAATTGTGCCCACTGACAGCAATCTCGGCTACGGCGGGGGAAACAATCGAGGTATCACAAAAGCGATTGAAGTCGGGTGCAACTATTTGTATTTCTTAAACATGGATACAGTTGTCACTCCTGATTTTCTTTCTCAAGCATTAAAAAAATATCAAAGCGATTCAACTATTGGATTAGTGCAGTCACGTTTGATGCTTCATGGACAAGAAAACAAAATAAACAGCATTGGAAACATTGCTCACTTTCTCGGATTTGGATATTTTTGTGGCAATGATAATGATTACGATGAAAGCAAAGTCAAGGAAATCATCGGTTACCCCAGCGGTGCTGGAGTTATGATAAGCCGAGAAGTTTTTGATAAGATTGGATATTTTAACGAAGACTTTTTCATGTATCATGATGATATGGAATGGGGGATCAAAAGCATACTTTATGGTTACAAAAATGTTTTGGCTAAAGATTCTGTTGTCTACCACAAATACGAATTTGCTCGCAGTATTGCTCAATTCTATTGGATGGAACGCAATCGCTGGATATTATGGTTAATTACATTAAAAATAAGAACCTTATTACTCATATTTCCAGTGGCACTCGGTCTTGAGCTTTATTTAAATATAACGGCACTATTCGGCGGTTGGTTAAAAGAGAAGTGGCGTAGTTATGCTTGGTTTTGGCATTATAAAAACTTAAAAAAACTTTCTCTCTGGCGACATGAAATACAACAAAAGCGGATTTTAAAGGACAAGGATCTCGTTAAAACCTTTACCTCAGTTATCGAATTTCAAGCTACGACAAATCTATCAGTTAAAATTGGAAATATTTTACTTACAGCTTATTGGAAATTTATAAAACTATTGATTATTTGGTAAATATGAAAATCGCTCACGTAGTCTGCACCTTGCCTCCATATGGTGGGGGAATCGGTGTAGTAGCTCATCATTATGCGGAAACGCAAATCAAACGCGGTCATGACGTGACGGTTTTTAGTATTAACTATAAAAAAACAGAAAAATTAACTTACGAATACAAAGTGGTCAGACTTTGGCCATGGTTACGTTATCACAATGCCGCAGTCTTGCCGCAATTATTTTGGCGATTACGAAAATTTGATATTATTCATCTTCATTTTCCATTTTTTGGGGCCGCCTTATTTGTGTATTTATTAAAATTAATCCGCGGTAAAAAAGTAAAGTTAGTTGTCAGTTACCACATGGACGTCGTGGGATCCGGATTATGGAAAACTTTTTTTAAATTTTACAATAAATTTGTTTTACACAAAATCATTCAAAAAGCTGACCGGATCGTAGTTGCTAGTTGTGATTACATTGAAAACTCCAACATTGCTGATTACTATTTTCGTCATGGAGATAAATTTGTTGAATTACCATTTGCCGTGTCATACCGTTACTCTCCGCAACAAAAAAACCCAAGCTTAATGACCAAATATAAGTTTAACTCTGAAGATCGCATTGTTGGCTTTGTCGGTTCACTTGATGCGGCGCATTACTTTAAAGGCGTAAATTATTTAATCACAGCAGTTAGTAAAATAGAAAATCCGAGAGTGAAAGTTTTAATTGTCGGTGAAGGCAATTTAAAATCAAAATATCAACGTCTGGCAGAAGAACTGGGAATTAAACATCGAATAATTTTCGCCGGTTATGTAACCAGTGATTTATTGCCAGAACATTATAATTTATTTGATATCTTTGTTTTACCTTCAGTGGATAAATCTGAAGCGTTTGGCTTAGTCTTACTGGAAGCTATGGCCTGTGGTAAGCCGTTAATTGCTTCAAATTTGAAGGGTGTGCGTTCCGTGGTTATACCAGGACAAAATGGTTTA
Source organism: uncultured Gammaproteobacteria bacterium (assembly GCA_964592195.1). Lineage (GTDB taxonomy): Bacteria > Patescibacteriota > Patescibacteriia > UBA11705 > UBA11705 > CAZQEI01. Next base: position 3,388 of record CAZQEI010000014.1, on the reverse strand, counting down.
CTAATTGAACCAAAGAACGCCAAAGATTTAACTGATAAGATTACCTATATTTTAAATAACCAAAAACTTCGTCAACAGTTTTCACTAAACGGTCAAAACATTGTCAACACCAAATATCGCTGGCCAATTGTAGTAGACCACTTACTGGAAATGTATAAAACTATAAAATAATATGGAACTTTCAGTGGTAATCCCTGCCTATAATGAAAGTAAACGAATAATAAAAACCATTGACCAAGTGCTACTTTTTTTTACTCAAGAAAATATTACTGGAGAATTAATCGTGGTTAATGATGCTTCCACCGACGACACATTTGAACAACTATCCAAATACTCTTCTACTCAATTAACAATAATTGACTTTCAAAAAAACCAAGGTAAAGGCGCGGCTGTAAAAGCCGGAATCTTGGCTACCAAATTTCAACACATACTGTTTATGGACGCTGATAGCGCTACCGAGATAGGAGAAATTAAAAAGTTTTTTCCCTATTTTGACAATCAAACCATTTTAATCGGTTCCCGACATCACAGTGATAGCTTAATTAACAAAAAACAACCTATCAGTCGTGTTTTTGGTGGCTGGTTAGGAAGAAACCTTATTCGCATTTTCTTAGGATTGAACTTCATGGATACACAATGCGGATTTAAATGTTTACCCGCCAGCGCCAAACCTATCATTTCAAAATTAACTATAAATCGTTTCGGGTTTGACTTTGAATTATTATACTTGGCAAAAAAATATAATCTTCCCGTGAAAGAAATTGGTATTCATTGGACCGATCAAGCTAATTCAACGGTTAAATTTAAAGATTATTTTCGTACTCTAAAAGAATTACTTGTAATTAAAAAAAACGACAAAGAAGGCAAATATGAAGATAGCTCTGATTAACAATCTCTATGAACCATACGCCGTCGGCGGAGCTGAAACTGTAGTTAAAACTACGGCAGAAGAATTGGCCAAGACTCACGATGTCACAATTATCACCACCATGCCTTTTGTTAATCGCCAATCTTGGCGACCAATTTTGGAGCAAGTGGGAAAGTTGAAAATTTATCGATTTTGCCCGATTAATATTTACCATTATTTAAAAGGAAAAAATAAAAATATTTTTTTTCGTTTTCTTTGGAACATTATTGATAACTTTAATTGGCATTCATATTTAATTTTGAAAAAAATAATTAAACATGAAAAGTTTGATTTAATTGTCACTCACAACTTAAAAGGCTTTGGTTATCTAACTTTTAAGGCCATCGAAAGTTGTGAAGTAAAACACTTGCACGTTTTACATGATGTGCAATATGCTATTCCCAGTGGTTTATTAATCTCGGGTGAAGAAAAACGATTCATTAATGCTGGATTCCCAGTTAAACTTTATCAAGCGGTTAATCGTTGGCTATTCAACACCCAAACAATAATTATTTCTCCTTCTCAATGGTTAATAAAATTCTATCAAGATTTAAATTACTGGAAAAAACAAAAAACTGTCATTCTACCAAATCCAACTAAACTAAAAGTTTTAAATACCACTCAAAATTCAAAGACTAATTACAATAAACTCCTTTTTGTTGGACAAATTAACCAAGCTAAAGGTATAAACTTTTTATTGGAGGCAATAAAAGATGAAGATATTACCCTTGAGATCGTCGGTGAGGGGAGTGAACTGAAAAAACTTGAGAACCAGTACGAAAATAATTCAAAGTTTCATTTTAACGGATATCAACCAACAGAAAAACTGGCTGAATTTTATTCACAGGCAGACTACCTAATAGTTCCTTCCTTGTGCTATGAAAACTTCCCAACCATCATTTTGGAGGCTTTTACCCATAGTCTACCAGTTATCGGGAGTGATTTGGCTGGTATCAAAGAATTAGTAGGGGATAAGGGCTGGTTGTTTAAAGCTGGGAATAAGGACTCGCTATTAAAAACATTAGAACAAGCAAAAAAAGACACCCATTATCTTGATAAATCAAATAGAGCTAAAGAATTTATAAAAAATCTGAACCCTAGTGACTATTGCGTGAAGCTATTAGAGCTTTAGCTTGATTTTTAGCCAGAAATGTATTATTATATATAAGCTTTACAATCGCGGGGGCGTAGTTAATCGGTATAACATTGGTCTCCAAAACCAAGGTGGAGGGTTCGACTCCTTCCGCCCCCGCCATACAACAAGTTATAATATTGTATATAATTACAAATAGTTGGGTTCTCAGCCAAAGGCTGATCCGCCTCTGGCGGAGACTCCTTCCGCCCCCGCCAGTTTAAAAAGTAGCCATTTCCCGGCTATTTTTGTATAATATGAATATTAAAACCTAAAACACATGAATATCATCGCAAATCTTGATCAAACAATAAATCAATTCTTTACTCATTATTTCCTCACTACGCAAAATACTTGGTCAATACCAATAATGCTTTTTATAACAAGTTTTTTAAATTTCGCCACCATCATATTTCTCGGCGGTCTTTTATGTCTTTGGTTTTTACAAAAGAAACAACACTCCCACATACTGTTAGTTATCGCTGCGTTGGGTGGTGGAGCATTGCTTGATTATATTTTTAAATTAATAATCGCCAGACCGCGACCGTTAAACGGTTTGGTCTCTGCCGTTTTACCTTTAGATAAATTTAGTTTTCCCAGCGGACACGCAACTCTGGCTACAATTTTCTTTTTATTAGTTATTTATGGTTTTCACAAACATTTTAAGCAGACTTGGTTGCGTTGGACATTTTCCTTTGTAAATATTTTGTTAATAGCGTTCATTGGCTTTAGTCGACTGTATATCGGAGTGCACTGGTTCAGTGATGTTATTGCTGGTTTTATTTTAGGAGGATTATGGTTCTACATATTGATTTCAATTTTCCACCATAAAAATAAAAAAACATATTTCCGTTGTGTAATATAAAAAAACGAGAGGGTAATACCTCTCTTTTTCATTTCCGCCGAAGGCGGATCCCGCGTTGCGGGAGAACAAAAGTCATTGAACATTGACCAATGATCATTGATCACGAAAAACCAACGTCAATACATTCTGATAAAACTGTCGTGGACGGCGGGGGAGTGGCGATGATTCGCGTTGACCGCGATTGAAACCTGACATGAAGTACTTACTACCTTTTTCTTCCGGTGCTAACTCGGTAACTTTTGTTTTCTTTCTTCCGAGTGAATATCCACGAAACCAACTTTGTTTGGCCAAATCATCACGAATAGCCTTCGTGGGACAATTACGAGAGTGACTAACGATTTCAGGATTGCGTTCACAAAAAGAACATCGCATTGAGTCCTCCTTGGAAGTGGTAACAAAAGAACTGACTATATTTTATCTTAATTAGACGTTAAGAACAAAAAAGATATTAACAGTTATTATAAATTTTTGAGATTGCCGCGCC
>CAZQEI010000013.1:0-43023 GCA_964592195.1 uncultured Gammaproteobacteria bacterium | reverse complement strand
CCCACTTTTGCTGAGACTGACCCGGAAATTAATAAAACTTTTGAAGATTTTGAAACACTTTCAATTCGTAAAAATATTCACGATTTAACCAGAAAGCTTGAGTCACCCGAAGCAAGAAATGAAGAAAACATCTCAGCTTTAACTCTGGAATTCAGTACTGAAATGGGAACCCAGATTGAACCGGCTGAAATGGATAAAATAATAGCGATCAGAGAAAAACTGATTGCCACCGCAACAAACAATGACGAATTCAAGAAAGTTCTGCGAGAATTTCACAGTATCATGACGCAGCAAGAAAAAGATTTCCTAGGCATTTAAAAATTCAATTGCTTAAAACAATATGTCACATTTTGAAACAATAACCTTGCCAGATCCTATGGACCACGAAGCCATCAAAAAGCTTGAGGAACTTTTCCATCAAGAATTATTAGTTTTCGATAACCTACTACATCAAGTTGTTGATGTTGTCGGAATAGAATTACAAACAATAACATCAAAAGCCAGTTTGGCGTTCTTAATTGAACGAAAAAAAGTTGATAATCCAGATAATTGGGTGAATGATATTACCACTTTAAAAATGGGTATTAGCAAATCAAATGAAGCAACCGGTAAAGCAGGCGTATCTTGGCTTTTATCAGATGAAATCTTTGAAGCCTACTCAAAATTTCTTGATCAAAAAATTGCTGAAACTGACGATAAAACCATGAAGACTAAACTGGGACTAATAAAAAAACTGGCCGAACAAAACTGGGACTTTAATCGTAAAGCCCAAGAGGCAGGCAAACCAATTTCCTTTGGAGGCGTTTCAAAAGAATTTATACCTAAGTGGTATTATTTGCACAAAAATCAAACAACATAAAACATGAAACCAAAGTACCTACAATTTGATTGCATAGAAGAAGATGGACTGGATCTAAGTCAAGCCAATGCGGTTTTAAAATACAAGCCAGACATTATTATTCTTGAATATCCAAATAATAATAAAACACCAGACTGGGAATTCAATAAATATCCCGCGTTAAAAAAACCTAAAGCCTTAGTTAAAGCCCGAACCAAGGAATTTCCCGCCGCTGTTTTAAAAATTCACCCTTGGGCCAAAGCAGACACTATCATGTGGCGTAACATTGCTAAACTATGGTCGCAAGGTCATCAAACTTTGGTTTACTCAGTTGACGCACCCAATGAGTTGACTCGCCAATGGCTGGATGTCTGGCGTCATCTTTACCCCGATGTTAAACGCAGTTGGGTATGGTGGGTGCAAATATATTTACGCGAACGCATCATGACGAAAAATATTAACTGGCTATTAAAACATTATAAAGAGAAAAAAGATCCAACCATTTTAGTTTTCCTACAAAGTGAGCACTGGGACCACGTAAGGTTTCAACTAAAAAACCCCACACAGGAACAAATTTGGAAATATTACTTTGGTAAATTCCCTGAAGTGACGAAAAAAGACATTGCGGAAAGAATTAAAGTTTTGAATCCTGTGTTTTATAAATATTGGAAAAAGATTTCCGGTTTTTAATTTATGAAGTTCGAAACAACACCAAAAACCGATAAAAAAGTTTCTCTGGAAAAAGCTTCTGACGCAGCTATTCGTTTAAAGTATCCAGAAGTAACCAAGGCCACCAAGGCTGCAGCTTTGACTGAATTAAAAGCCAGCCGACAAGTCGAGATTGATCAAAAGCTGGCAGAAGTTAGAAAACTCTTGGCTACTGAGCAACCGACCGGGCAACCAACATCACCAGAACAAGCAGAGAAAAAACTAATTGTTATGAAGTTATCTGAATTGCAAGCCTTAGCCAAAGAACAAGGCAAGCAAATTTATTATCACGGAGGACTGCCGATTGGCGCTGATATGGACACCATTGATTTAAACCGCTTAGGTACGCAACAAAATAAGAAAAACCGAACTTGGGGTGGTTTTTACTTGGCCGATGAAAGCCCCAAATCATTAGAGTGGGCAACTAAATACGCCAAAGAAGAAGAACGAAGCGGAATGCTTCATGGGTTTATTATTGATGATGATAGTCGAATTCTAGATTTATCTGATAGAGAAAGTACAGACAGATTATCAAAAGAAGAAAGGGATGAATATGCCAAACAATATGATTTTATTCGAGGCAAATCAGTTCAAGGCTATAATCAGTACTCTTTGCTCAATAAAAAAATTATAACTGCCATGGGAGGAGAAAATCTCAAACAAGAAAAAGAATAACAAAACAATATGATTCAAAAACAAAGCCGCTTCTTGTACTGGACACCACGAGTACTATCAATAATCTTCTTAGTTTTTTTGTTTTTAATGTCCTTGGATGTTTTTTCTTTATCTGAAAATCCCTGGGAAATTGCCTTGGGTTTCCTAATTCACAATATCCCCTTCTTCATTTTGTTAATCATCCTTATCATCGCCTGGAAGAATGAAATGGTTGGAGGAATAACCTTCCTTTCCTCTGGAATAATTTACCTGGGATTAATAACATACACAATGATTACCAGCGGATTCGAATGGTATTATCTGGCTTGGGCAATTCAAATTTCAGGCATAGCCTTTTTCATTGGTGCTTTATTTTTAATTGGCTGGTTTAAGAAAAGAAAAATGAAAATATAATTATATTATGGAACTTCATCAATACATCGGCTGGATTGGGTCCTTTCTCTTTGCCACCTGTGCCGTACCTCAAGCTTATAAAACTTGGAAATCAAAAAGAGCTGATGATTTATCCTGGATCTTCTTGCTATTCTGGCTATTTGGCGAACTTTTAACTCTCACCTATATTTTAATCGATGACTGGCAGATAAAAACTACCCACTATCCGCTTTACATGAACTATATTTTCAATACGATTCTCGTCATCTACCTAGTTTACGCTAAAAAATACTATAAAACACCACCTCAATCCAAATAGTAAGCTTTAAATGCCTGTGCCACGGGCATTTTTTGTTTAATTAAGCCCAAAAAGCATCCACACCCTCCCCTATTTTACCTTTATTTTAACTCGAAAAAGCGATATAATTAATGTATATTCTCAAGCATTAACAAAAACAAAATATGTTCAAAGAATTCAAGAAGTTCGCTATTAAAGGCAATGTTCTAGATATGGCTATCGGGTTAATCATTGGTGCGGCTTTTGGTAAAATAGTTTCGTCTCTGGTCACTGACATCATCATGCCTCCAGTGGGTGTGCTTTTGGGTGGTATTAACTTTTCCGCTTTGACTATCACCATCAAGCAAGCCACAGAAACTTCAGCCGCCGTCACTTTGAACTATGGACTGTTCATAAATGCTATTATTGATTTCCTAATTATCGCTTTAGCCATGTTCTTCTTCGTCAGACAAGTGAATCGTTTCAAGAAAAAAGAAGAGGATAAACCAGCGAAACCGACGGAAGAGGTTTTATTGTTACGCGAGATACGAAATGCGCTCAAAAAGAAAAAGTAAGCCCTAACTCTTAAAAATAACCAACGACTATGACAAAACCAAAGCATGATCAGCTGGCTATTTTCAAAGGCAAAAGCATCAGAAAAACCATTTTCCAGAAGGAGTGGTGGTTTTCAGTATTAGATGTTATTCAAGCCTTAACTGACAGCCCACAACCAAAGACCTATTGGGCAAAGATGAAAGAAAGGGAAAAATCATTATCCCAACCGTTCCCATTTTGGGAACAGTTGAAAATGTTAGCAAATGATGGGAAAATGCGTGAAACTGACTGCGCAAATACGGAAGGAATGTTTAGAATTGTCCAATCTATCCCATCAACCAAAGCAGAGCCCTTCAAACGCTGGCTGGCTAAAGTCGGTTATGAACGCATGCAGGAAATTGAGAACCCAGAATTGGCCACTAAACGAACTCGTTTATTATACAAACTCAAAGGCTATCCCGAGGATTGGATCGAAAAACGCATGCGGGGTATTGCTATTCGCGAAGAATTAACTGATGAATGGCAAAAACGTGGAGCGCAAAAAGAACGAGATTATGAAATATTAACGGCTGAAATTTCTCAGGCAACTTTTGGATTAAAACCACACGATTACAAAAAACTAAAAGGATTAAAACGAGAAAATCTCCGTGATCATATGGATGATTTTGAATTAATTTTGACCATGCTAGGAGAACGAACCACCACCGAAATTCATCGCACCAAAGATACCAAAGGCGTGCCGCTATTAAAAGAAGACGCTCGCGTCGGTGGACAAATTGCCGGATCAGCCAGAAAACAAATTGAAAGAAAAATTGGACGATCCATTGTTTCATCAAAGAACTTTTTGAAAAAGAATAACGTAAAAAGATTAAAGAAATAAACCATGAATATTGCACCAAAATCATCCTTACTTAAAAAAATAATATTTTACATTGTTTATGCAATCGTAATTGCTTATTTGTTATTGATTCAACTAATCGCCCTGGTTTTCAATCCTGTCTGGAGTCAAACAGAAGTAAATGTTTCATTGGGAATAATAATGTATATTATTCATGGGTTAATTTTTGTCGGTTTTGTTTCCCTTCTAATTCTTTTTACCAAAAAAATAAAACGTCATGTCATTCGACATGACTGCCCTATCGAATGATAGGGCGTAATTTACATATTATATGAAAATCATCATCACTACCAAAAACCAAGCTAAAATCCAAGCGGTGCAAGAAGTATTTGAACAGGTTTGGTCAGAAGTGCAAACTTTGGGACAAAGGTTTGAATCAGAAGTCCCAGAGCAACCTTTGTCAGAATTAGTCGGTATTCAAGGTGCCATCAATCGAGCGCAAAATGCCAAGAAATTTATTCCTGGGGCTGATTACTATATTGGCATGGAAGGTTATGTTGACAGCAATGAATTCGGCATGTTCCTTGGAGGCATAGTGGCAATTATTGATAAAGATGGAACGATTGGCATTGGCTCAAGCGCCAAAATGCAACTACCACAAAACATTGCAGAGCAATTAATTAATGGGCAAGAACTCGGACCGTTGATTGCCGCGAGACAAAATGATGTAGAAGGAAAAATTCGTCAATTCGACGGCACCAACGGCTTACTTTCAAAAGGCATGTATACTCGAGTGGATGAATTCAAAGATGCCACTAAGTGCGCACTGACTCGATTCATTTCACCAGAGTATTTCACAAAAATATGAATGTAGAATTTCCTCCAAAACCTACTGAACAAAAAAAAGCAGAAATTAAATCTTTGAGTGCTTTTGATTTACAATATTTTCACGAATTGGAAGGACCAGATGGTTGGATAGCTTTAGGCCAAGAAAATTGTAGTAATCAACAGTACTTTACTGTCCTTGATAATGATGGCAACAAACTAGGAATTGTCGGAGTTTTTAATTCTGGGGATAATAAAAACCTCACTCACACCGTGGTAGACCCAAAATTTCGGAACCAAGGTTTAGCTTCTAAGTTCAACCAAAAATTAATGGCTGAGTTAAATTTACCTTTCATCACAATGACCATTGATTTAGACAATAAAGCCTCTATCAGTGCTGTAAAAAAACTACCCGGAATAAAAAAAGTCAGCGATGAAGCTTATGAGGGTGAATTTCATAAAGTGAAATATATTTACGAACAACCACAACCCGAATCCAACATTATCAACATCGGCTTAAAAGGTGGCGGTGAATTGGAAGGCTTTTTATCGAACTTTGCTCCCACACCTTTTGATCTCGACGGCGTTCACTATGAATCAGTCGAGGGATTCTGGCAAAGTATAAAATTTCCCGAAGGCAGTGAAGCACGAGCAAAGACGGCGTTGTTAACTGGTGGCAAAGCCAAACGAGCTGGTAAAAAGGCTGGTGAAGTCACGGGAATTACTTATCAAGGTCAAACCATTCAAGTTGGTTCCCCAGAACATCACGAGCTAATGAAACGCGCCATTCGCGCCAAGCTGAAACAAAATCCCGAAGGTTTAAAATTGTTATTAGCCACTGGAGATAAATTAATCACGCATGTGTTAACTACTGACGATGGTCGCACCTTACCAGACAGCAAGACTATACCCAGCGCAGTGTTTTGCCAGATATTAATGGATTTGCGAAAAGAATTTCATAAATAAATTTATATGTCACCAGAACTAAAAACACTCCCGATTGAACAACCAAAAACAAATGCCATTGACCATGAATTCGACACACTCGAAAAGGAATTTAAACTTGAAGAACGACTGCCATTAGTGCGGGCTTTATTTGAAGATGTTCTCAATCCCCCACTTGATCGACAGACCTACGCTGAACAATCTCGGTTAGTTGAAGCTGATGGCAGAGAAGGCATTAAACATTTCTTTTTACCAGATATACCTGGAGGTGAATACAATCAAGACATAAAAACAATTCGTGAAGGTTATGATAATCGCGCTAAATATATCAAAACTCCGGAACATATTTTTTGTAAAATCGGGCAGGGAGAAATGTGGATTATTCCAAAAAAATTCAAGCCTTATTTTCGCATTTCTTTGTCCGAATGTAGCGCCATGATTGCTGATGATGGTGAAAATTTAATTATTGCGCATATCAGTTATTCCGCCATAAACGAAATTCAAGCTACCGCTGTTTTCATGCAACAACATGGCATTGACCCAAAAAATATCAAAGTCATCGCCAGTATTGGTAAATTTCAAGCTCAACAATCAGCTCAAAATTATACTAAAAGAGACACCGACACTTCGACTTTCACCGATTTAGGCATTCCCAGAAAAAACATTACCGCCTTTGAATTCTCCTTAGCTAAAGAAAGAACACCTAATGGTAATTTAAAAATGTATAATTTAACCCATGTTTTGGGCTGTAATGAAGCATTATTTAAATATAATTTTGATTTGGTAAATGAACGCGGTGGCAGAGAAAGAATCGAGGGTGAATATCGTGAAGAAGAAATAATTAAACTTTAATATGTCAAAATCAATTAAACTCACTTGGTACGGTCGTTGTTGTTTTTTAATTGAACTAAATGACAAAAAAATATTAATTGATCCGCATGACAGTTTTGACGGAGTGGAGATGGGTAGAGTTGACGCTGATTATACTTTAATTAGTAGCACTTGGCACGACCATGGTAATATCGCGGCTTCGCCTGATTCAATTATTCTTAGCAGTGCTGGAATAACTAAGGTGGGAGACATTACCATCACTGGCATTCACACCAAAGAATCACGTGGCACTGATAATATTATTTTTAATGTTCAATTTGAAGATTATTCCATTACCAACTTTGCTGATCTAGGAGATCCAGATTCACTCACCAATTTAACGGCACAGGAAAAAGAAGTCTTGGCTTCGACCAACATAGCCTTTGTTCGTCCGAATATTATTGATAAAGAACCATTTATTTCTTCCGGTGAATTAGCTTTACAAACTTGTAAACCAAAGATCTTAATCCCCCATCATTATTATCCCAAACAATTCATCGATCGCATTCACGCTCTTGAAAATGGTTTAGCTGAATATTTACCCAAGATCGATAACATGATCACCACTTTAAACTACACCAAACAAATTATTGACGGTTATTCAACTGAAATCGATATTAATGAACTACCGCCGAAAACTGCTTTATTATTTTCTGATATTCACCCACAAGTAACTTTTAAAATTAATTAGAAATTTATGAGCAATCCATTCGAAGCACAAAATGTTGAACCGAAGAAACCACTGGAAATTTCCAAAGAAAATCTCGATAAAATTCAAGCCATACAAATAGAAGTGATAGCTGATTTCGCTCCGATATTAGAAGCATTACGAACTGCAACTGGCGCAGATCTTCAACCACGAAAAGGAGAATATCATTTAACGATAATCGATCCATCAGATTCAAGAGTGATTAAGACTCTCGACGAGGTTGCCTTGGCTGAACTTTCCTCTATCAGTGAAAAAATCAAAACCGGTGAAGGCCTGGTGATAAAAGGTCTGGGCTTTATCGATGGAGCAGACTCACCTTATAAAATGCGTGAAGTGGATAAAATAAAAAAAACCGCCTTTATTGCCTTTGAGTCGCCAGAGCTACAGGCTTTTCGCGCAAAAATAGGACTACCACCAAAATATTTTCATTTAACCCTCGGCTTTGTTGGTGGGGATATCCACATGCAAGTCATTGGTCAGGAAATAATCAAACCTGGGAGTCCTAAGATGAAAGACATAACCGCGCCGATTCCAAAACAAGCTGATGAAAAATTTAACAACATTCCTCTGCCCCCAATCACCTTTGGCGGGTTAGCCGGGCAACAAAAATAATAATCCCTATGTCACCATTCGAAGATCCAAAAATTAAACCTTCTGCAGAGAAACAACCCTGCCTGCGCAGGCAGGCAAAAACACCATTGAAGCCAGAAGAAATTGAGGAAATTAAAAAAACTCTCAAAGATAATTTTGAATATGGACTACGTGAAATCACCGGCCGTTGGGCGCATGAGATGGAAAATACTATTGCTCCCCTGCTCGAAAAATTTCACTATCTGGTAGAAAGTGAAATGAAATATGGCACCAATGATTATTACCAGGCAAGTGAACAACTTGGCGCCCTAAAAAGATTAATAGAAGAGTTCGATGAACCACAAACTCAATTAAAAAGAATTCTAGCCCAATCAGAAGAAACACCCGAAATTTCAAACGAAATTTTTGAAGCCATTGAAAAGAATCAAGAAACCATGAACCAGAAAATGGAGCAATTTAATGCTTTTAAATATGAATTCCTCCCCTTTGCTGAACGTTTAGTGCGCTTAATGAATGAAATGCCAGATCATGTATTGCAATATCCTGATGATATTACGGGACTAAAGCTAAGAGGTATAATTGAAGAACTTGAAGCTTTTGAAAATGTGGCGAGATATTTAAATGAAACGATCACAGACTTAGTAGGTAATACTAAAAATAATTTGCATGAATTATCTAATGACTAATCAAGTAACTTATGTCGAAAATAAAACCAGCCGCTCGCACCGTTCTCTGGGACGAAAAAAATAACAAAATCGCTATTATTGAAGTTAAAAACGAAGGTTATTACAAAATACCTGGAGGTGGTATTGAAGACAATGAAACGCCAGAAGCAGCCGCTCTTCGCGAAGCTATGGAAGAGGCCGGATGTGAAGTAGAATTACTTGATAAACTAGGTGAATCTGATTTCACCGATCCAATCAATCCGGAATTGACTCATCACTCTGTTTGTTTTTTAGCTAAAGTTAAAACCAATCACCAAACAGTAGCCTTAACTCAAGAAGAAAAAGATCGAGACTTTCAATTGCTTTGGGTAGAACCAAACGAAGCGATTAAATTATTTGAACAAGTCAGCTGTGATTCAATTTGGGGGAAAGAAATCAATGCGCGTGATTTAAAATTCATAAAATTAGCAGAAATATATTTTACTCATGAAAATAAGATACCAATAAATTAAAAAATATGAAAAAACTATTACTATCGAGTTTACTAATCGGTTTATTTTTAACCGGCTGTACCGTAGCTCCAATAATTACAAATAACGTGAACAACTCCGACAACCCTCCAACTACAATCAGCTACAAAGTGGACCTGAGTCATAAACAGTTAAAGACTATTGATCAAGATATCTTCAACCAAATCAAAGCCACGGAACTAGACGTATCATTTAACCAACTGACAGGCTCATTACCAGCTGAAATTCGTAAGTTGCAAAATCTTAAAATTCTATACGCCAGTAACAATCAAATGTCTGGAGTCCCGGCGGAAATCGGTCAATTAACCAAGCTTGAAATTTTGGACCTTTCTAATAACTTATTAACCGGTTTACCAAATGAACTGGGAAATTTAGTTAATCTCAAAACTTTGAATATCTCGGGTAACAGATATTCAGTTCAAGATCTCAAAACCATTACTGACAAACTTCCAGCCACCGTGAATGTTATAAAATAAAAACAATATGAACCTTTTCTCTTCGTTAAAAATTCTGGATTTAACGCGTGTTTTCAGTGGACCATTTGCTACTCGCCACTTTTCCGACTTTGGCGCTGAGGTAATTAAAATTGAGCCACCTCAGGGTGATGACAGTCGTCACTTTCCTCCACAAGTAAATGGGTGGAGCGGTTATTTTGAAACATTGAATCACAACAAGAAATCTTTAGTCTTAGATTTGAAAAACAAAAACGATTTGAAAAGGTTTTATTCATTGTGTAAAGAATGTGATGTTTTAGTTGAAAATTTCTCACCCAAGATCAAGAAAAAGCTGAGTATTAATTATTCCAAAATCAAAAAACTTAACCCGCGAATAATCTACGCTTCTGTTTCCGGTGTGAGTGAGAAGGTTAACAAACGCTATTACGATGTCATTGCGCAAGCTGAATCTGGTTTAATCTCGTTGAACGGTGAAAAAGCGGACATGAAAATTGCCACTTCAATTACCGATGCTTTTTCCGGTATGAAACTGGCCTTTGCAATTTCGTCTGCGTTATATAGTCGCTGTGTAACTAACCAAGGTTGCCAATTGAATGTTTCCATGAAAGGCTCAACTTTTGATTTACTGGAACAAAACCTTATTACTTCCTCCATTACCAAGAAAAATCCCAAAAAGGTTGGAAACATGGACAATGTTGTCGCGCCGTTCGGAGTTTTCAAAACTAAGGGCGGAGCCATAGTGTTGGCCATCGGCAATGATGGTCAATGGCAAAAATTTGAACATTTTTTAATTGAAAACAATCCCAAATATGAAGGTTCGCCGTTCAACTCCAACGAAAAGCGCATTCGCAATATCAAATTATTAAAAAAAGAAATAGAAAAAGTATTAAAACAATTTAAAGCCAAGGATGTTATTAAAAATTTAAGCAAACTAAACATCCCCTGCGGACAGGTAAAAACCATGCTCGATGTTATTGACGACCGGGAAAATTTCAAACAAAAACTTTTGGATAAAATAAAACATCCGGTTGCCGGCCAAATAATTATTCCCACCGGTGGTATAAATTATTCCGCGTTCAAGAAGGAGAAATACCAACCAGCACCAAAATTAAACAATGATAAAGATTATGGAATTTAAAGACTACGATGCTAGCTATCGTTCCAGGGTGGTAAAGCTATTAAATGTATGCTTCCCTGAAAATCAAATAACTGAAAACTCTTTTGATTGGAAACATAATGATAAGTTTTTTAACGGACAAACACACAGAATGATAGCGGTTGAAAACGAAACTGTTTGTGCCTTTGTTTGTTTTACGCCATACATTGTAACGAACGGCACAGAAACAAAAACATTCTATTTATGCGCTGTGCAAGCCACTCATCCCGAATTTCGCCGTCGCGGTTTAGTTTCTCAGTTAACGCAAACGATTGAAGAAAAACTTGGACCAGGAACAAGTTATATCGGTTTTTCCAATGAATCAGGAGTTCAAATTGATAAACATTCAAAAAAAATCAACTACCAAATTCTCGGACAGTTACGCACAAAATATGTAATCACTTTCCCCTATCGTACTCAGTTAACTATCAATAAAGTTGAAAACTTTTTAAATATTGAAACAGCCCCAGATAATTATTTCCATCTGCAAAAAAATGCAAGTTATTTTGATTGGCGTTATTCAAGCAACCCAAAGAATGACTATCAATATTTTCAAATCACAAATAATAACGAAACTATTGGATATATCATTGCCAAAGAACGAAAGGATAAGTTTGAAGTAAGTGAAATATTGTTAGTTGATAATGAAACAAAATTGTGGAAAACTGTCATCCAAGCATTTTCCAGTTTTGCGATTAAACAAGGAAAAACTTTTGTTTCATACTCATACTTGAATAATAAATTTTGGTCAAAATGTTTTCCGTTTTTATCAATTTCAAAAACAATTCCAGTATACTTCACAGTTAAAACTGCTGATTCTGATTTGTTAAATGCTGAAAATTGGATTATTCAGGGTGGGGATATTCAATAATTGGTATATTGGTAATTGGTATAATAGTAAAATAGTACATGGACTTAATAAAAGTTCTACATTCACTTCATTCTCTTTATTCTCACTATTCTCTTTATTCTCTTTATTCTCTTTTATCAAATCTATGCCAAAAAAACCTTCCATCAAAAAAGTTTACGATGAAATTGCCGAGGATTATGTCGCAGAATATGGCTATGGCAATCAAATGTCTATTCCAGCATTGAAAAGATTTCTAAAATATTTACCCAAAAACGCCACCGTGCTCGATGTTGGTTGCGGTGGTGGACAAGATTCAAATTTTCTGTTTGAACAAGGTTGCATTCCAACGGGAATAGATTTATCTAACAAGATGATTGCAATCGCCAAGCGCTACGCTCCAGAAATCGATTTTAAAGTCGCCGATATTTTCACCATGTCAACAAGAAAAAAGTTTGACGGTATCTGGTGCATGCGAGTTTTCAATCACATTTCATTAAAAGATCAAGATAAATTTATCAAGAAGTTAAATGTATTATTAAA
The DNA here is from genome assembly GCA_964592195.1 of uncultured Gammaproteobacteria bacterium. Lineage (GTDB taxonomy): Bacteria > Patescibacteriota > Patescibacteriia > UBA11705 > UBA11705 > CAZQEI01. The sequence goes on along the minus strand of CAZQEI010000013.1, from coordinate 30,624 downwards.
ATCAGGTGGCATTCTGTATCTCACCGCAATTGTAAGCGATACCAAAGAAGACTATGAATCTTACGACTCAGGCAATGGCGGTTTGTTAAAAAAACGAGTCACTTACCATTCATTCAAAAACCTGCTAGAAAAGCATGGGTTCAAATGGGAAAAATTCAGTTATTGGAGAAGAAATGGCAAGATTGAAAAGAAATGGATGGAAGTGATAGTTAAAAAAATTTAAACAAATAGAAAAGAGGGGTGGTCAGCCCCTCGTTTGTTATTTTTTGACCTTGGTTTCGAATGAACTACAGGAACGGAACATCCTCGACCTTCACGCACTCGTGCAGATCGTACGGATACGCGAGCGTGGTCGGGAAGATGCACCCGATCTTCTTGTCGACCTTGGCGGCAACCAGGAGTTGAGGTCCAACGTTCCGTTCGCCGACGTAGAGGTCGCCCTTCTTGATGGCACCCTCGGCGAGCCTCACGAATCGTCCTGCGAAGTTGAGTGGCCCACCGTCACGCAAAGTATCCAGACAGCTCATGAGAGACTCCTTTCATCTTCGTTCGATGGTGAGGAATTCTTCCTACTCCATCTCTTCGATGGGCTTGAGCCCGTTGGCAGCGAGGAACTCCTTCTCGAGGTCGCTGAGCTCGAAACGATCGACCAGCGACTGAATGGGGTTCCAGGGGAACGCACTGCCCGAGAAGTACGAAATGGCCTGTGCCTGCTCGAGGAAGGCGTTTAGCTTGCCTCGGTAGATGAGAGCCTCATTTGCGAGCTTCAGGTTCGAACCGCCAAGATCTGCCACGAGGTTGTCCATGATCTGCATGTACCAGCAGTTCACCAGCCCGAAGCCCTTGGCCGCGTCAGCCTGCTCGTAGAGCATCCAGTTGCAGTTGCGTTGCTCTCCGGTGAGCGAATTGGACGCTTCGTACATGAGCGACAGTACCACGATTTCGCTCACGTCATCGAGCGCCGACTCGGCCGGCTTGGCCGCGCAGATGCAGACGAGCATGTAGCCAAAGACCACCAGAACCGTCACTACGAATCCCCAGAAAAGCTTCTTAAGCATCATCAGCCTCCTTCCGCCCACGGCGGACAATTACGGTTGGAATGAACAGCTCTTTCAATCGTCCGGGTATTTTAGCCCAAAAACGAGTGAAATACTAACCGTTAACTATAGCATACTTTCGCAAAAAAGTCAACCATGTCTCATATTTTTAACCTAATTTTAGCCAATTTAACTAACACTGTTTGTGACTGAAATCTATTTATGGTAAAATATCAATATTAACACTCTTTATGTTTAAAATTACTGATAAACCTAAAGCACCAGAAACAATAAAACCTTCCCATGAAATTGGGCAGCTGGTTCAGGCTAAAAAATCAAAATTAACTCCAAAGGAAATCAAAGATCGAAAAGATCTCACCCAAGCCCAATACTCCCTCACTCGAGAGGAACTAAAAATAGACGAGGCTATTGAACTAAAAACCTTACTCGAAAAAACTCCGGAAGAACTTTATGATATTTTTTTAAAGGATCAACTACCGGCAGTTATTGAAGCTTGGGGACTTGGTCAAATTATTACTGATGGTAAAGAAATGTTAGCTAATGTTGCCGAGAAAGACCGATGGAAGGTTGAAAGCAAATTGATTAAAATGTTAATGGAGAAATTTCAATCCTTAGCAGTCAAAAAATGGGCATTTTTTCCAGAGGCGATGGCCAAACAAAAAGCTCGAAATTGCTCCGGCGCAGCCATGATATTCTCTCATATCATGAACAATGAATTTCATATTCACACAGAACAAGCTGATCCCTATGGTCATGCTGCCAATGTAGTCCATTTTTCTGATGGACAAGTACAATATATCGATGCGCACAATCAAGAATCTTTTGATATTGAGTTAAATGATCTGGTCGAAGAAACTGACGGTTTCCGTGTATATAAAATAAGTAAATTTGGTTGGGAATTTTCCTTATTACCGATTGCCAAAGCTGAACATGGTGCGACCTTGACCTATTTGGAAAACATTAAATGTTTACAAGAAGATTCTGATAAAGATCCAGAGGCAGCCGAAACATTACACCATTACGGGAAACAGTTAAACCAAGAATTAGCAAATCAATACATGGAAAATAATTTTTTGGTGACACGGGACAATAAACCTGAATGGAAAATGGAAATTGCACGAAAACAACAACTACGAAAAATACAAAAGCTCCCCCTTCTTGGATTATTATTCAAGCCGCGAAATTAATAAATTACATATGAAAATCTCCCAATCTCAAGCCACCCCATCCAGCTGGAATCATGTAAAAAGCTGGAATTATAAACTAAAAGGTTTAAACGAAAAATATCAATCAGTGGTCCTCGCCGAATTGGATGGTGATCATGGCGCCGTTGATTCCACTGATTTAGAACGAGTGTATTTCATTATTGATGGTACTGGTGAGTTTATTATTAATAATGAAGTAACACCTGTCGAAGCCGGAGATGTTATTACAGTGCCAGGAAATGTTAACTACGATTACAAACCAACACCGGGAACAAAAATTAAAGTTTTATTATTTATGGAACTTTGGGATAATTAAATTCTTGAATTGACATAATTCACCTATCTTCTATAATATAAGTATACACTAACGAACTATGCGTAAAATAAACTTCAACAATGTAGTCTGGAAAGAAGGCAAATATTATGTTGCTCAATGTTTAAATATTGATATTTCCAGCTTCGGAGATACAAAAAAGCAAGCACTCGCTGCTTTGGATGAAGCTCTTTCTTTATATTTTGAAGATATTAAAACTCCCAAAATTTCCAAAGTAGAACGGCCTGAATTGACAAAAACTTCAATTTCTCATGCCTAAACTATACTCATCAAATGCGATTATCCAAGTCCTGCAAAAACGGGGCTTTGTTTATATCTCCCAGAGAGGCAGTCATATTAAATTACGAAAATTAGGAAACCCCACGTTAACAGTCATTGTACCCGCCAATAAAAAAGAAATTCCTCGTGGCACATTTTTTTCAATATTAAGACAGTCCGGATTAAGTGAATTTGATTTTATTACTAAATAATATGAACGTAGGATTAAAAGCCAAACTAATTAAAATTGCCAGGCAAAAAATTTCGGACATTGATGCCTCTCATGACTTTTATCATGCGCAGAGAGTGTTAACGAACGCTGAAATGATTGCCCATAAAGAAAAAGCGGATATGGATATTATTGTTCCAGCCGCATTGTTTCATGATTTAATTGTTTACCCCAAGAACCATCCCAATCGACATCTCTCGCAAGAAGAAAGCGCATTGGCAGCACAAAAAATATTAGAAAAATTGCCCCATTATCCCAAGAAGAAAATTGAAGCCGTTAAAACTTGTATTCTCGAGTGTTCCTTCACCAAAGGGATTATTCCAAATTTGCTAGAATCAAAAATTCTCCAAGACTCTGACGGTTTGGAAGCTACTGGCGCGATTTCCATCATGCGGACCTATTCTTCCACCGGACAAATGAAACGACCATTTTATAACGCGGAAGATCCTTTTTGTACTAAACGCGAACCAGATTCAAAAAAATACGCTCTGGATTTATTTTATACCAGATTATTAAAAGTCGAAGGCCGAATGCATACCAAAACTGCTAAGCAAATAGCCAAACACCGCACCGCCTTTCTCAAAACATTTTTAAAAGAATTTAAACTCGAATTAGACGGTAAATAATCATTGTCTATGTCATTTGAAGTAACAAAAACCAATATAGAATTATTCCGCCCACGGGAAATTGAAATCGACCCGACAAAACTACGACCAGAAGTCGGTCTTTTCGGTTCTTGCGGTTCCCCTGCTTCCACTTGGCGAACAGAAATTTTCATTCCCAAATTGCAAAGGAACAGTTTAGAATTTTATAACCCACAAGTTGGTCCGCATGAATGGACCGCAAAAAACGCCAAAGAAGAAGCGGAGCGTTTAGCTTCAGATGAAATCATCGTCTTCCCTATTTCTAAAGAAACGCATGGCTTTGGCAGTTTAGCTGAGGCTGGCTGGGCGGCTTTAGGTGCCTTATTACGCGGACAAAAACTGGGAGTCTACCTAGAAGAAGATAAAAATTTACCCAAAGATGTGCAACGTGCTCGCAGATTATTCAAAAACTTAGCTGAAGAACTTGAAAAAGAAAATACCCAATTCAACTTCGCTGACACCATGGAAGAACTTCTTGACTGGGTAGTTTTCCATCAACAACGTCAAAATGTTTTTCGTAATGCTCGAATCGAACAAACGCACACGCTGAAACTTCCACCCGCTATCAAAACGAACAAATGTGTAAGCTTATTTGGCACGGCTGGGGAAAGCTCTTGGAGAGAACCTTTCGTGAGAAAACTAAGCAGACGAAAAATTCCACATTTTAATCCAGTTAAAAATAACTGGAGTTTGGAACATTTACAAACAGACCAAATTAATCACAAACTAAACGATAAAGTTATTATTCAAGTAATTACGGGTGAAACCGAAGGCTTTGGTTCACTAGCAGAAAGTGGCTTGCTAGCTCTGTCTGCTTTTGTAAGAGGTCAGGCTTATGGTTTGTTTATTGAAGATCATCCCAGTGAACCGCATTCTGACACCAATCGTACTCGCACTTTAGTTCGTGCCCATATTAATAAATTGAATGAACAATTCCCAGGTTTAATCTATCTCGCCAAATCAAAGGAAGAACTACTTGATTGGTCAATTAAACAAATCAGTTGACTTCAATGAATAATTTCAGACAAAAAACCCCGGATTTCCGGGGTGTTGAATTATTTTTCGTCCATTTTGTTCAAAAATTGCTCTTCGATATGCCCGGGCTCAGCAATAAGTCGATGAAAACAATCTTCACAAAGCAAAATCTCTTCCAGTCGCTTGATTCGAGACATGATACGCCTGCCAACACCTGACAACGGATGAATGACACATTGCGTATTCTGATCAACGATTTCCGTTACCTCCAAAGACTCAAAACTCCAACCATACTTATCTCCGCTTGTACCATGAACATCACTACCACATTCAGTACAATTTCCAGATTTTTCTGTAATGCCATTAATATAGTGAAGAAACACTTTTACTAAAAGCTTCTTACCTATTTTTCCCTTTCGAGTCGGAGCAGTCACATTAAATTCGAAATGAGTAATGGCAGGAGTAGTCATCTCATCCTCCCTTTTTGGAGTTGGTAACAGGACGCCGTGGCTGCTGTTTACCAAGATCGAAAAATGCTTGCTGCGTAATTTGAATATTATCGGAACAGGGAGAATAAACAGTCTCTTCATCAAGCAAAGCCGGACGGATATCATCGACCAAGATAACGCGTTGATTATCAACAGCTCCATCGTATTTATACGGTGCCAAACTTCTGATCTTCATATCACGAAGCATCTGACGCAATTCTTTGCCGGTTTTAAAATGAAAAGTTCTACGAACATCAGTGCCATCCAAGACATCCACGTGACGAAGATTGATTTTCATTAAAGTTGCCTCCTAGGCATGGGGTTTAAAGGAACTAGAACGACTAGTCACAATAGCACACCAGCCCACAAATGTCAACCGAAGTTGGCTTTTATTTGCTTAATTTAAACAAAAAAACGGCTAATCACCGCTTTCTTGTCTTTTTATTCTCTTTTTCTCATTTTCTCTTTATTCTCGATTAAATCCCCTTCTAACATCCAAGCCATGGGTTTATTAATTTTAACCTCAACAATTTTACCCAAATAACTTTTCGGCGATTTAAATCTCACGCGTTTCATTTCGCGACTGTTGCCTTCGTTATAACCTTTATAAAATTTATCTACTAAAACAGAAACCGTTTGATTCTTGTAAGTTTTATTTTTTCGTAATGTTTGTTTCTCCATCAAAGCTTGGATCTTTTGCCAACGCTGCACCTTTTCTTCTCGTGACACATCGTCAACAAAAGTTGCTGACACTGTCCCCTTTCTCGGAGAATATTTTGAATGAAAAGAAATATCAAAATCCAATTCTTTATATGCTTTCAAAGTATTTTCAAATTGCTCTTTTGTTTCACCAGGAAAACCAACAATAATATCTGTGCCTAACGCAATGTTTGGTCGCACTGTTCTAACTTGTTTAATGATTTTTTTATATTGCGCAATGGTGTATTGTCGATTCATTCTTTTCAAAACCGTATTATCACCAGATTGCATGGCAAGATGTAAATAGTTCAACATTTTTGGTAAACCTAACGCTTGAATCACATCATCGCACATATCTTTTGGATGCGCTGACATAAACCAAATTCTTTCTATGCCATCAATCTGATTAATTTCCCACAGTAACTTTGCAAATGGTTGAGTAAAAGGATTAGCTCGTGAAAAACTTTTTTTATCCATTGGTAAAAAAGAATTAACATTTTGACCAAGTAAAGTCACATCGTGATAGCCATTTTTAACTAAAGCTTTTATTTCCGATAAAATACTTTTTACCGAACGGCTGACTTCTCGACCGCGGGCATAAGGCACAGCGCAATAGGAACAGAAATTATTACAACCAGTCATAATCGGAATTGAAGCTTGATAAGCATTGGAATATTGCGGTACAAAATCTAAATAATCTTCTGTTGATTCATTTTTTATTCCCAAATAATCTTCCAGCTCAGATAAATTTTTTATATTAAAAACAAAATCAAACTTTGTTTCCAACTTTTCTTTATCTTGAGGTAATAAACAGCCGGTTAAAATTGTCTTCAACTTTCCAGCCTCACGTTTGTCTTGATAGTTCTTAATCATCCCCCAAATACGGTCAATCGCAGTCTGACGAACTGAACACGCGTTGATGACAATGATATCAGCTTTAGTTGATTCTGCGGTAAACGAATAACCAGCGCACGTCAAAACAGCGGCTACTCGCTCCGAGTCCGCTTTATTCATTTGACAACCAAAGGTAATAATGTGGTATTTAGGCTTTTTATTCGTCATAATGAGCCAATTATAGCAGTTTGTGGGTAAAATTCAACCTTTATTATTGCCAATAAATGTGATAAAATTGATTATATAATAGCGCCTACCAATAACGTATCTGCTACGAATCAACGAATGATCTTAATTTTATAAATATTTTTCGCTGATCAAATCTTTCATATTCGTAGTTTCGTAGCTAATTTGCCATTCGTAGCAAACAATAATCTTAAAATAAAATGTTAATCCACTTCTACACCTTCTGGGAAAAAATAAAGACCAGCCCAGTCTGGCACCACAAAGGCTTAGTCAGCTCGATTTTTGCTGGTTTAATTTTAAACATTTTACTGTGGGTATTTTTAATTTGGCAAATGAACGGAATTGTTCAAGAGTTAGGGCGGACAGCCACCATCCCATTACATTACAACATCTACTTTGGTATTGATAAATTCGGGCTGTGGTGGAAAGTATTCTTCTTACCGTTATTTGGTTCAATTATATTTTTAGTAAATGTTATCGGTGCATTATTAATCTACAATCACAAATCACTAGTCTCTCACTTTTTAATTGCCACCGCCACAGCGATTCAATTGATCATCTGGTTAGCTTCGATTTTTATAATCTTAATTAATATTTAACTTCATTAGTTATGGAAACAGCCGAAGTCTTCAAATTGGGTGTGGTTAGCACCGTCAGTTTCATCATTGCCATATTATTAACTCCGCTTCTGATTTATTTCCTCCATAAATTTAAACTTGGCAAACAAATTCGGACTTCGGAAAGCGCTCCCATTTTTGCAAAATTCCACGCTGGTAAATCTGGAACACCAACCATGGGAGGTGTTTTAATTTGGGGTACAGCTACTATTTTAATCTTAGGTTTATTTTTATTAAAAATTTTATTTCCTGGCACCTTTTTTGAAAAACTTGACTTTCTCTCGCGCGAACAAACATTATTACCCTTAGGCATCTTAGTTTTATCCGCGTTAATTGGAATGGTGGACGATTATCTAAACATCAGAAAAATTGGCCCCAAAGGTGGCGGATTAAGTGTTATCTATAGATTGGGTTTATATACTTTTGTAGCGATAATTGCCGCCCTCTGGTTTTTCTTCAAGCTTGATTGGGATGTTTTCCACTTACCCTTTGTTGGCAATTTTGAATTAGGTTTGTGGTATATCCCCCTATTTATTTTTGTCGTAGTGAGTACCGCATTCTCAATTAATGAAACTGATGGCTTGGATGGTTTGGCTGGTGGTATTTTGTTAATTGCTTTTGCGGCCATGGGCGCAATTTGTTTCACTCAAGGCAAATTTGATTTAGCGGCTTTATGCGCCGCCATCATTGGTGGTTTATTAGCTTTCTTGTGGTTTAACATCAACCCAGCAAAATTTTTCATGGGAGATACTGGCGCCATGAGTTTAGGCATTCTACTGGGAGTTATTGCCATGTATACTAATACCGCGTTGTTGTTAATCCCTATTTGTTTAATTCCAGTAGTAGAAACATTCAGCGTTATCATTCAAGTATTATCTAAGAAATTTAGAGGTAAAAAAATATTTCAGTCCGCTCCTATCCATCATCACTTCCAGGCTTTAGGCTGGCCTGAACACCAAATCGTCATGCGTTTCTGGTTGATTAACGGTGTGGCCGCCGTAGTTGGCATTGTAATTTTCTTGGTGGATAAAGGGTGGTATTGAGACTAGTTTGTAAGTTCATAAGTTTATAAGTTCCTCAGTAAAAGCATCTTTGAATACTTACAAACTTACAGACTTACAGACTTATAAACTATGAGTAAATTTCCTTCCTTCAAAAACAAACGCGTCCTAATTCTCGGACTCGGGCTCCTTGGTCGCGGTATCAAGGATACGGTTTTTTTTGCTGAGCAAGGGGCAAAGGTGACTGTGACTGATTTAAAAAACAAGAAACAACTAGCCGCGGCTTTAGTTCAATTAAAAAAATTTAAAAACATCAAATACGTACTGGGCAAACACCGCTATGAGGATATTGATAAAGCAGATTTAATTTTGCGTAACGCTGATGTGCCTATTTATTCAGAATATTTACAATACGCGTTAAAATCCGGCAAAACTGTTGACATGGATGAATCTTTATTCGCGCAACATTGCCCTTGCCCAGTAGTTGGCATTACTGGCACAAGAGGAAAAACTACAACGGCCACTTTAATTGCCGAAGTATTAAAACAAACTGGCAGAAAAGTTTATTTAGCCGGCAATATCATGAATACTGCCACATTACCTTTGATAAAAAAAGTAAAAGCAAATGATATTGTAGTGCTTGAATTATCCAGTTGGCAATTGCAAGGTTTTGGCTGGAAGAAAATCAGCCCACAAATCGCAGTCTTCACCAATCTTTATCCCGATCATTTGAATCGTTACAAAGGCATGGAAGATTATTTGGCGGATAAAAAATTGATTTACCAAAATCAGAATTCTGAAGATTATTTAATCATCAACCAAGACAATCCAACCACTAAAAAATGCGCCAAAGAATCAGTTTGTAAAACTATTTTATATTCCAAAAATCAACTGCCAAAAACTTGGAAGCTAAAACTGCTTGGCGATCATAATAGAGAAAACGCCTCTGCAGCTTGGCAAGTGGGTAAGTTATTTAAACTGAAAGATTCAGTCATTCGTAAAGTGGTTGAAAATTTTGGAGGGGTGGAACATCGAATGGAAGTTATTCGTCAATTCAAAGGCGTTACATATATTAATGACACCACCTCAACCACACCAATCTCAGGCCAAAAAGCTTTGGCCAGTTTAAAATCCAATATTTTAATTATCGCTGGTGGCGCAGACAAAAAACTAGATTTGAACGACTTTGCCTTGGACTTGGCTAAACAAAAAAAAGTAAAACATATTTTTCTTCTCAACGGCACGGCTACGCCTACCCTCCACGACCAGATTGTCGCCGGGGGCGGCGAGAGAAAAATAGTTGGTGTGTTCTTTTCTCTCGCCGACGCGGTCGAGACCGCGCGCGCTCACGCGCGCCCCGGCGACACCATCCTCCTGTCCCCTGGCTGCGCCAGCTTTGGCATGTTCATCAATGAATTTGATCGCGGTAATCAATTTAAAAAAATTGTTTCTCAGTTAAAATGAAAATCAATCGTCTCTACGAACGTTCTTCTGGCAGTGATGCCAAAAAGCCTGATTATTTTTTCGTGGCCAATTTTTTTGTTTTACTTATTTTTGGTTTATTGGTTCTGACCTCAGCTGGAACTATCCTAGGTTTCCAAAAATTCAATGACAGCTACTATTTCATCAAACATCAAATCACCTTGGGAGTTTTACCAGGATTAGTACTAATGCTCATTGCCTCCAAAATCCCCTATCAAAAACTCCAAAAATTTGCTCCACTCATGCTGGGCTTTTCCATTTTACTTTTAATCACAGTGTTTATTCCCGGGCTGGGAGCTGAATATGGAACCTCACGCAGTTGGATAAACATTTTCGGATTCTCATTTCAGCCAGCTGAATTAGTAAAGCTAACTTTTCTTATTTACCTTGCCGGTTGGTTAACTAAGCGCGGTGAAACAGGTGTTCGCGATTTGTATTATGGATTCATGCCATTCATTTTTCTGTTAGGAATAATTTCCGGTTTAATGATGCTTCAACCTGATTTGGGAACATTATCAATCATTCTTTTCATGTGCATGGCAGTCTTCTTTGCCTCCGGTGCTCAGTTGAAACACGTAGGAGCGTTAATTCTCGCTGGTGTTGGTTCAATTTTATTATTAATTAAAACTTCCCCCTATCGCGCAGCACGATTAACCACCTTTTTACATCCTGAACTTGATCCCTTAGGCATTGGGTATCACATTAATCAAGCATTTTTAGCGATCGGCTCTGGCGGATGGTTAGGCCGAGGTTTTGGCTTTTCTCGTCAAAAATTTTCATATTTACCTGAAGTTACCGGTGACTCAATCTTTGCGGTTATGGCGGAAGAACTGGGATTTATTATTACAGTAATTTTTATTTTGCTTTTTGTTTCATTAATGTATCGAGGACTAAAAATTGCTCGTAAAGCTCCAGATCAATTTGGAACGTTAATCGCTACGGGAATAATCGCTTGGTTTATTTTCCAAGCTTTCTTCAACATTGCCTCAATGGTTGGCTTAATGCCTATGACTGGCGTACCGTTGCCATTCGTTAGCTCCGGCGGCACTTCACTGGCTGTCGCCATGACAGCGGTTGGGATAATGATAAATATTTCCAGACAATCATTGATCAATGATCATTGAACATTGATCAAGGAACAAGCACTAAATATAAAATCCCAAATTCTAAAGATTGTATTAATTATTTTACAAAATTAACTTCCATCACATGTTTCTCTCGTCTCCCCTGTTTCTCACGTCTCTCATTTCCTCTTCATTCTCTCCTTATCTCTTTTTCTCTTGTATCAAAAAGCCCCCGTTATCCAGGGGCGGTTGTTTTTCAAAAAGAACTACTTACCAGCGACAGCCAATCGCTGCTGCTGTTCTACTCTGATCTTCCACTGCTCATAGCGACTGAACGCGAAGTCCATCGCTGGCAGGATGAAACTGATGGCCAGTGCCAGATGAATAGTAATCATAGAAGGGAAAAGCAAATACTTCGCATCTGTGATGCCATATCGATAATCCATATACAGCGGACCGAAATACAGTACAAGAGTGATCCCCACCCAAGCAATCACTCCAACCACCTCGCCAAAGTCACGGCTCAGCTTAAAGGGATAGTTAGCGGGACGATCGAACCAACCTTCAATCATTTCGAAGGCTCCCCATAGAAACGCAGGTGCCAATACCATCGAAGGGAACAACAAAAACGCAAATATACTCATTAAAAATGCGGCCCAGCCACTGTAGTGCTCTGCCTTCGGCTTTCCGAAGAATGAGAAGAACATCTCACTGAGAGGATTACCGATCTTCCACCGCAAATAGTTGCTCTGGTAAAAGCACACCGATGCGAGGGAAACGATCAATCCGACAGCCAGTAAAACGATGAAGAACCACTGAAAAACGCTCATGCGCACCTCCTCCTTGCCACGATACCATACGGTCCGTGGATTGCCTCGACTCTCGTCTTAACCCCGCCCAGCGGGGAAGGCGGAGGCGGGCGTTTGGTTGTTACGAACCCTACGCGACTTGCTGTTTCCTCGCCTCGAGCCACTCTCGTCGACACACCAGGAACTCTTTGCGATTCAACTGCCAATCACGAATGAAAGGCAACAGGCTCATCACTGCCACGATTGTCACAGAGAGCCAATCTCGGAACATGAAATGCATAAATGAATTCATGTACAACAGACAAAGGAGAATAAATGTAATCAGCAAGGAAGGAGGATTGAGATACCACCGAACTGTTTGCTGATTGTGATATTGTACATATATACCAGACAAAATCCAATCGTAAATCAACAGCGTGCTCATAAAGATAATAAGCACACTAACATCTACAAAAACTCCGAGGAACACGAAAGACACAATTACAAACCAATCTTTCATATTTTCCTTCTTCAGAATATTCGACTTCGGCACTACGAAAAGGAAATAGAAAGTCAGCAGGTAGCCGACTACACCAATCAATGTCGTCAACCAATATAGAGTATCCATGGGATCCTCCATGTTTGTTGTTTACTGACACACAGGACACTGAATACCGTTCTCAGTCTCTTCCCTTTTCAGGCACCAGGGAGTAACAACACCGAAAACAACAGCAAAGAAAGCCCCGATCTCAAAAATCGACCAGAAGCTTATTGCGAAGTCATTTGTTTCCTTGACTAAACCAAAGAGAAAACTGACTTCTCCATGCCGAATTACCTCCACAAACGGAGAAAGAAAAAAAGAAAGAAAGAGAGAGATAAACGCCACAACAATCAAACAACTGACAGTGTTGGTAAACGAGAAAAACACCTTACCCAAGATACTGGTTGGATTGTTTTCGAACAAAAGGTATCCATCGATCATGAAGATTACGAACAGAACGACGTAGACGATCACGATCACGATTTCGGTCATAGAACCTCCTCTGGCTAGACTTCGCGTCATGCGAAAACCAGCCTTTTAGTTGTCAAAGGACTGTAAATTATAACAAAAATACGGCATATTGTCAACATAGCCGTATCTTTTTATCGTATTCTAGCCAATTTTAAATAAATATTTCCATCTCTTCATTCTCTTTTCAGCCGAAGGCTGATCCGCCTCTGGCGGAATTCTCTTATCTCTCAAATCTCTTCTACTTAATATCCGGCGCCATCTTCCTCAATCTTTCCACAATCGCTTTCAGCGCTTTAGCCACAATCTTGATTTCCGATTCAGTGTTATGCTTACCTAACGAAATTCGCACACTTCCATGTGTCCATTCCACTGGCACTCCCATAGCAGTCAAAACATGTGATGGTTCTAACGCACCGGAAGAACAAGCAGATCCGGTTGATATCGCAATGCCTTCGAGATCAAGCATCATGAGAATGCTCTCCCCTTCGGCTTTTTTGAAACTAAGATTAATAATATGTGGTAATTGTAATTCAGATTTACCGTTGAAACGAACGTCCTTCACAGTTTCCATTTCTTTAATAAATTTTTCTTTTAATTTCTTGACCAATTTTATATTTTTATCTTTTTCCAATTTTACTAATTCAATAGCGCGCGCTAAACCTACAATGCCGGGTACATTTAAAGTTCCCGGACGTAAATTGTATTCATGATGACCACCATAAACTAAGGGCGCCAAGTTCACGCCTTTTTTCACATACAAAGCGCCAATACCTTTTGGTGCATAAATTTTGTGTCCAGAGATTGATAATAAATCACAACCTAATGCTGGCACATCCATGTCCAAGTAATTAACCGCTTGCACTGCATCAACGTGAAAATATATTGGCAATTTTGAATTCTTACGATTATTTTTTTCTTTACTAACAATTTTTCCAATCTCAGCAATCGGTTGAATCGCTCCCACTTCGTTATTCGCATACATAATTGACACTAACACTGTATTCGCCTTAATGGCTTCTTTCAATTTTTTCAAGTTAACAATGCCATTTTGATCTACTTCAATCAAGGAAACTTCATGTCCCCAATCTTTTATTTTTTTTAACACTTCAAGCACTGATGGATGTTCTATTTTTGAAGTAATGAAATGCAACTTCTTTTCGTTTTTCCATTTAGTAAACAAACCTAAAATTGCCAAGTTGCTACTCTCTGTGGCACCCGAGGTAAAAATAATTTCTTTTGAGTCAGTGTGTAAATAGTTAGCAATCGTAGTACGAGCATGGTCAACCGCACTTTGCGCTTCTTGGCCAAAGGAATGAATGGATGACGCATTGCCAAACTCTTGAATAAAATATGGTTTCATGGCGTCGAGGACTCGCTCGTCAACCGGAGTCGTCGCCGCGTGGTCTAGATAGATACGCATAGATTGTCATTGATCATTGAACATTGATCATTGATCAGATAAATCAATATCAACTTCCATAATCATATTATCCCATTGCTTTTTTGTTTTCTTGTTTTATTGCTTTATTACACCTCAACTTGTTTAACGCCAGGCACTTTCTCCACTAACTGCTTCTCAATTCCCATTTTTAAAGTAAACTCAGACATAGGACAATGAGCGCAATGACCTTGGAGAGCGACTTTCACAATGCCGGTAGCTTCATCAACTGAGACTAACTCAACATCGCCGCCATCCATCTGAAGTTGCGGACGAATATTTTCTAATTCTTTTTGCACTTTTTCTGTTAATGTTTTTGACATATTTTTCATTGATTAAAAATAATTATTTCTTATTGCGATATTGATCAATTGCGACTTTGAGCGCTTCTTCTGCAAGAATAGAACAGTGAATTTTTGGAGCTGGCATACCGCCCAGCACATCCACGATGTCTTGTTTACTAATCTTCTCTGCTTGTTCCAAGGTTTTACCCATGGCCAAATCAGTTAAAACCGAAGAGGTGGCAATGGCCGCCGCGCAACCTAAAGTTTCGAACTTGATATCGTCGATTTTATTATTATTAATTTTGAGATAAACTTTCATAATATCTCCGCACTTCATATTTCCCACTTCCCCAATGGCATCAGCATCTGGAATATTGCCTTGGTTGTGTGGTGATTTGAAATGGTCGATGAGAGCTTGGGTGTATTGCATATGTTTCATTTGTAATATTAATATTTTCTACCAATAACGTATCTGCTACGAATCTACGAATTTGCAAAACAACTACTTAATCATAAACTTATTCTATACGTAGATTCGTAGCCGATTTGCCATTCGTAGGCTTCAACTCTTTACTTAACAAGAGAAGCTAACGACATCTGACTTAACGTTTTATCAATCTGTTCATAAAGTTTTTGCCAGACTGGATTGACGACACAGCCGCAGACTTTGCAACCAACACATTGTAGGTCGTAAACTGAACCTTCGAGCGCTTTGATGACTTCAGCCACGGAAATCTTATTAGCCGGTCTTGTTAAAGCATAACCACCGGAAACGCCTTTATAACTTTTCACAATATCTTCTTTTTTTAATACTGAAAACAACCGTTCCAAGTACGGCAAAGACAACCTTTCTTGTTTGGCAATTTGCGCTAGAGATACAGGTTTTTCGGCTTTGACTAAGTGGACTAAAGCACGTAAACCATACTCTGCCTTGGTAGAAAACTTCATAGACATTGAATACCTACTAAATTGGTATGGTTTAATAATATCATCCCATTTATAGCTTGTCAAATTCAGTATGGTTATCAAACCCTCCCCCTGTCGTGCTGAGCCTGACGAAGCATTACAGGGATATTAACCTCTACCGCACTTCGACCCACGCACAACAAGGGTGCGGGGCAAGCAAGCTCAGTGTGACAGAGAAAAAATGTTTACAATTAAAAAAACGCGAATTTATCGCGTTCTAATTATCACTTGAAATCAATATCATCTCCACCTGAATCCATAAACTTTGACACTTGCAAAAACGGCAGAATCAATCTTATGTGCTCCCTCATCGGATCATTTTCAAATACTCCGTGCTTAACAAATTCATCAAAATCAGTATTTCGCATACAATATTTAAAACTAATCAACGGAAGCTGTGGAGGAACAATATTTCCAAATTGCATCACTTTTCCCCAAAACACCACGCGGTATATTCCCCATCCAGAAGCGGCGACAGGCGCCATATGTTGTTTCCCTGGAATAGGAAGAACCAAACAATTCTCCACCTGCCATCCAAGATTTGGATGTTTTGCTATTTCGTCCAAAGAACGAGAATTTTTATTAAATGGTTTGGGAATCGCGCCCAATGAAAGTAATATTTCATACACTTCATCAAATCCAAGAGGACTTAATGCCTCAATAATAACATCGGGAAAGGGGAAATATTCATAGACATCAAGTTTGGAGACCACTTTCTCCTCCCTCGATTGTGACCGGTGGTTCGCAGAACAAGTATAATTCTAAAGTTCCCGTTTTTTCAACAATATTAATAACCACGTCTGTCCAACCCATTTCCTTCGTATACTTCAATTTCAAACAAGCAGCAACCTCACGCATCCCCATACTAACCCAAAACCTATATTCCAGCAGCTTATCGTCGTTACTGATTTCTTGATAACTAAGAAACATGACCAAAGCTTTTCCCGTCAGACGATCATCCACTTTTCTGGCATCAACCAAAGTATACATACCCTTACGAAGTCGGTTTTCAATTGTACCCACAAACTTATTGGCAAATTCCATAAAGACACTGTCATGCTTTTGCAAATACTTTAGATCAAACTTGGAAAATTCCATGGTTCGCCCTCCTCTGTTTGGGTTAATGAATATTCAGCCGCAACATATTGTTCACGAACGCATCGATCACCGTTTGCGGCGGTTGACCGCTTCGTTTATCCCAATCGATCACAAACACTGAACCGTTTCGTTCCTTGAATGTGCCACGGTAGTAAACCTTACGACCAAGGAACTTACCAGTGATGGAAAATTGTTTATCTTTCAATTCAGTAAATGGAGTTGTAAAGAGCTGTTGATAAGTACCACCTTTCAGCATGAATTCCCTCCTGTTTTAAGGGTGGTTAATCAATCCCATACATTAAACGAAAACACGCTTTCTGTCAAGCGTGCTTTAGCTGTCAACTACCTAATGAAATGTAACTAATTTTATTTTGAAAACACCATAATCCGCTTCGCTCCGGTCAACATCAAATCCGCCTTGGCTTCATCCTCTAACTCTTGATTCTCATATGGTCGCAAAACTTCACCATTAGCCAACACCGGCAAATCATGAATGGCATTCATTAATATCTCATATTTATACTTGTAAGCTTCACCGTGTCGCGTACCAACATCATTGGTTATAAACTCATTGCGATCATAACCACGAATAACTAGCATATGATACAACGGTCCTTTACCACTAAAAAACTTGTTTCCCAATTCCCGACCAGCAAACGGTGCTACAATTAAATTACCAGCCACTAATTCAGACTTGATCTGGTCAACCGTTGGGTTGTCAATTATCTTTCCTTTTAAATTAAAATAATTTTTCGACATAGCAAATATTTCTTCCACATTGGAATCCATATTCATATTCCGAGCAGGCTCTTCTTCCCAAGCAACTGAAAGTTTAATCTCCTCATCCATAATCTCGGCAGTCAACTCTTGATCGTTGAAATAACGAGACACCATAATTAACGACGCTTCTTCACACGCTTCTTGATATGGTAATCCCCAATCTCCGGTTGGTGATTGGCTAATAAACGGCACTTCAACATCAAAGGTCGCCGGGAGCTTAAATTCTTCTGGATCATCAACAGTTGGTTCATTTACTGGAACTAAATCAACATCTTCTTCTGGCTTAATAATCACCTCGACTGGTTCAACCTTAGACTTAATCACATCCACGTCATCTTTAACTTGGTCAATAACATCGTGCATGGGTAATAATTCCTGATTTTGAATATTGGTTAAGGAATCAAGAATTTGCTGGTCAGTGGTACAACCAGTTAAACTTAATAACATTATTAAAACAAAAAAATATTTCATACTAAAAGTTCATTTCCAATCTCTTTTACCAGTTGGTTAATAAAATCACGTTTAAATTGAATTAATGGCTCAGCTAACTTTTTGGCTGTTGGCGTGTATAAATTATCAAAACAACTAATTTGAAAGTTGATCTGATCAGTAATATAATTTCCAATTCCAATACCAGAGTCAAAACGTTGATTAAAATCAGAAGCTTGTAATCCCCAGGTTTCACCCTTTATTTGTGAATCATCATAATCTGGAAGATGCGCTTTTGAAGTAAAGGATCTCATCAGACCAACAGCTCCAAACATATCCATCATATCCGCATCTCTCAATAAAAATAATAAAGTGCCTTCTCCTTCACGATTAGTATTATGATAACGAATAGCATTTACAACATCATCTAAGCGACTACTTTCCATCTCAAAATTTTCTCGTAAAAAACTCGCTGACATATCCGCACCTACTTGGCCATGAAGACTACGCTTCTCGGCTTTGACCAAACCAATGTCGTGCATCAAGGCCGCAATCTCAACCATTTCCAGATCTTGATAACCTTCTTTTTGCGCAATTAACAAGGCCCACTTTCGTACTCGTTGCACATGCTTAAAATCATGAGCCACCACTGAGGACATCTCGGTTTTTACGTATTCTTCTATTTTTACTATTTTATTGATATCGATAACCATAACGATTGCTGTATATTATATATTTTAACCTAACTTAGCCTGATTAGCAACCTAGCTACCCAACGGCCTTGACTTTTATCTATAAAAAGATTAGAATATCAGCAGTAACTATTAAACGATAAATAACGCTAAAATATGGCTCATAAAGCAGCTGGCGGCAGTACCGCCCTAGGCCGAGACTCGGTCGCAAAACGCTTGGGCACCAAGAAACACGATGGCCAAACCGTCATAGCCGGTAATATCATTGTCCGCCAACGCGGCACCAAAATTCACGCTGGTAAGAATGTTCGAACCGGAGTGGACTACACTTTATACGCTGTAGCTGACGGCAAAGTCAAATTTACCACCAAGAAGACTAAACGCTTCAGCGGTAAATTAGTCAGCCGCAAATTTGTCAGCGTCAATCCAGTCGCAGCTTCTGAAGCGAAAGTTAAGAAGGTCAAGAAAGCGGCTAAAGCATAATTACATTTCAACTATCAAAAGATTCGGCACAGGCTGAGTCTTTTTTGTTAACAAAGATATTCCGAGCCGTAGTGTTCACACCACGGCAACAAGGGGTCTTGACCCCTTGTGTTAAAAATAGTCGATTACTTCTGTGTCAGATTTATTAGCCAAGGGGTCAAGACCCCTTGTTGAAGTAATCTCCTGTGATTTGTATATTTAAAAAGCCTCGTTATTACGAGGACTTTTCTTTTACTTCAAAAATTAGCAATTAATAGAACCATCATTATCCAAATCAACATCATAGCGTCTGCTATCAGAACCATACTTGTAGTGAGTACCGGTGCGACGATCATAGAAAAGTGGTGATTCTTTTTCCGGAGGCACCCAGGGCTGAGACAGCTCATGTCGCAGTCTTTCAAGATTCGCTTGCTCTTGGGTATCTTGTTCACTCTGCCTAGCGCGTTCCAACAACTGATCCAGTTCTCTTTGCTTGGCTTCAACTTCACGCTGTTTACGCAGTTCAGCTTCTTCCTTTTCATGAAGCCTGACTTCTTCAGCCTTACGCTCATCGTCCTTGTTTTTCCATTCAGCATAATCAGGCAATCCAATCAGCCAACCCTCATCATCCAACTCGACCCTACCAAATTCACAACGATTACCGTCCGGAGACTGAACCAGTTCATAGCATTCTCTCGGGTAATAACAATCGCCACAATATTCAGGAAACAGCTCAAACTTTCTCTCTGGTCTTCGATAAGTACACATAGAGGGACAATCATCTCGATCACCAAACACCCTGGCATTTCCTTTGGGACAACTCAATCGTTTGGATCGTTTCAACTCCAAAGCATCAGACTCAGCCTTGGTCATCATAGGCATCTCTGCCTCCTTTCCCGTTAGGGGTTTTCTTCGCAAACAGGCTCTCTTTACCAGATTTCAAGGAAACAAACAACCATCATTTATACCACCAATTTATAGTCTTGTCAATCCAAAATCAAAAAGCCCCGCTGTTACGAGGCTATATCATTGTTTTATCTGTAGCATCCGTAAAATAATCCGTAGAATCAGTAGCCACGTATTATCTTATTGTTGACACGAAAAATCAAGAAACCAAATCTCACCTTCCCCATTATAATCAACCTTCCCCGATCCATACCAAGTCGGATGGTTACATTCAATATAGGCTAACTCAAAATCAAACGCTTTCCAATCTGGCAGGGCGCAGTTGAAATCAATCCACGGCGCGCCACGCAAACAGATTTCCTCAACTGTTGAGTCCATCCGCACGCGTTCGAATCCGTTGATCCACTTTTCGCCATACCAAATATGGGCATGGTAAGGGAACGGGCAAATGACAGTGCAATCGACTTCGTTCTCCAAAGTTAAAGCCTCACCTGAACCCTCCTTGGTCTCAGGCAAAGCTTCCACTGCTTCCAGAGTTGAATAAACATCTGGCGCATTTGCTTCAATATCATCAACCACTTCGTTGAAATCAAGAACATCATTTACTTCTTGTGAATCATTTAATTGCGAAACATCTACGGTAACAACAGTCTCAGGTGTTAATTCTTCCACAATTTCAATGATTAACTCTGGTTCTTGTTGTTCATTGTTAAACACATCAACTATCGGTTCGACCACTTCTTTTTGATCCACGAAGTGTTCTTTCACATCGTAGCTCTGAATAACATCAGATTCCGAGTTAACATCTTCTTGTCCTCCACCGGCAATTACAACTCCGGTACCAGAACAAGTTTGGATGTCATTCAAAGAAATAATTTTATTAATTTGAACATAACTTTTATTCAACTCAGCAATTGAAGTAAAAATAATATCATCGTAATCATATCCAAGCTTCCAGAACACTTCCTCACTTTGAAACTTCGCCAGATTACCTTGTCCCAAGCTTAAATACAAATTATTCCATGACCAATTATTTTTATCACCAGCATAAACAACAGTGCCTTCACGCAAATATAACTTATTTCCCATTGCCTTATTATTCGATAGAGACAGATTCAACTCAAGCAATGAAATAACCGTAACATCAGAATCCAGATAGTCCCAACTGGCACGCACCAACTCAGAAGCCATAGGATAAAAAGTACCGGATGCACTTCCTTTGAAAGAACTTTCAAACAAATAATATTGTTGACCAACTAAAAAGATTTCCCGCCACGGTTGCCAATCAATGGGCCAATCAGAATCATAGCAGTCAAATTCATTCTCACGCACATGAATCACGCGTGACCAGTTAAAATGATGAGTTTCAAACACTTGTTCGTCTTCAATCCAATGTTTAGCCCCATCAATCAACTGATAAACTTCATTCCAACTATAGTTTTGAATTAAGGTCCCATTCGGATGCCAAGCTGTATTCATAGAATGATCGGCCGTGAAGTTTTGTGGCTCTTTCCAGCTGGTATGAACTGAATTATTATCACTCCAACCGGAAGAACTATAGCCCGCAACATAGGCGGATTGATTGTTAGGATCGAATTTTCCCTGGCGAATACCAAAATGCAGATGGTGCCAATCACTGGTAAAACCCGCGCCGTTCCAATAGCTGGCCACTCGACCAACATATTGACCTTTGTAAACAATCGAATTTAACGGCGCCAAACCGACGTGTTGATTCGCATCATATTGATTTGATCCTGGTTGCAAATGACCAAGTAAGGCAGTTTGATAATTGTTATATTTATCATGACATTCAATTACTAAAACATAACCTCGATACAATGAGTTCTGATTATTATTACTTCCGTATCCGCCCCAATTCTTATTATCGCTAATAACCACCATACCGGAACACGGAGCAAAGACTTCTGTTCCCACCGGAGTGCGATCTAAACGAGTATCCACCGCTAAATGCCAACCATTAAACGCGCTGTTCCATGAAGCAAAACCAAAACCGATAAAATCCCACCAATTACCTTTCAATGGAAAGCCCCAGTTGTAATTCACCGGGGCTTCTGCGGCTTGCAACGTGGTCACGAATAACATTGCAAACAACCACGCTAACTTCTTCATTTTTATTCTCCTTTCACGCTCGTGGGATGGCCTGTATAGGCAGGTTGAAAAGTTTTCAATACTTGCATAAAGCCAAAGTCAACAGAATCTCGTAAAGTCGGATTTAACAAATAGGTTGGATAAGATTTGAAAGTAAAGTGATATAAACGATTCCCAGAGTTGTAAATATAACCTTTGCCCACGGTCATACCATCATCATTATATTCTTCATAAATATTTCCGTTCAAATCACGCAAGACACTTTTCTGATTATTAATCAATTGCGATTTTACATTTATCAAATCATCAAAATTTTCAAATTCATAAATCTCCAATGCCAGTTGCGGAAACAATTCCGGATTTTGATCTTTATACTCATTTGAAAACTCCGGAGCTAAACTGACAAAAGCCACCTCATATTTTTGACTTTGACCAGGACGAATGGATTTCTCCACTTTAAAGTCCTTGGGATAATTAAAACTAATTTGTAAATCTTCATCGCTAAATGTCTGGGAACTTTCAATCGGTATATCAGACTTTAACACTTGTTCATAGCGCTGTTGCTCGGGAGTTAATTCTTGGGGTGAAACTTCATTCACCGGAGTGTTAACATTTGACCAATCAAAAGACTTTTGATTATTAACGTTCCTCACACAACCGGTCAAAATAATAGATGTAAAAAACAAGTACACAAGCACGATCCAAAGGCTCTTCATAATGGTCTCCTCTTAATAGTTAATCCCCTCCTGCTTAAACATTAAGCAGGCGTTGATAAATTGTTAATGAACACTTCTTACATGTTCATCATAAAACGTTATTTTTGATTAATTAAGGAAAATGTTATCCCCGTTCGTCAGTTTTTGACTAATTAATCATTTTTACTTAAAACAAGGCAAAATATGACTATAATCTTGTTATTTACTCTCGTCAGCTATTGACAAACTCAAAGAATTATAATAAGGTATGATTTCAACAGTTCCTTCCTTACCTTCCCCCTCGGCGCGTCGCCGGGGACACGAAGGCGCGGATTCATAGATTCCCCGTCAGCCAGACGATAGGCGAAAGCCGAAGTCTGAAGCGTTTCCAGGGTACCCTCCTTCCCTGTTAATGCTGGCGGTGCGGGATCTCCGCGCCTTTGAAAACAACAGACCTCGAAAACGGGGTCTTTTTTATTCTACGAATGACGTATTGGCTACGAATCTACAAATAGATAAAAGAGAATAAAGAGGTAAAGAGTATAAAGAGATTGGGGATGGAAGTTATTTATTTTAAGATATAGAGGTGGCATTGACCCGATGTAGGGACAGAACACTGTTCTGTCCTTACGCTGATGGGGACGGATGCCACCATCGCAATTTGACCCAAACGCAAAAATTCGGTATCATTATTATATTAAGAATAAGAAAAATAATTAGTTTTCGTTGGTCAAACAACGCGTAAAATGTATGGAAAACATTAACAATGAAAGGGCTGGGCGTTTAAAGAAACTGGATTTAATCAAATCTCTGGGTATTACCCCATATGCGGCTAAGTATGATAAGACTCACCAAGCCGCTGACATTAAAACTTTGGAAATGGATACTTCAGTTAAGCTCGCTGGACGTATTATGCTATTCCGCGACATGGGAAAGATTACTTTTATCCATTTACAAGACTTCTCCGGCAAAGTGCAAGTTGTTATGAAGAAGGACGTATTACCAGAGGATGAATACAAAAAATTCTTATCCATTATTGATATCGGCGACTTTATTGGCGTCGAGGGTGAAGTGTTCACCACGCAAAAAGGTGAAATTTCCGTGCTCGTTAAAAAATACGAATTTTTAAGCAAAGCCCTCCGACCATTACCAGAAAAATGGCATGGACTCAAAGATCAGGAAGCCAAGTATCGACAAAGGTATTTGGATTTGATTGCCAACGAAGACGTTCGTGACAGATTTAAATTTCGTTGTGATTTTATTTGGGAGCTTAGAAACTTTTACAAAGAAAATGGATTCTATGAAGTTGAAACTCCAGTTTTGTGCAACGCTGCTTCTGGAGCGCTGGCCAAACCATTTTCTACTCATCACAATGCTTTAGACATTGATGTTTTTCTCCGAATCGCTCCTGAAATTTATTTAAAGGAAGCAATCATTGGTGGATACGAAAGAATATTTGAAGTTGCTCGCGTTTTCCGTAATGAGGGGGTCGACACAGGACATTTGCAAGACTTTACCATGGTAGAACATTATTGTGCTTATTGGGATTATGAGGATAACATGAATTTTATTGAAAGATTACTCCCAACAATCATTAAAAAATTAAAAGGCACAACTCAACTGGAAATCATTGATCGCAACGGAAACCCTGTCATGGTTGATTTTAGCCCACCTTGGAAACGCATCACTTTCCGAGACATTCTAATTCAAGACTGCGATATTGATATTGCTAAACATCCAGACGCTGAAAGTCTTCGTAAAGAAATTCGAGCAAAAAATATCATAGTATCAGACATGGATAAATTGGGACGAGGTAATTTAATTGATGCTCTATATAAAGTAGTTTCGAGACCAAAATTAGTCAATCCAACATTCCTTTTACAACATCCCACCGACTTATCCCCACTTGCTCGGATGAATGATAATGACCCCACAGTGACTGATCGCTTCCAATTAGTAATAAATGGTTGGGAAGTCTTGAATGCTTATAGTGAATTAATAGACCCGATTGACCAGAAAGAACGACTAGACAAACAAATGGCTGAAAAAGAAAAGGGTGATGAAGAAGCGATGTCAAAAGATGATGATTATGTCAAAGCTATGGAATATGGCATGCCACCAATTTCCGGATTAGGATTAGGTATAGATCGAATGGTTGCCTTATTAACACAGCAACCAAATTTACGCGATGTAGTATTATTCCCATTAATGAGACCAGAGAAAGAAGATGAATAATATTTATAATGTCACAACTGCAATTCAACTTTTAAAAAACAAAGGAATTATCCGTGAGGATAGTTCTTTTGTTTCAGCAACTAGTGGAATTGTCCACGATGTCTATCAGGTGATAAGCGGAAAAGAAATATTCTATTTAAAAATACGACTGGATCATTTCAAAACAGATAAAAAAATAATGATCAAGCCAGAAGAAATTAATCATGAAAAAAAAGTGATTCAAGCATTCAGAAACTGCTGTCCAGAATTTGTTCCCGAATTAATTTATTCGCATGGTAATTTTTTATTGCTTGAAAATTTAGTTAAAAAAAATTGTCGTAACGTCTATCTTTTAATGAAAAAACAGGAATTATCTCTAGCTGACGCCAAATTAATTGGACAACAAATGAAAAAGTTTCATACAAAGATCTCAACAGTAAAAAAAAATCTTCGTTCTCGAAAAGTGGATCTAACATGGTACAATAATTATTTGTACTGGAGATTTGAAACATGGGATAACAAAAACCTTAACACCTTAGTCAAACAATTAAAACAAGAGCCAAAACAACTCATATATGGTGATTATAATCCTAAAAACATGATATTAGATAATCAACAACTAAAAACATTTGACTTGGAGACTGTCCACTATGGCAACACACTGTTTGATATAGGTTTTTTTGCTGGTCATATTATATTAAGTTTTTTGAATCGCCCAAAGAAAAAAATTGCATTAATAAAAGCTTTCACGAATGGATATGGTTTAACAAAAAATCAAATTTCATTAGGTATAAAAACTTCATTGGCTACATTACTATACAGAATAAAAAGTTCTTATAATTATGAAACAAATTTTCGATTTAACAAAAAACTCGTATTAAAACGAATTGACCAATTGCTTATCAACGATAATTTAACAATCGATGATTTAAAAAAGTTCTATATTTTCTGATAATGCTTTACTTATTGCCCTTCTTAATTTCGGACTAGTAATAACTTTAGTCTTTTCTACTTTATTATAAGCTAACAGTGTATTTCGTGCGTTATCCGCATGAAATTTTTTATTTAAAAATATAACCGGTTTATCATAGCGAGGTATCAAGTGCCAATGTAAATGGCTATTATGAATATAACTCTCTGTGTTTGAAATAAGTAATACGGTATTATAATTGGTATTATTTGAAAGCTTAGATATACACTTTGTATACTTCTTATAAATCGAAAGAAATTCAGATATCTCAACTCCAGATAAATTTGATATATTTATTTTATGATTCTTCAGAATCAATAAACAACGACCGAAATAAAACTGACGGAAATGCAAATATAAAATCCAATACTTAAATTCATGGACAAAATCACAATCTTGATTTTTAAATGATTGAAAACACGAACAAGACAACCTACTGTTTAACATATATTAATCAAAAAAATTACGATAAATCTCTGTGTCTAAAGAACTTCGTCTACCACCAACGGGGAATACTGGCTCCAGTGAATACGTTTTATATACTTTTGATTGATATTTAGCCATTTGTAATAAATAGTCAACTGTTGGCCTTTCTTTATCACTAAAATCACTCCCAATATCAGGGTGAAAAACATTAACAGCTGGACTAATACCCATTTTTCCAAAAAAATTCATCCCTTCGGCAAGAGACTCAACCGGTTCTAACCCACCAACAAATCCCACTTTTACTTGACTGTGCCCAAATATGTTCTTCGCTAATTTAAACGTTTCAAAAAAACTATCATAGCCGAAATATTTTTCCTTACCAGGGCAATACTCTTTAAACATCTCTTTATCAAAGACTTCTAAATCGAAAGCTATCGAATCCAAACCTGCAGTCTTGAGAGCAATAAGAGATTGTTCGTTTTTAGTTGGCATAATAGTCAAATGATGGGCTCCAATTTTCGGGAATAACTTTTTTACCGACGCAATAATATTTGACTGTTCTTGGTAGCTAGCATCAGGATCAATATGAGTACCGCAGGTATACATAATATATTTAATTCGCGCTGCTTCATGTTTTAACGCGACGATAATAGCTTCGGTAATGATCGACGGAGTAATTAATGGTAAATTGTCAGCTCCCAACGTTTGCCTGGAAGGCTGTAAAGAACAAAACTTGCATTGCTCTCCCCTTCCAAAGAAAAAACAAAATGCATTGGAAAAAATACCCAAAACATAT
The DNA here is from genome assembly GCA_964592195.1 of uncultured Gammaproteobacteria bacterium. GTDB lineage: Bacteria > Patescibacteriota > Patescibacteriia > UBA11705 > UBA11705 > CAZQEI01. The sequence goes on along the minus strand of CAZQEI010000013.1, from coordinate 3,425 downwards.
CTACCATACATTGAAACTGCTTGTTGACACAATAAATTTTTACCAATGGGCTTATCAAAAAAACTGGGACGATGGTTAAAATCAATTTTAAACAAAAAAGTATCTTCCCAAAATATTCCAAAATTCCGACCATCATATTTAATCTCCAATTCAGAGTTGGGATTGTAATAAATGCTTGATTCAATATCCTGCGGTAAAAGAATTTCTGATGGAATTTTATTTGTAAATTCTTCAACTTGATTGGAAACATTATAATAATAACGATTTTCAGAATACCGACTTCCGACTAACTTCAAATCATCATCAAGAAATCTCACCCCCTGACTAAGTAATAACAATTTTATATGTGCTGGATTACTTAAATTTATTTTCATATACATATTTAAGTTTATTTAGCTCCCAATGAATCAGTAATAATATAAAGGTTGGTAACTGTTTATATCTAACAATCCCAATTTTTACTATATACACTATTTTAAATATTTCATTAATGAAACAATACAGAAAAGACTTGCAGCGACTTTTTAAATCAATAGAATAGGTAAATATCTTAGATATAATTATAATTTCCAACAATAAAAATAGAGCTGCCATATAACCAGAAAAAGGTAAAAGCACACTTAAAAAAACAGTTAACCAAAAGAAAAGGGGGAAACTAAAAAAACAAGGTAGATAAATTGATCTAAGATTATTTTTATTCAAATTATGCTCTACTACATAAGAAAATCCTCTTAACTCTCTAATACTTTTTCTTAATAAGTCCCTCAAAGTAGCATCGTGGTTATGTTCAGCTACAATATCAGATAAAAATGCAAAATTTTTTCCCATTGCATGTTCTTGAAGCTGGAACATAACGTCCTCTGCCGCATTTTGTTTAAAATCACTTGGGAACGGTTGTTCGTCATCTATATTATCTAAATTTAAAGCGCTAATCACGATAGAAAAAGGTATAAATTTTTCCAGAGATAAAATCAAATCTTTGTCATTTTTTTCATACAGTGTAAAACGTCGAATATCACGACATATATTATAATCAGATTTATGGGCTGAAACATAACTACCACAGACACCTACAAACTCGGGATTTTCATGAAGAAAATTGTACATTTTTACAATGGTATTGTTGTCAGTTAATTTCAAATGATCATCCAAAAAAAACACTATCGATGATTGGGCGAGCTTTATTCCTAAGTTCTTGCAATAACCATTTCCATGATTTTGATTCTGTGGATAGAACCTAAAGCACACATGTTTAGAAACAAAATTAGATACAAAAAAAACCGTCTTATCGCGGCTTTTGTCATCTATAATAATGACCTCATAGTCATCATTAGGAAAGTTTTGCATTAATAATCGATTCAGATTATCAATAATAACATCCTCACAATTATACGTTAAAATAATTATTGAGAATGACTTCATATAATTAGATATTACAGAGTTTTTATACAAGAGTCAAATTATTAAATGATCAGCACACAGATTGACAATGTCAATATTTATGACATATTATAATTATTTACATACTTATTCAATCTTGTTATACTTAAATCAATAGTTAATAAAAATTTTAAGTTAATCGCAATATATAAATAGAGTTACACATGCAAGTCATCAAACCACCACAAAAATTAGCTTTTATCGGCAAATCAATCTTCCTCGCTGGCAGTATTGAAATGGGACAAGCGGAAAATTGGCAAGAAGCAATAGAAAAACAGTTGGCAGATGTTGATGTCACCATTCTTAACCCGCGGCGCGATGGTTGGGATTCCACTTGGGAGCAAAGCATAAATAACGTTGATTTTAGGGAACAAGTGGACTGGGAGCTAGCCGCCCTGGAAATGGCTGATTTCATCTTCATGTATTTTGATCCGACTACTAAATCCCCTATTTCGTTACTGGAACTTGGCCTACATGCTCGCTCAGGGAAATTAATCGTCTGTTGTCCCGAAGGCTACTGGCGCAAAGGGAACGTCGATATTGTTTGTCGTAAATACAATGTTAAACAAATTGATGAACTAAATTTGGAATTTCTGCTTAGAAAATAAATACACAAAAACTATCCGGGAGGGTAGTTTTTTATTATATTTTAGACAAAATCAAGCTTCCACCTTGACAAACCATTAATATCTTGTTATATTGTAATATAAGCTAAAAGTAGCGAAAAAGGTTGCACCGGTAGCGAAACACCAAAGTCTTGCGGTTGCAGGACTCAGATAGCCCCGGAAGGGGCTAAGGAGGATTCCATGACTCGTTACAACAAGCTGACTGCTCTTTTCATTCTGTCTTTCGTATCTTTCATTCTCGTCGCCTGCGGCGGTGGCAACACCGAGACCGACAACGGCGGTGATCCCGACGTGGTCGAGACCGACACCTCGAACCCGGACGTCACTCCCGAGCAAGTCGAGGGGGACGGTGACAGCACCGACCCGGACGTCGTGCCTGACGAAGTCGGCACGGACGATGGCACCGATCCGGACCAGGTGCCCGACGAAGTCGAGCCCGACACGAGCGTCTGCCCGACCGGCCAGGCTCTCCTCGAGCTGGACGGCGCGAGCGAGTGCGTGGACAAGGTCTTCGCGGACACGGTCAACGCCATCAACGGAAGGCAGTTCGTCGCTGTGGTCCCCGACGATGGCACGGTGGCAGACTGCGAGGTTCACTTCACAGCCAACGGCCATCCTGTCGCGCAGGAGCTCTGCGCTGGCGTGAAGTACTACATCAACACCTTCTCTCCCGTTTCGGTTCTCTGCCTCGAAGACGACCTGTCGTTCTCGCTCTGCAAGAACACTAACAACGTCTGCAACGATGGTCGTCAGATTCGCAACGGCAAGCTCGAAGTCGAAGATTCCAAGTTCTACGTGAACTTCGATAGTCCGAATGACGTCGGAACATGGATTACCTACTCATACGAAATGGTAGAATAAAAAAAATAAAATTTCATAGCAACCGCGGATCCCGCGGTTTTTTCTTTTTCTTTATACTAAAGTTTAACCTCTTTTGCGAGGAGGAGGTCATTTAATTTATACCGCGACGACGTGGCAATCTCTATAAAGTCTATTTGCAACGGATTAATATGTTTAAAAGAGACTGCCACGTCCCGCTTCGCGGGACTCGCAGAAGAGATAAATATTTAATACTATATTTAGTGAAACAAAACAGCCCCGCAGAACGGAGCTGTTTTAATATATCCTACTGAGCTAAAGGACTTACTAACACACGACCACTAAAATTCAGGAACGGAGCGATATTTGATAGATTACATGCATCACTTCCAAGATTTCCAGAATCATCATAACACCCACCACTCACCCATGACGCATTGGTTTGGCAGGTACCATTACACCACCCCCAATTATCCTTCACCTGAACTTTCGGGATCCATTGGCAGGCGCCGTTGCCTTCTTCCATGTTCCAGCAGGAAT
>CAZQEI010000012.1:0-44242 GCA_964592195.1 uncultured Gammaproteobacteria bacterium | reverse complement strand
TGGCAATCTCCTAGTATATTATAAAATAAAATCCGATTTTCCGATTGGATTTTTTATTTTGACTGTTTCTCTGATCCATGATAATATCCTGACAGTTCTTTGAAGCAGGAGTGAAAATGCCAGGAGATGTCCTTGAGCAAATTGGCTATGATGAACTGCTGGCGTTTTTTGTTTTAAATATAGCCTATTATAATTATTTTTTTGACCCCGCCCTTCGCGAAGAGCGGGGCGAGAGGCGGGGTACTAATTAATTATGCCGAAAAAAATAATTATTTCATTTATGCATAGAATAAAAAAGAGGCACAATGCCTCTTTAAAATTGATATTGTTTAATAAGGATAACTGGTAAATATCAATTGCCCCAGTATAAACGAAGCTAGATTCATTACTAATGCCAAAAAGAAGTATTTTTTAGTTTTTACTAATGCAAATTTTAGCAGTTGCCATTCAATAATCAAAACCATTATTTCTAGTGTTGTTACTTTCAATCCATATGTCCAGTCTAACCATGGAACCATGGTAATAATGGTGAACAGGGTGAAAAATATGGTGTAGGAAAAAACATTAACAAAAATTATCGTAAACAAAGAAAACTTGTCGCGTAATTTCCATAACCAAGCTACGCCCAGTTCAATTAAAATCGTGGGGATTAGCAGGACGAAGAAATTACTTAGGAGAATTATGCTTTCTGATGGCATAGACTAATGCAAATGAAAGAATTATTAAAGCAACAACACTGGCACCGATAATTAAAGCATCGACAAAGGTTATAGTTGGTTCAGTAGCGCCGGGATAATCGTATCGATTACTTTTATTGTCAATTCGTGGATCGTAAACCGGAGCAATATCAGCTAATACCACGGAGGCTGAGCTGAAGAACAAAACTAACGAAAGAAAAACGCGACTAAGCAATTTTTTCATATTGTTTTTTATGAATTAAATAATAGTATAAGGAAATAATTATAGCGACGATGGAAAGAATAATCATAGTTAGAATTACCCATTGCCCAGACAAAAAGGCCTTATAAGAACTATACATTAATAGTGCGCCAATTAACAGAGCTAGGCAGTTCAAACCAAAAGCAGTGGCCGGTCGGTTGGGCATTAAATTTGATAATACGGTCAATGCTATGGGCATTGTAAACTGGAAGAAAAAACTTCCCATAATTGCCAAGGCTGGTATTGGTTGTCCCCAAACTAACAATGGAGTTGAAATAATCAACGCCAGAACTGTCGTTCGTAAGAATCCGAATTTATCACCCAAAATTCCACCCAACATTTTACCTAGAACAATTGCTCCGGTTAATATCCACATCAAAGTTAAATCAGATTTCCATGGGAACTGGAATGTTAGTCCGTAGATAGAACGAATAACAATGACTAATAAAATTAAAGCGAAAATAAAATAATATGCAGGAAGTTTTTTGCGAATTTGTTTATCTTGATTCTCGACTGTGGTTGGTTTATATAAAATAACAAAAATTGCGGAGGTGATTAACAGAATGATAAATGGCCACCAAATTTGATTCGTCGCACGACCTAAAAGGATTCCAATTGTTAAACCTAAGGCGCCGGGGGCAACAAAAATACCGGGGAACGAGGCTTTTTCTGGAGATAAACTCAAACTGTAACTGCCGCCTCCGATGTGAAACAAAGCATTGGCAATCCCGGCGAGGATGACGACAATGGCTGTTTGTTTGAAAAATATAATGGCGATAATTAATAACAAAAAACTCCACAACATAGAGAGTTTTTCTGTCTTGAATTTATCCACTAAAATTCCTAGGGGAAATTGTAAACCAAAAGCGAGAATATTATAGGTTAATACCCATATAAAAAATACTTGGCTGTTTGATTGTTGTAAATATAGAGATGAAATCACTAACCCGACACTGGTGGCGTCTATTAGTCCGTGAATTAATCCCAGCACGCTGATGTTAAAATAGTTTTTTATTGATATTTTGGATTTCATAATTCAATTATAGCAGAATGCTGAGGTATTTAAAATAAAAGAGGCACCACGCCTCTTTTTAGTATTACATTTTTTTAAATAATTCCCACTTCTTTTTAAATAGTTCCGTCACCATCGGCACAATCTTGGGATCGATAAATTGATCAATCGGTCGATTGTAAATTAAGTTGTCTCGAATTTCAGTAGCGGAGATTTTAGGCGTTGAACCATCGAAACGATTGATAATCTCACATTTTCGTTTGTCTTTGAAGAAGTATAAAATATCTTCTTTACAGCCACCATAATAAATGGCTTTTTTGGGATCTAATCCTGCGGCCACAATTAAATCATCGAGGGCTAATAACCAATCGCTGTCATTATTAAAATCTGGTAATCCCACTATCTTGGTTTTTGGAAATAACTTTTTCACCATGTCACGACGTTCACGATAGGAGAAGAAGTGTCTCAAGGAAAATGGCGCGTTGGAACTGCCAATGACGATTAAACAATTTTCCGGACCAACTTCATTAATCATCTTTTTTATCACCGCCACATGCCCGGCGTGTATCGGATTGAACCGACCGCAATAAATGCCAAAGTTTTTCATATGTATTGATTATGATAACCTTTTAATTAATTTGTTAATGTCTATTCCCCGTTTTGAAATTTTATGAAAATCAATAAGAGTTTTCCATTTAGATTTTCTCTTTTTCATATTTTTATTGTTCCATGATTCATGTTACATGCTACAGGTACAATTATATCATCATAAAAAGAAAAAAACAGCCGTTTCGACTGTTATTATTTATTCCCAATAGGCAAAGGGAGAGTGCCAATCCGGATATTTTTCATTGAGCCAGGTGACCATCATATTGTAATGTGGTTGCAAATTTTCTGACCGTTTCGCATAGCTAGTTTGCACCGTGTCGGAATAATTGATTGGTTGCCCATGCTTGGTAACTTCCCAGTAAACTCGATAAATATCATGGTCTGAATCAGCGTAAGAAACTTTTTCTTCAATTTGAATGGCATGTGCCCAGATAAAAGTATAAACGCCATGACGGACAGAGGCTGTACCTCTGATGTTCTTATTTTTGTCTGACAGATACGGGTAACTTGAAAGTAGGACACATTCCCAACCCTCTGGCAGAGTAACAAACAGAGCCTCCGGATCTTTGGCTTCTCCAGCAGGAAAAATAAAGCCCATTTTTTCCAATTGCGCCTGATGTTCCAGACATCCGACTTTTGGCAGCTCAATTCTTTGACCCATTTGGTTCCCTTTCTGGTTGTTGTTCCCGTTTACTGGAGCGGTTGTCAAGGAATAGATTATGGTAACTGGAATTGATTAGTTTGTCAATTTGATTAATAAATTAGCAAGAATAAGTAAAAATAGACATTTTTGTGGTTTAGATTGACAAAATTGGCTTATTCATATATAATAAACGGTCATTTTGATGTAAAAGTGGCCCGAAAAATGGGCGTGTTGCCCAGTGTCGGAGTTCTGGTCCTTGACAACAAACGTCCCGCAGAGCGGGATAGAGGAGGCTCTCATGCGAAAGTCGAGTCTGAGTTTCGTTTTTAGTCTGGTTTTTCTGTTTGTTGCTTGCCAAATGAATAATGAACTTCAACATGCCAATGATGTCAATTCTCAAGATGTGATTGCCGAACATGTGACTTCGGATGTGGTTGATGAAGTTGTTCCCGAAGTCGGCGAGCCTGACGTGGTCAGCTACGACATTTCGAAGAACGACTTCACCGAGGCGGTCGAGACTTCTCCGGAAACGGACGAAGATACGACGCCGCCGGTCGGCTGTTCAGCCGACGCGGACTGCGACAGTCCGCTCACCTGCTGGTGCGGCGGCGACGAAGCCGTGTGCCAGTTGGGTCGTTGCCTGAATAGCGAATGTGTCGAGTATGTCGAAGTGGCTATGTGCCAGTTCGGTTGTGAAAACGGTGGTTGCGTCATGGCTGATTGTTATGATGACGTCAACTGCGAAGATAGTAATCCTTGCACTTTTGATTTTTGCAATTTTCATGGTTACTGTGAACATTTCAATATTGCCGACTGTCAATCATGTATTGATGATTTTCAATGCAATGATGAAAATGCGTGTACGGTTGACTTTTGTTCCGGTGGTCAGTGTGTCAATGTCTCGACTTGCGATGATGGGGATAGTTGTACCGCGGATTGGTGTTCTGTCAACGGTTGTGAACATACAAATATTTGTGCGCCGGAGGTGATTGAAACCACGGAAGTGGAAGAAGTCACTGAGCCGGAAGTCGAAGATGACACTGATGAACCAGTAGATTGCATTTCCAATAGTGATTGCGGGTCGCCAGTAGAATGCTGGTGTAGTGGCAATCAGGCGAACTGTCAAAGTGCTAGTTGCGTAAATTCTCATTGTGTTTTTGTGGTGACCATTGATTCCTGCCATTCCGGTTGTAACGATGGTCATTGTGAATTTTATGGTTGCGAATCAGATGAATATTGCGGTGATGCCGATGTTTGCACGATTGATTACTGTAACTTCAATGGCAATTGCGAGTACGTGAATGTACCTGATTGTCGTCCGTGTTCGAACGATGAAGGTTGCGATGACGCCAAGCCTTGCACTCGCGATTTCTGTAGCGACGGCCAGTGCCGGACGCTTGAGACCGAGTGCAATGATTACAATATGTGCACCGTGGATATCTGCTATGACACCGGCTGTCAATTTTTCCCTCTGTGTGAAAATCAACTGTTGTGCGTGATTGAAAATGGTGGCGCTCATTGCGTCGAAGATTGTAATGACAATGATGCTTGTACTATCGATGTTTACGATCCGTTTGTTCATTCTTGTATCCACGGATTGGACAATTCGAAGTGTATGGCCAATGCGAATTGTATTCCAGAAAATTCATTGCATGGTTATCATTGCGAGACTCCGTGTCAGACCGACGATGATTGCGCGCAACATGTGTTCTGTGGTAATGAGGTTGAATTGATCAATGCGCAATGTGTAAAAGGAATTTGTCAGGAAGTGTTTGAAGTCTGCGAATTCGGTTGCTTTAAGAATAAGTGTCTGCCACCGGAATGTGTTTATCCCGGGGATTGCCAACCTGATGGGTATGCCGGTTGCTCCACCTATTACTGCGATGCCGGGCATTGTCGAGAAGAGACCATGCCGGATTGTCAGGAATGCGTGAATGACGAGCAGTGCCCGCCTGATGGTTGGACCGAGTGTGGTACTGATCTGATGGTGACGGTTACGACTTACACCGGTCAATGCCTCGATGGTCGTTGTCAGGTGAAGCATGAAAGTTGTCATCCTGGATTCTGTTCTCTTGGCACCTGTTTCTTCTATGACTCATGCGACGCTCAAAATAGTTGCGATGATAAGGATGTGAATACGAATGATTCTTGTCTGTGTCATGACGGTTTGGGCGCCATTATTTGTATGTGTTTGCATGATCCGAAGGTTGATCCGCTTGCCTGCAATTACGATTACGAATGCGAGAATTCGCCGCGTGGTCCGTACTGTTCTTACGACGGTGAGTTCACAGCCAAGTTCTGTCAGCCGTGCGATTCGTTCGCCGTTGATCCGTTGACTGATATTCATCGTGGTTGCGACGATGTCAATCCGTTCTGTGCGGTTGGCGTTGTGGCCTCTGATGATCCTGGTTACAACTTGAATGAATGTCAGCCGAAGAGTCTTGAGCCGTTTTGTAATTATGATTACGATTGTCACGATTCTATCTGGGGCCAGTACTGTGTCCCTGATCCTTTCTTCTCGTCGATCAAGCTGTGTCAGACTTGTGATCCGTATGTGAATGTCTTTGAGACTAATATCAACCGTGGTTGTTTCGACAGCGCTCCTGTCTGTGTGCCGGGTTCGAAGGACGGTCACGACGGTTACGCCAGCTATGGCTGTGAACCTGATTATTGTGCGACTGCGAATTGCGATGACGGTAATAATTGCACCTTTGATTTTTGTCCGAGTTGGGCAAATAATTGTGTGCATGAAGACTTGGATCTCTGTCGCGAAGGTTGGCAATGCGAGCCGCGTAATCCGCTTGACGATCAATTCGGCGACGACGGTGTCGCATGCGTCCCCCAAGCTGGTACGGTGATTCCGTGCGAGACCAAGGAGGATTGCGGTGAAGCCTGGTGCGTCGATGTCAAGACATACGGCAAACTTTGTCTGCCGTGTGCTCCGGATACGCGTTTCGATTTTCCGTACATCTCGCCTGACAAGGGGCATGATGACGGTTGTTACGGTGACGACAAGATCTGTCGAGTGGAGATGCAGGAGTTTTTCAACTATTTCGCGCCGGTCGCTTCGTGCGGTGGGTGCGAGTCGGCGAAGGACTGTTCACCTCTGTTGAACGATTGCAGTTGTTCCACTTACGATAATATGTGGCGTTGCCAAGGTGAGAGTTGTATCAATGGTCAGTGTGTGCTTCTTCCTACGCAAGATCTGTGTGACAACGGTTGTAATCCAAATGGTCTTGGTTGTGCGGAATGTATCTCTGATGGCGACTGTGTGAATGATGAAGATCTCTGCACTTCTCATCGTTGTAATGCTGGAGTCTGTGAAGTTTTTCCCACCTGTACTGGAGAATGGGAAACTTGTCATCAACTGGATATGTACAATGCTGAATGTGTAGTGCCGTGTGTTAACAATTACAAGTGTCGAAATATTTTGGGTGGCAATCCTTGTACTGAGCAATACTGTGATTTCGAGGGTTTCTGTCGGTATGGTTATTTGAACGGCATCACTTGTGACAAGGGTGATGATTGTTCGATGAATGATTATTGTAATTGGGGTATTTGCGAAACCGGTGATTTGGCGCCGACTTGCGGTTGGTACAATGGTGGTTGCATGCTCAATGGTGTCGAATTCTGTGATGATGGCGATCCCTGTACCTTTGATATCTGCGAAGAGCGTTCATCATCTTGCGTGCACGAAACCGTTCCGAATTGTCACTCATGTGAGAAGAAAGAAGATTGTGGCTCTGATCAATACTGCATTTTGGGGTACTGTGAAGTTTCCAATCATGGTTGTACTCCTCATAAAAATTGTGGTCCGCATCAGTATTGTTACAACCGTAACTGTTACAATCTGGACGTCTCTTGTGATAGTGATATGGAGTGCGATGACTTGAATTTGTGTACCATTGACAGCTGTGTGAATAATACCTGTAATAATATTCCTGACTTGGTTAATAATCAAGAATCGTGTCTTGGTTATTGTTTTGATGATACTGATTGCGCTGAGCCGGAAAATTGCTGTTGCGATTCGCTCGGCAATCAATATTGTGTGTATAATCGTTGCTTGTATCATCAGTGTATTCATGAAGTGGAAACCCAGTCTTGTGAATTTGGTTGTTATGACAAAGCGTGCATGCCCGGCTATGGAGTTTTGGATGTTTCCGGCTCCACCATTGAATCCAATTCAAATCGTGATCTGTATGTGGTCGGAGGTCAGGTGTCTCGGTTGTTGGGATCTGTGAAGTTTTATTCTCGACATGAGGATATCAATGTCTCGCAGTTGGTTTTGTACGTTAAAGATAATTCTGAAGCATATTTGGATATCTCACAAGTCTTGTTGTTCGATACGGATGGTACTAATCTCCTAGCCATCACTTCAAATTTCTTCCTCGGTGATTTCAATGTTAATGATACCCCTGTTGTTTTCTCAAATTTGAACTTTGCTGTTCCTGCAGATCAGACCAAAAAAGTGTATGTGGCAGTGAGAACCAATGAAATTGGTCTTGGCGCTAATCAGATCGGTAGCTCTGGCGTTGATCTGGCTTTCCGGATCGCGTCAGTTACGGCTGAAGGAAATAGTTCTGGCGTCAGTTTGGATGTATCTGGTAGTTCTTCTCTTGATATTAATGATGAAATCAGTAATTTCAATAGAGATTTTGTAACCAATACGGCTACGAACGTTGGCGTCAATGTCGAAGCAGTGACTTCTTCGTTGCCCAATGGTGTACTGGTTGATGGGAGCAATGTCATTGGTCGTTTCATGTTTTCTGTTCAATATGGCATTAACACAGATTTTGATGGAGCTGATAGTATGTTCTATTTGAAAGATATTGTGTTGAACTTTGCGTTTAGTGGTTTGTCGATGACTGACGGTGGAACAGGCGATGATATTCATGTGTATTGGGCTTCAGCTCCATTTAACCGTGTAATCATTAGCGATTATGATGGCTCCAGTTTTTACAATGCTGATTTGACGGCCTTGCATGGCATCCGTGATAATGACACATTGGTTGTCGAAGCTATCAACGTCAATGGTAGCGGCTATCCGGGTGATTACATTCAAACAAAGCTGGATTGGTCGGTTGGTACAAACTTCATTTGGAGTGATGGTCTTTCAGATGTTCTCTATGGTTTACGACTGCCTTACTCCAGCGTAACATCAGGAATTTTGTACAATTAATATAAAAAACACCCCAGAAAACTGGGGCTTTTTTATTTATGATAATATAGTTATGGTGTGACTGTTTGTGTGTTGTTTGGGTTGTTTGTTGGGGTGTTGGTGTTTGGATTAGTTGGCAGTTTAATAGTCCGATTAATTTGAGACTTGCTTTTCTTTTGCACTTGTAAATCATTTTCTCTCCATTGACCAATTCCATAACCAATCCCAAGAATAACAATGATAGCTATTAGAATATACCAGAATTTTTTTGCCAAGACAAAAGTTCTTTCTCCCACAATGCTAAATTTCCCGGAAATGACATAGAAAAATGCGCGTCGAACGATTTCTGCGATTAATAAGGCTACCACTAAATAAATGATAGTTTGGAAAACAGTGAAACTGGTGCTTAAGAATCGTTTGGTGGCTTTTTCCGCCAGGCCCCAGGCATACCATAATAAGTAGATGGTCAATGCCAAATGCAAGACTCGGTACAATCGATACCAAGCTTTTTCTTTTAACTCGGAAAGATGATGTGCCATAGAATTACTGATTAAAATTCAAATTAATTACTTTTATTTTAGCGGTTATCAGGGTTTTGAGCAATAGGAAGTTGTGGATATTCATTTAAATCCAAAATATTAAATTCAAAATACCAAAGTATGAAGATTCTATAAATATTCGATATAAATAATGAATTATTGTATAATATATACGTTAATTGCAAAAATATATATGAAAAATTCATTATTCAAGTATGTTCTCGTGGGAATTTTGTTAGGTGCGGTTATTGTTTTAGGTGTTTTTGCTTGGGATCTTTACCGAGAAAAGCCTGATTCATTTACCAATAGTAATTTTACTGGTAGTGATTTAAAAGGTAATTATGTCTATGGCGCGGCGATGAATTTGGCTTGGAATGAATTGTCAGAAAACATTGTCAAAGAAAAAATTCAACTAAATACCACTGATCCGGCAGCTTTGAAAACTACTGAATTACTGAACACTGCCAAGTTTACGAAAAAGGACTTGGATGCAGCGAGTTACTATATTAAAAGCGGTTATGGTCAAGAAACTGTTGACTTGATTAATAAAGAATCACGAGAAAAATTTCCCGAAAAAAGTTTTCAGAATTTACAGTTGGAATTGGAACCTGAGGATATTATTTCTTATGCTTATTTTCTGAAGAAAGTAGAGTACCCAGTGGAATTTTCGAAAAAAGAAATTAGTTTTCATGCTGGGGTTATAGGGTCCACTAAGGTGAAGGGCTTTTTTGCTGAATCAGACATGCAACAAAATAATGTTCGAGTGATTAATTATTGGACAGACGATAAGTTCCTTATTGAATTAAAACTAAAAGACCCGTCAGATCGATTGATCCTTGCCAAAGGTTTTGATATGTCTAAGCCTGATGCGGTGTTGAATACTTTTAGCAATAAATATCAAAAAACAAATAGGGGTTTTATGCTATCTTCTGATACTTTTGCTATGCCAAATTTGAGCTTAGATTTGAATAGAAAGTATGATGAGATGATTGGTGAATGTTTGGCAAATGAAAACTTTAAGGCATATTGTATTAATGTAATGTTTGAAAATATTAAATTTGATTTGGATAACAAAGGTGCTCGGGTGGAGAATGAGGCAGTGATTGGTATGGCTTTTGGGTCATCGAGGGGACCGTCTACCCAACCAAAGCCACGCCATTTTATCCTTGATAAACCTTTTTGGGTGATTATGCAACGCAGTGATAGCTCTAATCCGTATTTTGTTTTGGGAGTTAATAATGCGGAGTTGATGGAGAAATAGCAATAAGTATGGAAACCATAGGTTTAGACAAACAAACACAGCCAAAACATTCACTCAAGCCGGAAAGCTGGGGAGTGCCTTTGGATTTTGTGCCAATTGCGGAAATTAAAACTTTGAAAGAGTTTGAAAATCGAATTCCTCTGGAGTTTTTTCCTCGGAAAGAAGAAATTGGACGGATTTTATGTTTGGCGAAAATAATGCATGAACGGAGAGTGGCTAAAAAAGAAATTAAGGCTGAAGCTCCCATTACTATTATTGATGTTGGTGGTTCTAATGGCGCCTTGGGTAAACTGGTGACTGATTTGGCTAAAGAAAATAATTTGCTTATTGAATATACGGTAGTGGATCCAGATTTTATTACTTTGGGAGAAGCGGAGAAGTATTACGCTGACAATAAAGCTTTGAGTTTTTTTGCCGAGGACGCCGCTGAGTTTACATGTGATATCAATGGAGGTATGCCCCAGATTCCCAAATTAATACAAGAAAAGAAAGCTACTATCGACGTTTGTCGCAATCGAATCATGGAGGTAAAAAGAATGTATGATGAAATGTCTCAGGTAATTGAATCTCATGTATTAAGTGAAAATGAACTGCGCGAGTTTATTACCAGAGTGTATGCTGGTTGGAAGTATTTTTTTGTTCAACCAATCTCATTGGAAGGTGAAATATCTGAATATATACGTTGTGCCACGGATGAAGAAAAGTATCACTGGGTGAAACGTTTTATGTTTTTTAGTCTGAGAACAGAGAAATTGGATGCGCGAATTCGTATTGATGGGTTCAATCAGCAAATTCGTTCCCTCCAATCAATGAAGTCAACCAACGCGGATTTGGTAATTAATTCCTGGATGCCACCGGGTATGGATTTTACTCAAGATATCCAACATATAAATGGTGCGGCAATTTTGTATTTTCTAGATCGTACCGGAGCAACTGGAAAGATTAACCCAGTCAATAAGTATGGAGAAACTAGTAGTCTAATAGAAGGGAGTGAAGGGCAGGACGATGTTGATAATCATCAGAGCTATCGTCAGAATGGGATTTATCGGAATCAGTTGGCTTGGTTGAGTCATGCAGTGACTGAGCCGAAATTTGCCTTTGCTGGGTTGAGAGGAGAGGAACTTGAGCAGGCAAATTTGTTTCGCAGACGTGGCAATCATGATAAGACTTTGATCAATACTGCTTTGTTTCAAGTATGTTATCGGTATTTGGATGGTTCGCCTTTGCCGATTGATCCCTCTCCAAGTGTAAATGATATTGAAATACAAGGGCAATATCCATGGGAGAAAGATTTAAATAAAATACATGGTGTTTTGACTGATATAATTCCTATTGACTGGGCAGATCCTTTAGAAAAACATTTGGATAAATTTAATCAAGTGGTGAGTGTTATACAAGAAAAAGAAGATGAAGAGACTTATAAATAATATGCATGATTACGCATTAAAATTTTTAGGTAAAATAGTTACGGTGACTATTGACCGGCCGCTGAATTCACTTCATCCAGAATTTGGAGATCCCTATGAAGTGAATGCCGGTTATTTACCGGGAACAAAAGCGCCAGACGGTGAAGAAATTGATGCTTATGTTTTGGGTGTGAATGAGCCGTTGGAATCTTTTGCCGGTAAATGTGTCGCCATCATTCACCGAACTAACGACGATGATGATAAACTGGTCGTTGTTCCTGAATCAGCAGAAAATATCACTGACGATGAAATTCGTAAGCTCACTTTGTTTCAAGAAAAGTGGTTTCAGTCGGAGATAGTTCGTCAGTGAGTAAGTTTGTAAGTCTATAAGTGTATCGTTACTAACGAACTGATCCCAAAGGGATCCCTTTGGGACAAACTTATGAACTTATAAACTTTATCAATTTGTAAACGCAATAAAAAATCCTCGCTGTTTAGCGAGGTGTTTTTTTAGTAAAATAAACCGCGGATGATAATAAATACGAACCAAGCGATTGTTACTATTAAACTGAAAATGAAATAGATAAAGCCGAATGCATTTCGACTCATTAGCCCAATATAGCCAAAGACCATATTGATTAAGACGGCGAACCCCGCGATCTTGAATATGGTTATAAGCGTATCAATGTTTATCATGAGAATGTTTGGATCAGTCGGGCTCTTTGTACAGGCGATTGAAATGAGTAGAATGATGACAAGCCAGATTGCAATTTGCCAGCGTTTCATACTTCTCTCCTTGCCTGCTTTAGCAGGTTTTTGGGTTGAAGGAACAATATTATGATTTAAGAGCTTATCATGCTGTTATTACTGTGTCAATAATGTAAGTTAATTGATTTATTAAACGAAAAAGCAGCTTGTTTAGCTGCTTGAATTTGGGTTAATTAATCAACTGCGAAATCTTCTCATACGTTTCTTCATCGTGAGCTACCAGAAGAAGAGGTGTGCGAAGAGTGGTCGGATCATAAGTCGGCATGTTGCACTTGCCACCAGCCAGTCCGGCGATGAAGGCGATCGCGCCCCAGTCAATCAGGTTGGCGCGAGGCTTGACCATGGCGCACACTTCTCCGGTTAGCAAGCTGAATCCGGTGTAGTTCCAATCCAGTCCACCTTTGTAACTGTTCAGATCAATGACTTCGAATCCCAGCTCATTCAATTGGCGAGTGAGCTCAGGGTTAGTGCGATGAGTGAAGACTTTGTTTGTGGTACGAGGGAGTTGAAATTCGACCCAAGGCTGATTATTTTCTATCGCAGTCTTGGTAGTCGTGAACGCGCCCATGTTTTCAATCGCAATGAAGAACTTTTCTTGGCAGGGGACATAATCGATAGCCGCGATCAACTTACCATTTCGGTTGAAGGTCATGATCATGTCAAAAATGGGCAAGCCGTTTTTGAAGAGAAAAGTACCATTCACCGGATCAAGTGTCACCACATACTCTGCAGTTTCGGGGAAGTAGGGAGAGATGTGGTCGGAATCTTTTTCTTCACCTTCGAACTTGATGTCGTCGTAAGCGAGGAAGAGTTTCGCTCCGATGTAGCTTTCCACGAGAATGTCAGCGTCAGTCAAGGCTGAATGAAATCGATCACCATCTTTTTGATCAGGTTGTTCGTCGTGAATCTTCAACTGCTTCTGAATCGCCTTGGCCAGTTCTCCTCCCGCTACCATGTGCGGCAAGATCTGAATGATAGCTCGTTCCAGTCCGATGTCCGCGATCTTGGTTTTCATGTTTCTGCTCCTTCCCCGCCACGCGGGATGTTTTTGTTTGTCGCCCTGCTTTCGAGCCGTGAGCGGCCTCAAGCCGTCGAACGGAGGTGGTTCGTCCCACGAACCCTCGAACGGGCGACATTATTTGTGATTGTAATGAACTCCTTTGTTTACCGTGATATTATTATACCAGAAAATTAGTATTTGTGTTGAAAATTAGTGCAAATATGAATTACTAAATTATTAATATTATTCAATTTGGCTTGTTTTATATAATATGTTACACTAAATAAAGTGAAATAAATAAATACACTTTATGGAATTTAATCAACTCGGAGACAAAATTGGGTTATCTTCAAAAGAAAGCGCGCTGTATTATGGTTTACTTTCTGGTGGACCAATGACCGTTGCTGTCTTGGCGCGGGCAGTGAATTTACACCGGCCAGATGTGTATAAAGTTTTACCGAATTTGGTGGAAAATGGTTTGGTGTCACGGGTGGTGAAAGGTAAGCGTACCATTTTTTCCGCCCAATCTCCGGAGAAGTTGCGTTCGATGTTTGAGGAAGTGAAACAATCATTTGAAAACACTTTACCAGAATTGGAAAGTTTGTACCAGCATCGAGGCACGCGCACTATGGTGAAATATTTTGAAGGTAAGAAGGGTATTGCTTCAGTTTATGAAGATGTGGTTTTGTCGTTAAAAAAGCACGATGTGTTTTATCGTTACAGTAGTCGAAAAACCACCACTGATGCGGAAAAGTTTTTACCACCAAAATATCGTGAGATTCGTGAGCAAAAACAGTTGGAAAGATTTGTTATTACCAGTTCCCAAATCAGTGAAACCAAGAAAAATAGTTTGGATCGCGCCATTAAAAATTTCCCCAAAGAATTTGGATCTTTCGATTACGATATTATTGAATTAATTTACGGTGATAAAATCGCGTTCATTGATTACGCTTCAGAAACAGCCACAGTCATTGAAAATAAAATGATGGCTGAGTTTCAGAAAGTGTTGTTTAAATTGATTTATAGTAAGTTATAAATTGTAAATCAAAAAATCTCTGTTACCCTTCGTCCCACGCACCACAAAGGTGCGGGGCAAGCAAGCTCAGGGCGACAGAGGTTTTTTTGTTGAAAGTGTAAGATTAAAAAATGATTTGTACCTTATCTCTTTTGCGAGTCCCGCGAAGCGGGACGTGGCAATCTCTTGAAGTCTTAATTCCCACCCTGATGCTGATACTTATACGACTTCTTCATCGCCTTCCAGAATACATCCTTGTTTAAACAATGTGGATTAGTGCCATCGCAATCTTTGTTTTCAATTAAGTTGCCATATTTCGCGAATGAATCACCGCTGGCATAAGTATATGGATCGGTCATTAACTTTTTAACCACCTCAGCATGCGCTTTTTCCACATCACCTTTGAATTTACCTAACTCTTCAGCCATGCCGGAATTGTAAGCGCGAACCATGCCACGGAATTCCGCTGACTGGGCTTCTTTTTTAACTGTGTCGATTGCTTCACCGAGAACTTTTGTCGTGAGGCCAACAGTTGATCCTGTTATTTCACCAAATAACGATTCAATTACTTTATCTTTGAGAATATCTTTGGCTTTATCTTTACCAGCTTCAATGATTGTGTCCATGTTCCGATCAACATCTTGTTGTAAATCAGTTAAACCTTTGGCAATTGCTGCTTGGCGTTCGAGCATTCGCTGATAGAATCGTAACTGTTGATCAGCATTTTGTTCTTCTTGAGTATCTTTCGAGTTCCAGAATTTCATCGCATCTACCACATTCCCAACTTTTTCATTCCAACGATCTTTTACAATGGCGGAATCACTCATTTTTTCAATATCGTTATCTGGATCATTAACAAAGGTGTAGTAATCTTTAAACGCTGTATATTGTTCCTTTGACATGGTTAAACCTTGGTTTTTCAACGACATATTGAAGTTAATCAGCTTTTCTTTGGTGGCGCTATCGATTTCCCCAGTAGAAAAATCGCCAATAATTTCGCGATTAGTCGGGTCGCTCATTCTTTCATATTCTGATTTGTTCGCTTTAGTCATCACCCCGAGCATGGCATCGCGTTTATCTTGTAAGCCTTTTAATTGTTTTTCCATGTCTGCATCAGATCCATTCTGAAGAGAGTCTTTGAGAATTTGAATTTGATCGTCCACGGCGAGAACTTTATCATAGGTAGTATTTTTTCCAAATTCAGATAAACATTTTGTTTTGTTAGCGCCGGATAAGAGTTTGCAACCTGCCGGATTTTCATAGGACAATGAAACATTCAAAATACATTCATCTTTATCATATGACATTAATCCACCTTTGATCTTTTGACAAGCGGACAAATCTCCAGTATTCTCAGCAATTTGCAGGTAACATTTATCTCGGGGAGGATTGGAGCCAGTGTCTTTAAATTTTTCACCGGAAACTTTCTCGCAACCATCTTGATCCGCCTCTTGCACCGCCGCGCCTTGGTAGCAATGATCGCTGTCTGGGAAGAAATCGCAGAGCAGTCCTTGCAATTCACCGACACAACCAGTTAGAAATAATGGGGCGATTAACATCAAAGCCAAAACTGGAATTTTATTATGCAAATCTTTTCTTTTAATTAATTTAATGATTAATAACACGATTAACCACACCACTGCCAGACCAGCTAGAATATATGTGGTCCAAAGTAACGGCGCGCCAACATAAGTAATGATTCCGCGAGCAATGTCAGTGTAGCGTTTTTCTTTTTCAATTAGCTCAATGGCAAATAAGTACCAAGGAATTAAGACACCTAATAAAATTATCGGATTGATAAAGTTAACTTTTCCCAAACGCACAATTTTTTTTATTAAATATAGAACATACATCGCAATCATTGATAATAAGGCAAATACCCAACCAACGTACAAACTATTCTTGGTGAAAATTTCCGCAATTTGAACATTTTGAATATCCTTAGCCACTGGTTTAAGGATACTGTAAACGATCATGTAAACTACCCCGAAGAAAATAAACGCGATTAACGGGAACAGAGCGGTGTGCAATAAGCATTTTCTTTTTTTGGTAGAAATTTCAACCTTCGGCTCTTCCTCTGGCGTTTTTTCTACTGGTGAACTAATTGGTGTTTGTTCTTCTGTCATATGTTTGTAAATTAATTATTGTTGTTTAGTTGTTTGTTTGCTATTTGCCCACAGCACTCTCCAAAAATATTTGAAGGTCAATGATAATTCGTTACTTTCAATGATAATACCATAGCTTTCTTTCAAAGCTGAAATAATGGCGATTTTATTATCAAACATTAATAGATTAACCACATCTTCTTTGATATCAATAGGAAAGAAACGCAAGTCGCGATTGAATTCTTTACCATGACCCCAGCCTTTGATGTTCTTCTCTTTGGATTGAATACGAATAGCATGCGATTTTTTGCCCAGTTGAATGCGTCGCTTGACCCAGTTATCTAAAAATTCTTGACCAACAATGTCGACCATTTCTTTAATTGAACCAAAATAATAGTATTCATTGTCTTTCATTTTTAATATTTCCTCATACACCTGTTGCACACCCGCGCGACCTTCGTAATATTGAATTTTTGGTTTTTGCGATGTGGTGTTGTAGATCGACATTAACTCGGGAAGTAACTGAGTGATTTTGTTTTCTTGTTTTTTTATTTGTTCAATGAGCGCCTTGGGATTTTCTGCTACGAAAAGAACGCGTTTACCTTGAAAGGTTTGCGTGATTAATTGGCGGTTTTTTAATTCTTCCAAAATATCATAAGTAGTTGGGCGTTTGATCCCGGCTTTTTTGGCAATTTGCAAAACACTGGCTTTGCCTAGCTGGAGAAGCGCCAGATAAACATCAGCTTTTTTGCCACCAAGATTAATTTGTTCCAATTGTTGTCTGATTTCCATATTAAATAGTGTCGGTATATTCCGACTACATTTACATTATAATATATCGCTAAAATAAGTCAAGTATATTGATTAACCATAAATAATGACGGAAATCATTGACATAATATGCAAAGATTGATATAATATATTGTTTGGTGTTCATTACAATTTAACCAACACACAACTTTCGAGGAGGTAACGATGGACGAGAAGAATTTCTTTTCTTTCTTTTATCTTAAGTATGAACGTTTGAATCTTCAACTATACAAACCAGCAAATATCCTGTGGCAGGCTCTGCCTCAAGAGTATCGACCTTTTGTATTAGAAATTTTCCATTTGCATCCAGGATATATTTGTTATTCAAATTTACCAACCGACAAAATATACCAAAGAATGTTCTGTGAACATGTGGCGTATGTGATGATTCGACGGGTACAGAATAATGAAAGGGGTAGGCGATTGTTTAGCGCAAACTGGAGTGCGTATAAAGTGAAGTGTAACTTTGGTACGCCGGAAAAGATTTTTGAGCAGTTGGAGATTGTAAAAGCAGCTTGGGAAAAGTATTTGATTGTTAAATACTGGAAAGATAAGTTTAATGACGTGAATGTGACTGCGAGCTTCAGACTCGATGACACCACAACCAACCAAATCTCAGGAGGCCAACAATGAACCGTAACCAGACTAACCTTGACCGGGCGTTGGAACTTTATAATCAAAATCATGTTTTGCAATATTTCCTTCAGCGTGATTTTTCTGGGCATTCAGAATATACTTTCAAAAAGTTTATTTTGTCTCTGGGTTTGAGGGAGTATGAGCTGGAACGTTTTGTTCAGAATCTGATTTATCAAGATCGGAATGTTGATCATCTGGCGAGATTGTTGGATATCGATATTTCAAAACTGGAACCTCGGCTTAATGGGCCTCAATCCTTGGATATTAATCATTTGTTGGCCAATGGTGATCTGGTGATTTTGAAAGACTACCATGAAGATGATGAAAATATTTATGGCGAAAAGTATTTTGTTACCGGACTCGACAAGACGAATGGACATTTTGTGTTTATTTCTGTGAACAATGTTACTGGTCATATGGATATGGCTCGTTTGGCGGTAGAGAAACATCATGTAGTTGATAATCATGCTGATTTGGAAATCATTGAAGGTGGATTTATGCGGATTCAGTTTGGTCACAAAAACATTGAGCTTCGTGGAAGTAGTAACACCTTTCACGTTCACGCCGGGTTGGTCTCGAAGTTTCTACTTCAGCGCGCGTTGCCGGAGTGGAATGTGGATATTCACTAGTTAACAAACAGGTGACGAAATGATGGAAAAACAAAAGGAGAGGTGACCATGAACAACTGGCGAAAATATTTCTTTTTGGTTCTTGTTATTTGGATATTGTTGGAAGCGGTGGTAGTTCTTAATCAGGATCATTTGGGGCTGTTGGTGACAATTATTTTGGGTGTCGGTCTTTATGGTCTTTATGTGCTAGCCCTGAACTTCATTTTTTGGAAAGAGGAGCAACAGGAAAAACTGCGTGAAAGGGGAAAATCATGATAGTTTATTATCCGCTTCGTGAATATTTTACCTGTAGAAATTTTTTCGAGGTTGAGCCTGCTTTTGCGCCATTGGCCTATTTGTCTGATCGCAAACAAACTGATAATGTCGACAATATACAATATTTTCGTTCTTCCAAAGTGATTGGCGCAGTGTATATTTTGGATGACATATATCATGGAGGCACTCACACATGGACCTCTGACGATTGTGAACAAATGTGGGAAAGGTATAAATCCAGTTATAGCATATATATAGCTGTGTCGTTTCAAGTTCTGGGTACCAATTGGCCTGTTTGTCATTTGAAGGAATTGATTATTCGTGATGGCGAGGATGCTCCCAAAGATGTTTTGAAAGAAAATAAACAAACTGGTATTGATTATGGTTCTGGGGTGGAAGTGAAAATCGTAAAAGTGGATCCACTTGAAGTGCATGTTGACGTAGTTGTCTATGGTGATAAACGAAAAGTGAAACAGAAAATCAAGTTTGATCTCTCTAAGGGAAAATCTGATTGCCGGAGGGGATTGCGATGAGAAAGGAACTCAACTTTTTATGGTTTAATGGTCCTGTATCGATAGACGATCAACCCACATTACGTATGACTTTGGGTCTGAAACTTAGTAAGAGAGCAGCCATTAACGTATTTGTTCTTGATGTGGTGAATGACGCAAACGGTGTGTCTGAATTGTTGTTTGTAGTTGGTGATTATTGGTTTGAAGAGTTAAAGAGATATTATTTGGATGGTTTTCAAGGCAAATATAGTTTTACTGGCAAATCTTTAACGATGAAGAGGAATATGGGCGCGGTTAGGTGGCACGCTCAGGATGGACGCATCCAAGCAGTCGGATATTCTACTGATTTTCCACCCGTAGTGGATGTTGATTTTTGGAATATAGTTAAAGATAGTCTGAAGGCCTGGACAGAAGAGGTTCAGATTGAACTAAAGCGACTGAGACATTTGGATTATGAAAAATTTTGGGAAGAAAGGCTAAAGAAAGTTAAAAAATAAGTTTCACTATTACACCAGTCAACCGGCTGGTGTTTTTCACAAGCACAGGGAGGAACAAATGAAGTTTTTAACAAGCACCCAAGCTCATCTAGTCATGCGGCTGATGAAAATAAAAGAACCGGCGTATCTGCCAATTGTTTTGATTACTGTGTGCGCCTCTCTCTTATTATGTTTTGAGCGTTGGAGTATTATTAATGCTATTGCTGTTTTATATTGCTTGTTAATTGTTTCATTGTTTTTAATAATTCGAATGGTCAATGATTATCGATTTGTTTATTTCGTGGAAAATGATAAGCAACAGGTTGGCTTGTCATTGTTTGATGAAGGAAGTAAAAGATTCCAACTTAAATATAAGTTGAATGATATTGAAAAAGAGCGTTTCTCATGGTTAATTGATCGTCATCGCGTGCATCATGTGTATGATGTTAGTGAGATAACTTAAATAATTTACACCAGTCATAAGGCCGGTGTTTTTTTGTGTAGAAAAATATCTTTTACCCACCACTTTAGTGGGGGAATGAAGACTTTCCTCCCCGATTGAAATCGGGGGTATGGAATTACTTCTACCCACCACTTTAGTGGGGGAATGAAGACTTTTCTCCCCGATTAAAATCGGGGGTATGGAATTACTTCTACCCACCACTTTAGTGGGGGAATGAAATCTTTCCTACCCGACTTCCCGCTACGCTTAAGCTTCGCGGGACGATGCGAAAGTCGGGGGTAAATAAGTATATATATAATTTTGCCTAAAAGTGTGGTCAATATTTATGGTAGATCACTTGGATTTTCCCCCTAGTCCCTGGTCCCTAGCCACTGATCCCACATTTTATTCTTTCCTAAATTCTTGCTATAATACCCCATATGCTATTCAACTTCGGCTCCAAAAAACGACCAGAACCTTCTCCTCAGCCAGAACGAGCTAATAACTGGTCAGCTTACGAAAAACAGGTAGATGTGCCTTATTCTGCCCACACTGGTGAAGGCTGGGGGTTTGTTTCTGATTGGTGGTTGAGATCTGGCGCTTTGACTCCCTCTGATGTTGAGACTGAACGCGGGAATGTCTATACCGCAGAGCAAATGATTCAACGCCATTTTACAGATAAAATCTTAGCTCATATTGCTTCATTAGATTTTGATACTCAACATGCTTGGAAGTTTGATAGTTTTGATGTTACTGACTTTGGCGGGGCCGATGGGTTTTTAATTAATACCATTATTAAACAACTAAAAGCTGTAGGCACGGAGAATATTCACGGTTTCAACGTTGATTTGGATACCAAGGGTGACAATTTCCGACGATTGAAACAAAAACAAGATGAAGGTGAATATGAATCAGAGATTGAACCCATCCAAGCCGATTTATTTTCGCAACCATTACCACCCGAATCACAGCACGTAGTTATTTCTCGCTTTGTTATTCAATATTTACCCAGAGAAAAACATTTGGAATATTTCCAAACTATAATAAATACCTTGAAACCCAATGGTCTGTTTATTTTTCAATATCCCAGTGTTGATCAAGGTTGTGATAATCAAATTTTTAATAAGATGATGAAAGATATTACCTCGGTTATCTCCGGCGAGTCGGTCAACCGTGATTATCCTGCTTCCGGCGACTTTGCTTTGATTGAAAATGAACAAACCATGGTTAGTCTAGAATTCCGAGAAGCGCAAGTAGAATGGCTTTGCCCGGCGCAAGATTGGGGTGATCGATTTAAATTGTCCGCTGTTCAACTTGAATCCATTGAAAAGATTTATCAAAAGTATTTTAACCAAGAAGAACAGATGTTTGAAAATAAACAAGGTAGGTTATCTTTGAAAATGGTGGTGAATACGTATTGTTTTACAAAGAATAAAAATTAATATGGCATTAACAGAATACAATTGGGAACGATTTTATCAGCAACAGGTTGAAAATAAGGAAAATAAAGTGGAAAAGGGGAATGAAAAAGAACAAGCTTTGGAAAAAGAGGACACCCATAAGAAAAAGTTCAAAAAAGTGAAGCCAGAAGACGCTCATCGTTATGCTTTGAGTATTTTAGATGATAAAAGATTTGCGAGGATTTTGAAAAATTGTATTGGTGAGCTAATCGTTCACAAAGAAAATATTACTAGAATTGATTTTATGATTGATGAGACGCATGATGAAGAAATGATCAAGACTTATGGATTAACTAAGGATCATTTTGAAGATATTTTGAATGGTAACTTAACTTCTTTTGAAGTGAAACCCGATGGTGATGATTTGTCTTTGTATTTTAATCAGCATACTGGAGAGCAAGCCATTCGCCCAATTGATGATACAGTCTTAGCTCATATTCTAGATCTGATTTTCACCATCATGCCAGACAAAGCGCCATCAGAATTGCAACCTGATGTGGTGGTTAATTAAATTGTATTAAGTATGAAAAATCTAAGAGTTATTAAAATATTTTGTACTGGAATAATTTTATTCTTCCCCTTCTTTGCATCAGCTGCAAATTCGATTCAATCTCCGCCAGTTGTTAACAATATTCCCGCTAATACAGTTATCAATCAGGAAGTGAAAAAACAAACAAATCCTACTCTTGATGTTTTAGATAGGTTGAATTTGAACTTATCCAATGATAATCCCAAGGTTATTGCTGCGCGTCTAATAAACTCGGCTTTGCAGTTTTTAGGTGTCATATTTTTGGTGATGATAATTTACAGCGGTTTTGCATTTATGACTTCGGGCGGTAATGATGATAAATTGAAAAAAGCGCGTAAAGGTCTATTTAGTGCCATAATTGGTGCCGCGATTATTCTCATGGCTTACAGTATTGTGAATTTTGTGACTAATGCAGTAATTTCGGCAAGTAAGTAAATAATCAGTTATTGAAAAACACTACTCGTTCGTAGTGTTTTAGATTAATTTAATTTTTTAAGTAGCTGGTCAAACTCTCTTTTAAGACATAATCGGTGCATACGTCCAGTTACAGTAATAAATGCAGCAAAGGTGACGTCTAGGGTATCGAGCATGATATCGCGAGCTCTCATTTGCCAAGCACTTCCCAAAAAGTGTCCATAAAGCCAGATTCTGGCAGGTTCTGTCATATACCACAAGCGACCATTAGTCTTTTCAAGTGAGCTAAGTGCGAATCTCAGTTCGTTTTCTTCGGTTCTCATCGCTTTGTCCTTTCTTGGTGAGAATAATGAAAGTTGCTTAGATTACTAATCTTCATAAAAAGGATTGACTTGCGGTTCTGAATTGTCTAATGGACTTACTTTGTCGAGCCATTGATTTAACTGAAGAGGAATTACACTTCTGACGGTTGTTAACAACAAAATCAGAGTCGCAGTGAGAGTGAGGATAATGACCAGCCAAGGACCGATGACTGGAATGAATCCAAGCAAGAGGATTACCAGCAAACTTTCCAATCCGGCGGCTGTAACTTTGGCCGCAGCTTGACCTTTGACCACCATGCCGTAGAGCATGGAGCGAATGATTACTACTGCCAATAGCCATGAGAGTTCGTCACCAGTCCCAGGGGTGGTGTGAATCAGACTACCGGCTACAATCCAAGCGGAAATAGTGGAGATCGTGTCGTTGATAGTTAACTTCCTCATCCTGATGGGATGAAGTGGTTTGAATAGTTCGAAAGAATCAATAATGACTACCACGATTACGGAGATGAGCAATGTTGCTTTGGCAAATTCCAGCGGAATATAGTGTGCCAGACCAAGTGAAATTCCGATAAACATCGCATGAAACCAGGGGTTCTTTAGGTAGTGTGTTTCTGTTAATGCGGTTCGAAGCATTAGTCCGGTCATGACAATGGAAACTACTTCCAGTCCAATTATTCGCCAAAAGCTTAATACCACGTTTACAGCTGCGAGAGTCAGTAAAAAAGTTACTAGATATTTTTTTATCATCTTGTCCTCCCTGTGGGTGCTTGGTGTTTTAAGGATCAAATATTGCGGTTTAAGATTATCAATAATTGGCTAATTAGTCAATCAAACAAAAAACACTCCATGTTTGAGTGTTTTGTTGTATGAATATATTTTTTTCAAGTCTATATTACTATTCCGTTTTCTTTTACCCACGCGACTAATTTTTGAGCTTTTTCGGTTTCCCCGAGATTTTGTAGGTAGTTTAGTCCTGTTTGACATGCTACTTTTATTTCCATGGCAGTGAGGTCAAGTTTGATATGTCCTCTTCTTGCCTGTGCTATTCGCATGTCCGCTGTTCTAGTTTTTCCTTCGTTTAACGCTTCAATAACTGCTTCAAATTGATCCTTTTCAATAAATTCTGCCATTTTTTTTTCTTGTCTTATGATTTCTTCTTCCAATTCCTCAAAGGTGTATGCTCTTTCTTCTTTTTCAAGAAAAAATTTGACCATGACACGATTAGGGCCTGTTCCTTGATCAAGTAGCTCTGCGTTGTTTGCTTGAGCATAATCCCAGATTTGTTGAGTCGTATGTTTTATAAATTCAGGAACTACCACAAAATCAGTCACAAAATCAGCCATTTCTCCTTGTACGGCTTGTGTTCTTAAAGAAAAGTAATTTTGTTCTTGTGTTGGAGATACTGAGGCTGAAGGGCTTTCACTGGTATTCATATTTTTTCATTAATTAAATGAGCGTATTTAAGTAGATTATTATTTAGGAAATATGTATTATTCCTTGAATATAATTTATCATCTAAGAAAAAGTCTGTCAATTTAGTTATTGACATTTAATTAACTTTAATAATTTTGCGAAGAATTGTTGATATTATTAATTATTATGTTGTTCGTGGTAACAAAATATAGTATTGCATAAAAACAGTCCTAATTGTAGTGCTTTGTTTATAGATTATTAACTAATTTCCAATACGCACTTCATGTTTAGGATGAACATTGACCCAATCACGAGGTTTTTTTCTTTTAATAAACTTGGCTTTTAAAAGTTTTTTCTCAATCAGGCTTCGTAGTTTAATTAATAGTTTGTAGATTTTTTTTATGTCTTTTGTGTCAAGTAATTTAACAATAAGAGAGACTTCTTGGCTGGGTTTTTTCTTTAACTTTAATAATGCATGGAATAGATGTTTATCATTTACTGGAAATTCATGGTTCAATAACAGTAAGGCGTTTCCTATGTTACGAATAATTCTAACTTTTAAACATTCGGCGTAGAATTGATCATTGCGTTTTATGGCGCTTTCATAGCGATCAAAGATTTGAAAGGAGGTATCGGCAAATAACCAGTGGATTTTTTCCAGATACATGTTGTCGGTATACCATTGATATTTCTTTTGTAAGGCTTGGAATTTTTTTTGAGGATCATGAATAACAAGAGCCGCAGAATATTCTTTCATTCTCCAGTCTTCAGCATAGGTCGAGAATTCTTCTTTGACTAAGTCAAGGTAGCGAATATTGCAACCGTGAATATTTGCTGATGTGCCTTTGAAAATAGAGTTTTTAGTTCTGTATTTATCAAAAATCAACCACTTGTATCTTTTAAAGTCTTTTTCTTTATGGAATATAAAGCTTAAATCAATATCGCTATGCTCATCATAAAAACCATTAGCTATCGAGCCGCCGATTAGAATGGTTGCTTTGTTTTTGAATTCAGGAAAATCCACAAAAAATATTTCATCGCAAACTTGTTGGAAGAGCTTAGTTATTGATTCTCGGTCGAGCAAGTAGAAGGTTTTTATTTGCTTAATTAAATGCTTTGACATAGATTATGTTAATTTAGGTGATTCTATTATATCATCAAATCCGCTAAAACAAAAAAACAGTTTGTACTGTTTCTTTGTATTTTGATAAGTTTATTCAATTTTTTTCTTTTTCGCCAGTTCTTCTCGAGCTCTATTAAGTTTTCTATTCACATCTTGACTAAAATTTGCATTTGCAAAATATGCATCATGAGTGGAACCATGATCCTGCATGTTAATCCTTTCGACGTCTAAGTCATTTGATTCTCGTTCAAGATCTGCGATTTCTTTTTCTAAATCCGCCACGCTTTTTTCAGCTGGCTGTAGCATGGTTGAAGGTGTGCCAAATTCTGGCATAAATTTTAAGTAATGAATTATAATTACATTATAACAGCATAATAATAATTGTCTATATTTTGTATGCGAATTTGTTTAATTTAAAAAACCGGCGTTTACCGGTTTAGAATTAAAATTTGGGTTCTTCAGGTGGCATGGGATTGAAAGTGTCGACTAGCAACATCCAGATCAAGCCGTTGATTTCAGTTCTCAATTGTTCAGGCTTGGCTTCGTAGAATTCGCGTATCTTTTTGTAAGCCGATTTATCCGGCGCTCGATTCAGGCCCACTTGTTGCAAGGCTTCCCATCGTTCATCCACAATGTTTGTGGGAACATCGATCTTTTCGAAACGATGAATCATTTCTTTGCACGTTGTTAACGCTTCTTTTCGACATTCAAGATCCTGGTGACAGGCATCCGCCAAGTAGGAGTAGCCATCATATGGCACATCTTGATACCAGGGGTGATTTGCCGAAATATCCACTGAATATGGTAAATACTGAATTTTACCATCTGTTCGCAATACAATTACCACATTATTCTGATTATGAATCCAGTCATCACCAGTTCCGGTCAAAGCTGAAAGACATTGGAATTGATGAATGCTTGGCCAATCAATGATGTTTTCTGTTGCGGTCATAAAGCCCGAGCCAAGAGGTGTAGACCGAACAGTTTCAACGATTTCTGCTAAATGTTCTTCATCACACTCCACTTTATTGCTCCATTGACATTCGCCGGTGAAACTTTCTGCAAAAATATCACCCCAACCTTCCCAGACTGAAAGTACTTCGAGGTTATTGATTTGGAAAAATACGCTCTTGTACTGCTCTCTCAAGACATAAGCAGACCAAGCGCCGGAATGAAATTCAGTGTCCCAAACATTTGAGCGCACTTGAGCGAATGAACTTCTGGGAGCGGGATAGCCCATGGCTCGCCAAATGTTCATGGCGATAGGTTCACGTAGGACAGTCGCGTCAGCCTGTCCATTGTTCAGCCGAATGTTCTTCACTTTTTCTGGGAACGTTTGATCAGGGTCAAAAGTGTTGACATTCAAACGGAAGTTGGGAATCTCAGTCCAAATCCTAAATGATGATTGTCCGACAGTATCCAAGGCAATTTTGCCGGTGTCAGTGCAAACAATATTATCTTTATCTTGACCGAAAGGAACAATACGCACATTGTTAGCTGAATTCGGGCAAAGTGGCGAGACATTACTGTCATCATCCAAATCGTAAACATTCATGCTGTAGCTTTGATTTTGACAAGTCATACCATCGGCAATTATTCGTTGCTCAGGCGTTACTTCGATGTAGAATAGTAAACCATCAGTCCAGAGCATTTCGTTATCTTGATTTTGCAAAGTAATGAACGAATTACATTCAGGCAAACTGAGAGAATCATATTGCAACGTTTCGTCGAAGACATCAGTCGAACCATTTTCGATAACCGCATCAGTGCCATTGAAATTATTAATTGTGCAAGCA
Source organism: uncultured Gammaproteobacteria bacterium (assembly GCA_964592195.1). Taxonomy (GTDB): domain Bacteria; phylum Patescibacteriota; class Patescibacteriia; order UBA11705; family UBA11705; genus CAZQEI01. The sequence continues at coordinate 16,969 of CAZQEI010000012.1, read as the reverse complement.
CACAGTAGCATGAACAAGAAGCTGATTGTAATGGACCTTTTCATTCTGCCCTCCGATTGTTTATTCTCCGAAGCCTTGGCGAAGGAGAATGGGTTTTGGCATCTGAACGAAGGATTATGATAACATTAATGATACTTTTTGTCAATATTTAGCTAAATTATAACAAAAAACGCCGGAAATTCGGCGTGTTGTGTTTGAAATATTGATTAGTACAAACCTTCGAGTGCCACCCCATCAAGTTCGTGAGAACGATTGATCTCCACATAATCGGTAACGGTCAGGTCCTTCTTGGTGGCGAAGTCTTCCAGCGTCTGGAACTCTTCTTTGTACCCTTCGATCGCCCACCATGATCGGCCCATCATGCGATGGTAATAGACAGCGGTCAAGTCTTTGCATGTGCTGTCCTTGAAACGAACGCTCAGGATCAGCTTCACGAAACCGTTTTGCTCGGCCATGGTGACTCCTTCTCATTGTGGGTGAGGTGAACAAGGCATTAAGGCGATAAAACCAGGACAGTAAATTATAGCACATTATCTATGTAAAGTCAAGGTTTGGCTAATTTATGCGTTTTTTTTAATAATAAAACCCCTGATTTACAGGGGTGAGATCTTAAAATTAGACTGGTAATGCAATAAGAACGGTACTTTCTATGTGGTTGAATTTTCCTTGCTCGATGAATTCCCACTGTAGGTCACCGGCTTCTGTCACGGAAAAGAAAGATTGAAAATCGTAATCATCTGGATTGTCATAGCCTCCTCGCATATAGGTAAACCATTGGCAACAGCGGATTTTCCCGACTTGTTTTACGGCATCCATATTTTGTAAACAAAAGAGTAAAGTATATGCAGTATCCAAGAGATAAAAATTTTTATCCGGGAGGATCTTGGTTAGAAAAGAGTTAACATCTTCATTATAATCAATTAGTGCAGTGTGTTTTGCCATGAGTGTGCCTCGCGGAATTTTGTGTTGATATTCAAAATCTTTGTCTAAGTCTTTAAATTTTACCCCGTGTTTCCTTGCATATTCGACAACACTTGAACCTTCAAGAAGATCGTCTGGACGTAGGAGGGGAGCATAGACACCTCGCCATACGATATTTTTAAGAATTCGTTTTCTTTCCCGACTTTCTTCTTGACGTACCAGTTCTGAAATTCGAGTAATATCCTCTTGTACTACTTTACTTACAGCTTTGCTAACCGCATTCACGATTTTGTTTGTCACGGCGCTTTCTTGACTCATGCTGAGCCTCCTCTTGGTTGAGCCCCGTAAATTGGGGCAGGTTGTCAATGAACAACTAGTTAGTATAATTAAAACTAACAATATTGTCAATACATTTGTAGTGACATTTATTGACGAACAGTTATTAATTTGCTAAAGTATAAGTAATTTGATTAAAGTGTGATTTTCTAATCACTAAATTAAGTCAAAATTTAATGCAACTCTAAATGTGACAATATGTTGGAAGAAAATTTGATCTCTTTGGGGTTCACTCCAAACCAAGTAAAAGTTTACCTTTCACTTTTACAATTAGGTCAAACAAAAGTCGGCCCGTTGTTAATTCAAACAGGATTTCATCGAAATATTGTATATCGTGCCTTGGAAGATTTGATTACCAAGAAATTGACCAATGTGATTAAGAAAAGGGGAGTGAACTATTATTCAGCCGTTGATCCCGAGCCGATATTATTGGATCAGAAGAAAAAAGAAGTTGTGGCCAAAAATGTTTTATTGGAAATTAAAAAAATTCAAAAGCAAAGTTTTTCCGAAGTGTTTGTTTTTTCCGGACACCAGGGTCTTATTGATCTTTGTGAAATGGTTTTGGATGAAAGGGCAGATTTATATGTGATTGGTGGTACTTTTAATATTGTAGATGAATTGGGTATGAATATTATTAAATTTCAAGAAAGAGCCAGTGTCAAAGGCATTAAACAGTTTACTTTGGCGCAAAAAGATTCAAAAAAACAGAATTCAGTATTATTAAAAACTGATAAATTGAAATATTTACCCAAAGATTTTCCACCTTCACCGCATGTGATTTGGATATTTGGAAAAGTGGTGGCTCAAGTGCTATGGGAAAAACCGCAAACTATTTTTATTATTAAAAATCATAAAGTAGCTGACAGTTATCGTGAATATTTTAAATTGTTGTGGAATAAGGCTAAATAAATATTTTATAAAAGAAAAACTCCTGTCACTGCAGGAGGTTTTTATTAAGTGATAATTAAAGCAGGTTCATTACTTGTAAAGTGTTTATTCACGGGAGAGTATCCGGGATAATAATCCCGCCCGGCTTTGCAAAGTTTGGGAACTACAAGATAGCCGTCGGGATGTTCAAATATTGTTCCCCAGAAATGTACAGCTTTGCAATCAACCCATCTAGTTTGAATAAGTCTTGGATTCATTATTAGATAGTATAGGACATTAACGTTGAGAACTTTGATGCCTTGAGCGTCACAGTGAGGCAAAATGTCAGGCCCGTAAATTGATCCACATCCATCTTGTTTTAGTGCTCGATAGAATTGAATATTCTTCGGATTCCATTTTATTTGGCCGCATTTTTGATGCATGACAAATTTCCAGTTTTCATTCAGACAAAATGAATAATAGATATCATTCGGATGTGGCATTTTTCGCCAAGCAGCACCAACTATGTTTGGATAAGCATCACAGTCAATCATCAGTGTTCTTTCAAGAAAATCTTGAAATTCACCACGCGTCATTTCACCTGATCGCACTTTAGCATAAAACACTCGCATAAGGGCTTGAAAATCATTGGCCAAATCAAGTTGATTTAGAAAAGTGGCGAAATCAAGTAGCGTTTTCCCCGCTCCGAGTTGCTGGTCAAATTCCATCAGTTGTTTCAATGTTGGCTGTTCTTTTCTATCAAAGAGCATGTTTCTCTCCTTTCACCCGCAGTTACTGCAAGCATGCGGTGAACATGCTTGATTACACTGCAGGCAAAATCGCCGAGGGAATTCTCGGCGTTATTCTATTTGAATAACTGATATTTATAGCAAAAGTTTTTGTTTTTGTCAATCTCTTATTTATAACAAAAACACCATAAAAATGATGCTTTTGTTTTTTTAAATTAGAATTTTTGCTTGTTTAACAAATGAAAGTACTTCTTTTCTATCCGGATAAACATCATCTTTGTACATGTCAACCTGCAGAAACGGCCCAGTCTTTTTATGTTTAGTTTTAAGTTTATTCCACGCCGGCTGAATAACGAAGTGAATATGCCCAGGCACCCAGCTGGCATGCGCCCACATACAAACGTAAATTTGATCTGGTTGAAGCAGTTTATTAATGATGTTTGATGTTTTTTTAATTACGCGTCCTATGTCAGTGGCTTCGTTCGCGGTTAATTCTCCGATGTTGGTGCAGTTTTTTAATTTGATTATTCGGTGAAATCCCAGATCAATTGAAAAATAATTTTGAAAACATCGATCATGGCCGGAACGGCAATAACCACTGCTAGGCACGATAGCTCAGGACTGACAATTAAAATTTTGTCGTCGAAGATGTCGATCGTACTTTTGAAAATGTATTTCGCAGGCAAGTATTTAAATTCACGCAGTAATTCTTTTTTGGTGGGGTTAAGTCCTTGAGAATCATGGGTTAGCAATAGTTTGGTGGAAATTTTTTTTTGACCTCGTTTGGTACGAAAGTCTTTGAAAAAGTCTGGTTCAATCCCTTCCCAAGCATTGGAGTTCCCGATAATTCGGTAACTTTTGTTTTTGTATTCACTTAGAACTCCGCGATAAAACTTTTTTAATTCATCGACCGTCTCGATTAGACGAATACCTGATATTTGCAGTTGTTTTTTACCCAGCGCCTCGAGACTCGGGATTAGCTCGGCAAAGCTGTTTATTTTGTTCTCATAATATTCAGCTACGCGTTGCGGTTTTTCTGCGTAATATAAGTGCTTATTCTTGCGGTAATACATTGTGACAAAGCCTTTCTTTGCTAGAGAATGGAGGAGAGCGTAGACCGAGGTTCTTTTTATGCCAGTCTCTTTGGCCACCACGCTAGCAATGGCTCCTCCCAATCGTAATAAGGCGACATAGATCACTGCTTCGTCGCTGGACAATCCCAATTCTTCTAAGGCTTTTATGCTCTGCATATGTTGTCAGAAATATTAGACACTTTTTATGTATATTGATAATATACATTATTTTAGCAAAATATGCAAATATCAATGTTAAAAATGATTGACAATACGTTTACAATTTGATATAATAGAGTTAATAATAATTAAGAACTAAACTATATGAAAACTGAAATCAATCCAAGCGATTTGTTCTCTGCGGAAATTTTGAAATTTCCAGTGCAGACAGCCAAATATGGGGAATTGCCTTACGTGAACCTCGATAATGCGGCCACAACGCCTCCATTGTTGGCCGTGGAAAATCAAGTGAATGACTATGTCCGTAGTTATGGTTCAGTGCACCGTGGTTCTGGTGAGAAATCGAAAATCTCTACAGATATTTATGAGAACAGTCGCCAGATAATTAAAAAATTTGTAAATTCGCCTAGCGAGAATTATGTTCTTTTCACCACCAATACCACGGAGGCGGTGAATACCTTAGCATATTTCTTTTCCTTTTTGACCGGCAAGGTAGCGGTTTCTAGCATTGAGCATAGCTCGTCCTGGTTGCCATGGCAAAAGGCTGAAGGTATCAAAGCTTCGGGGGCCAAGCAAACTGATTTAGAGTCTTTAGATTCAGTTAATAACAAGATTCAAACATTGGGTAGGGCTCAGGTTTTGCATTATGATGTCAATGATGAGTTTGAGTTTGACATGGCAGCTATTGAAAAGCTATTGCAAACAAACAAGATTAAGGCCTTGGTGGTCACGGCTTCTTCAAACTTAACCGGTTATTGCCCAGACATCAAAGCCATTGGTCAGTTAGCCCACAAATATGATTCATATTTTATTGTGGATGCTTGCCAATTTTTACAACATCATGCTGTAAATATGAAAGAAATGGAGATCGACTTTTTGGTTGCTTCTGGTCACAAATTTTACGCTCCATATGGTGGTGGTTTCCTTATCGGTCCGAAATATTTCTTTGATAACTTTTTACCTTATCAGATCGGTGGTGGAAATTTACCATACATTACTGAGACTGGGGAGTTTCTTCGTTATCGTAATCAGTTAGCTCATGATCCTGGTACTCCGAATGCTATTGGTTCGATCGCCATGGCGGCAGCTTTGGGCAAGTTGAAAGAAATTGGTTTGGACAATATTTATCGTCACGAACATTCATTAACAAAAATGGCCTTCGATTATTTGAAAGCTAATCCGAAAGTGGAGCTGTATGTGAAGGAGAAACATTTGAATACCGTGATCCCCTTTAACATTAAGGGGCTGGAACCAAAGGAGTTGGGTGAAATTTTGAACAATGACTATGGAATTGGTATTCGCGCTGGTAGCTTCTGTGTTTATCACGCAATCCGCAAGTTATTAAAACGTCAGGATGATCAGGAAATTGCCAACAGCGTCCGCCGTGGTTATACTAGTAATATTCCTCAGATCGCTCGAGCGTCCTTTGGCTTGGGAAATACGATTGAGGACGTGAACAGATTTATCCAAGCCATCAAAGAAATAACTAAATAGCCATATGAAAATCGCCAAAACCACCAATGTTAATCCCGCAGATTTAAATTATGATCGCTACACGCGTAGTCAGTATGATCGTGATATAGTAAATGCTATTCCTTTTCACAAAGAAATCCATCTCAAACTGGCTCAGTATGTGAAGAAGCATTTTGATCCGGGTAAGTCATGTAAAGTGATTGACTTGGGCGCTGGGACAGCCTTGACCAGTGCGGTTATAAAAACAGTTCTGCCTCAAGCTCATTTCGATATTGTGGATTTTTCTCAGCAGATGTTGGCTGGAGCCAAGAAAAAGATGGGCGAAAAAAATACGACCTATATTCTCGCTGATTACGCGGCCATGCAGTTTACAAAAAAATATGATATCGCGGTCACGGTTATTGGGCTGCATCATCAGACGACGGCTGGAACCAAGCGATTGATAAGAAAGATTTACAAAAATCTGAATCAAGGTGGGGTGTTTATAGTGGGTGATCTTGTTACTTATCAAGATAAGAACTTAGCCGCTCTTAATAATGCCTTGCATTACAAACACTTAGTTGATAAGGCTTCAAGCCAAAAGGTTTTAACTGAGTGGGCCTATCATCATATGTTTTTGAATGATTTAAAAACATTAGAAGATCTTTTACTATGGTTGACACAAGCGGGGTTCAAAGTTGATTTCCAATTCAATCAGTTCAATACAGTATTGATTATCGCCAAGAAATAAATTATAAAAGATGGCCTGGTCGGTCATCTTTTTTATTCAGACTATTTAGATAAAAGTTTTTTTGCCTTTCTTACAAACGCAATAATATCTTTACTCTTTGGATATTTATCAGCAATATACATATCGGTCTGTAAAAATGGCCCTGTCTTTTTGTGTTTTGTTTTAAGTTTATTCCACGCCGGCTGAACCACGAAGTGAATATGCCCAGGCACCCAGCTGGCATGCGCCCACATGCAGACGTAAATTTGATCAGGTTGAAGTAATTTGTTGATAATGTTTGAAGCTTTTTTAATAACGCGTCCCAGATCAGTTGCTTCTTTTGCAGTTAATTCTCCAATGTTGGTGCAGAGTCTTTTTAATTTGATAATTAGAGTCCCAACGCCAAGCGGAGCGGCAGTGTGATCAATTGACCAGTATTTTGTTTCAAAGATAACGCCACCTACGACTTTAACTTTCCCAGATAAGACGTCGCAGGCTAAACAGCGTTTGATTTCTTTAGTTTGGTATTTTTTTAGCAGGGAGGGTTTCATAATTATTCCTGAGATTAAATTGATTGTCGAATTTTTTCAATTTTTTCCATTAGTTCTGTCTCAATTTTATCCAAATTCATAGTATGTACGCAAATATAGTGTATCCAACCTTCTATATCCTGAAGTTTTGCTTTGGTTACTTTTTTATTATAGTCAATATTTTCAGGTTCGGTATTTTTTATTGTGAGATCAACCACTCTGCCGATTTCATCTCCAAAAAGGTTTAGCCATTTTACTAACCAAGTAAATAATTTTCGATATTCATCTTGCCTTGAAAATGGAAGGCGTTGAAGTCTGGGATGTAGTTCCCGAGACATCCGTTTAATTTCATCAATAAGTAGATCAATATCAGTAATATGTTTTAATTCTAATCGTTCAATATAATCTTCTAGCTCTCCAGATACTGAATATTCATGTGTGCTATTACCCAAATAGCGTTTCTTGGCTATTTCAGCAATTCTTTTTTCATTGGGCTTTGATGGTAAATAACCGTTTTCTAGTAGTGTCTCCAAAACTTGTTTTTGAAAATCATTAAAATGATCAAATTCTGTACTTTTATGATCAAAGGGTACATCGACAATTTTAATTTTCGCATGACCCGTATTTGTTTTTTCGGTTATACCAAGTTCCTCAGCCTTGCTTTTACTTATTATAATGGTACTGCCTACGGGGATCTTAATGTCTCCCAAAATGAAAGTATCCTCACTAAGTAGATTTGAAATGCGAATTTTTAATTTATCAAATGGTATAATAACGGCTATTTCCCTGTTGTTCCAGTTTCCTCTGTTATTCGGTTCGACTGTACGATTCAATACAAAATGATTAGAGAATCTCCCTTCTCCTATTGCCTCATATTTGTTTTTTATAGTTCCATCTTTAGGAAAAACATATGTAAGTTGAACAAGAGCAAGATCTTCATCATGAAAATCCTCGGGGAGCTCGGTGTATGGTAGTCTCTTGTAGTATTTTTTTGCCAAGGCTTGGGCTTCTTCTTCATTCGGCCAAAAATAACTGAGACTTTTTGCCAGTTTTTTTATTTGCTCTTGCAAATATTTTTCCTTTAAATTTTTTTTCCTAGTAATTTCATCTTTTATTCCATCTTCCTTCAACTTACGGGCATGTTCTTTTTCTCGTAGTTTTCGTTCTTGTTCAGTATCAATATCAATGGCATTTAACGCTGGTAGTGCAAGTTTTTCTTTTCTCATATGAAAAATAGCTTATTTGTGTATAAATAAAGTATATCATATAGAATCTATTATTGTTAGAGAACAAAAAACAGCCATTGGCAGACTGTTTTTCACAATGGAGCGGGTAGCGGGAATTGAACCCGCCTCTCAACCTTGGAAGGGTCGCATAATAGCCACTATACTATACCCGCATGATGAAAGTAAATTCAAAATTTTAAGCACTAAATTCTAAAGATTGAATTATTCGGAATTTGAGTTGTTCTGTGTATTTATAATGATCGTTGCTAATATCTTGATTAATTCGTTTGCCTCATTTATTAATGTTTGTCTTTCAGATTCCAATTCTTGTCTTGTTTGAATTAAGTTGAGCCAGTAGATTGTTTCTTTTGCTTCTTTCTTTGCTATCCGAACGCGATGAATAAAGTCTTTTGTGCTTAAGCCATCGTTAGCTTCTATATAATTTGCACCGATTGAAGTTCCTGATCTTGCAAGTTGTCTTATAATAACAAGATTTTCAGTGTCTTTTTGTTGTTTTCTGGTAAAAGCCAAAACATTTTTAGAAAATTTTAATGTTCTTTCTTCTAAATCGTATTTCATATTAAATCAGAATAAACTTCCAACTTTTCCGCCTGAGGCGGATCCGCCTCAGGCGGAAGAATTTAGGATTTGGGATTTAGTGCTTCGAATCTGTAACGTAATGTTCAAAATAAAACTTCCATCTTTAGAATTTAGGATTTGGTGCTTAGTGCTTAAAGTATCCCCATTATACCAGCTTTTATAGATTTTTCAAGCACAAAAAAGCGCCATCTTGTGGCGCATTTATTAGAGGATTGAACGATTATCGAAACTTCAGACAGAACTCTCCGAAGACCTTCCCATTGGGATCAGCTCCGGTGGAAGAAACACAATTACTTCTTACCATCATGTCGAACGTCATTTGTCCCAGCACGGGCAACGCTCTCAGATGTTTCCGTAGATCATCGACTGTTCGGAAGTGCCGTCGGAAGAAGTAGGCAGAATGAGATCCACCGGAACGGTTTTGCGTAGCTTCACCAGTGGGGAGATGCTGAGTGTCGAAGCTGATTTCGATGATGCCATTTCCTTGATGATGAATCTCATCCACTACACGAACGAAGACTTGATTGGGATGGAACTGGCGACCTTGAAGCGTTGCCGCTTGATCAGGCATAGCCATTCTCAGTCGATTAACAGCGATTGTCATGTTGCGTTCACAAAGAAGGGCGTCGAGCGTTGTTTGCTCTTTGGATAAATCAACAAATTCCGTCACTTCGTCGCGTACCGGCTTCTGCCTCATCCTTGTGCCTCCGGTGTGGGTTGTTTCTTTTCCACTTTGACTCGCCAGATACCCCAGAAACCACCATGAATATCACATCTGTGAATCGGATAATGGCAAAATTGTGCATGTACTTCATTTCCGGCTAAGAGATTGGTAACACGCATTCTGAAATATTTCATGTTTGTATCTTCGATAACCACTGAAAAATAGTGATAGTCAGCATGATTCCCAACGGTAATGTCTTCGCGTTTGAACTTCATGGTCAGGCGATGATGACCGTAAGTGTGAAACTCTTCGGTTCTAAAATTGTTGGTTGAAATTGTATCTCCATGCAATTCAGAAGTGTATCCGGAAGTGTTAACGAAAATCAATGTTAATTGATGATCGACCAGTTTTTCACGAATGCTAAACTTGGGTCGTTTGGTTCCCATTCCTTGGGTTCCTTCTTGGTTGTTAACGAACTTCGCATAATAACAAAAAACAGCTAGTTTGTCAACTGTTTTTGCTGTTTTTTATTTAATTCTAAACAAATTCAATCTTTAGAATTTAGGATTTTGGATTTAGAATTTATATCAATTCACCTCAATATCAATATGCTTCACCTGCGGGAATCGTTTGTGTAGTTTACCTTCCAGTTCATCAATCTTTCTCCCCATTAATCTTGCCACTTGGTCGCTGTAGTAAACACAGAATTTTAAAAATTCTTCGTAATCATTGTTAATGGTTTCAAATTCATCTTTGAGGTCGCCATCTTTCAATACGTCTTTTAATAATGAATAACCGTTAAACTCTACTTCGCATTTCACTCGGTAAATTCCATAATCCAAAACAATGGATTTGAAATCTAACACTTTTTCAATCGCTGTATCAGCTTCGAGGATTTCAATTATTTCATCTCGCATTTCATCTGGCATGGCTTTACCAATCAGAAATTCACGATTTTTATTAATCAAGAATAAGGCCATGATTCCCAGTATGATACCAATGACAATGGAACCAATGGCATCAAAATAATGTAAGCCTGTGTAATGTGTTAGTAATATACTTCCAAACGCAATGGTAACACCAAGTACCGCAATACCGTCTTCGTAAAATACTGCCAGGGTTGAGGGATCACCATCTTTTAATATTGTTTTAAAATGTTTTTGTGGGTTAAGCTTTTTTAATTCGTACCAAGCTAATCCAAAAGTTATTAGTTCAATTACAAATGCAATAACTAGAACTAAGTAGGTTAACACTCCAGTATGAATTTCTTTCTCGTGAAGCAAGGCCATGATGCCACTGTAAACTGTGACGCCGGCGCCGATGAAGAATACACCGCACGCGGAAATTAACGCCCATAAAAATCTTTCTCGTCCATGACCGTAAATAAATGATTCGCTGGGTTTTTTGACTGACCGTTTAATTCCGATAAATAGTAAAATTTGGTTAGAAGAATCAGCAAGACTGTGAATGGCTTCGGAGAACATAGTCGCCGAACCGGAAACAAAGGCGCTGATGAATTTTAGTACCATTACTATTATATTGCCTGTTAACGCTGCAATTACGGGGAAGTATCCGATTGATTTGTTTTTTGTGTTCATATAGACAATTATAGCAATTATTTAAAATTTATTAAATGAAAAAGCCCCGAAGATAACGGGGCGTTGATAGTTTACTTGATTTTTTTTATGCAGAGCAAACAAGATCAATGTCAGGTCTGTAATTGCTGTCTGCTGTCCGAAAATGAAGATAATCGAGTTTCCAAAATGATCCATGAAATACCGTATGCAGAACATCGGGATATGAAGCATCATAGGATGTTATAACACCTCTAAAAGGATCAATATTCATGATAACGAGTGGTCGATTCTCGATCGTGACCTTTTTCTTCTGTATCATTGAAATGTTTGGAGTGGCCTTTTTGGCATCTTTGTCGCCACCAACAACGCCTCTCAGGTGACCTTGGCCGTTGAGTTCGTACCAGCAGTACACCAGATAGCCATCGATGCCGTCGTCGTAGCACATGGCCGGTTCGACGGGTTCGAGCGCGCGGGTCGACTCGATCGAGTCTGCTTCGCACGCTTCGCGCAGTTCGCTGTAGTCGATCGTCAGGCAGGGATCGGGATAGATGCTCGGGTACGGATTGGGTTCCGACATGGTCCACGTGACCGTCGGTTCGCACGCCGCGAGTACCAGACCCAGTATCAGGGTGAACAGGGACAGCGTCTTCATCTTGGGCCTCCGATTTTTTTGTTTCTAGCTCCTGACTTCGCAGGCAGCATCATTACCATAAAGACCGAGAGGTAACGAGTACAAATCGGTTGCAGTAATGTTCATGTCGACATACACTTCGATGTTGTCACTATGATTTATGAGACATTCAATGACCTTTGTTCCGCTATCATCAAAACGTGGATAGATGAAAATCCAAGGCTTATTGATCTCTGTATCCGAGAACGGCATGATTGCTACTTGAAACAGCCCATCTTCAATTTGAGTATTGATCGGGTCAGGGCAGTCGATGATCAATTCTAGATAATAATTAGCTACCAACAAATTTACAATAATTTTTGTCAGCTGAATATCTCTTTCCAATAAACGATTTGATTCATTCATGAGGTCAAGATATTCTTTCTTTAGAGCAACTTCTTCATTTAATGCGGCAAGTTCCCCAGATAAATGACCAATCTCAACGATCTTTTCAGTTGCACGCGAAAAACAGCCATTCAGCCCACTAAGGACGATGATCAAAAAAAGATAAATAGTCACGCGAGAGAACATGCTTTGAGTTTTCAAGGTGCACCCCCTGTTTGTTTCTGGGTGTAAAACCCATTATTCATTTACTCATTAAAAAATGCGTAAATTTAACTAGAATTTACTGGATATAATATCATAAAACTATAAAATAGTCAATGTTTGTCGTGTATTTTAGCTAATTTTAGTAAAATAAAAACCCCGGATTATCGGGGTCATATTTAATGCCTTTCAAGCACCTTCTTTTTAACCGGCGTATATTCCTTCCTAATTACAGACTTAATTGCTTGAATAACGTCGAATAGATTGTGCGGAATCCGATGAATTTGATCTTCAAAACTGATCAATTCAGTCGTTATCCTTTGATAAAAGTCATAAAGATCTGGGTGGCCATGCACTTTGGCGTGATTGCGAAGTCTGGAGCTGATTTGGCCAACTTGAGTGTTGCTATAGAAACAGGCAACAAGCCCTTCCTAAGCGGTCCACAGAGCTTCGTAGTCAGTCCGGGCATTTGGCCTCCGCTTCGGGTGTGCTTTGAATTCGGCAGATAAATTGTTCTTCTTGACCGCCAATCTCAATTGGTAATTTAGGAAATGTGAATAGGTTAACTTTGATCTCATTCTCTCTCAAAAAATTGTCCATAGCAGCTTCCATCTTTAGAAAGTTCTGACGTTCGACTGAGGCCATGAAAGTTTTGCAGTCTTCCTGTGAACCTTCGATTAAATCAGTCACTTTTAAACTAATCCGTAAACGGTGGTAACCTTGTGCATGGTATTCTTCCACTGTTCCAGATCGAAACACCCACGTTTGTCCACGCCTATTACCTTTGACGCACTCCAACGTAAACTGCTTACCCTGCAAAACGCTCATCATCTTCAGTTTGGGCTTAGCGACCATACTCGCTCCTTTTACCTGCAAAGCAGGTTTGTTGTTAAAGAACTCGGTACCTTATCATGAAAGTTTTAATTAGTCAACGCGTTTTGTGAATTTTCTGTGATCTCCGCCAAAGGCTCCGCATAGCTGGACAGGCGGGGCCTCTGACGGAAACTGAGCAAACAGAAAAACAGCCAACGCTGTTATTTTTTACTTACTCACTTATACACTTAAGAACTTACTAACTTACGGCTGGTCCGCCTCTGGCGGAAACTGAGCAAACAAAAAATAACATTACTGTTATTTAAGTGGTCGGGGTGAAAGGGCTTGAACCTTCGGCCTCTTGGTCCCAAACCAAGCGCTCTAGCCAACTGAGCTACACCCCGACGATTTACTTGTTAATTTTATCCAAACTAACTTGCTTAATTATATACTCCTTTACCATTTTTGTCAATGTTGGTTGATAGTTACAATTCATTATTCGACAAGGTTTTAAACACTGATTGTTTTGTTGTCGAACTGATTGTGCTTTAGCAGATTGCCATATTTCTTGAGCTGATTGTTGCAACAAGTTGCCAATGGCTGGTCCGGAAAAACAAAAATGTACATTACCTTGACTGGATACAATAAAATTTTTCACTCCACAATAGCATGGCAATTTGTTTATTGCTTTTAAGTTATTTAGATAATAATCTTTGATTAATTCCAGTTGCGATAAACGATTATATATTAATAATCCTTCTTTTTTCATTCGAATTAGTTGATTGAAAGTTTGAGTTATTGATTCCTTGTCTTTTGGCCAAAGCGGATTGTTTGTAATGTCGGAATTTGTAATTGTAAGATTATCAAGTGCCTGAACATTTGAGTCCAGTGGTTGTAAACTTATCCAAATATTTTGTTTAGTGAAATATTCAATTGCTTCAGGCGTTTCTTCGATATTATATTTTGTTAATAACCAGGCGATCATTATTTTATTGTTTAATTCATGTTTTACTAAACGCTCCAATGCTGATAACGCTTGTCCTGCCAGCTGTGAACCACGAATTGTTTCCAGTGTTTCCTTTTTAAGTGAATATAATGAGAGTTCAACTTTGTCTACTCGATATTGAATCAGTTTGTTTATAACTTCATCAGTTAATAAACTGCCATTGGTGTTAATCGTAACTTTTAAATCAAGATCTTTAATGTGTTTAATTAAAGGCCAAAAGTTTTCGCTCAAAAATGGTTCCCCACCAGAAATTATGATATTGGCTTGAGGTGAAACTTTTTTAATTTGCGATATTATTTTTTTCCAACTGGTCAAAGACATTTCAGTATGATTATCTGATTTCCAAATGTCACAATTTTTACATGCCAAATTACAACGCTCAGTTAATTTTAAATAAAAAAGTTCTGGTTGGCTGTATTTAATCCCAAAGTTATAGGCAATCTTGTTTCTTACTGTCTTAAAGGTTTTTAACATAAGGCAATACTTATTATATAGGTTTTTTGGTCTAAATTCAATATTAAAAAAAGGCATATTGTTTATGCCTGTATTTTATAATTTAGGAAAAATTAATTCCAAATTGATTGCAGAGGTTATCTTGGAGATCCAATAATTTTGCAGATTCGACCGATAACCGAACCCATAGTCTTACCGTTTTATCTTCCTTTATCTCAAAAGAAATATCATTGTCTGCTTCACTCGTTTGTTCTTGCAATTGAAGGTAAGACATCGTTGATTCGTTGGGCAATATTAACGATTTTATATCAGAGGCGTCGATTCTAGTCTCACCAGTAATATCGATTTCAGGAGCTTTGTTTACATAAGAGTTTCTAACCTGTTCAACTAGGTCTTTTGGATCATTTAAATATGCCTGATGTATAAATCTCATCAAATACCATTGCTTCATAATATAACCAATTGACGGTATAGTTTTATCTGTTATTTCTTCCTTAACAAATCCACGACTGATCAAATATTTAAGATATTCATCTGCTTCCATCTCTTCATACGGTCCCCAAAGATCTTCCTGGAAATACTCACTTGCTAAACGTTTGACTAACCCCCCTCTTACCATGTGAGTGTTATGACCAAATATTAACCAATTTTGAATTTTGAAAGAATCGAGAACTATTTCCATCTCTTTCTCAAGCAATGACTTAGCTTCAGCTGTAGTGACTAAAGGATGATTAAACATTACATCGGGACGGAAACTATTGATTAAGGCAACTAATGATTTCAAGCATTTCAGTATGTTCTTGGTAAAGATAATAGTTTTGTTCATGTTTGTGATGCAAGTTGTTCTCTCCTTGGGATCTCTAAAAAGTGATTTTCCCAATAGTGACTCAAGCGCTGCAACAGTATTTGATGATAAGGTAATGCTGATATTTTCTTTTTCTCCAAAACTCATACCACCTAAAGATAGGGCTAAGTAATTTTGTTTTTTGGGTTTTAAGGCATTTTCAAGATATTTTCTTGTAATAGAAGGCACTTTGTCAATTACAGTTTTAGCATCTTCTGGAGTGAAGTGAATAGTTACATTTTGCGGATGAATAAGGTTAAATATATCCGGTAACAATGAGGTATATTCACCTTCTGCATCAATGGAAACCTGATGCGTGTTTAAATCAGCTTCGATATTAATGACATGAGATTGAGCGGTGAATCCAATTCGTAATTTTGTATTATCAATCGTATAATACGAGGCTCGAATTTTAATTTTACGCATGCTACCAACTGATTTTCCATTTTCAAATCCAGAGATTGACCATTGATTTTTAGCATCTACACTGAAAGTTTTTGGAGTAAAACGACGTTGTTTCAAAGATAAAAGTAAAGCAGAGAGGCTTTCTCTTGCCTGTACTTCCTGCATCGGGAAATTTCCATGTATTGCAAGAATTATTGCATCTTCCCGCCAGACAGCTCTAGAAATTTCAGTTCTTTGATATGCTGAATTTGGTGGAAAAATTACGCTTTCAGTAAATTCTTCTCTCTGCTTCAGAGTTAGTTCATCTTTAGGTATCTTCCCTAATCCATCAACAAACTTTTTTAATGTCATTGGTTTTCCTCCCTGTTGGGGGTTGTAAGGAACAAACGTTAATCGGAAAAAGTATCTTAACATTCCCATGTGTTTTGTCAATCATTAAACAAAAAACAGCGATTACAAATAATCCTGTTTTATGACTGGTGCCGAGGGGCGGGATTGAACCGCCGACACAAGGATTTTCAGTCCTCTGCTCTACCACTGAGCTACCTCGGCATGAGGTAATTAGATGGCGTGCCATCCGAAGCACACACTATTTCGTGCCCTTCTTCGCATACCTCCTTCGTTAAAACTACGGAGGTCAAGAAAGCTACGAAGGGCATCCTTCGCTGTGCGAAGGATGGTGGGCGTGCCAGGGATCGAACCTGGGACCTCAACATTATCAGTGTTGCGCTCTAGCCAACTGAGCTACACGCCCGTATTTTAAAATACTAAGCACTAAATCTTAAACTCTAAAGTAAGAGTGGCTGCGCCATGTACCCGAACGAAGAGAGTGGTACATGGTGGGCGTTTGAGGGATCGAACCCCAGACCTCTTCGGTGTAAACGAAGCGCTCTAACCAACTGAGCTAAACGCCCTTAAAAAATATTCAATAAGTTTAGCGAAGGTACGTCCAACCCCGAAGGGGCCCCTTTGGGGCTGTCTGCCCCGCTCAGCGGGGAGCTAAACGCCCTCGCTTGAGGGATGAGGGAAAAGCGATTAGGTATTAGGGGTAGGATGGAAATTTCCCTGAACAAAAAGTCCAAATTCATTTAAAAACCTGTGAGTATTATATTACATAAAATTAATTTAGTCAACAGTTAATAACCAGAAATAAACAAAAAAAGCGCTAAGCGCTTCTTTTTTAAACCTACAAATTGTGACAGGAATTATATTATTTCAAGAAAATAAATTTTCTTGCGACCGAGAATGAGTGACGTACTCATTCAAATACTCCCTAGAAAGGAGGTGGTCCATCCACAGCTTCCGCTACGGATGCCTTGTTACGACT
>CAZQEI010000011.1:18600-45788 GCA_964592195.1 uncultured Gammaproteobacteria bacterium | reverse complement strand
TGGTTTCTGAAGCCGTATTATGACTTGGGTCGTCGCGATATTCCCGCTGAGTTGCAAACGCTTGGTTATCAAGATGCGAAAGTGGTAACAATAGATGTAACCAATTATTTTTATGATATGTATGGAACACAATTACCGGATGAATTCGAATATCAGGTAACGGCTGTTAAATCAGGCAATCAAGCAGTGACTTTGAAAGTGGTTTCCAAACTTGAAAAGCCGTTGGAAGTGAATGAAATTGCTGGGGTTGTGCCATGAATCATCCTTTTGTGTCCATCTTTGCCGTAATTGTTTGCGCTGTGTTTCTTTTGCCTCTGGCAATAGTTTTATACAATCGGTTAAGTCGCGAAATCATTCCTAGATTCATAAATATTTATCAACGAAACAAGTTGCCCATGAATGATTATGTCATGCTGAAGTTGAAAGCTTTGTTGTCTCATCAGGGTAACGAGATTGTTTCAGTGTTGTTCATTGAAACAGAAGAACCGACACCAAATAGTTTAGCCGCGAAGTTTGTAGCGAATAATGATCGCAGCCCAATTTATGGATTTGTGTGGTATGCTGAGGAAAGAAAAAGTTTTTGCTTCCGTATTTATCCATTCACTTTGAAAAAGTTTTTGCGTGAACCACTGTTTAGCTATCCGCCGTTAGATGTAACTGAAGATTATTATCACATTTTGCATAAGTAACCTCAAACACGCACCTTGTTAACAAGGGCAAAGGAGGCTCTCACGATGGGTATCAGTTTTAGTGCGTGGATTTGCATTATTTTGGGAGCAATTGCTCTGGTTTTGATAATTCGGAAAGTAGTTAGCGTTGTTCATGAAGCAGAAGCTAGGGAGCGTCGGAAGAAGATTGCTCCGGAAGATTATGTTCGGGCTCAGTTATATCGACAGAGAGCCACGAGTGGTCGTCCTATTAAAAATGTAAAGTATCTGGAAACGAAACGAATTTCCAATAATCAATATGCCTATAGCGCTCAAATGGAGGATGACTTTGGTGATATTTTCTATGCTTGGATCTATTACGATATGTTGACCGGCCATTTCGATCATCAGCCGTGGAATGCTTCCTGTGGTGATTTCTTGTGTGCACCTATGCCGGTTGATTATTGTTTCCCTGAGCTGGGTAGTCCTGATATTTGTTGTTCTTCGGATGATGATAAATACGCTCGTGGTAGTTTCGATTCGTCATTTGATTCTGGTTGTTGCCACAGCGATTCATCTTTCGATTTCGACTCCAGCGATTCGTCGAGTGATTGCGGTGGTGGAGACTTCGGTGGCGATTGTGGAGGTGGTGACTGCGGCTGTGGTGATTAATAAACAACAAGGGAGGCCACACCATGTTTAATAATGGCTTCATCTGGGGAGTATTTGTCACCATCCTGGCTAGTGCGATTTGTCTGATTCTTTTCATTTGGTGGGAGAGGTTCAAGACTCGTCGATTTATTTCATCCTATAAGATTGGTCCGGACTTGGTTAACTATGTGTGTGATCGTGTTAGATATCTTCTTCTTAGGGATGGTCATTCTGTGGTGAAAGTGAATTCTTTGGAATATCTTCCTGTGGATGAAAATCGAGTGGCTCTGAAGTTCGAAGCTGTTCTTAATGGTAAATCTGAAATTCGTGGCATGGTTTGGTTCAATAAAAAGTGTAATCGTTTGGAGCATATTGTTATCAATGAATCGCGAGAAAATCTTATGAAACGGGAATTGCCAAGGACGCGGGACGAACTGATTTTGATGTGTACTGATCATCCTCCTATTTATGCCGGTCATTAATCATTTCAAAAAAGAAAAACCACCATCCTCCTTCGCTGAAGCTTCGGAGGATTAAAAAGGAGGTTCCATGACAGTCTCGGTAATCTTCGTGCTATGTTTGGTTACTTTAGCTATTCTGTATATTCTGTATATTAAAAATGGCGGGATAATGGGAATTTTCAAGGGTATTCATGGTTTTTTGCTTCGTTGGCAATTGAGCACGGGGCGGATTTCATGGGAAGAATATGTGACATGGATTGCTTTTAATGAGTTTGAAATTTATAATCATGGTTCTCTGGTTTTTGAAGAATATGCTGAAGCAAGGAATGGACGCATGGCCATTCGATATACTGGTAAGTACTGGGCTGACAAAAGCGATGAAGACAATATTATTGATCATGGAATTATTCTGTTTGACCCCAATTATTTAAGAGTGACATTGATGTGCAATTGCGAAGAATTCCCATATGGTGCACTTGATTTACAGTCCTTGGCAGAGAAGAATTGGGAGGTTGATCTTACAACAGATTGTTCTCAAGGTGAGAGCACTAATGAAAAAGCGTTCTACTTTAACTATATTAGAAGGTTTGAGTTCACTTATGCGTGAATAAATGTAAATAAAATATCCGTCGTAAATGCGACGGTTTTTAATTTGGTAAATTAGTAAACGGTAAAAGAGTAAAATGGTACATGGATGTATTTTTTTATAAGTTTTCATTGTACTACGATACTATTTTACTAATCACCAATGTACCTCTCATTATATCACGATACTATTTTACTAATTACCAATGTACCACTCAATAACTTTTTATAAAATTCATGTTTCCGATATTTCGCGCCAAACCTTTGATCTCAAGTAATGATAAATTGGAATTTAAAATTTGAATGGAAAGATTGGTTTGTTTAGACAATAAATCAATATGAATCGGTTCGTTGGTTAAATGTTGAAGAATGGTATTTTCAGTGGGGGAGAGGTTAGCTGGAACTTTGGGGGCTGGTGTTAATAAGGGTAATTGAAAAGTTTCGAGAATATCTTCGACTTTGGTTATTGATTTCGCACCTTGTTTGATCAAATTGTTTGTGCCAATCGAGGTCGGACTGGTAATGTGACCTGGAATAGCCATTACCTCTCGGTTTTGTTCGAGAGCATAGTTCGCGGTTAACAAAGCTCCAGAACTTTCTCCTGCTTCAATAATTAACGTTGCTTTTGATAAGCCTGAAATTATTCGGTTACGAAGCGGGAAATTGTATCTCAATGGCATGGTGCCAACTGGATATTCAGAAATTAACAAACCGTTTTGCGCCATGATTTCTCTGGCCAGTTGTCTATTTGAAGATGGATAAATGTTTCGCTCATCCAATCCGGATCCTAGAACTGCCACAGTTTCCAAATTATGTTTAATGGCGGACAAATGAGCGATAGTATCTATTCCTAGGGCTAAACCGCTAACAATGGTTAATCCGCTACCGGCTAGCTCACGAACTAAGTTTTCTGTGACTTGTTGTCCATAAGGGGAAAGTTTCCTGGTGCCAACAATCGCCAGGGTGTAAGTTGAAAGATTTTCAATAGAACCTCGGTAATAGAAAATTGGGGGAGCGCCATAGATTTCTTTTAATAATACCGGGTAATGAGAATCGAGAATAGTAATAGCTTTGACTTGATGTTTTTCCATGATGGCAAGCTCATTCTCGGGGTTAATTTCATTTTTTCGAGAAAAAAACTCCATGGCAATATTTTCTTCCCAACCAGCTTCGAGAATATCCTGCAAGGTCGCATGTTTCCAAAACGTTTCGAGGTCGGGGAATGAAGTGTAGATTTTTTTGAACCGAATCGGACCGGCTTTGCTGAAGCGGTTTAGAGCTACCCAGTATTTGAGTTCTTGAGTTTCCATGTCTTTAATTATAGCACAGAGATTAGGAGAGGATAAAGAGATTAAAGAGAATAAAGAGATTAAGGCAAAAAAATAACAAAACAATAGTAATAATCATTCTGTCGCCCTGAGCTTGACGAAGGGTGTAAGAATAATATTCCCTCTGTATGCTTCGTCAGGCTCAGCACGACAGAGGGGATGGACTTTTATCGTAAAGAGTAATTCGAATTTGGTTAGTTATTGTTGGAATTTACGATTGATTTTTTCGTGATCTCCGCCAGAGGCGGATCCGCCTTCGGCGGAAATGATCAATATTCCTTGTTCAATGTATTTGCACAATTTTTGTGTTCAAGTTGTTCCCTTGACACTCAAGCCGGATTTGATAAGGTGTATGTGTCCTCAATCTTTTGATGCTTATCAGCTGGGAGGCGACTAGTATCCCCCTCCTATGCTAGTCCAGTACCCCATCAGTCTGCTTTGGCAAGCTTGCTTGTCATCGTTGCGCTGGTAAGCAGTAAAAGGGTGAGGATTTTTTTTTGAGTTTGTAAGTCAGTAAGTTTATAAGTGTGTAAGTATGATTAACTGAAGAACTTAGAAACTTATAAACTTATGAACTAAAAAATCCCCCGCAGAGCGGAGGATTTTTGTTTAAATCAATTTTTCGATTTCGTCTTTGATGGAGTCTCTCAGTGTTTTAAGCTTAAGCTTTTCCATAAGACTGAAGTTACTCAAGACAAAGTCGGCAGTGTCTCCTTGTTTGTCTTTGTCTTCTTTTGCCACTCCAATTCGTATGCGATGAAACATTTGATTGCCTAGCTTTTCAATGATTGATTTGATTCCATTATGACCGGCGCTGGAAACGTCATGTTGTACTTTGTATCTGCCGAAAGTTAAATCAATATCATCGTGGATAACAATAATATCCATGGGCGCTAGCTTGAAATAGTGGGCGAGAGCACCGACACTTTGGCCTGATTCATTCATGAAAGTGTTTGGTTTAACAATCCAGACTTTTTCTGTGCCCAAATTGCCTTCGCTGACATCAGCGTGAAAGTTTTTGTCTTTGTGCCAATCGCCAAATTGCCAAGCAGATTGCAAATAATCAGCCAGCTGGAAACCGACATTGTGTCGTGTGTGCAAATATTGTTTGCCCGGGTTACCGAGCCCGACAATGATTTTCATATTATTCTTCGACACCCTCACTGGCTTTGCCTTTTGGTTTAAAGCGTTCGGTATAGAGTTTAATACCTACGCCATAGAGACCGAAGCGAGAGCGCAGTTCATTGGTGATAAAACGCAGATAAGAGAAATGAATATTTTTCGGTTGACTGGTGACGATTTCAAAGGTTTGCGGTCGCACAGCTTTTTGTCGAATAGTGTAAATGAAAGGCGCTTTGACACCCTTAGTTTTGCGAGGCGCTTGTTTCTTGACCAAAAATTCCAATAGTTTATCCAAATCCTTGTTAAGAATATTTTTTTGTTGAGTATCGTTTACTTCAAGGACTAAATTAATCAATTTTGTAATATGAAGGCCGGTCTTGGCTGAAACAAAGGCGATTGGCGCCCAAGTTAAAAACGGGAAGTTTCGTCCGATAAAATCTAAAAACTTTTTATCACTATGGATATCCTTGTCTTCGACTAAATCCCATTTGTTGATAACAAAGATTACACTCTTGTAACCATTGATCAAAGCTTCGGCAATATGTTTCTCTGCAGATTCAATATTTTCATTGGCATCAATCACAAATAAAACAATCGAAGCACGGTCAATCGCAGAAAAGCTTTGTTTCACGCTAATACTTTCCACGCGACTGCCTAATTTACGTCGACGACGAATGCCGGCTGTATCCACGAAGTTCAAATATTTTTTTTCTTTGTTATTTTCAATAATAACAGTGAAATCTTGTGAGTCACGAGTAGTTCCTGCCACATCACTGACAATGGCGCGATTTTCTCCAGCAATAGCATTTAACAAAGAAGATTTGCCTACGTTTGGTTTCCCGACAATGGCAATATTGATTAACTTATCTTCAAAACTTTCATAGTTCTTAGCTTTTTTCTTTTTCAAAGCTTTGAGCGTGGCATCAAGTAAATCGCCGGTGCCGACACCGGTAACAGCGGAAATTGGAATAACAGTTTCAAAACCTAAGGCGTATAATTCGTTGGTGAAGGCTAATTTTTTCGGACCATCAGCTTTATTGGCAATGACGATGACTGGTTTCTTAGCCGCTCGCAACATTTTGGCATATTCGTTATCTTGAGGTAGTATGCCGTGATTAACATCCAGGACAAAATAAATTAAATCAGCTTCAGCTAAAGTTGATTTTGCCTTGGCAATGGCTTCACGGTCAATGCGTTCTTCCGTCGACATATCCATGCCAGCGGTATCAATAACGATGAATGATTTACCCATCCAGACGCATTCGCCCAGCTTACGATCGCGGGTAGTCCCGGCAATCGGAGAAGTGATGGCGTTTTTTTCTTCGGTGAGACGATTGAAAATTGTTGACTTGCCAACATTGGTACGCCCTATGAGCGCCACTTTGGGCAGTTTTTTTTCTTTTAATGAGATAGACATAGAGAAGAGTATAAAGAGTTAATGAGAGAATAAAGAGAATAAAGAGAGACAAGATGAAAGGAGAGACAGGAGAAACGAGGGTGACGGGAGAGAAGGGGGAAGGAAGTTTGTTTAAATTAAATTTCCTACTTAGGTCTTGGAATTTGGGATTTATATCTTGGTGCTTGGATCACTTAGTTTGATAACCCTTCATTGTCAGTTCCTATGATGATAAAGAATTCGGTGGTTAATTCCGCGTCAGATTTGACCCATTCGGGAATAATTTTTTCAATACGTCCGGAAATATTTTTTTGCACTTCAGTAATAGCTTCTTGGCTGGAGTCTGGGGAAAGTTGATAAATGACTGTTTCGGTATAATCAGTAGTTGGGGCATTGCCAATCTTGATAACCTTGACTCCGGCTTGTTTTATTTTTTCTTGAAGTTTAAAAGCCAGACCACTCACTTCTGTTCCGTTGCGAATCTCTACACTGATAGGATTAATTTCTTTTTGAATTTGCGTGTTTTCTTGAAAAGCGTTTTTAATAGCGTATTGCATTTCAGTGAAGTTTCCACCACGGGGTTCTAACATGTATGAGCCTTCGAGATTGTTAGCCACTAAAAATCCATTTGGTCGATCGTCGAAGACTACATTACGGGCATCGTTTAATTTTAAATCTTTGCTAAGTTTATATAAAGCTACAATATCGGAGATTTCCATATCAGTCCGGACATGACTGCCGACAGCTTCCAGAAGTTTGCTTAATTGTCTGGGGTTAAAGACTGTTTGATAGGATAGGGCACGATCTTTGACAGCGGTGATAACTAATTGTTGACGTTGACTGCGAGCAAAGTCAGAGCCTTCACCGTTGTTTCCATGGCGAGAACGAACATATTTCAAGGCTGTATCACCATCCATGGTTTGCCATCCTGGTTCAAATGAAACCACTTGAAAAGCAAAGTTTGGTGCTGGGAATTGATAATCAATAAAACCTCGTTCTACATTTATTTTTATACCACCTAAATCATCAATAATTTTTTCAAAACCATTAAAATCTAAACGAACATAGTAATCAATTGGGATATCGAAAAGTTTGGAGATTTGGTCCTTGGCGTATTCGCCACCTTTGCTGGGGTCATTCATTTCTCCGTAATGATTCAAATAATTTATTTTTTCTTTGCCATAGCCAGGAACTTCGACGGCTAGATCTCGGGGAATAGAGAAGAAAGCAATGCGGTTGGTCGACGGTTGAATGCTAGCAAGGATAATGGTGTCAGTTAAATAAGGACCGTCATGTCCAGCGCCCCCCATGCCGGTGAGCAAAATATTTATTCGGTCTTCTTTCATGCCTCGAAGTTCTGCTCCTCCACGGGCTAAAATTGTGAGTTGTTTGAAAATGCTATTCTTACCACCCAGAGTATCCATGAGGCTAGTATTGGTAAATAAAACTTGGTAGGTGAAAATTAAAAAAGTAATCAACAGAATGGTGAATAGATATATAATGAACTTGCTGATCTTGAACTTCTTGCCTTGAGGATTCTGATTATCTGTTTGTTCAAGTAAATTTATATTGTTATCGTAAAAGTTTTGGTTATTCATGGAGCATTGCGAATTTACGAATTAATTTCGAATTTTTACGAATTTCTTCCAAAAATTGATTATCAATAATTCTAACAGTTAGAGCTACGAATGACGCCTGCCTGCGCAGGCAGGTATTTGCTACGAATCAACGAATACGGAATACTTCTGACGGATTATCAATTCAAATGATTATATTCGTAGATACGTAGCCGATTTGTTATTGGTAGGGGATATTGGCTCTGAATAATAAAAAATAAAACTAAGTAAATCCCTGGAAATCTTAGTTCTAACTTGAATTATTATATAATGAATTACGATTATTTGCAAGCGTTTTGACTGATTTTAGCCGTATATTTGCGTCGAGTTGGCTTTTGTGTTATAATCTCGTTAATTGAGGTTGATTTTTAAATCAAATTATGTTAGTATTTCATTAATCTATGATACTTCGTGACCATTTGCAGCAATACAATTTTGAAGAGGAACAAGAAGAGCTCAGCTTAGGAAAGCGAGCAGTTTATTTTATATGGGATCTGGTGAAAGTAGTATGTCTATCATTAGCGATCATTATACCGATTCGATATTTCTTGATTCAACCTTTTTATGTGAAAGGTCAATCCATGGAGCCCAATTTTCATGATGAGGAGTATTTGATTATAGATGAAATTACCTATCGTTTTCATGTTATTGAGCGCGGTGATATAATTGTTTTTCATTATCCTAAGAATCCGGCGGAATATTTTATCAAACGTGTGATTGGTTTACCTGGTGAGAAGGTGGAAGTGCGCGATGGTTATGTCTTTATTTACGCGCCGGACAGCGAAAAAAAATATTTATTAAGTGAATCTCAATATTTGGGAGTAGATGCCAAAACCACGGGTGATCGGACTTGGACTTTGGGTGAAGATGAATATTATGTTCTGGGAGATAATCGCGAACATAGTATGGATTCCCGAATTTTTGGTCCTGTGAAAAAGGATTTAATTGTCGGTAAAGTTTGGGTACGCGGCTGGCCCATTGATCGTCTGAAGGTCTTTGGAGGAGTAGATTATTCTCAATTTGAAAAAAAATAATTTGAATTTAAATAAGGTTAATTTGAAATAAAAAAATATGCCACGAAGAAAAAAGACTGAAGAGCCGATCGAGCAAGTAAAAAAAATTAAATTGCCACCATCGGCCAAAGGCATGCGTGATGTTTTGGTCTCTGAAAATAAGTATTGGAAAACTATTGCGGACAATTTCCGCCAGCTGGCCAATGACTTAAGTTTTGTTTCAGTTGAAGTGCCGTCCATGGAACGTTTTGAATTGTATTCTCATGTGCTGGGAAAAAATAATCCGATTGTAAAAAATGATGGAGTTATCTTTCTTGATCGTAGTGAGAAATTAATGATGCGCCCGGATTTTACTCCTGGGGTAATGCGTTCTTATCTGGAACACAATCAATCTTCTCAAACGCCACCGAATAAATACTGGTATAATGGTTCAGTCTTTTCTCAGGGCAAAGCGTTTGATGGCAAGACTCGAGAATGGCACCAATATGGATTTGAAATTTATAATTCCACTTCACCCAGTGTGGATGCTGAGTTGGTTTTCTTGACGGCTTATGGTTTGGAAAGTTTGGGTTTAAAACCTCAAGTTAGAGTTAATAGTCTCGGTTGTTTGTCTTGTCGTTCTGAATATACCAAGGCTTTGGGTACTTATGTGAAAAGTCGCAGAGCTGGAGTATGTTCCGAGTGTCGTTCCAAAGCGTTGAAAGACCCATATGCATTCTTGCAATGCACTAACCAAAAATGTCAGAAACACTTGGAGGACGCTCCTCAGGTAGTTGACTATTTGTGTGAAACCTGCCATAATCATTTATTCAAGTTCCTGGAAGCTCTGGATGAGATGAAGATTGATTATGTGATCGATGGGCGAGTGTTACCGGACAAAGCCTATTATAATGGTACTGTCTACCGAATTTATCATCGTAGTGAAGAAATTGAAATGGCAGATAGTTTCTTGGCTGAAGGCGGAAGATTCAATTATTTAAGCGAAATGTTGTCTGGGCCAGCTACTCCGGCTGCAGGGATTAAATTCAATGTTGAACAGGTGATAAATGTGGTTAAAAATGCAAAGATTGAACTGCCCAAATTTATGCCACCTCAGGTTTATTTAGCTCAGTTATCTGAACAAGCTAAACGTGAGGCCATGAAATTTGTCCGAGAATTACGCGAAGCGGATTTCTCCGTGGTAGCGAATTTTTCCAAAGATGCTTTGCGACCTCAGCTGGAAGTAGCGCAAAAATTGGGAGTCAAGATTATTTTGATTATTGGACAAAGAGAGGTAGTTGATGGTACTATTCTGATGCGTGATGTTGAAAGCGGAATTCAAGAAGTGGTAAATATCAAGAAAGTGGTGAATGAGTTGCGGAAGAAGATTTTGGCGAGCTAGTTGAATGAGTATAAAGAGAAAATGAGAATAAAGAGAAAAGGGGAAGGAATAGGAATTTATTTGAGTTTTCCGTGATCTCCGCCAGAGGCGGATCCGCCTTCGGCGGAAATGATCAATGTTCAATGGTCAATGATCAATGTTTGTTAATTATTATAATAATAAATATCTAGAAAGAGAGGACCACATATGGTCGAATCGAAGAGAAAAAAAGGTGAAAGTTTCGAAGCGTTTGTTCGCCGCTTTAATAAGCGCGTGATGCAATCCGGCGTTTTGTTGCAATTCAAGAAAGTCCGTTTTCACAAACGTGATGAATCTAAAGGCATTAAACGTCAATCCGCTTTGATGCGCTTGGGCAAAAAAGCCGAGTATGAATATTTGAAAAAGATCGGACGTTTGAAAGAAGAAGAACGTTCATACCGACGCTAGTACTCAAAAATTTTTATCAACATAATATCGGTCGGGTCACTTGGTGGTTCGGCCGATTTATGTTATAATGAAAACAGAAATCTAAACCATAAGTTTGGAGGCTCATTTGTTATGACAATACAAGAAAGATTAGAACAAGATTTTTCCCAAGCGTTGAAAAATAAAGAAGTGGAACGCTTGGCCACTTTGCGTTTGTTGAAATCAGCAATTAAAAATCAAGCTATTGCTAAGATGAAAGAGCTCGATGAGAGCGACGTGATTTTAATTATCCGTACGGAAATGAAAAAGCGGCAGGAAGCGAGTGAAGCTTTCATCACGGGAAATAGACCCGAACAAGCAGCGCAGGAAACGCGTGAATATGAAATGTTGAAAGTTTATTTACCGGCAGAGATGAGTGATGAAGCTTTGAAAAATAAAATTTTAGACATACGAGCTAGTTTACCAGAGGCAACTAAAAGTAATTTCGGGGCAGTGATGGGTGCGACGGTAAAAGCGGTTGGTCCCGCGGCTGATGGTAAACGCATTAGTGAAATGGTGAAGAATGTTTTGGCTGAAGGTTAATTGGTTAATAAGTTTCTCAAATAAAAACAAATCAATGAAAAACATCACAGCATCAATATCGCGTCATAAAAAGACAACCGCGTTATTCCTTTCGGTTATAACGTTGCTGGTGGTCTTTTTTTATTTTGCACCAGTCGTTTTCGCTCAACAAAATATTATCAATACTACTGATCAAGCGTTAGCGGTAACCCCGTTAAAAAACACTGATCCGAAAATTATTATTGCTAATATTATCAATGTTCTATTGGGAGTACTGGGTTTGGTGGCGGTGAGTCTTATTATTTACGGCGGTTTTATCTACATGACGTCGAAGGGCGAGGATGCGGGTATTAAAAAAGCGAAAAGCATTATTAAAAATGCGGTCATTGGTTTAGCAATTATTATTTTGTCATTTTCAATCGTCAGCTTTATCATTTCAAAATTATCTGAAATTACTGGTTTGACCAATACTACCACCAAACAATATACTTACACACCACCAGGATTGGGGAGTAGTGGATTGGGTCGGGTGTTGCAAGATCATTATCCTGGAGTGGGAATGACCGTGCCACGCAATACAGTTTTATTAGTGACTTTTATTGATCCCATTAAACCTTCCAGCGTTATCACCGCTGCCAGTATTAAATGTTATGAGGGAACCAGCACGACCGTTAAATGTTCAGGTGCGACTTGTGCAACTGTTACTCCAGATCCGGCCAATAGTTTAGTATGCAAAGGTCAGGTGAATAAAGCGGCGATGAAAATTTATGAAACTTGCGATTCGACTTATGCCGCCACTGCCAATAAGCCAAGTGATTTCTCGGAGGCTAATCGATTAAAACCAGAAATTTGTAATGAATGGCGAGGTAATCCACCGGCTGACGCTGATTTAGTCGGAGGAAACTCCGACGATGAGGTGACTGTCACTCCGGATTTCCGCACTATTGTTTTCAATCCATACGGCTACGCTCCTGATACTCATTTGGGCAGTGCGGTAAATGATACCGCCTATTTGGTGGAATTGGAAAATGCCATTGTCAATTTGCAAAGCAATAAGGGTGTATTCAATTCACAGAATATAAAAATGTATTCTTGGGATTTTATTACCAATACTTATATAGATACGACTCCGCCATTTGTAACTGGTGTTTATCCGGTGGAGGTGGATGCGGCTGGTAATCCTGTTGCGTTAAGCGATGAAGCGGGCAATGCTGGTTATCCGAGAAATTCTCGCGTGAGAATTGATTTTAGTGAACCAATTATTCCGCCGGTGAATGTGACCTTGGGAGAGACAACCAATGTTGGTACGGCCGAGGCTTTGGTTATTCAGGATAGTGGGGTAGTAGTTAACGGTAATTTGTATTTATCCAATGGTTATAAATCTTTAATCTTTCGGCCGAGTGATCCTTGTGATACTGGTGTGCAATTTAATTCTTGCGGAGATCCTCTGACTTGTTTACCAAAAAATGCCACGATTGATGGAAAGGCTTTTTCAGTTCCAGTGGCAAATTTAATCAATCAAATTGGACCCACTGCGACTACTTATCCTGCTCAAGGTATTATTGACGCGGCTATGAATGCTTTGGATACGAAAACAGTGTCTGGTCGTTCCGCTTTTGGAATGGGAAACGGACAAACTAATGGTAGGGACAACACGAAAGCTGAATTTGATATTTTTACTTGGAGATTCAAAACTTCAGATTTGGTTGATTTAATTCCACCAAAATTGGTCAGTGTGACTCCGACCATTGGTGCTGATGCTAGTTCAGGCGTTACCTCCTTGTCTGAAGTTAGCGGAACATTTAATAAATCATTGGATCCTTCCACTACGACAAATAGCAATGCCTATATTACTTCATCTGCTTGGAATGGTTGGTACACTGCGACTTTAGCTTGCCCGGATCAAGTGGCGGCTGATGGTGTGTCTCATTTCTGTTTCACTAATGATAAAAAGTTGATGATAAATCACGGTGCTTTTAGTCCTGTGAATGAAGGCGAGGCTCCAATTTATAATCCTTTGATAACTTCTAAAGTACAAGACATGCTGGGTAATTGTTTTAATCCTTGTGGTGGTGCGACAGGCTCAAGTACAGCTTGTAGTCCGCAAACTACTGGGAAGGCTTGTTGTGCAGTTTATCCAGCGACTGGTTTAACTCCACAGTCTGGACCAACCTGCCCGTATTCTATTTCCAAACCATAATATTTACATTGAAATAAAATATCACGATAATGTTTAAACAAAATAAAAAATTATTGGCATTGATTGTAGCGGGTTTTTTGCTCTTTTCCTTTGCCAATATTGCACTCGGTCAATCAGTTATTAATGAAGGCGTCGCTAATGTGGGTCAGAATGTCAGTCTGGGTGGCGGTGATTTGAAAGTGATTATTGCCAATATTATCAGAGTCTTCTTGGGCTTTGTGGCTATTGTTTTGGTTTGCATGATTATCTATGGTGGTTTCCTATACATGACCAATGGTGGTGAAGACAAGAAGATTGATACAGCCAAGAAAGTAATTATTAATAGCGTGATTGGTTTAGTGATAATTGTTTCTGCTTTTGCCATTACTTCTTTTATAATTTCCAGTTTTAATGATGCTACTGGTTTTACCAATGGTAACGGTAATGGTGGTGGCAACGGTGGAGGTGGAAATGGTGGCGGATTAGGATCTTCTGGTTATAATATGACTGTCACTCCAACGGGAGAGAATAAACCGATAAATTCTCGAGCTACGGTTTCTTTTCCAAATAGTAAAGCTCCGTTAGAAGATAATGATTTCGCTGATGCCAAATCAAAAATTAAAGTTTATTCCGTAGCCGTCGATGGCACCAAAACTGAAGTGGCAGGAAGTTTAGATTTTCAAGGCAACAAAATAATTTATACTCCGAGTGGAACATGTCCGGTAACATGCCAAGCGACAGGCTGTTTTGAACCTAATACTAAATATCTGGTAGAAGTTTTAGGCTTAAAAGATTCTGGCGGTGGTCAACCAAATTGTCCTAATCAACCAAGTGGTTATTGTTTTTCAGCTGAATTTATGACTTCAGCTGTTTGCGATACGAAGAACCCAACTGCCACTATTGGCGTGATTGGCGATCCTATTAAATTAGGCAATCAAATGACGGCGAATGTAGCCGCGACTGATGATGGTGGGATTGAATCTATCGAGTTTTGTCCCGGACTGGGAGGCACTTGCCAAACGATTAATCCGACCGGTGAACCGTTAACTTATGCCAGTGCTTTATATTCACCAACTACTGGGATGACAATTGGAAATAAAACCGCCAGCTTTACCGTTACCGATGTGGTGGGGAATGAGACTTCGGTGACTGATCCGTTTTTAATTGCTTCAACTAATTGTTTTGCGACTGGAACCAATACTTTTGACTGTTCATTACCTCAATGTGAGGTGCCATGTGGTACTTGCACTACTCCAGGGCAATGCGTTTGCGGTGAAAAGTGTGTGAATGCTTGCTATCATGGAAACTTAGATAACCAAGGCAGACCGTGTGATCCAGTTACCAATACTTTAGTTTGTCATTTTAATAGCCCAACGCATTATTGGGATTTCAACGCTGGTACAGGCACTACGGTGAAAGATTTAATTGGCGAAGTTGAAGGCACTATTCATAATGCGAAATGGACTGACGATGGTAAATATGGGAAAGCTTTGGAATTTAATGGTACAGATACGGCGAAAGATTATGTGGATTTTGGGAATAATTTAAATGTAGATACCGGAGATTTCTCTTTGTCAGTCTGGGCTAAGTCAAAAGGTTTTAAAGCCTCTGCTGGTGTGGTGGCTAAAGGTGCATATTTTTATGGTTATGGGCCTGGTTATTTTATAGGTTATGCTACTAGTCCAAAATATTTGTATGGTGGAGTTTATGACCAGCCAATTGGCGCGGCGACCGCTTCTGGAAGATATGGAAGTTTTAGTCTCGGAAGCAATGGTACTACTGATAACTGGGTAGATACTTGGACCAATTTTGTTATTGTAAAAAATGGAAGTACGGTAAGAACATATGTAAATGGAGTGTTAAAATATACCGGAAATAGTGTTACCAACTCATTGTCAAATGGCA
This sequence comes from uncultured Gammaproteobacteria bacterium, assembly GCA_964592195.1. Lineage (GTDB taxonomy): Bacteria > Patescibacteriota > Patescibacteriia > UBA11705 > UBA11705 > CAZQEI01. Next base: position 30,538 of record CAZQEI010000011.1, on the reverse strand, counting down.
AAAACTTATATTTAGGTACGAATGCAACTACTTCTGTAGATTTCAATGGAACAATTGATGATTTTGCTTTTTATGATCGTGCTTTGACAGGCTCTGAGGTCTCCGGTCTATATAGTTGTAATCCAACTACGACAGTCACTGATTGCAAACAACGAACACCTACTACTTGCGATGCCAAATATCAAGCTCAATTTTGTTTTTCTGAGTGTAAATCTTGGCCATGGCCGGTGATTGATAGTGTGTCACCAACCACGGCGGCGAAAAATTCTTTTATTACAATTTTTGGAAAAAATTTCGGTTCATATAAATCTGATAGTAAAGTTTACATTGGCGGACAAGAAGCTTCATTGGCCTGCGGTGCCAGTCAAAGTTGGTTCAACGATCAAGTGATCGTTAAAGTGCCGAATACAGCAGTTAACGGTCCAGTGAAGATTGAAGCAGGTGGAAGATATAATGATACCAGTGATGCTAATTCTCCTGGTTGGAAGGGGAGTATGACAATTTCTGCGACTGGAGCTGATTGGCTGGGCTTGTGTTCAGTTAATAATGAAGTGGGTGGCAAGGCTAGTGGAGAACCAGGGAGTACTGCGGTCGCAACAGGTGAAAATTTTGATGCCGCAACCAAAGTTTTGTTTGGTAATACTGAAACTACTTACACTTTTGATAGTGCGGACAAGAAAATTAAATCAATTAAAGTTCCAAACCTTGCAGTCGGACAATCTCCAGTTCAGTTATCAAGAACAAACACATACAGCAACGTGGTTTATTTTAATATTTTAGCTAAACAAAACACTTTAAAAATTGATAGCGTTTCGCCAGATAAAGGTCCTAGCGGTCAGTTAGTCACCATTAAAGGTGCGAATTTTGGGCAAAGTGGAACAGTTTATTTTATCAAAGGTACAGATAGATTTTTGGCTGATGCGGCGTGCGGAGACAATTGGACAGAAAATCAAATTATTATAAAAGTCCCGAGTAATTTGGGTAATAGTAATGATTATAGTATTCAAGTGACCGGTACAGCTGGCACAGATTCGAAGAAGTTTGAAGTGGATAGTGCTTTGGCAGTGCTTCCCGGTATTTGTCGCATTACCCCAGACAATGGTCCGGCGGGAACTTTGATCAAGATTCAAGGTTCTGGTTTTGGCGATGAAACCACGGGCACGATAAATAGTAATAAGCAAATAACTTTCAAAAATACTAGCGGTGTTTCGGATAATATTGGTGCTAGTAACATGAATTTGAATAAAGTAGTTTGGAAAGATACGGAAATTTCCGGCTTGATTTTACCAGCCAATGTGGCTACTGGTGATATTCAAGTGGTTACCAGTATGTCAGGCAATATTAAAAGTAATACTGCTTTGTTTAAAGTCGGTAAGTGTTCTGCCAATAGTTGTGGAGCAGGGCAAGTATGTTGTAATGGTGAATCTTGTACCGCGACTGCTCAATGTCAATTAACTGCCACCAGTTGCCAGTTCGGTTGGTATTTCAGTACTGGCGCTATTCCTCAAGTGCCGAAAATTATTGAACGTGAATGTGTCTTATCAGAAGTGGATGAGTCACCATCACCGTCCAATATGGAAGAAAATGCATGTCCCAATGGTTGGGCTAGTTTTACTTTTAACATGAAGATGGATATTCCTTCCATGATTGGTAAGAAAGTGGAAGTTCGTCAATGCGGCGTGGCAGGAGAACAGTGCAATTTGAATACTTGTGATACAAATTGTACGAAAACTCAACTAACTTTACCAGCGGCTACCAGTTCGTTCTATAAAACCAGCACGTTGAATGGCAAGGAGGTCACTCAAGTAACCTTAAATTCATATAATTTTCAACCTAATACTTGGTATCGAGTAGAAGTCCCGGCTGGTGTTGGCGCCTATGATGCTAAGGGTAAACTTGTGACCATGACCAGTCCCTATAGTTGGTCATTCCATACTTCTAGCACAAACTGCACCCTTTCCAATGCGTTAGTTAGTCCGGCTGAAGGAGTGATTGAACAGTTAGATGAAACTCAACAATACACGGTCAGCGGTCAAGCGAATAATTGCGCCATTCTGAAAGTTACCGGGTATGCATGGGATTGGAGCAAGCAAGAAAATTCATCTCCGGATAAATTGGAAAGAATAACCGTTGCGAATGAAGATAGAAATATAAATGCCACTTATGGTTTGAATGCGGCGGCTGTGGCCGGAACCATTGAACCGGAAACCGGAGATAAACCGGCAGAGATAAAAGCGAAGGCTATTATTGGTGAGACGACTTTCAGTGATACAGCTCAATTGGCGGTGAAGTTTTTGGCTCCTTATGTCTTGGAATATTGGCCGAACTGCGATCAAGCTTGTTGCAATGCGCAACTGGGCGCCTTGTTCTCAACAAAAATTAAAAAGAATGATTTATATCAAAATTCTGCTAATGTAAAATTGTATAAATGTAATGATGCGAAGTGTTTGATTCCGTCTTCAGGTGATGTCAACCTCTTGGCTCCTCCAGCCGCAATTTCTCAAATTGATTGTGACATGAAGACTGGTTCCAGTACTGATTGTAATCAACTAAAGATTAGTCCTAATCCAGATTTGGATCCGGCTTCTTATTACCGTGTGGTAATCATGGGAAATATTTTAAGCACCAGCAATAAACGGTTGGAAAATTTGAATTATAGTACGAATGCGATAACTGCCAATGTTTGTGGTAATGGCGTCTTGGAGAGTGGAGAAGAGTGCGAAGCCACTTGTTTAAGTAAGACAACCAAGACTGCATGTTCATATTCTCCAACCAATACTGATTGCGAATGTAAAGTGGAAAATACGCCAAACTGTACCGCTGATTGCAAGTTAGTGGGACTAACTGCTTGCAGTTCTTCGTTGACTGCTAGTTGTTGCGGTAATGGTCAGTTTGAACCGCTTGGTATTAGTAAAGATTACAAACCGTTATTAGCAGATAATTTTAAAGATGTCACCAAGTTCACCGCAAATGGTTGGGTGAAGCTTCCGACTTCCGGGGCGTTGACATTAAACAATGGTATTGATTTCAACGGGACAGCCGGAGCGCGAAGGAATATCTCGAACTTGTTGAATGGCAAGAATGAATTGTCGATTATCATGAAGTTTATTCCTAAGCATGGAGTGGGAGAAGTCTTTACTGGGAGTACTTATTATTTGATGGATACGGTAAAAAATGGCACCAATACGGATCGTATTTTTATTGTAAAATATGACAGTACCAACTCAGATACCAAGTCTTATGATTTGAGAGTGGCTATGGGGGCTACTAATTTTTACATTACTCGGGGAGCATATGAACCATATTGGAATGTGAATGTTGAAAATACTTTGGCAATTTCAGCGACTAGTGGTAATGTTAAAGTTTTCTTAAACGGTAATCAAATCGCCAATCAATCAACTGCCTGGACACCGGTGAGTCCTGATTGGATATATTTGGGACAAAATTATGCCAATAACTTTAAGACCACTGATACCATAAAATCTTTAGTTATTTTGAATAAAGCTTTGATCCAAACTGAAGTGAGTGGTTTTACTTTGCCGACACAGACTGAAGTTTGTGAAGCTACTTGTCAAGCCGTGGTTAAGAAAGATTTTATTGGGACAGCGGCATTGACGACTTGTAATAATTATCTTGTGGCATTACCTCAAGCTAATAAAGTTTCATCGGCTTGTAACTGTTCTACTTCATCCACTTGCGATGCCTCTCAAAAAACTTGTCAAAAATATTGTAAGGGTGATATTACCAGAAAATGTACGGCTAATTCTTTGGACTGTACTTGTATTGAAGCATCATTCTGTCGTGAAGATGTGACTAAAGCTTGCGATGGTTATAATGTCGCGGCTTGTACTTGTAATGCTGATAAAGCTTGTTTTGAAAATCCTGGGACTAAATGTACAGCTTCATCTACTGGTTGTGATTGTCGTGAAGTCGGTACCTATCAATTTGCTCCAACTACCAAATGTTTTGTCGATGCTGTAAATGATCCAGCCACGACTGCGGATGAAACGAAAACTTTGGGTCCGTGTATTAAAAAGAAACATTGCGCTGAATTACCCACTCAAGAATGTACCGAGAGTATTACGGCTTGTACTTGCCGTGTTGCCTCTCAGATCTTGGTGTGTAAAGAAAATATTAAGCAGTCATGTTCAACTAGCTCTTCAGGTTGTACTTGTATGCCGGTAAATAGTTTGGAAAATTATTGTCCTGCGGTCAACCTGGTTTGTCCTGAGATATGTTCCATTCAAGAAAAAACCGGTTGTGTGGCCGGCTCGGATAATTGTCAATGTAATTTCCCAGCAACTTGTACAAAATGTTTAGATAAAGCGGCAGTTGCGGCATCTTCTAATTCGGCCTTTAACGCTTTCAGTTGGATATTCAAAACTAAAGAAGGTCAGGCCACTTGTAAGCCGGAAAAGGTGGTAATTGATCCGGCTACTTATATCTCTACTATTGCAGGTGAAGAAATTACCTATTCAGGAACGCCAATCACCGCTCCCGATGTTTGTAGTCCGTCCGGGCAAAAATTAAATGCCTATGATTACAGCTGGAACTGGCAGGCGAGTCCTGGAACCAGAGCTTTGATTTTGGATAATGTTTCCTCTACAGCTGATCCAGCTGTCGCTGATCCAGTAGGTAATTCCAATCATCGATTATTAATTTCAATTTTCAAAACCACCTATGGCGCGGAAATTTCCACGGCCTGCGGTGATAATTGTTTAAATAAAGGTTCCAAAGTTTGGGGCGCGGTTTGCGGTAATAATATTGTTGAAGTTGGTGAAGAATGTGATAGCACAAGCACAAATTGTTCTGATAAATGTTTGTGGAAAGGTTCTGCCAAATGTTATGGCACCACTTCCAATTGTTGCGGCAACAAGACTGTTGATACCTCGGTTGGAGAAGAGTGCGATGGCGGTGCCGGTTGTTCCACTGACAGTTGTTTACGTCTCGGCTCAGCCGCCGCCGGATTCACTTGCGGCAATGGAATTCTTGAATCAGGCGAGGACGAAGATTATGGTCAATTAAACGCTAAATATGGTATTGATGCTCAATGTTTGAATGTTGGCAGTAAATATCCTAAAAATAATGGTGTTAAAATAACTGACGCTATTTGTGGAAATGGTACAAAAGAAGCCGGAGAAGAATGTGATTTAGTTGGAACTAATTGCAAGAAGATGGTTCGTTCAGTAGTAGCAGGTAAACCAATGGGGGTTGTTGAAGTGGCGAGTTCTACTACGGTCACTGGTTCTGACATTGCTTCCAAAGTTGTCTGTGATTACGTTGAAGATACTTATTGCAAAGCTGATTGTACGCTGAAAGGTTTCCCAACTTGCGGGACGGTGAAAGTTTGTGAGCAAGATAATACGAAAGCCTGCACGCAAAATATTACCGCTTGTGATTGCTATATCCCTACTGGCGCCACTGTCGGTTTCTGTGATTTGGATAATAATCAAATCAAGAGCGCAAATGAAACTGCATCATGCACAAATGATATTTCCGCTTGTAACTGTATCAATAAGGTTATTAACGATAATTGTTGTGGTGATGGATCTCCAGATACTTATAATTATACTGTTAATGGTGTATCAAAATCAGTCACGGAAGAATGCGATACTATTACATGTTCCAAACCGGCCACGAAAAAAACTTGCATTAACATTTCTGGTTCTGCAACCAATATTTCTTTTGATGAAGGAACAAATAATCAGGTGCTTGATAGTGTTGGTAATTTAAAGGGAAGTGCCACTAATGTTGTTTTGGTTCCTGGTAATCACGGTAATGCAGCGTTGGTAACCAAGAGTGAAGAGGTGATTAACTTTGGAGATAATTTTGATATTGGGGCTGGAGATTTTTCAATATCATATTGGGTGAAATTTAACCAAGATGATTCGACCAAACGGACTGTTCTCTCAAAAAATAATACATCAGCTACTGATAAAAGCGGATTGATTAATATTTATACTCAAAATGGCATTATTTGGACTGAAATAGGTGTGTCTGCGACTGATGTGAGACAATCATCCACTCAAGTTGCCAGGAAATTAAATAACAATCAATGGCACAATATTGTCGTTTCTTGGGAAAGAAAAAATAAAGCCGTTATATATGTAGATGGTGTTTTAGATGTAGTAACTTATATCTCAGGGACCAATACGACGAATTTAACCAATACTTATCCCTTCGTAGTTGGCGCTTCTTATAATGGTACTGGTTTTAATCAATTTTTTAACGGTCAAATTGATGATTTGATGATCTATAGAAAATCGTTATTGGCGTCGGAAGTTTTCAGTATGTACGCTGGTTGCAGTCCGGCTGCGAGCGCGACAACTTGTGATTTTGGTGATGAAGGTTGTGTTTGTGAATTGTCAAAGGCTTGCACTTCATCCTGTTTAAATGCCGGATCAAATGCTTCATTCATTCCGCCTACAATTTGCGGCAATGGAAAAACAGAATTGGGAGAGGATAATGCTTGTGAAGATACTTCAGCTTCTGCCAATAAACATGGCGCTCCATATTCTTTGGTTAATGTCTTGGGTTATTTCCCAGCAGTACAATCAGAGGAATCAATTAAAGTTCAAGGTGTCATTACCGCGGCCAATGATGGCTCGGCCATGTCTTCAATTACTGGCTCCGGTGATTTGAAATATATTTACACTGGCACCGGTCCAACGCCTCCGGGTTGTGATTTAAATAATCCACCAACCTTTAGTGTTGAAGGACAAACTCAGCCGTTCTGCGCGAATGGAACAATTAGCTTACTGTTTACAGAACGAATGGCGCAGTTGCATGCTGGTAGTGATTTAAAGAGTTTTGTGGATGTCTATTATGATCCGACTGCAGCTACTTGCGATACAGCTTTGACCTTTACCTGGTGGGAGAAAATTGGCAATGGATTGAAGCTTGGATTAAATAAAGTTAAAACCTTTGTTTTCGGTGGCACATCTTTGGCAGTGGAACCTTGTAAAGTTAATAATACTAAATATACAGTGACAGTCTCGGAAGCCATGAATGATAAAGGACAATTGGTCTCTCGATTGAGTATTGTAAATACTTCAAGTACTCAATTGAAGAATACAGTGTATACTGTAAAAATTAAAAATTTGAATAATAATTGTCAGCTTCAATTACCCACGCAAGCGGTCAGCTTTAGTGTTGGCAAAGACGCCTGTCGTTTTGATAATATTGCTATTGAACCGGCTAGTATCTTCATGAGTACTCGCGGTCAAACTCAAACCATTACTTATCGATCCATGAGTGGTAAATCGCCGATTGATCCTATTTCTGGTTTGTATAGTTGGACTTGGGGAAAGAATGGTAACGTGGCAGAAACATGGACCACGGCTGACACTGCCTTATTGAGTTTTGGAGTAAATGGTTCGGCTGATTATGTTCAAACAAAAGATAAGAATGGCAAGACAACTATTTCCGCTCATGCCAAGATCACTGAAGATAAAATTTTTGGTGAAAAAGACTCTTTGAAAGAGGGTAGCGCGCCGGTGGATGTTTTCTTGTGCGAAAATCCTTGGAATCCGGATGGTGGAAGTATTGGCTGGGATGGTGGAACAACAGGAAAAAATATTGGTTTGAAGTATTGTTTGGATTCTGGGAAGACTAATGACATTACCGATGATTTACCAGATTTACTGGTGAAAGCGGCTCCGACCGATATTGTGCCTTCAACAATACCTGCTCAGTGTAATGATGGTTTGGATAATGATGGCGATGGGAAAATTGATTATAACTTTGCTCCAGCAGTAACAGCAGATATGAGTATGAATTTTATCGAATGCCGAGTAAAGGATACTGTTGGGCAGATAAGTGTCAATTGGACCTTGAATGCTTCTTCTGATAGTACCTTGGTTAATAATCAGGATAAAGATTTGTTTACATCAGGTGGAGGATTATCAGTGGATGTTAAAGTCGGTAAATATGATTCTGTAGATAAGAGTATTCCGGTTCAACTGGACTGTAATGATGCGACTCGATCATATTGCAATATGGCGGTTGAAGATATTGGAACCTCTTTTACCAGTTTAGGCGCTTTCAGCAATGCAGATCCGGATATGATTTTATATGCCAGATTGCAATCATATAATGTTGCCAATCAGGAAGCTACTATTACCTTTGCAAAAACCAAAGTGATTGAATGTATGCCTTATGATGGTATTAGTGATATTAGTGATACAGAGAAAGTAACAGTTTTTGGAAAAGAGTACACTGTAATGATTGAACATCCTCATTATGCAACCTCAAATGGCATCGGTCATTGGATGTTTGAAGGTGAGATTGACAGTAACGCTTTCCAATTACTCTATGAACCTGTAAGTAAAACTGTTTCAAGCGTTCGATATTCTGCTAATTGGCCACTATTCTTGAAACCAGTGATTAGTAATGTTACTGGTGCTGGTAGTAGTTTGTCGTTTACCTTTGGAGTTTTAAATAAAAATCCTGATACAGAGTGTTTAAATCCAACAGATATAGAGCCAGTGCATCTAACCGGGGCGACTAATTGTCAGGATGGTCTTGATAATGACTTTGATGGTAAAATAGATCAATTTGATACAAATTGCGCTTTGTTTGGTTATGAATCGCAAGCTACCATGCTCAATCAATATTATTTCCTCCGTGGCGGTTTGAATGGTAAGGATGATCGATCTTCCGATGCCATTGCTTTGCGAATCTATACCAATCCGGAAAACATTTCCGCACGTGAATGGTTTAAACGTTATGTCCCGAATTTTGGAGAGAAAGCTGAGCCAACTGATATTAAATTGGGATGTGCTACAGACCCGAGCGCTTATAATTCTGAAATTTGTTATTATGGCGTAAAAGATGGTAATACTATTTATTTGTCCGGTGGTAATTTAACCGGTTCCGGCACTTCAAAAATTTTGTATAACAATATTTATGTCTTGGCTTATAATGTTGGTGCTAATAGTCAAACCGTGAATATCATGGCGCAAATGTTGAATAATCTTCAATTGAATACCAATGCTCCGGATAGTTCGACTGCTTGGGCGGTGAAACGTGACGTGAAGCGTGTTAATGATATTAATGATTTGCGTAGCTGGTTATTCAATTACTTTGTGTCCAATAAGACTTTCCCTGAATTAAAAGGCGGAACTTATATCCGCGGCACAGCTATGAGTACTTGGCCAAGCTGGACTAATGAATTAGGTAAAGGTTTAGGCAAGAATATTCCAGTGGATCCGATTAACCTATTTGAACAATATGAGCCATGTGATCCGATAGCGCCAAATTGTCGTTATTTGGATGGCACAGATTGCGGTGGGGCAAAGAATTGTAGAAATAACAATGATCAATGCGTGAATTCGACAATTTGTTCCATCTGCGCTCCGGGTTCTGATCCTGTGTCCTGTTATAATTCAACCACTTTGAATGTTGGGTATACCGTGGATGAGTTAACCAGAGGCAATGGTAGTTTCTTGTATCAGTATATATTTAATAGTCTTAATGATGTTGATTTGAAGTATATATTGGAAGGTGATTATCACAACTATTATACTTTTGAAAAGAAACCAACCACTAATTATCATTTAAATATTGAATAAACCTATGTTTGACAATCTTACTCCGCCAACTAATAATCCCGCGCCAACTCCGGTGAATGAACCAATCGTAATGCCTCAGCCCTCTGGTGCGTCGGCACAAGCACCAAATCCCAATAACCAAATTCCAATGCCGCCAGTGGCGCCGAAAAAGGAAAGTAAACTTTGGATAATCTTGATTGTTATTTTGGTTTTGGTTGTTTTGGGGTTGGGTGGTTATATTGCTTATGCTTATTTTACTAAACTGCAACCTACAAACGATACTGTGAATCAGCCGACTAATAATCTTCCACCAAATCCAAGACCAGAGCCTGAACCGGTCATTAGTGATGCAGTCAACTTTCCAGTTAATGTACCGGTAAATACTCCAGTAAATGAACCGGCTGCAGTCGTTCCTACTAATGAGCCGTCATTTGATGTGACTACCGATACTGATGGTGATAAGTTAACTGATGCTGAAGAACAAAAGCTTGGTACTGCCATTGATAATGTGGATACTGATGCCGATGGTTTGAATGATTATGATGAAGTTAAAGTTTATACGACGTTACCAACAAACAAAGATACGGATGGGGATGGTTTTCTCGATGGTGAAGAGGTGCTTCATGGTTACAATCCTAAAGGTCCTGGTAAGTTATTAAATCTAGAAGTTAAATAAAAGTTTTATGGCAGAGAATAAATCAACTATTGAGAATGGCGAGTTTTTGGAAACTATCCACGTCATGCCGGATGAATATTATGGTGTAAACCCGCAAGTGGCGAGAGTGGTCGCTCCACCAGTGGCTCCTAATGTGGTGCCAATGAGAAAAGCTACACCACCGCCAGTAGCGGCGAAACCGGTAGTTAAAAAAGCCCCGGTCAATCGTTTAACCATGATGTTAATCATTGGCGGGTTGGTATTTATTACTTTGCTTTTGGGTTATTTGGTTTACTTGTCATATTTTTCCGGTAAACAACCAGTAGTCAATAATGAACCGGTTGTTGTGGTAGTTACCAATGAACCGGTAATTGAACCAATTAATACCCCAGTTATTCCTACACCAGAACCAGAACCAACACCTTTGGTGCCATTAACCGATGAACAACGTGCGCAAAATCTTTCCAGCCGGCATGAAACTGATACTGATGGAGATGGTTTGACCGATATGGAAGAATTGTTGCTGGGAACTAAAGTTGATAACAAAGATACTGATGGTGACGGTTTCTTGGATGGTACCGAGGTTTTGAATTTGTATAATCCTATTGGCACTGATCCGGCCAAGATTGAATTTTCCGGTTTGGTGACGACTTATGTTAATCCAATTTATCAATACAATTTATTCTATCCGAACAAATGGTTTGCTCGGACTACCGATGCTGTGAACAATGAAGTTGTTTTCACTTCACCTCTGGATGAATCGGTGATTTTAACTGTGGAGGAAAAACCAGGTGATCAAACTTTAAAGGACTGGTATTTAAGTAAGAACCCGACCGTCTTGCCGGAAACTGTGACTGAAATAGCTACAAATTCTCAGCAGGTAACTTTGATGTCGGCTGATGGATTCGCTTTTTACTTGGCCAAAGGAACTTTTGTCTATATTTTGAAATACGATATCGGCACTAAACAGTTAGCCGCTTATCCAAGTATTTTTAGAATGATGGTGGAAAGTTTTGTATTCACGGAGAAGAAGTAGACTACGGATCTACAGATGGCTACGGATGCTACGGATAATAATGAAAATAGCTTTTAGATTATATATGCGTTATACGTAAATCGTAAAGCGTAAATCGTGAAACGTGATACGGTATACGTGAAACGATCTAAATTTAGAGGTTACAGGTTACTTATTGCTCATACCTCACCCCTATCACACTATGATAACATTAGAACTAAATAAACAAGTCTCCGGCCGCTGGCCAAGTAAAAAAGCTGACAAAATTGCTCAGATTGTTTCGCGTTTAGCTAAAGTTAAAGGTAAGACTACAGTCTCAGTAGCTTTGATTGGCGAGTCAGCGATGAAGAAATTAAATAATCTTTATCGAAAGAAAAATAAAGTGACTGATGTTTTGTCATTTGGATATGAAGAAGAGGGAAGTCTGGGAGAAATTTTGATTTGTTTGAAGGTGGCGGAAAGGCAGGCCAGGGAACATAAACATTCACTGGAAAAAGAACTGCTGATTTTGTTAACTCATGGCTTGTGGCATTTGCTGGGTTATGATCATGAAAAATTGAAAGAAGCGGAGATTATGGAGGAATGGGAGAGGAGGACGTTGGAGAAATTATACTAATATAACTGATGACCACACATTTCGCATCGTCCGCCTCAGGCGGAATGTGGGGGATGAAACTTTTACTCCTCCCTAGAGGGAGGGTCAGTAGTAACTCGTGA
>CAZQEI010000011.1:16383-18500 GCA_964592195.1 uncultured Gammaproteobacteria bacterium | reverse complement strand
GTAGTAACTCGTGACCACACGTTTACGTGGGGGATGAAACTTTTACTCCTCCCTAGAGGGAGGGTCAGTAGTAACTCGTGACCACACGTTTACGTGGGGGATGAAACTTTTACTCCTCCCTAGAGGGAGGGTCAGTAGTAACTCGTGACCACACGTTTACGTGGGGGATGAAACTTTTACTCCTCCCTAGAGGGAGGGTCAGTAGTAACTCGTGACCACACGTTTACGTGGGGGATGAAACTTTTACTCCTCCCTAAAGGGAGGGTCAGCTGTAACTGGTGTCTACACAATTGACAGTAAACATTAAATAAAATATATGGTCAGTCTCACTCGCTTGTTAAAAAGTTTCAAATACGCCTTTATTGGTCTCTCTTCAGTGTGGAAAACCGAGCAGAATTTTCGTATGCATTTCTTGGCTGCGGTTATAGCCGTGATGGCCGGGTTCATTTTTGACTTGGCCATTTGGGAATGGATCGTAATCATTTTTCTGATACTTTTTGTGTTCATTATGGAAATGCTGAATACTGTTTTTGAACGGCTTGTGGATATGTTGAAACCGAGAGTGCATATTTTCGTGTATGACATCAAGAATATTACCGCTGGCATGGTATTAATTACCGCAGTTTCAGCTGTAATAATAGCAATTCTGATATTCGGTTTGAAAATCTGGCATTGGTTTCTTCCGTAATTAACAGCTTGAGTTAATTTTGTGTTCAAATCAATTCTGAATTTGCTTTTTTTGTTTTATAATATATATAGATAACAATACTTATGGCAGACACTCTTATCACTGGTCTGGATATCGGCTCAGCCAATATCCGCATCGTCGTGGGTCAACTGACTCAAGGACAGGAAAATGAACAATTGAATATTATTGGCGTAATTGAAGTTCCCTCACAAGGCGTGAGTAAAGGGACCGTGGTTAGTATTGAAGATGCTGTCTCAAGTATTTCCACTGCCATTGAAAAAGCCGAACGCATGATTGGTTTACCCATTGAACATGTGGCTGTCAGTATCGGAGGTGTTCATCTTGGTTCGCAAGAAAGCAATGGAGTGATTGCTATTTCCCGCGCCAATGGTGAAATTCAGGAAGATGATGTGTTGCGCGTGATTGATGCCGCGAAGTCGGTGGCTGCTCCGGTGAATCATGAAATCCTACATATAATTCCAAAACATTTTTCTGTTGATAATCAAACTGGGATTAAAGATCCAGTGGGTATGACTGGCATTCGATTGGAAGTGGTAACTCAAGTGATTCGTGGGTTAAGTTCCCATGTAAAAAATTTAACTAAATGTGTTTATCGAACTGGTTTAGATATAAGTGATATTGTCCTTTCAATGCTGGCGGCGTCAGAATCAGTCTTGTCGATTCGTCAGAAAGAATTGGGAGTCGCGTTGGTGGATGTTGGTGCGACAACTACAAATATTATTGTATTCGAAGAAGGTAATATAATTTATGCCTCAGTTTTGCCGATTGGTTCCGATCACATTACCAGAGATTTAGCCATGGGATTGCAAGTGCCTGTTGAAGTTTCAGAAAGAGTTAAATTGGAATATGGTTTAGCCACATTGGATAAGTTGGATAAGGGTGAAGAAATTAATTTGCGTGAATTGGGTGGTGATGATCAAATAATTTCAAAAAAATGGATTACGGAAATTATTACGGCTCGCACGGAAGAGATTTTTGAAAAAGTGGATCAAGAGTTACAACGAATTAACCGAGGAGGTTTATTACCAGCAGGCTTGGTGTTAGTTGGTGGAGGAGCTAAGTTACCCGGGATGGTGGAAATTGCCAAGAAAAAAACTTTGTTGCCGGTTTCCATTGGCACAGTGAAAAGATTTAATACCGCAGTTGATAAAGTGAATGATATTACCTTTGTAAACGCTCTCGGTTTGGTTCTTTGGGGGTATCAGTCTATGGTCGCACGTGGTGGTCATGGGGGAAGAATTGATTTTTCCGGATGGATCAAAACATTGAAAGAATGGGCGAAGAAGGTGAGAGACTGGTTGAAGTCGTTGATTTAGGAAAAGGTTGGAGCTACGAATAGCATATTGGCTACGTATCTACGAATAAGAACAATTCATTGATAAACAGAAAATATTATATACGTAGATTT
>CAZQEI010000011.1:13490-16283 GCA_964592195.1 uncultured Gammaproteobacteria bacterium | reverse complement strand
GTAGCGGATTCGTTATTGGTAGTAACTAATTTTAATAATAAGAATAATTTCTCGCGCGAGGGGGTACGGGTTCGAAAAATTTATGCCAGAAATTAAACCGGAAATACAAACATTCGCCAAGATCAAGGTGATCGGAGTCGGCGGCGGGGGTGGCGCGGCCATCAATCGTATGATCGAGTCTGATGTCAAAGGCGTGGAGTTTGTCGTTATCAATACAGATTTACAAGCTTTGCAACACAATCTCGCGGAACGAAAATTGCATATAGGCCGAACCACGACTCGCGGTTTGGGTGCTGGTATGGATCCAACCTTGGGTCGCAAGTCAGCGGAAGAATCTCAAAATGAATTACGGGAATTGCTCAAGGGCACTGACCTACTTTTTATTACCTGTGGATTAGGTGGTGGTTCAGGCAGTGGCGCTTCTCCAGTCTTGGCAGATATTGCCAAGGAAATGGGGATTTTAACTATTGCGGTCGTGACCAAACCATTCTCATTTGAAGGCGGCCCAAGAAGAAGAATTGCTGAGGAAGCTTTGAAAGAATTAAGCACCAAGGTTGATACTTTGATTACTATTCCTAATGATCGCATTTGGCAGTTAATTGATAAAAAGACTCCGTTAGTTGAAGCATTTCGCGTTGTGGATGAAGTTTTACGCCAAGGTGTCCAAGGTATTGCTGAGTTAATTACTTTACCAGGTTTGATCAACGTCGACTTTGCCGATGTGCGCGCTATTATGCGTTCCAGTGGTTCTGCGTTGATGGGTGTTGGTTTGGCTCAAGGTGATAATCGTGCCATTGAAGCGGCCAAGGCTGCCACTTCCAGTCCGTTACTGGAAGTTTCGATTGAAGGGGCACGCGGTTTGCTCTTCACTATTGCCGGTAATTCATCATTAACCATGTATGAAGTCAGTGAAGCGGCCAAGATTATTACTGAATCTGTTGATCCAGATGCCAAGATTATTTTTGGCGCGGTGTTAGATGAAAGATTGAAAGATTCTATCAAGATTACTGTGGTAGCTACCGGTTTTGACGAGAAGATTACCAAGGAAAAATTATTGCAAGTCAAACATGAACCGATAAATTATTTCCAAGCGCCGGCCAGAGTAGAGGAGCCGGACATGTCTTTTGGACAAGTGAAACGAGATATTCCAGTTTCTCGGCCTGTGGTTAATAATTCTCCTGTCCAACAATCTCCAGCTCAACAAACAGTTAATCAGATGTTCCAACAACGACCTGTCAGCCAACCGGTTTCGAATAACAATAATCAACGACCGATGAATAATCCAGATTCGATGCAGTCACAACCTCAGTCTCAAAATCAATCAGATTCCACTCGATTTGATGATGAAGATTTGGAGATCCCGACGTTTATTAGGAAGAAAATGATGTAAGTTTACGGATATACCGATGTGTCACCGATATTACTGATATTACGGATAATAGAAGTATAATATAAAAATCCTCGCTTTTAAGTGGGGATTTTGTATTTAGATGTGTAGTTGATCTTTGTATCAGTAATAATCCCTGCCTGCCGGCAGGCAGGGGTAAAATCCGTAATTTATCAGTATATCAGTAACAGTTTTTGTTATATTTTAGCTAAAAGTGCAGTGGATACTCTTGACAAGTAAAATTATATATGTTAATATAGTAAGTTACAAATGTTCATTTCATTTGAATCTAGTGTTTTTATTTTCTGTGCGCGGCGCGAAACCGGCTAATCTCGGCATACCCAGGTTGGGTTTTGACGAGAGCGGCTACGTGGAGGGTTCCATGGGATATATCGTGTTCGCAGTCATTTTTGCTTTGATTGCTGTTTTTGCTGGGATCATCGTGAAGTGGTTTATGGAAAGGCGTGATTACGAATACAATCCCTCGATTGGAAGGTGGGTTCGTTATGTTGCTGTCGGGCTGGCGATTCTGTCCAGTCTAGGCACTTCGTTTGCCGACATCGACCAGAACAAGGTCGGACACCTGAAGCGCAAGTACGGCCTCAGCATGCCGGCTGGACGTGTCATCGCGACCGGTTCGCAGATGGGTCCGCACGCCCGTATCCTGGCTCCTGGCTTCCAGTTCGAGTTCATGGTGAACGTGTTCTACGACATCGAGGAGCTCCAGACCATCGAGGTGAAGCCCGGCATGCTCGCCGTCATCTCGGCTCGCGACGGACAGCCGCTGCCCGCCGGGCAGTTCATGGCTGATGCCTGGTCCGAAGAGGACAAAGCCGAGATGCTCGACGCCGAGTATTTCATGGGAGCGGACAAGGACGACAGCGTGCCTCGCGGTTACCGCGGGCCGCAGTTGTCAGTCCTGACTCCTGGTGTGTACCGCCTCAACCTCTACCTGTTCGAGGTCGAGGAGCCGATGCCAGCGACCGAGATCCAGGCTGGTGAAGTCGGCGTGGTGAAGAGCAACGTCGGGCAGATCTACTCTGGTGATCCGATCGTTCCTGCCAGCATCATCGAGTCGAGTGTCGAGGCCAGTCAGCTCGAGACCGAGCATCGGCGCGCGGTGTTGACCAAGTTGCTCGACACGCTGAAGAATCCGACTCCGGTCACTCCCGTGGTTGTCGAGAAGGTGGACACGAAGAAGAGGGACCTGGTGGAGACGCCTGTCGACAAGGCTGACGTCGCCATTCCGACCTTCGAATCGCCCACTCAGCTCGTGAACGTGGAGGAAGTTCAGAATGAGCTCGATGGTCTGCGTGTCATCACGGCCGAAGAGGCCAAGAAGATGGCGCTGACCAACATGTCGAACCCGCTCGTCCCCGAAGGGTACATTGGCTTGTGGACAAAGG
>CAZQEI010000011.1:0-13480 GCA_964592195.1 uncultured Gammaproteobacteria bacterium | reverse complement strand
AATCCGCACGCCGTCACCATTACCCACATCGACACTCGCGTGCAGACGTGGCGTTACGAGGGAGGCTACACCCGTAGGTACTTCAACTTGGAAGTGCAGGCGGATGGCAAGATTGACCAGTCGCTTGTCGAGGAGCCAGTGCCGACCGACGCTAAGTGTGCTGACAGCGCGATCATCCACAAGGTCGAGGGCTGGGATGTGTGGCTCGACAGCCGCGTCCTGGTCCAGGTGACCCCGGAGAACGCGCCGTTCGTCGTGGCCTACGTCGGAGACATGCAGCAGGTTGAGGACAAGATCATCACGCCGATGTACCGGTCGGTGTCACGTAACATCCTCGGCAACCGCGACGTGAAGGTCCTTCAGGTTCTCTACGAACGCCAGTCCATGGAAGCGGCAGTCGAGGCGGCTATCAAGCCCGAAGGGCTCAAGACCGGCCTCATCATCCGCGAAGTTCGGTTCGGGGATCCCTATGTCCCGCCCGAACTGCTCATTCCTGGCAAGCGCATGCAGCTCGCTCAGCAACTCAACGAGACCTTCGCGCAGGAGAAGTCCGCGCAGGAGGCGCGTATCGAGGTCGAGAAGAAGCGAGCTCAGGCCAATCAGCAGGACGTGCTGATGGCCGCTCAGATCAAAGAGCAGGCGGACGAGGCTCTCGGCCGCGGCGCCAAGGCGCGCCTGGAGGCCGAAGCTGAAGGTCAGCGCGCGCAGGTGAACGTGCTCGGAGCCGACAAGACGCTCGAGCTCGCCAAGCTGCGTGAGAATTACGCATTCCAACTTTCGCTGGCAAAGGAGATGTTGCCCGTCCTCGCCGCTCATCCCGAGATGGTGAAGGTCAGCAACGTCTACGTGGCAGGGGAAAGCAACGGGTTGACTGGAGCCGCAGCTGTGCTGGGCAACAGCAACTTCGCGCAGACCTTCGCCAACGTCGGCGGCAAGTAATTTAATTTATAAGTTGTACATTTTTTGAATCTCGCCCCTGGATAACCGGGGGCTTTTTAATTTGGGAAAGAGAATCGGAGAAGAGTATAAAGAGATAATGAGAATAAAGAGATTGGGGATGGAAGGGTTTTAAAGAGAATAAAGAGGAAAGGAGAGACCCCGCGTGGCGGGGCAGGCAGGAGAGATGAGGGATGGAAGTTTTTTTTTGAGTATAAAGAGATAAGGAGTATTAAGAGTAAAGGGGATGGAGTCGGAATGTATTTTAGTTTTCAGTGATCAATGTTCTATGGTCAATGATCAATGATAGAAAAGTTATCCCCACCCAACCCATTTTTTCGACGAAAACATTTACCGACACTCATATTTTTCTTATTTTAACCGCAAATAATTTTGAAAGTCGGATATTTGGCTGAACATATATATAGTGGTATAATTATCTGGCAAACTACTAAATATAGTAAAAACATGAAATGCCCGGTTTGTTACAATGAGGATACCAAGGTGCTTGATTCTCGTGCGGCTGAGGATGACCTTATTGTCCGCCGCAGACGCGAGTGTAGCAAGTGCGGCTTTCGATTTTCTACTTATGAAGAAGTGGAAATTCTGGATTTAACCGTTATTAAACGGAGTGGTAAGAGAGAATCATACGACCGTAATAAGTTGGAAAGAGGATTACGGCATTCTCTGGAAAAAAGACCGGTTGATAATGTAGCTTTCAAAAAATTAGTGAATAATATTGAACGAGATATCCAGGTGTTTATTAAAACGCAAAAAGAAGGGGATGAGATCAGCAGTGACAAGATCGGTGAGTTCACGATGAAAAATCTCAAGAAGGTTGATAAAGTCGCTTACATCCGTTTTGCCTCGGTATACAAATCATTTGAAGACGCCGAAGAATTTCTCGCCGCAATTGAAGACTTAGTTCGCAAGAAGAAATAAATTAGAATAAAATAAAATAATAATCTATGTTTGCTGGCAACAAATTAATTCAAATTCGCAAACGTGACGGACGAATTGTAGACTTTTCTCAAGAAAAAATTAACTTGGCAATTTTCAAAGCTTTGCAAGCCACCAACTCCGGTGATCGCGAGGAAGCGGAACGTTTGGGTGACTCTGTCGTGAAGTTATTAAATGAAAAATTCCATGAACGCACCATTCCGGCCGTAGAAGAGTTGCAAGATGGAGTAGAAAACATTTTAATTGAAGAAAAATACATCAAAGCGGCGAAAGCCTATATCATTTACCGCGATCAACATGCCAAGATGCGTGATATTGACGCCATGATTAACTCGGATCAATTGATGGAGAGCTATTTGAAGATGTCTGATTGGCGCGTGAAGGAAAATTCCAACATGGATTATTCTTTGCAAGGTTTGAATAACTTTGTGGCTTCCACCATCAGTTCTCATTACTGGTTAAATAAAGTTTACCCACCGAATATCAAGGATGCTCACGTGAATGCTGATTTGCATATTCATGATTTGCAATTGTTGTCTGCTTATTGTTGTGGTTGGGATTTGAAAGATATTTTAGTCCGCGGTTTTGGCGGTGTGCGAGGCAAAGTGGAAAGCCGGCCAGCCAAACATTTTAGAACTGCCTTGGGTCAATTAGTTAACTTTTTCTATACTTTACAGGGTGAATCAGCTGGCGCACAAGCTGTGTCTGATTTGGATACTTTGCTTTGCCCCTTTATTCGCTATGACAATTTGACTTATAAAGAAGTTAAGCAAGCCTTGCAAGAATTTTTATTCAACATGAATGTCCCGACTCGCGTGGGTTTTCAAACTCCGTTTACCAATGTAACGTTGGATTTGTTCGTTCCGGATATGTTGAAAGGTGAAGCAGTGATTATTGGTGGCGTGCCACAAAAAGAAACTTACGGTGAATTCCAAGCGGAAATGGATATTTTTAACGAAGCATTAGTTGATGTCATGTTGGATGGCGATTCCAAGGGTCGCGTCTTCGCGTTCCCGATTCCAACATACAATGTAACTAAAGATTGGGATTGGGATAATAAGATTATTGATAAGATCATGGAAATGACGGCCAAATACGGTATTCCATATTTTTCGAATTTCATTAACAGTGATATGAAACCGGAAGATGCTCGCAGTATGTGCTGTCGTCTACGTCTGGACAATCGTGAATTGCGCAAACGCGGCGGCGGTTTGTTCGGCGCTAATCCGTTAACTGGTTCTATTGGTGTTGTTACGATAAATTTACCGCGTATCGGCTATGTAGCCAATGATAAAGATGAATTTTTCAACCGTATTGGTGAATTAATGGATTTGGCGCGACAGAGTTTGGATATTAAACGTAAAGCCCTCGAAGATTTTACCGACAGTGGTTTGTATCCATACAGCAAATTCTATTTGAATCATGTGAAAGAACGTTTTGGTGAATATTGGAAAAATCATTTTAATACCATTGGTTTAAATGGCATGAATGAAGCGGCGATCAATTTACTTGGTCAAGATATTACTACCGTGGAAGGTCACAAGTTTGCTCGTCAAACGTTGGATTACATGCGTGACAAGTTGATGGATTATCAAAATGAAACCAATCAATTGTTCAACTTGGAAGCCACGCCAGCTGAAGGCACTTCCTACCGTTTTGCCAAGAGTGATAAACAAAAGTTTCCAGACATTATTGTGGCCAATGAAAAGGCAGTGAGAGAGCAAGGTGCAGATCCGTATTATACCAACTCTTCTCAATTACCAGTTGGCTATACTGATGATGTGTTTGAAGCTTTAAGCTTGCAAGATGATTTACAAACTCGATATACTGGAGGCACTGTGTTGCACGGTTTCGTGGGTGAAAAGTTACCGTCAGTTGAAAGTACCAAGAGCTTAGTGAGGAAGATTGCGGAGAATTTCCGATTACCATACTTCACTATTACCCCTACTTTCAGCATCTGTCCTCTCCATGGGTATATCTCAGGGGAACATGAATTTTGCCCCAAGTGCGATGAAGAGATGGGATACACAGAAACTGGCGAAAAAATCATCCAAGAGGCCAAAAACCAAGGTTAAATGATACACTTTGTGGATAAATTCGCTGGTTGTAAGTTGAGAAAAAATGAACTATAATATAATTAACAAAAATAAAAACAAACATCTCAGATGATAAACTAAATTATCATTCGGGGGGTGGCAAAGTAAAGTATGACATCAAAAAAACTTGAACGCCAAAAGTGTGAAATTTATTCTCGTGTCGTCGGTTATTTGAGTCCTGTGCATCGATGGAACAAAGGTAAACAAGCAGAGTTCGGTGATCGTCAAGAATTCAACAAGATGTTATCGCTCACCAAAGATTGTTAGTTCGCGTGATATAAAATTATTTTCTTTAATAAATTCCCTCGATTGATTATCGGGGGAATTTGATCTAAAGAATTGAATACAAAGAAATTATTTCTCCTCTGCGAGTCCCGCAAAGCGGGACGTGGCAGTCTCTAGGAATGTTCTTTATTAATAGAGATTGCTTCGTCTCCCCGATTGAATCGGGGATCCTCGCAAAATAGGTTTTGTTTTTATGGTGGTACCTGTCTCGTTCGTGGGAGTTTACCTTTGTCGGAAAAGAGAAGAAGAGATGGAGTATATTTAAATTTTTAAGTTTTGGAATTTTCCGCCAAAGGCGGATCCGCCTCAGGCGGAGGTTATTGATTATTGGAATTTATTTATTTATGAACTTCGGAGGTTTACAAAAAATGACTCTCCTCGATTATCCCGACAAAGTGGCGGCGACGGTGTTTACTTTGGGTTGTCCGTTTCGTTGTCACTATTGTCATAATCCAGAGTTAGTATTATTAAATGATAAACAATTGAAAATATTAACAGAAGAAGAAGTATTCAATTTCCTGCGTTCTCGACGTAAGTTATTAGACGCTTTGTGCGTGACTGGTGGTGAACCAACTTTGCACAAAGAGCTACCGGAATTCTTAGCGCGAGTGAAAGAATTGGGTTTGTTAGTTAAACTAGATACCAACGGCACCAATCCTGCGATGTTGAAGAAATTAATTAGCAAAAATTTAATTGATTACATTGCCATGGATATCAAAGCGCCGTGGGATAAATATTCTGAAGTGGTGGGGAAGTCAGTAAACTTGGAGAAACTCCAGGAAAGTGTTAAAATAATAATAGAGAGTGGCTTGCCGCACGAGTTTCGTTCTACGGTTTTACCGCGATTACATACTGCCAAAGATATTCTCGCCATGGCGAAACAAGTGAAAGGTGGCCGAGCTTATTTTATTCAACAATTCCGTCCAGCGGAGAAGATGGTAAATCCTGAATACACGGAGGAAAAGAAATTTACCTTGAAAGATCTCGAAGAAATTCGCCGCACGTTGAAAGAGTGGTTTGAAGTGTCGGGGGTGAGATGATTGAAGGAGAATTCCGCCAGAGGCGGATCAGCCTTCGGCTGAAAAGAGATAAGAGAATGAAGAGATAATGAGATGGAAGTATTTTTTTGAGAATATAATTTTTCTTACATCCACCTTAAGGTGGGAGTGAGAGCTTTAACCCAATAAAAATAATTTTGATTTACTTAATTCAATGCGATTAGATTTTTACTCCTACCTTCCGCCTGAGGCGGACGATGCGAAAGGTAGATGTAATTGTATTTAAATCGCTCTTTCGCTTAACGCTTCACGCTTCACGTTTCACGAGTTACGGATTACGAATTACTATTATCGCTTCACGTTTCACGCTTCACGTATAACGAGTTACGAATTACGAAAAAATATGCCCGAAGAAAAAGTTAAGGCAGTAGAAAAAGCAGAGAAAACGAAAACCATCGAAGAACTCCTGATGGAAAATTTGGAGCTATCCAAGAAAATTTTCGAATCATCGGAAAAAGTGCGCAAGTACTTGATGTGGAGTCGCATTTGGGGAATTACTAAGCTGGCGTTGATTATTATCCCCCTGATAATATTTGCTATTGTGGTTGTGCCCATGTTGCAAAATGTTTTGAATCAATATAGCGGAGCCTTGAACCAGATCAATGATTTGCAAAAAGGTGGCTTACAGGGAATCGATGCGCAGACGATTCAAGATTTGTTGAAGCGTTGATCGTCCGAGTGACGGTTGGCGCGTTTTTTGTGTTTGCTTGTAGGGACAGAACACTGTTCTGTCCTTACCACGGATACAGGGACACGAAGTCGCCAACGCCAATTATATATTATAGTTTTATAATAATATGGTTTTCAATCCCGAACAAAAATTAACTGCTGATCCCAAACCTGAGGACGCCACCACTGCGGCGGATATTTTAGAGTCTTTGCGAACCGAGTTCAAAGAGCGATATAAAGATCCTTCCATGGTGCCACCGGAGAAGGTGAAATTTGCGTTGGGGCAATTGGGAAAATTGAGCGCGTTATATGAAGATACTCAAAAGAAAGTTAAACCGGAGAAAACTTTTGAGGGGCTACATGGTCGCATAGAGAAGGTAATTACTTTGGCGAATGGAGATTTTATGGCGTTGACTGACAATGGCAGTTTAGAATTTTTAGCTCGTGGAGAAGAAAAGATTCAAATAATTGATATTAAATCATTAAATTTATCAGGAAAAATTACTCAAATGGCAGTAAATAATCAAGGCCAATTGATTTTTGGATTGTCCAATGGATGCTTGGTTTTTTGTGATTCTATGATTCCAGCTTCGTCACTTCTAAAAAAACAAACTGAAAAGTGTGTTGGTAACGGCAGTATAAATTGGATAGAACAAAATATAAAGGATGAGTCTGAATATTTCGTGGTTATGGGGGAAGGGGACGTTATAAGAGTTAATACTAATCAGGGAAAAATAATACATGATCAATGCATTGAAACTTTAGGGGTCAAAATAAAATTTTTGCAGCAAAGATTGAATAAAGATACGAAAAATCTATCTTTATTGATGGCGACTGAATATAGCGTCAGCGAATTGTATATACTAAGCCCAAATACCGCGGGATTGAAGGAGACTCTCAACTTTCATGAAAATGAGGGATTAATTGGTTTGTTTTGTGGGAAAGAGCCAGATGTCTTTTTTTCAATTGATAAAACCGGTCTTTTGATTTCTAATGATATAGTAACCGAAAAGGAAAAGAAGACTCAGTTAGATATCTCATTGACCGCGGTGGCTTGTCATGAAGGTGAATATTTATTTTGTGGGACAGAAGAAGGCACGATAATATGTTTGAAATTGGACTGTGATGAGAATAATCATTATGAGTATAAAGAATTAACAACTTTTCCAGCGCATGACCAAGAGGTCGGGAAATTAGAACTAATTACTCAAAATGGCAAAGTGAAGTTAGTTTCATCGGATAAGAACGGTTTAATTAAGATTTGGGATATCCAAGAAATAATAAAAAAATAATTATGCTTTCCCTATCACTTTTCGCGAAAAATAAATGAAACCCTTTGAAGAACAACATTTAACCGGAGATCTTAAGCACGAAGACGCCACCACTGCGGCGGATATTTTAGAGTCTTTGCGAACCGAGTTCAAAGAGCGATATAAAGATCCTTCCAAGGTGCCGCCGGAGAAGGTGAAATTTGCTTTGGGGCAATTGGGAAAATTAAGTGAACTTTATGGAGCGAATCAGATCCTTGAATGGGAAGATCTTAAATGCCGAGAAATAGAAAAGAATCCTGATTGGCAATATGAAACTCCGGATAAATCCAATATCTTGAAAAGTCATACTACAGAAAATGTAATTGCCATGATGACTGTCAGTCGTCGGTATATTGAAATCAACCGTGAAGATGGGAGTTTAATAGACTCTGGCGTAGTGCCTCTGCCGTCAGGTATTGCAGATGTCATTTTTATTGATGGAGAAAATCAAGATCAATTTGGTGTGAAATTTGCGGACAAGAAGGGTGCGGTTTATACTGAATATGAAACGATTGGCTCAGAAACTTTGGCGGGTGATTGTCGAAGAAAAGAATTTAGGCCGAGTTGTCATGATGTTCCAAATTTTAATTGTTTTTGTGAAAATGATAAAAATTGTTTTGGCACAAAAGATGGAAAAGTTTTAAAAAAAACAAAAAAGGGTTTGCGTGATGTTGGTTCAATCGGTAATCTTCCGGTTGAGAAACTAATTTCCAATAATAATAATTTGTGGGTGATATCCGGGAATAAAGTTTTTTTAAAAGAACAAGGTCAGGATTTTTCTGAATTTGCCACTCTTCCAAATCAAATTGTGTTCGTTAAGATTGGAAATAATCCAAACGCTAGGCATTTTGGTAGGCCAATAGTAGTTTGCGACAACGGTGAAAAAGTTTTTTGGTTAAAAGATGAAGACAAGGATAAATTTGTAAAAAATAATATTAATATACCCACAGATGTAAAGATTACCGCGGCGTACGAAATTATTGGGCAAACAATCCTGGGTACAAATGATGGGACTTTGATATTTTATAATCCAGGAATAAAAAAAATGACAATATTAAGAACAAATGATGGTGAGATTAGATCTTTAGAAGTTGATGCTTTGAATGCTCCGGGTATTAGTAAATTTGAAATGCGAACAGTATCAAAGTTAGGTAAGTATAAATTATATACTTTTAAACCAGAGGACATTATAAGTATATTTGGAAGTTAACTTTATGGTTTTCAATCCCGATCAAAAATTAACGGCTGATCCCAAACCTGAAGATGCGGCCACTGCGGCGGATATTTTAGAGTCTTTGCGCGCCGAGTTCAAGGTAAAATATGATAATCCTTCCAAGGTGCCACCGGATAAGGTTAAATATGCATTGAAACAAGTAGACAAGTTGGCAAAAATATATGAAGCTGATGAGGATGCACCAGCGAGGCCAGATGCTCAGTTCGAAGGCTTGCGCGGTAATGCCAAGGAAGTTTTTATGTTGAATGATAATAAAGGGGTGATTGCCTTGGATGACCGAGGCAATATCTACTTTTGGCCACCCAAGCAAAAGGAACCCATTGTTTTAGAAACTCGGAGTCAGGAAGCAGGGGAAGTGACGAGTATGAACTATACATATTCAGGCAAGATAATTTTAGGCTATAAAAAGGGTTATATTGTCTCTTGTAGAAATATTGAAACCGCGATGATTGGTGGGGATGAGCATTCGATGTCTGTGAAGTTAAGTGACACGCTTGGACGTCCTATAAATAGTGAAATAACCTGTTTATCTACCGGCAACATGGGTGGCAAAGTTTATGTTGGAAATGAGAATGGTTATGTGCATTTTGTGAACATGGAAACTGGCGCGGACTTGGGGATAGTGGGAGTAGTGACTGATAAACGTTGTTATCATATCGTTGAAGTGAGTGGAGACAGCGTGAATAATGTAGAAATATTAATTGCGGATTGGAACTCTGTGTGTATTGATGGACCGAAGGTTTTGCGAGAAAGTCGGAATATTCATTCAAATAGGGTGAAAGGTTTGTTTCTTTTTCCAAATGCACAGAGCGAAAAAGATTTTGTCTCTGTGGATGAAGATGGTGTTTTGAGAAAAAATAATTTTGATAGAAATAAGCTTAGTGTTACATTAACAGGACATGAAGGAAAAGTTAGTGCCGCGGCTTTTTGGGAAAAAGAGTATTTGTTTCTTGGCACCCCAAATGGTTATATTCGTTGTTATAAATTGAAATTGGATGAATTTGGGAATATTAAATATGATGTGATTGGTGATTTTAAGGCGCATAAACATACTGTTAATAAACTGCAATTTGTTTATCGAGGTATGCGAAGGAAATTATTATCTGCCGGTGGTGATGGATTGGTGAAGGAATGGGATTTTCAGGAGATTTTGAAGATTGTGAGGTGAGTGATTAGCGTTAAGCTGTTAGCGATTAGCGTTTAGGGATTGGAATTAAGAATTAAGAAGTAAGTAGAAAGTAAGAAAGCAAAAAAGCAAGAAAGCAAGAAAGCCCGCCAAAGGCGGATCCAGCCTCGCGGGACAAAACAGCAAACATATTTATCAGTTCCCTATTTTATATATATAATCTGTAATCTATAATCTAAAATATAATGCCAGATTTTGAACAACATTTAACTGGAGATCTTAAAAAAGAAGACGCGGCGACCGCGGCGGATATTTTGGAGTCTTTGAGAGCCGAGTTCAAGGTGAAATATGATGATCCTTCCAAAGTGCCACCGGAGAAGGTGCGGTTTGCGTTGGGACAATTGGAAAAGTTGGGGAAACTGTATGGTGGTGAAAAGGGGGAGTGGCAAATTGGACAACTTGAGAAACAACCGAAATTTGAATATCAAACGCCTGACGGGTCTGAAATTTTAGTTTGTTTGGGTTTGAATGAACAATCGAGTAGAGCTAGTTTAACTTTATCAGAAACTGGACACATGGCCTCTTTGAATCTTAATAATGCGTCAATCATTCAACAAACGAAAATGCCTATAGGTAATAAAATAATTGATGTTTGTCCTAGGCACCAGTTTGATCAATTGGCTTATGTGGATGAGGATGATTGGATGAATGCAACATACTGGAATGATTCATCAATTTTTAAAGATACCGCCGGCCGTCGATTTGCGAATGGCGGCCATTACTTGCATAAAGGTTTTAGTTGCTTTGCTGAAATGGCCAATCGTGGTTCCCTTGATGGTTATAAATTTTATGGCACAAAAACTGGGGATGTATATTTAGGTGAAGATACCGAGTGCGGAAATATTGATGGTTTGCCGGTGGAGAAATTGTTAATTTCCAAAGATTTTAAAATTTGGGCTGTTTCCGGCAATAAAGTGTTCTATCAACAACGCGGCAAGGATGCGGAGTTTATAGAAGTGATAAAATCAGATAGTCGTATCGTTCATACCGAATTGTATACCGCCCCTGATGGGAGGGAGCTTGCGATTTTTATAGGTGAAAATGGTGAATATTATCATAGTCAAAATCATGAAAAAAAAGAAAATATTTTAACATTACCCGCAGGAGTAAAAATAACTTCCGCGAGGTATTCTACTTCTTTTGGTATGTTTTTTATTGGCACTAGCGATGGTAATGTGATTGTTAAAAATTTTTGGTCAAAGAAAATGAAAAGGATTAAAGTTTCTGATTCACCAATTAAAAATATTAAGGTTAACGTCAATAGAAGAGTTGATGTTGATTTTGAATCTTCGGTTGTTGATTCTGTTGAAGTAACGGTCTTGTCGCAGGGTGGAAAATTGAGTCACTATACTTTTAGTGAAAGCGAATGGGGGGAAGTTATGAGGTAGGGATTAGATCAGAATTATGAAGAAAGTATTAAGAATTAAGAATTAAGGGATGCGGAAAGAGGTGTGAGGGGAAAGAATTAAGAATTAAGGGATTAGGAAAGAGTAACCAGTAACTGGTACTGAGGGAGAGAAACGAATAATATCAGAACTACAAAATACGCAAAACTGAGTGAAAGGCTCGGTTTTGTTTGTCAGTTGTTTTTTGTCTATTTTTTTGATAAAATTGAATTATATTAAACAAGCATAAAATGGAAAGTAAAGAAAAATTAGTGGAACTGCAAGGTCGTTATGATCGGGCTTTGGCGGTAATAAACTTAGCGGAAAAGAAATCCGCCTTGCTTGATTTTCAAGGTCAAATGAGTGAGCCGGATTTTTGGTCTGATCAAAACCGCGCTAAAAGCATTGGACAAGCAGCCAGTGATTTAGAAAAAGAAATTAACCGCTGGGAAAAGTTGCAACGCGATTTACACGATACCACTGCCATTATGGAATTGGATCACGATGATACCAGTGTCAGTTTAAAAGATGAAATTGAAAAACAAATTTTGGCCATGGACAAAGAATTGCATTCATTGGAACTATCTTTATTCCTGGGTGAAAAATATGATGGCTCTGGTGCTATCGTGGCTATTCACGCTGGAACAGGAGGAACAGACGCGCAAGATTGGGCAGATATGTTGTTGAGAATGTATTTAAGATTTTGCGAAGATCAAGGCTGGGAAACCAAAATTTTCTTTTTATCTCCTGGTCAAGAAGCAGGCGTTAAAAGTGTGCAATTTGAAGTGGTTGGCCGCTACGCTTACGGTCATTTGAAAGCGGAACATGGTGTCCACCGTTTAGTTAGAATTTCACCATTTGATGCTGAGAAAATGAGACATACTTCGTTCGCTATGGTGGAAGTTTTACCTTTGATTGATGATACGGTTGAAATTGATATTAAACCTGAAGAATTGCGAGTGGAAACATTTCGTAGTGGCGGTCATGGCGGGCAAAGCGTTAACACAACAGACTCAGCTGTTCGCATCGTGCATATTCCCACTGGAATTACTGTTCAATGTCAGAACGAACGTTCTCAAGTTCAAAACAAGGAAAAGGCCATGAACTATTTGCGTGCCAAGTTAACAAAATATTATGAAACGGAAATAGAAGAAGAACGTCAACGTTTACGTGGTGAATTTACTGAAGCGGCCTGGGGCAATCAAGCGCGGTCATATGTTTTACATCCATATAAATTGGTCAAAGATCATCGCACAGAATTTGAAAGTGTTGATGTCGAACGGGTGTTGAATGGTGAGCTTTTGCCGTTTATTGAAAGTTATTTGGAACATAATCAAAAGAAAAAATGAAATTAAAATATTTAATCATTTCAATCGTTGTTTTAATCCTAGTGGCAGGGGTAACCACTGGCGCGATTTTGTATTTTGGTCAAGAACAAAGTTCGATAATTGACAAGGTTGCATTACAACCGGAATTAAAAACCGTGGTGCCGTTTGATCAATGGCAAAAAGATTGGCAAGCGCAAGTGGCGCAGGCGAAACAAGAGGCTAATGAAGAATTTACCGTGTTTATGGGTGGCGACATCATGTTGTCTCGCAACGTGGAAAGTAAAATGATTGCCAAAAATGATTTTTCCTATTGTTTTGTTGACATCCGTAAGTTGGTACAAAGCGCTGATTTAGCAGTCGCGAATTTGGAAAGTCCTATTTATCCCGGGAAAGTTGTGCCTACGGGAAGTTTTAACTTCCGCGCTAATCCCAAATCAAATGAAAGTTTGCAATTGGCCGGGTTTGATGCCATGGCCTTGGCCAATAACCATTTTGGCAACATGGGAAAAGATGGTATGACCAATACTTTTAATTCTTTAACAGAAAAAGGACTTGATTATTTTGGCGCTGGTGAAAATTTGGAACAAATGAAAAATCCTTTAATTCGCGATGTCAAAGGTGGTAAAGTGGCGTTATTGGAATATGCTTATGGTCCGGATAATTATGAGGCCACGGTCAAATTACCGGGGATGGCTTTGATGGACACAGAACAATTACTTTTAGATTTGCAAGAAGCCAAAGATGGGGGAGCAACTACGATTTTAGTTTTTATGCACGCCGGCACCGAGTATGTGAATGATCCAAATGATCAGCAAACAGAATTTGCGCATTTGGCGATTGATAACGGAGCAACCATGGTCATTGGTCATCACCCACACGTGGTGCAAAAAATGGAAATTTACAAAGATAAATATATTTTCTACAGTTTGGGAAATTTAATCTTCGATCAAATGTGGAGTCAGGATACGCGGGAAGGTTTAACTTTACTCGTTACTTTTAACAAAGAGGGTGTGAAGAAGATTGATTATTATCC
>CAZQEI010000010.1:2303-49813 GCA_964592195.1 uncultured Gammaproteobacteria bacterium | reverse complement strand
CAGTTTGTAGTTTATCAACATCTAAAGTTGATACATAAACAACTGCGGATACGACTATACCAATAGTAATCACGCCAGCAATTCCAACTACTATCAAATCACGCCAAAAATGCCTTCTCATTTGTTCTTCCCCTTTGTTAGGGTTTTCACTTGTAAACGAACGATTTTTTATTCTAATATAAATGACTGCATTTGTCAATCGTTTGACATTGTTGTATAATCTTGGTAGTTTTCTTAATGCTACGAATAACGAATCTGCTACGTATATACAAATCGGACAATCTTTGATGGTAAAATTACAAAAAGATTATCAAATACGTAGATTCGTAGCTAATATGCCATTGGTAGCAAGCCTCATTCATTTAATGATAACAACATGCAATTAGTAATAGTAGAGTCTCCAACCAAGGCTCGAACCATATCGAAATTTTTACCTAAGGGATTCAAAGTCGAGTCCTCTTTTGGTCATGTCCGAGATTTACCGCAAAAAGAGCTAGGCGTAGATACTGAACACAATTTTGAGCCAAAGTACGTGGTGCCGGATAAATCCAAGAAACAAGTGGCAAAACTGCAAGAATTAGCCTCCCGCGCGGACGAGGTCATCCTGGCGAGCGATGAGGACCGAGAAGGAGAAGCTATCTCCTGGCATCTTTTGAAATTGTTAAATCCCAAGCATTATCAACGCATTACCTTCCACGAAATCACCAAGGGCGCCATTGAAGAAGCTTTAAAAAAACCAAGAAACGTGGATATGAACTTGGTCGATGCGCAACAAGCGCGCCGAGTTTTGGATCGCTTGGTCGGTTATGAACTCTCCCCTTTCCTCTGGAAAAAAGTCGCCCGCGGTTTATCCGCTGGTCGCGTGCAGAGTGTGGCTGTGCGTTTAGTTGTCGAACGGGAACGAGAACGAGAAAAATTCAAAACTGAAGAATACTGGACCATTGATGCTAAATTTGCCAAAGATTCCAATGAATTTGAAGCTAAGTTAAATGCAGTAGACGGCAAAACTTTGAAAAAAATCGCCATTAAAAATCAAGAGGCGGCAGACAAAATTTTAGCTGAATTAAAATCTCAAGGTTTCAAAGTGGTCGCGGTTACCGCCAAAGAAAGCAAGAAAAATCCACCTGTTCCATTTACCACTTCAACTTTACAACAAGCATCTAACAATAAACTGCATTTCACGGCTAAACAAACCATGATGTTTGCTCAGCAATTATATGAAGGTGTGAAGCTTGAAACTGAATCTGTCGGTTTAATCACCTACATGAGAACTGACTCCCTGAACTTAGCGGAAAGTTTTGTTAGCGTGGCGAGAAATTATATCAAAGAAAAAGTCGGAGCTGACTATTTACCGGCGACCGCGAATAAATTCAAAACCAAATCCAAGGGCGCGCAAGAAGCCCATGAAGCTATTCGTCCTACTCACGTGGAACGCACACCTGAATCAGTGAAAAGATTTTTAACTGAAGATCAATTTAAATTATACGAATTAATTTGGGAGCGCACTTTGGCGACGCAAATGAAACCGGCAATTTTAAGTGCGACCGCAGTTGATATTAACACCAACGATGATAAATATTCTTTCCGAGCCAATGGACAAACTATTAAGTTTGACGGTTACTTGAAAATTTACCCAGAACAAACCAAAGAAAATGTTTTGCCATTATTAGCCGAAGGCGACGCCGTGGAAAACAAAGAAATTTTACCTGCTCAACACTTTACCGAACCGCCAGCTCGATATACTGAAGCTTCGTTAATTAAAGTGCTGGAAGAATATGGTATCGGACGTCCGTCAACTTATGCGCCAACTTTGGCCACTATTCATGATCGTGGTTATGTGGAAAAGGAAAACAAAGCCTTGAAACCAACTGAGATTGGTTGCTTGGTGAATGATATTCTGGTGGAACACTTCCCTCACATTGTTGACTATGACTTCACCGCTGATATGGAAAAGAAATTGGATGCGATTGGTGAAGGTAAGATAGAATGGCAACCAGTAATAGCTGAATTTTACAAACCATTCAAAGAAAATTTAGTCGCCAAGACCAAGTCATTATCCAAAGATTCACTTTCAAGTGAAAAGACTGATGAAATCTGTGAAAAATGCGGCGAACCAATGGTTATTCGCACCGGTCGCTTTGGTCGCTTCTTCGCTTGTTCCGGCTATCCAACCTGCAAAAACACTCGTAAAATAGTTAAAGTCGCCACCCATATCCCAGGAGATCCAATCCCAACCGTCTTGCCGGAAGAAGCTAAGCTTTTAGATGAAAAATGTCCAGACTGTGGCAATCCTCTAATTGAAAGAATGGGTCGCTTTGGTAAATTCACCGGCTGTTCCACTTATCCTAAATGTAAATATATTGTGAAGAAAAATTATGGTACTGGTGTCCATTGCCCGCAATGTGAAAAAGGTGAAATTGTTTCCAAAATGGCACGCACGAAAAAAATGTTTTTCGCTTGTAACCAATATCCTGATTGTAAGTTTGTGATGTGGGATAGACCGACTGGTGAGAAATGTCCGATTTGTCAGAGTCTCATGATGAAAAACATGCAAGAACAAATTAAGTGCTCAAATAAAGACTGCTCTAGTCATCCGGCTAAAAAGACCAAAGAGAAAAAAGAACCCGCTGAATAAGCGGTCCTTTTTTTAAATTCCAATAATCAATAATCTCCGCCCGAGGCGGATCCGCCTTTGGCGGAAAATTCCAATTAACATAACGAATATCTCTGTGCTGAATTATTAAATAAAAAAAAATCCTCGCATTACGAGGAAATAGTTACTTTTTCACCTTAATGGTGATAATCCCTGCCAATCTATCGAACTCACTGGTTCTACCAGACGTATCCAAGCCTTCATCAGTCAACACCAAGCTTAAATCGTCATCACCAGCTACAAATTTCTTTAAATTTTCATACCCTTCGTCAGTTGCATCGTAGGCATTGGCATAAACCAAATATTTAGCGTCTTCAGGAAAATGCTCTCTGACAAAGTGTAGTTTCAAAAAGAACGTAAAATATTCTTCTGGACCTTTAACTCCTAGATCAATTATTCCCCGAATTTCTTCAATCTTCAGCTCTTTCAAAGACTGACTTATGTGTCCATTTACAGAATAGGTCAAATCTAATGGCTTGCCAATTACTTGATTAAATAATTCCAAGAATTTAGAAACCAACGCATGATCTCTTTCACATTTAGCAATTACTTGCGGGTCTGAATCTTGACGACCACATACTTCACACTCAATCATGGAAACAGAAACTGCACGAGCCATCCCTGACTCCTTTTGTTGGTGAAGGAACAGACAACCACAATTTAATCAAATTATCCCCTTTTGTCAATCGATGTTCAATTATTAATATTTCCAAGGTATTCAGAACATCAATGTGCCGAACACAAAAAATACAATATCTAAGCTACTTTCTTAGCTTGGTTGAATTTCTGCATAAATGAGCTATACTTAAAATATGCAAAGGAAAATAGCTAAAATCTACGAGAATTTGCTTCATCACCATGGTGAAGATGCCAAACGCGAGCTGTGGGACAAGTCCGTGATGTTTTTTAACCGTGAAATGCAATTGCTCCCGGAAAACGAGCGCGAAATGATTATCGAAATGGCACTTGGTAATGCCTTGAACTACAGCGTGAAACCGGTGATCCCAGAGTTAATCATCGCCTTCATGCTTCATCCCCTGGTCCAGACTAACACATCCTTGTTAGAAAAGATAAAAATTGAACTATCTTTTGACGTCTTTAAATTAATCTACACTTTACAAAAGGCGCAGGAATTAAAAGATTTGAAAGTTCACGACCACAGTTTATTGGAACATACCATCAATACTTTGTTAATCATGGCTGAATTGAAGCCTGACATCGACGCATTATTGGCCGCCGGGCTGAAACCATTAGTCGAGCAAGAAAAAATTACTTTAATAGAAATTGAAACTGATTTTGGTCATGAAGTGGTTCAACTGATTGAAAAAACATCCCGCTTGCAAAATATTGCCACCAATAAATTTGCCAAAAAAGAAGATTTACACCAACTCTTTCTCGCCATGTCGCAAGATATCCGAGTGATTGTAATTAAAATTTGCTCATTGCTGGATTTACTTCGGCACATTGAAAAAGTGCATGACAATCACCGACTTCGTTTAGCCACTGAAGCTATGGAAATATACGCGCCAATCGCGGACATCCTCGGCATTTGGAGATTGAAGTGGCAATTGGAAGATTTTGCTTTTAAATTTATTAATCCTGACGAATATCTAAAAATTGAAAAACGCTTTAACGTGGACGAAAAACAAAATCGAGAAAAATATATTGAAAAAACCAAGAACCAAATTATCCAACGCGCCAAAGACTTGGGAATCCCCTGTTCAGTGGACGGACGGTTCAAACATTTCTACAGCATTTACACCAAAATGAGAGAAAAAAACAAGAACTTTGACGAAATCAATGACGTCTTTGCCTTGCGCGTGGTGACGGATACAGAAGATAACTGTTATCGATTACTGGGTATTATTCATTCTCTCTGGAAACCGAAACCGAAAAGAATTAAGGATTATATTGCTTTACCCAAAGAAAATAATTACCGATCTTTACATACTACTGTTTTTGGCATTAACAATCGCACTACTGAATTTCAAATTCGAACCACTGCAATGCACGATCAAGCGCGTTTTGGTGTGGCCGCGCATTGGGCTTATAAAAATAAAAAACATTTAATCCCCGACTGGATTCGTTCCATGTTCCATCTCAATCAAAACTCCTTCTCGGAAAAATTATGGCAAAAAGTGACAGATGATATTCTAGCTGAGAAAATCTTTGTTTACACTCCCAAAGGTGACATCATCACTCTGCCTGCCGGATCCACTCCCATTGATTTTGCTTATCATATTCATACTCAAGTGGGACATCATTGTTCTGGAGCCAAAGTGAACAGTGAATCCGTGCCATTAAATCAAACTTTAAAAAACGAAGATACAGTTGAAATAATTACCAATAGTAATCAGGAAGGACCAGATCCAAATTGGAGAGACTTTGTTATTAGCGTGCCAGCTCAAAAAGCTTTACATCAATATTTCGAGCATCAACCAAAAAATAAAATTGAAGAACAAACTTTTTATTGATATAATAAGGTAATCAAGCAACATGAACATAAAAACATTAATCGACAATGTCCATGCCAATTTCCCGCAAGCGGATACAACCATGATTCAGCTGGCTTATGATTATGCCAAGAAAGCGCACGAGGGTCAGAAACGCGCGACAGGTGAAGATTACATCCAACATTGCTTGGCAACGGCTCAAACGTTGGCTTCCTTGAAACTCCCACCAACTATGATTATCGCAGGACTCTTGCATGATGTGCCGGAAGATACCAAATACACTTTGGAAGATATTGAAAAAAACTTTGGTGAAGATGTTGCCAGTATTGTCAAAGGTATTACTAAACTTTCCAGTATAAAATATCGCGGACTGGAGCGTTACGTAGAAAATTTACGTAAAATGTTCGTGGCCATGGCCGAGGATATTCGCGTTATCATTATTAAATTTGCTGATCGTTTACATAATCTTTCCACACTCTTTGCTTTACCAGCGAATAAACAACGCCGCATCGCAATGGAAACCCTCGAAATTTACGCCCCGATTGCCAACCGTCTCGGTATCGGTGACCTCCAAGCCAGACTCGAAGATCAAGCGTTCAAATATGCCTATCCAGAAGAATTTGCTTGGGTGGATCAATTGATTCAACAAAGAACTTCCATCAAACAAAAGACTTTGAATTTAATGATAAAAAAAATCAGTCAACGTGCGACAGAAGAGGATGTTAAGATTGGGGAAATATATGGACGCAAAAAACACAGTTACAGCACCTACCGCAAATTATTGAGATTCAATCGCGATATCAATCATATTTATGATATTGTGGCCATTCGCGTAATTGTAGACTCTGTAACAGATTGCTATGCCATTATGGGGATTGTTCACGGTCTATGGAAACCGATGAAAGGCAGAATTAAAGATTACGTGGCGCAACCAAAACCAAATGGTTATCAATCATTGCACACTACTGTCTTTGGTGAGAATCAAGAAATAGTTGAATTGCAAATTCGCACTCGGCAAATGCATGAACAAGCAGAGTTCGGTATTGCGGCTCACTGGAGTTACAAAGAACATGGCAAACATGCGCCAGAGAAAACTGGAAAAGATTTAACTTGGGTGCAAGATCTGGCTAAATGGTTAAAAGATGTGAAAGATAATGAAGTCTTCCTCGAAGGCGCGAAGATTGATGTATTTCAAAATCGGATTTTCGTTTTCACCCCACATGGAGATGTAATTGACTTACCGGATGGAGCCACCCCGGTGGATTTCGCTTTTCACATTCACACTGACCTGGGTAATCGTTGTCAATCAGCCATGGTGAATAATAGCTTGGTTAGTCTTGATACCACATTAAAAAATGGTGATGTAGTAAATATTATTATTGATAAAAATCGCAAAGGGCCAAATCCTGAATGGTTGAAATTTGTAAAAACACGCATGGCCCGGCAACGCATACTCGCTTATAAAAATCGCAACTGGCAAGGGATTCTCGCCAAGTTTGCAAAAAAATAACCCTTCTTTGCCCGAAGCTACGAAGGGCAAGAAAATGAAATTTATGAAAAAAGTGTTCATGGTGTTGAGTTTTACATTTATTTTATTATTACCACACTCCACCTTTGCAGCTGGCGTCAATCAAGCTTGTACAACACCAAACAGCACGGGCGGTGGTTGCGATACTGGTTTATATTGTGACAATGATTCGACTTGCCAAGCTCAATTTGGAGACACACAAGGATGCAACCAAGATTACCAATGCTTACTTGGCTATTGCACAAATAACGTTTGCGGAAAACCAAAAGCAGGGCAAGCCTGCACAGGTGGCGGTTCAATTGGTAATTGCGCTTCTGGTTTTTATTGTCACGAATCAACCAATACATGTATTGTATTAAGTCCAAACAATACTGGGTGTCAACAAAATTATGAATGTGCTTCAACTTTTTGCGGTCCAGCATTAACCTGCCAACCAAATCCAACTGGTTCATCTGGTAACACTGGGACTGGCTCATCAGGAAATACCGGCACCGGCTCGTCCGGTAATACAGGGACAGGATCATCTGGAAATAGCGGCACCGCTACTAATGGAGCAGACACGTCATACAAACTGGAAAATCCTTTAGGAGCAGATATTTCCATCGGCGCGTTAATTGGTCGCATTATTAAATATTTAATCGGCCTTTCTGGCTCCTTAGCCTTAGCGGTATTTATTTATGGTGGAGTCATGTTATTAGTTTCTCGTGGTGATGGTAAATATATTACCAAAGGCAAAACTGCCATGATTAATGCCATCGTCGGTTTAGCCATTATTTTCTTAAGTTATATTATTATTAGATTTATTGTAACGTTGGTAACGGGAGTCTAGCGTCATTGAACATTTCCGCCGGAGGCGGATCAGCCTCTGGCTGAGAACATAGAACATTGATCACGGAAAATAATAAAAAAAAAAAAAAAGAACGAGGTGACTCGCTCTTTTTGTTTGAATACGGTTTTATCCGTAGCATCCGTAACCCTGATCCGTAGCATCCGTAGTTAAAAAAAACGAGTAGCCAATGCTACTCGCTGAAGGATAAGTTTATCCCTCAATTAATTTTTTCAAGATTGGCAACGATCTCATCAATATTTGCCATAGCACCTATACCTTCGTCACCACAAGCCAAATGTTTACTAACCGGATTAACAACAACGCCTGAATAAACTTCTTTTACAATCTTCAAATGACGCGAAGTGAATGGATTGTCCCACATTTTCGTGTTCATAGCCGGAGCAATAATCATCGGCTTATCAAGATTCCAAGCTCGGACTACACAAGTCAAGATATTATCACATTGACCGTTCGCAATCTTGGCTAAAGTATTGGCGGTTAACGGAGCGATCAAGAGAACATCAGCCCAATTGCGAAGTTTAATATGCAAAACTTCTTCATTTTTTTCATAACTGGCATGTGGCCACTCATCCGCCTCAGTCCAAACTTTTACGCCCAAACATTTGCGACTGAAGAAGTATTGAGATTGCGCGGTGGCCGCCACTTGCACTTCGTGCCCGGCCTCTTGCAAGGCCATGACCAATTTCTTGGTCAAAGTGGCGGCCACTGATCCAGTGACTCCCAACAGTACGTTCATGCGAGTCTCCTTTCAATAGCTTGAGGCAATTCAGTTCGGCTGACTCTTTCAACAATATCATTGCGATCAATAATCAGCGCGTACTTATTCGCCCATTCCAGACAATTAGCCACGATGAAATCTGCATCACTGTCTGCGCGACTCTTCTGTGCGATCTTGATCAACTCAGTTTCACTGATGCCAACTTGAAGTTTGAACTTTATCAAGATGCCTTTAAATCCCCACTCAGTACGAAGCTTGTCGACAATCTTGAAAGTGGGAGCCAACTTCAAATACATTTCCGGATTCTTCGAAGAAATCTTTTTCGAAGCATCCACGGCATTCAGCTTTCCATTTTCATCCACGAAAACACCAACTACCTGATAATCACTGACTGCCGCTGAATGAATAATCACATCATAATGGCCATATCGTACTTCAAATTCCATCAACCTAGCCAAATCATCGAAAGTCTTGTATTTACATACCCTACAAAAATAACCTGACAGATACCCGGCATGTCTCTCTACCAATTCCGGATTAGAAGTCAGCAGAGTCACTTCATGCCGACTATTCAAATGAAGAGCGATCGAGCTACCGGTTTTTCCTTTAAAAATGTTAGTAATAGCTCTCACCTGATCAATCATGGTCATGGTAGCGCCCGCGGTGATTAGGATCTTCATGATCACCTCCTCCAACTGCCAAGCAGTTGTTCAGCATTGTCGTGGAAAACTTTGGCTTCATCAGAAGCGCTCAAGCCCAAACTTTTTACCATTTCGATAGAATGATCATAAGATTGAATGGGGAAATCTGTGCCGAACAACAGTCTATCAATGCCACCAGGCAATGACAAAATGTTTTGTGCGGCTTCTCTGATTTCCCAGCGAGATTCAGCGTTATCATATGGACCGCCAGAAGTGAACTGACCAGAAATATCAGTATAAACATTTTGGCAAGTTTTCATCACTTCAAACATTTCTTTATAATATGGACATCCCATGTGACTGAAAATGAATTTCACATCAGGAAACAACATTACTAATGGCAACAACGATTTCGGGTTGGATAAATGCGTCAACGAATCTAACGGGCATACTTTCCCGCAACGATAACGCCCTGCTTCCCGATCTTCTCGCGGACAGCAGTGGTGCAGTCCACCAGTATGCAACATAATGGGCAAATTAAATTCTTGCGCAATTTCCCCGACTGCCCGTAAATCAATGGGATTGAAATGTTGATAACCAGGATACAACTTTATTCCAGCAATTAATTTCCACCTGGCTAACCAATAAAGTTCTTTGGCGCCTTCAACCAGATTGTTCATGGCATCTAAACTACCAAACGGTAGAAACAAATCATGACCGGCCACTCGTTTCAAAAGTTCCACATTATTCAAACCTTTTCCTTTAAAAGGAAAATATGTTGCCAATAGAACAATCTTCTCCACTTCATACTTTTTGGCACTCGCCTCCAAGTCTTCAATCGTAGCGCTGTTCACATGCAGATTCCACAACACATGATTGCTCGTGTGAGCATGGATGTCGATAAGCATAGTGTTCTCCTTGCCACGCTACCGTACGGTACGTGGCTTGCCTCGCCCCTCACCTATGCTCGGGACGGGCTTTGGTTGTTAAATTGTAATGAACTTCTTACATTTATGTTATATAACAATTTGACAATATTGTTTATACATGTTTATAATGTAATATAAACAGACTCAATTTTTAGCTTAATCTTAACATACTTTAATTCAATAGAACTCCAACACTTTATGAATAAACTCATTATCAATTTAAAAAACATTGGACTCACAGGAACAGAAGCCAAAATATACTTAACCGGATTAGGTTATGCTGGTATTAGCGTAAACGAATTAACCAAACAAACCAACATTAACCGCACCACTATTTACCACGCCTTAGGCACGTTAACTGAAAAAGGCCTAGTGGCAAAAAAAGGCACCGGCGTTAAACAAGTTTTCACCATGACAAAGCCGGAAAATATTACCAACTTAATCAATGAAAAAATTAATACTTTAAAAAAACAAAAAGACGAAATCACCGAAGTGCTTCCCCTACTCCAACAAATTCACGAAACTTCTGAAACGAAGATGAATGTCTCTCATTACGAAGGCATTGAGGGCATCAAATTAGTCATAGAAGATGCTTTATATTGCAAAAATCGACATTGGGACATGATAGCCCCAATCAAAAATTTCTTTTCTGAATTTAATCAAAACTATGCCAAGTATTTTATTACCACTCGCGGTGAACGACAAATTACCAGTCGATCTTTATGGGAAAAAAAGGAAGATCAACAAAATATGACTCCTAAACAACTGCAAGAAAGAAACCCGAGAATACTCCCCAGCATTATGCACGGTCGATTCAAATCAGTTATATGTTTATATGATGATAAAGTTTTAATTATTTCATCTTTGAAGGAACTGTCAGCCATACTGATTCAATCACAAGAATTACACAACACCATAACTACGATTTTTGATGGCCTATGGAGTGCATCAAAAGAGATCAAATTAAAATCAAAATAGCCTATTTTAAGGCAAAAAACAATGCATAGCATTGACAAACGCTGCTCAATGTTATATGGTTATGTGTCAGTCCCGACCCAACCCTTCGAAATAAGGTGGGTCGCGGGCTCGCGATATTTCATATCGGAGCTCTTTAACAAACAAAACTTTCACCTTAGAGGTGAAAAGGAGGACAGATGATTAACCCGAATCAAAATGATCAGGATGAATCCAAACTTACCGGTCTTGAAATGGTTGTTGATCAACTGAAATACATCAGCACTTGGTTTCTTATTGTTGCCGTTGCCTTAGTAGGTCTGGCAGGCGGACATTTCTTCGGCGGTTGGTGGCCGGGATTTTTAGGAGTTTTGATCTTTGAATGCATTATCATCACTGCGGTAATTCTATTCAAAATCTACTTCTTATACGAAATTAAATCACCAAAAATCGGACTTTGCTATGTTGCTTCAAAACTTGATAGCATTCTCACCGCTGGCTGGAATATTATTGTGCCCTGGATTCATGAGATCACTCCGATTGAAGTAAAACCGGTTAACATTAAAGAAATCAAAGGCACTTTCTCGACTATCAGTGAAGGTGGTCAAATTGACGCTGATCTTGAAATCCAGATCATGCCGAAAATTGAGCCTAGTGGAATAATTCTCGACCCGAAAATCAACAAAAAAAACGTTGCGCGTATGAATAGATATTTCCTTAATAAAGACAGTCTCAATGAAACAGCAATTAGCATGGTTCGCGATATTTTGGTAGTTTGCATCCAAGCAATTCACTACAAAGCCTTTCAACATAAAAAATGCAAACCATTAATCATGAGTCGGATCAAAGCTACCATTGAGTTGCTCTTCAACGAAGAAGTCCCCCATCTTGATATCAACGATCCGGATCCGGAAAATAATATCGACAATCTCGAAACTAATCATCCTGACATTTTTTCTCTCCTGCAACGAGCCGGTTATAGTATGACAGAAAATGATCCTCGCACTTGTCACAAGCCTGTCTATGACGTTGCTCAGGATGAGGATGGGAATGAAATTCAAGGTGAAGAAATCTTTGATGAAGCTTTAAAAACTCGTGAAGAAGCAATTGAACTGCTCAGAAATAATCGAAGCTTCACTGAAATCACCGGTTGCATGCTCATGCGTGTTAATATCGTAGATATTCAACCTGCAAAATCACTTCTTGAGACCGAGCAGGCAATCAAAGAAGCTGAAAGACAAGTTGTTTTGGCTGAAAAACAAGGTACGGCTGATGTTAAAAGAGCTTTGAAGGCTAAAGAAGCCAGACGAATTGCGGCTGAAGCTGATGCCGATGCCATCACTCAAGTGGGAAAAGCTGAAGTTGAAGTACTTGAAAAAAAGGCAGCAGTTGTTACCAAAGCTATGAAAGATCAGCATGCCGCAGGTGTTGGTGACTGGCCGATTGCTGCCCAAGCACTAGGAGAAGGTGTTGCTCGCGCATTTAGACGAGATAAGTAGAAGATAATCAATATTTGAACACGCAATTTTGCGTGTTTTTCTTTATTTTAAGCCTAAAATCAACCTTAGCTATTGTAAAAACACGTAAATTGTGCTATAATATATTGTTAGGTAAATGGTACATAAACAACCGAAAGAGGTGCACCGTGGTGAAATGGATTTCCATCCTTGTTCTCGTGTGCATGATCAGTGCTGCTGTTACATCGGGGAACTGGGGGTTCCTCGCAATCGTCGGTGTCGTGTTCGCCGGGGTTCTCGCCTTCTACTGGCTTCGTGGACGTGCCAAGCGGCGTCGCGAGGACGAACGGGCAGATGCGCGAGCAGAAGCTCGGCAACGAGAGCGAGAGCGTCGCCGTCGTTCCAGCCGTCTGGACGACGAAGACGAACCCATCGACGTCGACTACTACGATGGTAGAAGCCGAGACTGCGACGACGGTACGTGCGGTGACGATCCTGACCAGCCGAGAGCTAGTGACTCACGGGACTGGAGAGACAACGTTCGTAACCGGACAACTGGCCAACGTCGCGACCGAAGCAAGCGTGGACTGCTGGTCATCCTCAGCATTATCGCGGGACTAGCGGTTCTCGGCTACTTCATCTTCCGACCCGGCTCACCCT
This sequence comes from uncultured Gammaproteobacteria bacterium, assembly GCA_964592195.1. Lineage (GTDB taxonomy): Bacteria > Patescibacteriota > Patescibacteriia > UBA11705 > UBA11705 > CAZQEI01. The sequence goes on along the minus strand of CAZQEI010000010.1, from coordinate 36,970 downwards.
CTGCCCCCTCCGCTCCGCAGACATCCTCGCAGTCGACAGACGTCGAGGACCTGACTCGCAACGACCACCAACCCACCGCACCGAAGCTGTCCAACGACGATCTGTACGACAAGGTGTGGGAGGGAACTCTCGTCCCAGGTCAGGTAGAGCCGGTGTACACAGCGTTCATGCCTGATGATGGTACGGTCGGCTACCTCATCGAAGGACAGACCGCTCCAATCCTGGCGCGCTGGCAACGGGGAACGATTATCCCCGGATGGTCCGAACCTCTCACCCCGGGAGAACAACAAGCTTTCAACGGTGACGATGCCACCCCTGGCATGAAGATCCGTCTGGAGCTCATCACTCCCAAGAAACTAGCATCACCGCAAACCATCAAGGTCTACGTGGTGCCATAGGTAGTTCTTTCAATTTCAAACCAAAACCGGGCTAGGAACCCGGTTTTTTCGTATCTATTTTTTTAGTAAATTTTCCATCTCTTTTCTCTCATTGTCTCATTTTCTCTTTATTCTCCTTAAAACGTATAATTCACATTCCCATAAAACTTTAAACTGTTAAACACAGTCAAGGCTTCTTGATTTGTCATGTCAATCAATTGAATTTCTAAAATTCTATCGTTAGCTTGAATGGCAATAATTTGAATTTTTTTATCACCATATAAATGTTCAACATCTTTAATCCAATAACCTGAATACTCACCGACAGTAACTGGTTGAGATTCAAAACCTAAAGTAAAATAATTATTGACTGCTTCTGTTTTGTAATATTCCTCTAAAGACAAAGACTTTTGCCAATTAGATTGACTGCGGATAATTATTTCACCCACATATTCATTGCTCAAAGTTTTGCTCTTAGGATAAAAAGCGACAATATTACCACCTTCGCTATCTTCTTTATAGGTCCATGATTTTGGATGTCTCAATTCATAACGATATTGAGGATTGGTATACACTGTCCAACCGCGAACTTCCTTGTCCACTTGCTCAGCGCTTTCAAAAATCGCGCCTCGATTATCTGTACTTGTATTGTTATCATCTTTTTTGGCGCAACCAGCTAACGTAAAAGTTAAAACAAAAATAGTAACGATCAGGAGAAATTTCTTCATAATGATTATTTATCAGTGATTCGTCCGATAATCGATCGGAACTCCTCTTCAGAAAAAAAGTTAATAATAATTTGGCCTTGACCATGCTTCTTGCGAATATCCACCTTGGTGGCTAATGCTTGACGCAGATCCTCTTTTGTGGCCTCAAGAGCAGGATCACCAGCTGTATGAGAACGTCTTGGTTGACGAACTACCTGCTGGCGGCTTTCCCGTTCCGCATCGCGGACCGTAAAGTTATATTCTAGTATTTTTTGTAAAAATTGCAACTGTTCTTCATCCCCAGGTAGTCCAGCTATTACCCGAGCATGCCCTTCGGTAATTTTCTTATCAATTAAAGCTTTTTGCACGGCTTCTGGTAAGGCGAGTATTCTAAGTGTATTAGCAACCGCGGAACGTGACTTCCCTACCTTATCCGCTACCTCTTCTTGAGTTAAACTAAATTCATCAATTAATTTTTGATAAGCAACTGCTTCTTCTAATGGGTTTAAATTGGAACGCTGTACATTTTCAATCAACGCTAACTCCAATTTTTGTTGTTCATCAGCCTCACGCACAATGCACGGCACAGTGGCTGACCCAATAATTTTTGAAGCTCGCAAACGACGTTCACCAGCGATCAATTCATAGCGAGAACCTTGTTTAGTGACAACCAAAGGTTGAATAATCCCATATTCTTTTATGGAATTAATTAAATCTTCCAACTCCGCGTGATCAAAAGTCGTACGAGGTTGTAAAGGATTCAAATCTATTTGATCTACTTTGATTTGTAAAATTTTATCTTTATCATCTACCAATAAACCGCGATGTTCATCGGAAATAGCATCATCAATTACTTTCTTATTTGGAATAAGTGAACCAAGGCCTCGGCCCAGACCGCTTAATTTTTGCATAATTTTATATTTATTTTTTGTCCTCCGAAGCATCAAGCGCAGGAGGATTGTTTAATAGATCGAGAACTTCAATCACCTCTTTCGCCAAGTTTTCATAGGCACGCGCTCCGCTAGAATATGGATCATAATGAGAGATGGCTAAACCATGACTCGGCGCCTCGGATAAACGAACATTGCGAGGAATAATTGAATCAAAAATTTTATTGGGAAAATGTTTTTGCAATTCATCAAACACCTGAGTAGACAACTTGGTACGTTTATCAAACATGGTAAGCACAGCACCCAAAACATTCAATTCTTGTTTAATATTTTCTTTCACCAAACCAATCGTTTGCATCAGCTGGGTTAACCCCTCCAAAGCATAATATTCCGCTTGCACAGGAATTAACAAGTGATCAGCGGCCACTAAACCGTTTAAAGTTAAAATTCCCAATGATGGTGGACAATCAATAAGAATCACATCATAATCAGCTTTCACTTCCAACAAGGCATCGGATAGTCGAAATTCACGACGGCCAACATCCACCAACTCAACATTGGCACCAGCTAAAGCTGGAGTTGACGGAGCCAAACGGAAGCCATGAATACCTGTCGGCATGACAATTTCACGGACTAAATGAGAACCAATCAAGGCTTCATAAATTCCCTTGCTTAAATCAGCATATTGAACTCCAAGACCAGACGAAGCGTTGGCTTGAGGGTCAAGATCAACAAGCAATACAAACTTCCCCTGTTCCGCCAAGTAGGCGCCCAAATTTATCGCAGTCGTGGTTTTGCCCACACCACCTTTTTGATTGACAACTCCTATTATATGGGCCATACTATTATATTTTTTTGTATTTTATGACTCAAAATCATTATACATTCAATATAGAGTTTTGACAATATTTTATTCATTGACTATAATGTAAACGCATTCGTTATTTTTTTTATTAAGCCGCGGTGACGGAACTGGTAGACGTACTGGACTCAAAATCCAGCGGGGGCAACTCCATGAGAGTTCGAGTCTCTCCCGCGGCACCAATCTGTTTAGCGAGATAAGCAAGTAAGTGCCAAGCTGTAAGTAATTGGTTAAAAAAAATTGTTATCATCTTTCTTAGCACTTATCTCGCCTTCTTGCTTAGTACTTAAAATTGTCGCGGGGTAGAGCAGTGGCAGCTCGTCTGGCTCATAACCAGAAGGTCGTCGGTTCGAATCCGACCCCCGCAACCAAAAATTAGCAGTAAGCAAGTAAGTGCCAAGTAGTAAGTAACCGGTTGAAAAAATTGTTATCATATTTCTTAGCACTTATCTCGCTTATCTCGCTTTTCTCGCTAGATTACAGCAGGATAGCTCAGCTGGTTAGAGCGAGGGAATCATAACCCCTAGGCCGCGGGTTCGACCCCCGCTCCTGCTACCACTTTTTATCAGTTTACAAGTTAGTAAGTTCATAAGTTTATCAGTATCATTCTTTTACTTACACACTTACAGACTTAAACACTTACATACTTACGAAATGACTTTCATTTGGGATTACATCATAATTTCCTTTTTAGTCGCCAGTGTGATTTTCCTGGGACAAATTTGGAAAAACTGGCCACGACCATTTATTTGTCCTCGTGACAATCATACTCGCTTTCGTCTCGGACTGGCGGTTTTTTTTATTTTAACAATTTTGGTTTTAATTTATGGTTCACTAATTGAACCACAATTGATCTGGGTAAAACATGTTTCCGTTAACATTAAGAAAACTACAGCTATTGAAGATTTAAAAATTGCTCAAATCAGCGATCTTCACGCTGGTAATTACCACACTAAATATTACTGGCAACGAGTAGCCAATAGACTAATTGCCCTACAACCTGATATAATAGTATTAACTGGAGATTATATATTAGGAAAAGGTAATCAAGTTTCCGAATTAGAACCAATTTTTAATTTGGGAAAAAAATATCCTGTTTACGCCGTGACTGGTAACCATGAATACGCACTGAGCTCAGCCGCTAACTTTGATCGGAAAAAATTTATTGATAAAACTGAACCCTTAAAAAAGATTCTACAAGACAATAACGTTCATTTATTAGAAAACGAAGGACAAATTATCAGCACTCGCGTAGGTGAAGTTTATCTAGTGGGTATTAAAGAATTGTGGACACAAGAAGCCACCATTAATGATGAACTCCTTAATTTAAACGCCCAAGTTCAAATAGATGTGCCTCGAATTTTATTAGCTCACAATCCGGAAATTATCAATTATAACTATTCTGATTACTTTGATTTAATTTTATCCGGACACACTCATGGTGGCCAAATCCGATTACCCTTGATTGGATCAATTGCACCGATGCCGACAAATTTAGGTCGTCACTATGATCGCGGTTTATTTGAGCTTCCAAACAAGAATCAACTCTATATCAACCAAGGTCTCGGTGAAGCCGGCCCCCGCGCCCGTCTCTTCTGCCCGCCGGAAATAACCCTATTTAATATCAATCTTTAGATTTTCATTACGAATTTTCGAATCATTTACGAATGTGTTCGAATTATCAATAATCGGGCTTTGAAAATAATTCGTAAAAATTCGCACTAAATTCGTAAATTCGAAATTTTATGTTAATCGCTGTCCACGGCGCGGTTGGCGCGCTCATTGGAGAAAATATAAACAGTCCGATTCTCGCCTTTGTCTTGGCGTTTGTTTCGCATTTCTGTTTGGACTTTATCCCCCATGGTGACCACGATCAAGTTAAATATTACAAAAAAGAAAAACGACTGAACAAAATCGTCAGTCTGGTTTTGGTGGATGCATCAATTTGTATATTTTTCTTGGCCAACTACTTTTCCGAAGCCCGTGGTATCACTACCAATTTTAGACCGGTGATTGCCGGTATCGCAGGTGGAATTTTGCCAGATATCATTGTGGCATTTTACAACTTACATCGCGGTTACTTCTTTCGTTTTAATTACTTCCATCATCGTGTTCATCAATTTGTTCGCATTGAAATTCCTTTTACCGTTGCGTTTATTTACCAAATGATTTTATTGGTGATTATCTGGACCTTATATAAGTTTTAAAATCTCTTCACTGGTTTTATCCCAGTTAAATTTCGGCCAAAGCTGATTGGCTCGGTTAGCCATATTTTCACAAAATTCTGGATCAACCAGGATTTTTTTTATTCCCGAGCTAATTTCAACGACATTCTCAGGCGAAACTAAAATCGCTTCTTTGTTTTTTATGTATTCTTCCATAGCACTAATATTTGAAGTTAAAACCGGAGTACCGCAACTCATAGCCTCGAGAATTGGAAAACCAAAACCTTCATACCGAGACGGGAAGGTAAAACCTTTGGCGTGGGTCATCAAAATTTGGCGTTCTTTGTCCGATATTTTTCCCAAGTAAATAATGGCCTCTCTGCCCAATCGTTTGTTTATAGTTTTTAACTTATGAAAAATCAAACGACACTTCCACCCTTTAGCGCCGGAGACAGCCAACACGGTTGTAATATCTTGATTTAATTCACAATAACGAGCAAAACCTTTGAATAAATTAATTAAATTTTTTCGTGGTTCGATGGTGCCGGTGAAAAACAAATAATTTTCAGGCAATCCAAATTTTCCCTTTACTTCACCAATGGCCAAATCCCCCACCGGCTTATTTTCCATTAACCCCGGGTAAACAACATGTATACTATCCTTGTCTCTAAATTTAAATAAATCCAATAAATCTCGTTTAGTTGTTTCAGACACGGTAACAATATCAGTGGCTTTGTAAACTGAGCTGGGTACTAATATCATTTTGGAAAACCATTGTTTATTGGGAAACCATTCGGGATGATTATAAATCACCACATCATGAACCACGAGCAAACTGCGACCAACGTAAAACGAAGGCATAGCGTTCGCCGGGAAAATCATACGGTCCAACCATTCTCCCCAGAGAATAAATGAGAATAAAAAGTGACTACTGACAAATGGCCACCAATTTTTGTACCAAATAACCTTAAATGGTTTAATTTTCAACAAAGCGTCCACTGTTTCTTGACTAGTATTAACATCAAAAAACAAAACATACTCATTGTGCTGATCATTTTTCAACAAATGTTTAACCAAATAAAAAACATAACGCTCCACCCCGGCTCCAGAGTTCGTGGCTACATCATATATTGTTCTACAGTCGATGCCTATTCGCATATATCATTACATTGAACATTGACCATTGATCATTGAACAATGAAAACTTAATTATTACATTAACATTCAAGAATTTATATCAAAACTTGCTATAAGACGACAACCTATTGGCGGTATTCTTTTAAATCTGACCAAACCATCTAAATCATCAAAACACAGACAATGATATCTGGCGTACCTTCTAGCACTATCAGAGGGCTGATTTGATCCATCTCCATCAATAAATATATGTTTCCCATCTAACGCTTTTATTGATCCGGGCAGTGATTCATAAACATCATTAGGACCTTCCCACATAAGACTCACATATGAACCAAAACGATCAAAATAATCTTGCATGGCTATCAACCACGTAGATTCAGAATGTCCGGAATAGCCTTTATCAGGAAACAATCTTTCAACATCATTATTGGTGAAAATATTTTGACCTATTGTCGTTAATGACAAGACATCCTCTCGTAACGTCAAAGAGTCTCTAGTCAAAATGATTCTGGCACCATTTATATAATCTAAAGTTCCTTGATCATTCCCTGAATCATAATAACTTTGATTACCCTCTATTGCAACTCTTTTACCTCTTAATAATTCTCGGAGTTTACGGTACTTCCAATTTTGCACAGCCTTTGATTTATTTGGCTCCCGTCTATCAATAACTGGCTTGTCCACCAAATTCGCCGGCACAATTATCATATTCGTAAACCCTTCTGCCATTCTTTCTTTTATTTTTTCAATTTGCTCAGGCTTCAATCGTATCTCATCCGGCATTTCTGCCCAATAAATCCCATATTTTTTATAGAACTGAGTCCAATGCGCTTGTCTTTCTTTTAAATCAATCTTAATCTCTTTGCCTTCCGGTGTTTTTGAGGTAATAATTGTAGTAGCATTTTCTTTTGTTACTGTTTCATTCATCTTGGTAACCAACCCTAACATTGTCTTTACATATTCCGGATTTTTCTCCATGTCTTTTTTCCCTCGCGCCAACGCGCTCATGCGTTCATTTAACTCAACCACTGCGACATCTTTTTCAGGATCGCGATCGGCGGTTAACTTTATGTGTGCTTCTTTTAACATACTTTTCCGTGATCATTGGTCAATGATCCATGATCAATGACTAAGGCCATTGATAATTCGAAAACACCCAATCAGCCAAAGCCTTCGCGTCGGTAAATCTTTCAGTAATGGTTGGACTATTTAATATTACCAAAATCACTTCATGTCCATCTCTAGTGATATCCACGGCTAAACAATATCCAGATTCCGGTAAATAACCGGTTTTTCCACCTTTTAATTCATAACCGTAGCTTTTGTCATTCAAAAAACTATTCAATAATATGTCGGTACTATTTATGGTTCTGGTTTTCTTTGAATTTAAAATCGGAAAACTATATTTATCTTGCAAAACTGACTGTTTAATTGCAGAATTTTGTAATGCTACGCGTAGAAACTTCGCAATATCTGTGGCAGTGGAAACATTTTCGACATCCAATCCCGTAGGATCGCCAAAGTGTGTATTGTTCAAACCTAATCGTTGCGTTTTTTTATTTAATAAATCAACAAAGTCAGATCGTTCCAATCCTAGAGCACGAATCATGGCCATGATGGAATTATTATCTGAACTAATCAACGCAGATTGCCACAAGTCGTAGAAACTTACTTGTTCTCCACGGTTAATATGCGGCACAGCGCCAATGGTTTCATCAACCTCTAATAACTCAACTGCTTGTTTCCATTTTGGTTGTTGATCACTGATAACTAAAGCGGTCATTAACTTACTAATACTGGCCATAGGTTGCGGCACATTGGCATTTTTTTCAATCAACACTTTTCCAGTCGCCACATCCACAGCAATATATTTTTCTGCTTGTAACAAAACGCCTAAATTATTATTGTCTAACTTAACTGGTTCAATGGTTTGCACATTTTCCACCGCCGTTGGCCAATTCAAAAACGACGCATTGTCGATCAGCGTCTGCCCCCCGGATAATTGGGTCACCAATAAGGCGATTAAAAAATTTATCATGCCGCCGGTGCTTCTTGAGTTATATTTTCCGTGCCACGATTTTGTAAAAATTGCTCTAGATTTTCCACTGAATGCAATTTATCATAATCCGGCAACTCACTTACTGTAGTTAAGCCTAAATATTTAAGAAAATCGGTCGTGACCGTATAAATTTGGTCAGCATCGCGTTCTTCTACGTTAACTAAACCGCGAATTAACAAGTTGCGGAGGATCAAAGTGCAATTAACCCCGCGGATTTGTTCAATTACCGGTTTGCTAATCGGTCCGCGATAAGCAATGATGGTTAACGCTTCCAATGAAGGTTGCGTCAACTCACCGGTGCGATCATCGCGCAAAAACTTTTTTACCAAATCAGAATTTTCCGCGCTGGTAACAAATTGATATTGGCCTTGACCATCAACCAGAGTTAAACCTTTACCAGTCTGATATTCGTTAAATAATTCAGTTAAACTTTCCGCCACTGCTTCTATTTTTAATTCAGCATCATCTTTCTTCAATAAACTAAAAATTTCTTTAGCAGTTAATGGCCGAGTGGCGACGAAGAGTAAGCTTTCTATTTTTTGCTTAATCATATGTGATGCATTCTACGAATGACTAATTTGCTACGAAACTACGAATTATCTAAACCTCGTTTTATGCTTTCCCGATAACTGTATTCGTTGATACGTAGCCGATTCGTTATTGGTAGGTACTAAATTATATTTTCTCTATTACAATATCATCAAACAAACTATCCTGTCTCAACGAAACGTGCTGTTGTTTTACCAGTTCTAACATGGCTAAAAAACTAATAATGACTTCTGTTTTCGATTCAGCATTTTTAATCAATTCTTGCCAACCGCACTTCTTAATCTTTTCCAAATGCGCCTGCAAATGTAGAATCTTTTGTTGCAAACTGACAGTTTTCGCCATCATTTGTCGCGGCATTTTGATTAACGGATCCAAACGTTTCAACACAACTAAAAATGTTTGTCTAAGATTTTCAAGATTAATATTTGACGAAGGTGAAAATTCCACTTTGATTTCAATCGGCGGTTTGGTGCGGCTAAAGGTAAATCTCTCCAATTTCAACATGGCTTCCACTTTCTTCGTCGCTTCCAAAAATTCTTTATATATACGTAACTGCTTCTCCAAATCGTCAACCGGTTCATCATCCGCAATTTGAGGTAATATGGCTCGAGATTTGATTACCAACAAACGCGCGGCCATAACCAAAAAATCTGACATTTCTTCAGGATCTTGGTCCGTTATTTTTTCAAGATGTTGCAAATATTGGTCTGTTACCTGGCTAATAGAAAGCTCAGTAATCGCCATTTTCTGATCTTCGATCAATTGCAACAACAGAGATAGCGGTCCGCTAAATTTATCTGATTTGAATTCGTACATATATAAAAATACAGGTGTATTATACCTGATTTTCTTCAAGAAATCAAAATAATTGACCACGATTGCCCTACCTGCGTAGGCGAGACGGCATTCCTTGCGGGGAATCCACAATTTTTCGCAATAACAGGAGCAATACTCTTTTGCGAGTCCCGCTTTGCGGGACGTGGCAATCTCAAATGCTTTGTTTTACTAGAGATTGCTTCGTCGTCGAATACAATCTAATTACCTCCTCCTCGCAAAATAGGGAAGAGTTATGTTTGATCCGTATTGTTCGTAATCATCAGTATATAGGTAATCACCCTTTCTAAAACTTCATCTGCCTCGACCTCGGTCGCAACATTAATAGATCCAACCGCCATATGCCCACCACCACCGAATTTCTTGGCTATTAAACCTAAATTAACTTGATTCCCCTGTTTATCCAACAAAAGTTCTGTTACCCATGGATTAAGGTTAATTTTCACGGACAAACGCTCGCCATTTCGAACTTTACCAGCGAAAACTATACTTCCTGGGTAAACCAATGCCGGCATATAGCGCTCAAAAGGAATGCTCGTCATGTCATAAACGACCATTTTGCCTTCTAACCGACTATATTGTTTGAATTGGTTATAAGTAGTTTCCGCTTTTTCGTTCAAACTATCAGCTTCTGATGTTATATATTGCTTTTTGCTGATAACTTCCAACCACCGACCAAACACTTCACCTTGAATATTTTCCCACCAATTCAAATTGTCCCAATCGTTTAATACTTGAGGAATGTTGTGCTTTTGTTCGTCGGTGATCTGCGCTACATTTAAAAACTTTTTCTTACCAAAAATTACTTCTGCTGGTTTAATACCTGCTTCAGCGAATTTTGCGCTATCAACAATTGATGTTTGTTCAACTACACGCCCAACATTACCCAAATTAATTCTATTTTCTCGCGCGTATTTCAAAATGACACTGGCAGTGGACGGCGCACTGCCATCAAAGCCATACCAATCCAAGGTTTTCGGGTCTGCTGGTCCTTGTCTCAGTTGATGATGATCAAACCAACCGCATGCTTCTGGATGATACAAGAAATCAACAATAACAAACGGTTTTTTAAATTCGAACTTGGTCCATTCCTCCTGCCAATTTTCCGTATAATCGAGCGCTTGCGCATATTCACCGTCAAAACCTTGTTGTTTTAATAATCGTTTAAACAAAAAAGCCGACACCAGTCCGTCCAGGTCAGCGTGGTAGTAGATGTAGATTTTATTATTCATAAATTGCTACCAATAACGTATCAGCTACGAATCTACGTATCGGATAGTTAAACATTATTCACTTATCTATAATATTCGTAGTTTCGTAGCAAATTTGTCATTCGTAGAGAACCGAATTCTTATTTTTAATAGGCAACTCCAACTGTTCCCCTATTAACCTCCTCGTCTGTTTAATTCCAACCTCAGTCAACTTAACTTCTTCGAGAAACCACTTCTGCGGCGTGCGGCGACCAAAGCCGATCATTAAACCTTTATCAATTAGATTTTCCAAACTGCCAGTTAAAATCTTAGCTTGAATTTCCGTTTTGGCTTTAGATTTCCCTTCTTGAAAATAAACTAAGAAACTGTCTCGTTTAATTCTATAACCGCGAGAGTTGTAAGTGGTGAGAAGAATAAATTTTTGGAGAGGAGAAAATCTCATACATTATTTAAAACATTTTATCTGCCAAGCTTTACCCAATGCGAATCCAACAACAAAATAACATGCTATTAATATTCCAGTCAAAATCAAAGAAATTACTTGATCAAGCTTATCAATACAATTAGCATCTGGTACTGGGGTTGATTCAATACAACCTGATTCCAGTGTCCAAATATTACACACTGTATCAACATTAGGACAAATATCAGAAGTAAAATTTGCACCTTCTACGAGAAAATGAGACATCATAGGATAAAGATGCCCGGTAATTGCCGGCAGAGAAAATTGATAAGACAGCAACGATTGATCAGAATCTTTTTGTAAATATGGAAAATAAACAAACATGTAAAATACGAATAACAACAAACAAATCATGATTCCGATTAAACCACCAATGAGAGCGATGCGATTTTTTTCAATGAATTTTTTCATATTATTAATAACATAATAGCATAATCTAGCGTAAAAAACAAAACTCCGCTGAGCTGGTCAACGGAGTTTATATATTCGAGTATTCTTAATTACCCACCACAGAACCACCATCCCCGCCTACGCTGGGGATGACGAAGTGGTGTAGTTTTTTGTTTTATTTCATGCGACGACTTACTGACCCTCCCTTTTTCATAATCCGCCTTTGGCGGAAGGGAGGGGGCAAAGCTTCCTTCCCCACCTTCCGCCTGAGGCGGACGCTGCGAAAGGTGTGGTCAAAAGACAATATCATATTTTGCGCGACTTGCTTTTTTGTTTTCTTGTCCCGCGGAGACGGGATCCCGATTCGCGGGACTTTTTTGCTTTATTGCCTTATTTCTTTATTGCTTTCTTTCCCCCTGAAGTTTCGCCAACGGCAAATCAATTCTAGCTTGATCACGTGGGAAGAGAGTGGCTTGTTTGATATTGGTTAAGCCTAATAGTTGACCCGTAACACGTTCGAGGCCCATACCAATCCCGCCATGTGGAGGCATGCCGTATTTAAACGCGGATAAATAAAATTCAAATTCATTCACATCCATGCCTCGTTTTTTAATATTGGCTTTCAATCTTTCATAGCTATGAACACGTTGACCGCCAGTAACGATTTCTTGACCACGGAACAAGCAATCAAAGCTCTTGGTAAAGCCTAAGTCATTTTCATCTTCGTAAGTATACATCGGTCGTTTTTCTACTGGGTAATGGGTAACGAAAATAAAATCTGAGTTCCAAGTCTTTTTCGCATATTCACCTAGGAAACGTTCTTGGTGCGGTTCGAGATCCGGCTCATTGGTGCAATCGTCGTTATAATTGTCTTTGATAATTTGTTGCGCTTCTTTTAATTTAACGACTGGAAACTTTTCTGGAAGTAACGGCAAAGTCGCTTTCATTAGTTCTAATTCTTTGGCGTTCTTCTCCCCCACTCGTTTGAACATATTTTTTAACACACCTTCCACCATAGCCATAACATCTTTATGATCTTCAATGTAGGCCATTTCGAAATCTAAACTGGTGTATTCGTTGATATGTCGATTGGTATCATGCTCTTCCGCGCGATAAACATTACCGGTGGCAAAAACGCGTTCGTAAACACCAGCCATGATTTGTTTATAAAATTGCGGGCTTTGCGCCAAGCAAGCTTTGTAACCGAAATAATCAAGTTTGAAGAAATTCGCTCCACCTTCCATAGCGCTACCGACTAACTTCGGTGATTGAAATTCGGTAAAATCTTCAGACTTCAAATGCTCACGAAAAGCGTGAATCAAAGTTTCTTGAATTTTGAAAATCGCTTTTTCATCATCACGACGTAAATTTAAAGGTAAATTATCCAATAAAATATCCATGCCGATTTCTGAGTTGTTCAAATCATAAGGTAAAGTTTCTGCTTCAGCTAAGATTTCAAAACTTTTCGCCAAAACTTCCACCGTGCCAGTCGCCATTTCCGGGTTAAGTTGTTTCTCACCGCGTTTGTTAACAATACCAGTAATAGCTAACACAAATTGTGGGCGTAAAGTGTCCAAGACAGCCAGTGATGTTTCGTTCAATTCACTTGGAACCATGACAACTTGGAGAATTCCAGTTCTGTCTTCGAGATCAATGAAGACTATTTTGCCCATGTTTCTACGAGCGGCAACCCGGCCTTTGACTAAGACCTCAGATCCAACCGAATTAACGGTTTCAACGATTAAAGTTCTATTCATATGTTTACAAACTATTTAAATACTTAGAGTCACACTTCGTCAGGCTCAGTGCGACAAAAAAAGTTATTAACTGAGAATCTACCCCCTCTGTCGTGCTGAGCCTGACGAAGCATAACAGAGGAAAAACTTTTTTAACTTATTTATGGATAAATTCGTGGTCAATTAAGGATATATACGATTAATCATCCGTGGAAATGGAATGGTTTCACGAACATGCTCCACTCCGCACATCCAGCCGGTGATGCGTTCCAGTCCATAGCCGAAACCTGAATGCGGAACAGAACCGTATTTACGAAGATCGAGGTACCATTGAAAAGCATCGAGCGGTAAATTATCTTCTTTCATTCTTTCCAACAACTTATCATAATCATCTTCACGCTGTGAACCACCAACGATTTCACCATGACCTTCTGGCGCGATTAAATCAGCGCACAGAGCCAAATCACCTTCGCGTTTCATATAGAACGCTTTGATGTTCGCCGGCCATTTTTCAATGAATAACGGTTTATCGTATTGTTTCATGATCAATGTCTCATCATCATTACCTAAATCTTCACCATCTTTGATATCAGAACCTAACGCTTGAAGATTTTTAATGGCATCGTGGTAGGTTAAACGATAAAATGGGGCTTTAACCTTACGCAAAGCTTCGACATCTCGTTCCAAAATTTCCAAATCAGACAAATTGCGTTCTAAAACTTTTTCCACAATGAACGAAATTAAGTTTTCTTGCACTGCCAAGTTTTGATCATGTTCAACGAAAGCCATTTCCGCATCCATCATCCAAAATTCAGTTAAATGTCGGCGAGTCTTTGACTTCTCCGCGCGAAATACTGGACCAAAATCAAAAACTTTTCCCAATGAAAATATGGCAGCTTCAATATAGAGTTGACCAGATTGCGTTAAATACGCTTTACCTAAATCAAAATATTCCATTTCAAACAGTTCCGTCGTGCCTTCGCAACTGGTCGGCGTTAAAATCGGAGAATCAATCTTGATAAAACCTTCTTTGTTTAAATACTCATAAGTCGCGTTAATCACAGTATTACGAACACGTTGAATCGCCCATTGTTTAGGTGAACGGAGCCATAAATGGCGATAACCAAGCAAAAAGTCCGGACCGTGTTCTTTTTTCCCAATCGGCCATTCTTCCGCTACTTGGACCAAAGATAAGTCTGTAACTTGTAATTCGAAGACATTATCCTTCTTGGGATGCTTAGTTACCTTGCCGGAAACGATAACGGAAGTTTCCACGGTAATCTTACTAATCGCTTCCCAAACCGGAGCTGCGACTTCATCCTGCGAAGCCACGCATTGGCAGAAGCCGGAACCGTCGCGTAATTGTAAAAAGAAAATTTTGCCTGAAGAGCGGAAGTTGTAAGCCCAACCCTTGAGCGTCACCACTTGATCCGCGAAATCTTTGAGGTCTTTGATGAAAGTTTGTGTCATAAATTTTGTTATATTTAAGTGTATTATAACGGAATTAAGTTGAAAACACAATATTGCTTCCTACGAATAACGAATCCGCTACGTATCTACGAATCGGATATATTTATCAAGAAGTCTTAATATACGTAGATTCGTAGCAGATATGCCATTGGTAGTGACATCTTTTTATGATCATTGATCAATAAATCACCAATAACCAAGAACCGATAATCAATAAATTCCCCCAAAGGGGCCCCTTCGGGGCAAATGCCAAACTACAAATTCCAAATAAAATTTACCATAAATGATTCGTAATAAATCCGTAATTATACGTAATATCCGTAATCACAAAAAAACCAGCTTCCGCCGGTCAATTTCCCTTATAAATAAAAGATAATGACCAGCTATAGCCGATTATTATCATTATCATTAATTATAAGGCTTAATCTCATATAATTAAACTGTATCAAATCTATTTGCAGATTGCAAATTTAAAATATTTCGTTAACTAATTGCGCTGTTCTTTCGGCCTTTTCCCAGTCTTGAATTTTAAAAGCTGATTGCCGTAAATAATATCTAGCCATCTGTCGGTATTCTCTCTCGAACAACCTCAATTTTGTGTTTTGATTAGCGGGCAAAATGTCCCACAATAGCTGAAATAGATTGTCAATAAATATTTTTTCATTATGCAAATCTTCTACCTGATATTCATCATCTGGGTTAAAATAACTTGGTAATGAATATTTTGAATAATAATCCCGAATATTAGAGCTCAATTTATTTTCCCAAAAACTATCAATTAACTTTGAATATTTTTCTAAAATAAACTCATATATCTCGGAATTTTTATCTAAGTGATTCAATGAAAACAAAGGGATTCGTCCGAGCATACTCATTAAAGAACTATCCTCCGATTTAAACTCTGGCTCAACTACGCGCATTAAAATGTCTGAAACCGTTTTGTTCACCAAATTCTCAGGATCATCCGCTGTAGCTAGATCAAACTGATGTGTTATTCTATGCGTGTCTGTTTCGTAAATTGCAAAAACTCTTCTTTTTGGTTCAGTAGCATAATTCGTGCCTGTAACGTATGTTTCATCCGGAAAATTAACAAATTCCATGTTATCAACAATAATATGTGGCAATAAATCCTCAACTTTCTTTATTTTCTTTCTATCTGGCCATCGTTGATGTAATGTTTCTGGTGTAACTTTAACTTGCAAGGTGCCGGTTAAATTCTCTCCATCTGGAGCACAAGATATCACATTATAAAAACCATCAACTTTTAAAATGATCGCTGAGGACTTGAATATCCCCCCAACCATACTTTTATCTGCCTCTGTTCTTCTGTTTTTCCTACCTAATTTTTGACGATTTTCTCCTGTTAAATCAATGTAATCCTCCTTATTTTTCTTTAATACTTCATCTAATTTTCTAAAATTTGCTTCCACTTCCCCATCACTATTAAGTGTAACCAATCCGTCTGCTATCAATCTCTGAATGTTATTTGGGTTAATTGAAAGACGACCAAGCAAATCTCTTTTTAATAGTTTAAGCAATATTTCTTTAGCACCTTTTGGATAACCGGTAGACAAGAACAATTCTGCCTGACAATAAAAAACAACCATTTGATGAATGTCCATATAATCTCTCAACCCTTGTTTCCAGTCCAATGGTTCTGATGCATGATATGGATAAAATTCTCTACTTATTCCTTTGCCATAACGACGGAAGAAATACACTAAATCACCAAAATTCATCGAGGCATGCACTCCGGGTCTGGCATTTAAACCACAATTTGGACACGCGAGAGAACATCCTTCAGTAAATTCAAATCCTTCAATAGATCTTGCCAACTTCGCTCTTTCTTTTTCAGTAAACCCTTTCAAAAACTCCGGTTCTTCTTTGGACTCAGCTTTTTGATAAATTAAATCCAAGGCTTCTCGTAAATTTTTTTCCAACTCGGTTTCTTGCTTCTTGGCCAAACGCAATAAATCATTCATCTTCCGTTCCACGCGAACATCATCAGAGTCAAGGACAGAATCAAACACACTCGGATCATTTTCTAACATCGTCAATAAATGTTCATCCGAAAAATCCAAGAATTCTTCGACCAACAAAACCTCTGATTCAGATTGATATCGCTCGTGAATCATATTATGGTTTGATTTTTTTGGTTAATTTCTGAATCCGCTCGATTTCTTTTTTCAAGTTTTTGTTATGGGAAATGACGGATTGGAGTTGTTTGAGCTTTGATTTAATTGACATAAACAATACTAAATTTGCTAATTCCCCACGCCTTTAGGCGGGGAGGAAAGTTTTCAAGCCCTCCCTTCCGCCAAAGGCGGATTATAAAAAATGGAGGGTAAAATAACAATAACTATATTTTATCATATTTTCTGTTATCTGAAAAATTTTTATATCTAACAAGTCGGGTTTTTTGTTTCTTAAATTGGGGAAAATACAAGACTACAGATGCTACTGATACGAAAATTAAATCGTTTTTTCGACTGATACTACGGATAAGAGGAAGACGGATTGACATAACGCTAAAATTATGATATTCTTGCTAAAGTCCTCAATCAGTAGTATCCGTAGGTATAAATGTATTCAAAAATATCTGTAGCATCCGTAGCCTTATAATAAATTATATTCAATATGAAAAATATTAAAATCAAAGAAGCCCACGCCGGTGAAAGACTGGATACCTTCTTATCAGAAAAATTAACTATTACCCGTAGCCAAATCCAAAAGATGGTTGGTAATGGTTTAGTTACTGTGAATGGCAAAGAACCGAGTAAACATCATTTTTTAAAAACTGGAGATATGGTGACTGTTGTGAGTAAAAAAGCAGGCCCCCATGAAAAGAAGAAAGCCAACGGCGAAACCGAAAACTTTCAGGGACGTAAAATTGCACCACCAAAAGTTTTATTTGATGGCGATGAATATTTAATTGTTGAAAAACCGGCCGGTATGTTGGTGCATGCCACCACCCGCGGTGAAACTAACACTTTGGTTGATTGGTTACTTAAGCATTATCCAATGTTAAAAAAAGTCGGAAGCGATGATCCCCGCCGCCCTGCCATTGTTCATCGTTTAGATAAAGAAGTTTCCGGGTTAATGGTTATTCCCAAAACCTTAAAATCTTTCGACTATTTCAAAGCCAAATTCCAAGCTCGTGATATTCACAAAGAATATTTAGCCCTGGTCATTGGTCGTATGGAAAATGTCCAAGGCACCATTGATTTCCCAATTGAAAGATCAACAGAAGGTAAATTTATCGCGCGACCTCGAGGTTCTGAATTAGGTAAGCGCGCAGTCACAAATTATCAAGTCGAAGAAAATTTTCATAATTACGCCCTAGTTCGCGTCTTCCCTATCACCGGCAGAACTAACCAAATCCGCGTTCACTTAGCTGCCATTAACCATCCGATTGTTGGTGATAAACTGTATGAACCGAGAAAAATTAAAGGTGCACATAAGTTAAAACTGGCCAGAGTCTTCCTCCATGCAGAAAAAATCAATTTTGTTGATCCCAATGGTCAGGAAGTCACCTTTGTTTCTCCGTTAAAACAAGAGTTGATTGACCTCATGAACACAGCCAAAAAAATTATTTAACCTCTCCACAATAGAAAACACCATTGACACCAGTGGTGTTTTTTGTTAAATTTTCACAATCAGTTCCTTAAAAACAAAAAGGGGGCATCATGAATAGCCAACCAAGGTGGTTAATTTTAATTATCGTCGCCATTTGTTTGGGGGCTTCTGGACAAAGTAAATCTGAGACTGAAAAACTTTATTGTGAACAAACTGACAGTTCCTTCTCTCTCAACGATAGTAACTATTGCGAACCCAGTGACCTGCCTGCGCAGGCAGGTGAAGAGATTTCCAGTGCGCAAATTGCTGATTCTATCGCACAAACAAATGCGCCTATTATGTCAGTAGTTTTCAATTATGTTGATGGATACAAAGTTATTTTTACGCCATTCGCGGAAGATGAAACCATCGATTATTTGATTAAAGTTGCAGATCCCAATGATCAAACATTGTTTTTGTTTATCAATGATTCACCGTTAGTTTTCATTCTGGAAGATGAGTGCTTACTTCTCCCGCAAACCAACGACTTTAAGAACGTAGCAAACTTTGAAACATCAGAATCACCATCAATCCCAATTGTAATCTGCAAAGATGACGAAGGCTTACCATTCGATGCCACCAGTCAACATCTGGCGGTAATTCAATCTTTGCGAAATGAATTCTGTCCGATGGGGTTTGAACTTGATGCTGTGGTTAAAAGAGCAGTCATGAGTAACTATTTCCCTAAACATTGCCCATCAGTTCGTTGGCCGAAAGAACTGGCAGAAGTTCCTTTAAACATTCACAAGACTATGAAGTTACGATTAACCAATCGCGAATTTCAATAACCATTTATCCCGATATCGTCGGGATTTTTTTATTGTGTTAAATTATATTAAATTATATACTGGAATATATTAGTAAAGTATTATTAAAGCAATATGTCATTCTTCAATCGACCGGAGCAGGAGGAACTAGATCAGTTTTATCGTCCGGACAAAACTAACAAAAGAAAAACTCCGCGATGGAAAGATCAAAGGCCAATTTTTATTGACATGGGACCAGAATATCAAAAATGGTTAACTGAACTCAAAGAAGTCAGTCGAGGTTTTAACGACGAACTAGAAAAACGTTTTCGTGAGACCGATCTCCCCATCACAACAAAAAAAGAACATGCCAACTTCCCGGTCCGCCTAACTTTTCAACTCCGTCCCATGTTTGCCAAAAGTAGCTATGAAGAACCAAAATTTGGAGGAGAGAGACACATGGCAACGCTCGATGAAGTCACTATTTTTTTTCATTTAAATGAAGATCAAACCCTGGACGGACTACGCACCTACGGTATCAATGAAACCTCGACTTATGCCTTCACCTACCCACTAGACAAAACACCCAAGAGTTATGAACTTAAAAAGATTTTTGATATCAATAATTTAGCCCCATTAATCGAGCACATAATCACTCGCTATCAGGAAAACCCAGATACTATAGCGCAACTGAAAAAAATTTACGCTGTGAATTCTCTCGACTCGGCAAAAGACTTTTTCGGAATGCCATCTCAATTTATTGAACGTTTCTTGGGCCCAGTCGTACTACGCAATGCTTCAGTTATTATTTTGAACAACCTTCTTTCCCAACTAGCAGAACAATCCATCGCCTCTGGCCAAAAAGATCAAACCGTTTTTTCCGTCGCCGCGCAAGAATTGATGGACAAATATTTGCAAGTAGAAACTGAAGCCGGGATGGATAAAGGTACGACTGTAAAAAAAATTTGGTTGACGGCTCTGGAGATGGAGCAACAAAATAGAAAGAAAACTCAAATGGAAAAGGACCAAAACCAAAGCATAGAGCTCAAAGATATTCCCATTGATTACGATAAAGTCACGGCCAACTTTAACGCTCAAAAATTCAATTTACAGAAACAGGCCAAGGATTATTACAAAAAGTTATTATTTAAACCAAAATAACTATGGCCACCCCCATAACACATGTCGTTTTAACGGATAAAATTTACAATAAA
Organism: uncultured Gammaproteobacteria bacterium; assembly: GCA_964592195.1. Classification (GTDB taxonomy): domain Bacteria; phylum Patescibacteriota; class Patescibacteriia; order UBA11705; family UBA11705; genus CAZQEI01. Next base: position 16,542 of record CAZQEI010000010.1, on the reverse strand, counting down.
TTCTTTTCAGATAAAAATAAGAAGGAGTTTTTCATTGGCACACTTTTACCAGATATCCGTTATTTAAAAGTAATCGAAAGAAACAAAACTCATTTTGAAAATTTAGCTATCTCTGATTTGAAAGATGACGATTCCTTTCTCTCTGGTATGAAGTTTCATTCAATCTTAGACAAGACACGATAAGCCTATATTGTGGCAAGTGAAACCTATACACTCTGTCCTGAATTTGAATTAAAAGTCGCATCCATTAAACTTTTTGAAGATAAACTCTTTTATGAAAGAATTAATAACTGGCAAGAATATATTGATTATTTAAAAGACATTCTACCAGAAGAAATCAATTGCGGTGTGGCTGAAACTGATATTCGACATTGGCACACATTATTACAAAAGCTCTTTCAACAACCGCCGAATGACCAAACTCGGACTGAATTCAATCAAGCGTTGGGTTTTGATAATCAAGTTTCTGAGGAATTAAATCATAATATTTCCCTATTCAAAGAAAACCCAGATATTGTCGATATTTTGGAGAATCTATATAATAATTTTGATCAAATACTTCTTGATCATCATTAACCTAGAAGTTCAATACATCATCCCATTTTTTCTTTTTCTCTTATCACTTTTTTTCCTTTACTCAAAAGTCTATATCCTCTCTGTCGTGCTGAGCCTGACGAAGCATACAGAGAACAAAGCAATTCTGTTACCCTTCGTCGGGCTCAGGGCGACAGAATTGAGGTCTTTATTAGGCACTAACTTTTTCCTCTTCATTCTCTTTATTCTCCTTTTCTCTTTATTCTCTACTCATTCTACTCATTAATCTCTTTTTATCATATGCGCACAGGCTTCATCGTCGTCATCGCCGGACCAACTGGGGTCGGTGAATCAACTACCACCAAAAAATTATTAAGACTTTACCGAAATTCTACTCGCTTAGTTACCACTACTTCCCGACCGAAAAGATTGGAAGAAAAGAATCACGTGGATTACCATTTTATTACCAAAAAACAATTTGAATCTGGATTGGAAAAAGATTCGTTTATTGAACATTCTTACATCAAAAATCGCGGCCATTACTATGGAACAAAGAAAAAAGACTTTGATTCATTGTTAAAACAAAATAAATTGGTTTTCTACAACTGCGATGTCAAAGGTCTCAAAGCCATGCGTAAACATTATCCCAAACAGCACATATCCATCTTTATTAACTACGAACGCCCCGGTCAAATCCGCGAACGTCTGTTGAAACGCGAACCCAAAATGGACACTGACATGCTGATGTTTAGAATACAAAACGCTTTAAAGGAAATGGACGATCGGCGCGCCTATGATTATATTGTAGTAAATAGACAGGATAAACTGGCGGAAACAGTGAAGAGAATTAAAGAAATTATAGATAGAAAAATCAAGAATAATGACTAGTAATCAGTAACCAGTAACCGGTAACTGGTACAATGAATTGTATTTTTATCGCTTATTTTAGAAGATAAATTTCAAGTACCAATCTTGTCTTACTTGTCTCTCTCGTCGCACTCGTCTCACTTATATTGACATTTTCCCGCTTTTCATGTATCATTCTCCCATAACTAATTAGACCAAAAAATATGGCTGAAGACCAAAAAACGACTGAATATCCGGAAGTTCAACCGGGTTGCGTAGTCAAAGTTCACGAAAGAATCAAAGAAACCAACTCCAAAGGCGAAGAAAAAGAACGTATCCAGATCTATGAAGGTACGGTCATCGCCCGCAAGCATGGTAAAGAAACCGGCGCGACTATCACAGTTCGCAAGGTATCTGACGGCATCGGCGTTGAGAAGATTTTCCCAATCCATTCGCCAAGCCTCGCCAACATCGAAGTGGTCAAAACCCTTCGTGTGCGACGAGCCAAGATCGGTTTCATCCGTTCTTATTTCAAAAGATTGAAAGAAGTCAAAGAATAAACTATAATACAATCACCAGTTTCAATACTGGTTTTTGTTTACAAAAATGTTCCCACCAACTAAACAAGGAGGGGCCAATGCGTATTCTGGTCGTCGACCCTGATGTTGTCTCCACTCCCCTTTTCATTGATTGGCTGAAAGACCGTCTGCATCCGGTGGAAATTGACCACGTGATTGATGGTGTAGCCGCAGAACAAAAAGTTTATGAAGTTCTTTATGACTTTGTCATCATTGAAGTCATTTTGCCAAAACTAAACGGCTGGGAGTTAGCTCGGATGATTGGCGGACTGAATGAAAGACAAGGACGAAAAGTTAAGTGCATCTCGCACACAAAAATTGGACATCATCTAAACAAAACGTTTAGTAATGTTTACGGCTTTGATGAAATTTTTGATAAACCGCTAGAGGATCAAGAAAGAGAAAGACTAATTGCTGTGTTACAACGTACTTAAATTTAACTTCCGAAATCGGAAGTTTTTTATTATAAATTCACAAGATTTTTTGCTCTTATATGCCCCTTTAGGGGCTAGTGAAAACTTTAACTCCCACCTTCCGCCAAAGGCGGACTAGAAGAAAGGTGGATGTAAATAAAAAATCAGAAGAAAGAATTAAGCACAAATAAAAACACAGCACTGAAAGCCGTGTCTTTTGTATTCTTAACGATTGAATTCTTTTCTCAAATATTGCCCGGTAAATGAAGTCTTAACTTTAGCCACATCTTTCGGTGTGCCCTCAGCCACCACTTGCCCACCTTCATCACCGCCACCCGGCCCCATATCAATCACCCAATCCGCATTTTTAATCACGTCAATATTATGTTCAATAATTAAAACCGAATTACCTTTATCCACCAGACGATTCAAAATGAATAACAACTTTTTAATATCATCAAAGTGCAAGCCGGTCGTTGGTTCATCGAGAATATACAAAGTTTTTCCAGTAGAATATCTCGCCAATTCAGTTGCCAGCTTAATACGTTGCGCTTCACCGCCGGATAACGTTGTGGCTGGTTGACCAAGAGTCACGTAACCCAAACCAACTTCATCCAAGGTGGTTAATTTTTCTTTAATAATCGGGATATCATGAAAAAACTCTTTAGCCTCGGTTACTGTCATTTCCAGAATATCGGAAATGTTTTTTCCACGATAATGTACTTCCAAAGTTTCTTTATTATAACGTTTACCTTTGCATTCTGCGCATTGAACATAGACATCAGGTAAAAACTGCATTTCATAATGAACGCTACCATCGCCCCCGCAAGCTTCGCATCGTCCACCACGAACGTTAAAACTGAAATGTCCGGCATCAAACCCCTTAATCTTGGCTTCTGGCACTTGGGTAAACAAATCACGAATGTAAGTAAATACGCCAGTGTAGGTGGCAGGATTGGAACGAGGGGTTCTTCCTATTGGAGTTTGGTCAATGGTAATCACCTTGTCCAAGTGTTCCACCCCGGTAATTTCCTTATGCGCTGCAGGTAAATCCTTGGAACGATAGAAGCGTCGAGTTAAAGATTTGGATAATATATCAGAAATTAACGTTGATTTTCCAGAACCGGAAACACCGGTCACGCAGACCAATTGTCCCAAAGGAATGTCAACAGAAATGTTTTGTAAGTTATTGGCAACGGCACCTTTAATAGTCATCTTCTTGTCCAAACCACGATTTAACTTCTTGATGACTTCAATTTGCTTTCGTCCAGCTAAATAATCACCAGTTAAACTATTTTTATTGGCCATGATTTCTTTCGGCGTGCCAGCAGCCACAATTTTACCACCATAAATCCCAGCACCCGGTCCTAAATCCACCACATAATCAGCGGCTAAAATAGTTTCTTTGTCATGTTCAACAACAAGAACTGAATTACCTTTATTCTTCAACATCATTAAAGTTTCAATCAATTTCGCATTATCAACTGAATGCAAACCAATAGACGGTTCATCCAAAACATAAATAACTTCAGACAAGGAAGATCCCAATTGCGTAGCTAAACGTAAACGTTGCGCTTCACCACCGGATAACGTTACCGAACTTCTGGAAAGTGACAAATAACTGAGTCCCACATTTTCCAAGAATTCAATCCGGCGACTGATTTCCGTTAACAACTGGCGAACAATAATATATTCTCTGGCTCCCAAAGGTTCTTTTATAGTGACAAATTTCTTTTTCGGTTTTTCACCTTCTTCAGTGACATTATCAATAACTTCCGTAAAAACTGTTTTTAATTCTTTAACTGAAGAATCGGAAAATTTATCAATTGACAAGCCTGCCACAGTCACAGCTAAGCTTTCAGGTCGTAAACGTTTCCCATTACACACCACACATAAATGGGAACGCATGTATCTTTCAATTTCTTTGAGAATATAATCTGAATCGGTTTCTTTGTATTTTGCTTCCAACCCGGGAATCACACCTTCGAATTTAACCTTGCGTAATCCAATTTCATATTCTTGATCACCAGTGCCGTACAAAACCATATCCAAAGCCTTTTTGCTTAATTTCATGACCGGTAAATTGACATCAATGCGATTTTTCGAAGTCATTTTCTCTAAAATCAACCACATGGATTTTTGATTAGAGAAAATCTTGGTCCAAGGTTTAATGGCGCCTTCAGCTAAGCTTAGTTTTGGGTTGTTAATTACCAATTCCGGATCGATTTCTTGTTTCATGCCTAAGCCGGAACAAGCAGGGCAAGCACCAAATGGTGAATTGAACGAAAAACTGCGGAGTTCAATCTCCGGTAAGTTAATTCCACATTTGGGACAAGAATAGTATTGGCTGAATAACAAATCTTCTTCATCATCTGTGCGATGAACAATCACCAAACCATCACCCAAATCCAAAGCAATTTTCACCGCTTCGTTCAATTGTTCTTTCAAATCCTTAGAAGTGCCGCCCAAAAGAATACGATCAATGATAATTTCGATCGTGTGCTTCTTATTTTTATCAATTTCCAATTCATCCACTTCTTCTATGTTGTAAATAATGGAATCAATACGTACTTGGAAATAGTTGGCTTTGCGAATTTCGTCAAACACCTTCTTATGTGAACCTTTTTCATCGCGCACCACTGGCGCCAAAATAGTCGCGTTCACACCTTTGCCCAATTTCATGATTCGATTAACAATCTCTTCCAAGCTCTGTCTCTTCACTTCCACGCCGCAAACATGACAATGAGGATGACCAACCCGAGCGTAAAGCAGACGAATTAGATCGTAAATTTCAGTGATAGTACCAACCGTAGACCGTGGATTTTGCACCACTGATTTTTGATCAATGGCAATAGAAGGAGATAACCCATCAATTCTATCGACATCGGGCTTTTCTTTAACCTCGAGAAATTGTCGAGCATAAGAGGACAAACTCTCAACATAGCGACGTTGTCCCTCGGCGTATACCGTATCAAAAGCTAAAGAAGATTTACCAGAACCGGACAAGCCGGTAATCACCACGAACTGATTACGAGGCAAATCAATGTCAACATTTTTTAGGTTGTTAACTCGCGCGCCCCGAATCGAAATGTGATTGGACATAATATTGTTTGTGTAAAATTTAAGCAAGATACTTTAGATGACATTATACAGAAAAAAGAACTTCTTGTAAAGGGGTGAAGACTGGAGCGATGAAAAGCAAAAAAGCAAGAAAACAAAAAAGCAAATCAAAAAGTGGCTAATTAAGCCACTCCTGTTTATTCTCTCAAACTTCCCAAACTTTGCATTTCCACCAAACGGGAATACAATCCATTACCCTGCAAAAGCTTTTCATGCGAACCTTGTTCAATCACTTCACCATCACCCAACACATAAATGTTATCCGCCATTCTGATAGTTGATAAACGATGAGCAATTACTACGATGGTAATATTCAACGTTTTTCGAATACGACTAATCATCGATTGGATAGCTTTTTCCGCTTCTGAGTCCAGACTGGAAGTAGCTTCATCCAAGATTAACACCCGAGCGCCATGTAAAAGCGCCAAGTACGCGCGGGCAATGCTTACTCGTTGTTTTTCTCCACCGGAAAGACGAACACCTCGTTCCCCTACTTGAGTATCCAAACCGTCAGGGAATCTTCGCTTATCATTCAATATAACTTGCAGATGCGCCGCTTCTATTGCTTCCAAAACTGATTGCTCATTCGCCTCAGGATAAGCATATCGGACATTATCTCTCAAACTGGTGTCAAAGATGTCGACATCTTGTTGCACCACAGCAAAATGTTTGCGATACCAAGCCAGATCCAAAGTTCGAATATCTGTTCCATCCAGTTTAATATTACCCGCAGTCACATCATAAACTCTAGCCAGCAATTTAACGACCGTAGTTTTTCCCTCGCCACTGCGACCAACAAAGGCTACCATTTCGCCCGATTCAATGGTTAAATTCAAATTATTCAATACCGCATTTTCTTTCCCAGGATAAACAAAGTTAATACTCTCCAATTCAAAACGACCATCAAAAGTTTTCGGTGACTGTGCATTTTCATCGTTGGGAATATCAATTTCCTGATCCAACAACTCTTTCATTCGGTTAACCGGCACCATGTGACGAAGAATTTTTGAATAATTATGGAATAATTCGTGAATAGTTTCAATGGTAACATTACCAGTCGCAATCAAATACACCACCATACCAACTGTGCTTGATCCTTGAAAAATAAAATATATTCCCAAGGCAATAGTTAACACATAAAAAACATCCAGGATTACTCGCATGGCATAAAAATAATATTGCTCAGCCAAGTTAATGTCTGTATCCAACTTTTGCATGAATCGTCGCACTTTTCCCAAACGTTCTTCTTCATATTTTTCTTGAACATAATCCTGAACAGTTTTTACATTGATTAATGATTGACAGAAGTATCCACTACTTAACTCTTTTTTAATTTCCCATTGTTCCCAACCAGATTCAAAGCGCTGATAGAACTTTTTTCCAATCCATAACACAGGAACGAAAGGCAAAAAGAACACCAAACCCAATCGCCAATCCAAGAACATAATGATAATCAGATTAAGAATCAAATAGAATAACTGAGGCAATGTTCCCCACATCAAATCCATGGATAACTGAACTAACCGGTCACAACCTTTTTCAATTTTAGAAATCTTTTTACCAATATTCTCACGTTCGTGAAAACCGCTGGAAAGCGCCAGCAATTTTTTCTGGGCTAACATCGGCCAAGTATTTTCTAGACGAATAGTGCTTTTAATAAATCGTCTTTCTTTGACGAAGAATCTGAAAGTATCATTAACCAAGGTCACCAATAAAGTTGCGCCCATTAACAAGATTAAACCAATATCAATAGTTCTCGAGACCAAGATATCGGGTAAACGATCAAAGATTAATTTCAACATAAAGGCAAATACCAGGGCGAGCAATTGCGTTACCACTGTTCCCAAAACCACTTTTACCATATTCATCTTTTCCTCACCCAAAAGCTCCCAATAATTTTTTAAACCTTTCCAGAAAAAATCAAACCCGTCTTTGCTAACTTTAACTTTCTGATCCCAATCTGCCATGGTGTCCTCCTTGTCTCGACTCCCATAAGGGAGGCGGACCGTTGTAATCCGAACAAGTATGCTCGGATGTTTGTTAAGGCACAAAAAATCCTGCCTGAGCAGGATATTTCTTGAACCTTGAACGAGGACGGCTGTCGTTATGTAATTAAACAAAACTGATACAGTGGTAGTCTTCGAATGTCCAACAAATACTCTGCCCATTGGGTAACAAAACCAAAAGTCGCTCGAAAAGCGGATTTGGTCATCGCCCAGCCACGTCCGACAAAAAAGCCAGCACCGGCAAAAGCGCCCATGAAAAACCAAGTATAGATTGTTGGATACTTAATCATATTTAAATTATTGTTTATCTCACCTGAATATGACGGATAAGGCCATAAAAGGTTACTAACTAAATATAATACAATATTATCATTGATATGTCAATAGTGTTATTTCTTCTTATTTTAAATAAAAAAACCGCCGGACACCCGACAGTTCTTATCATTATATTAAGAATTGACCACAAATCCACAAATTAACCACGAATCCACGAATACGACTTTCAATCCGTGATATCTGTAAAATCCGTATTTATCCGTAGATCCGTAATAACTATTTTAACCCAAACCTCTTAATATTCTCATCCGCAATGCGTTGATATTCAGTTAACACCAATCGCGATTGATCATCTTTGAATAAATGGCGGAAACGGCCTTGTGGTTTAAAAAATTCTTCCGCTTTCGGCGTTTCCAATGGCACTTTCAAAACACTAGTTAGTTTTCCGTTCTGATATTCCAAGACCGGATACAAACCGGTTTGTTGCGACAACCTAGCGACTTTAATTGACTCATCTTCCTTAATATTCCAACCTGGCACACACGGTGAATAGACTTGAATATATTTCGGACCATCAAAAGTTAACGCTTTCTTAATTTTCGCTTGAAAATCTAAGATATTACCAACCGTAGCTGTAGCCACATATGGCAAACGATGGGATAAAGCAATCCCCACCATATCTTTTTTATACAACTTGTTCCCCATTGATTCTTTACCACTAGGTGAAGTCATTGTGTAAGCATCGTGCGGTGTGGAGCCGCTAGCTTGAATACCAGTATTCATATAGGCTTCATTGTCATAGCAAACAAAAAGAATATTATCACCACGAGTCCAAGCTCCGGAATTTAACGCTAAGCCAATGTCAAAGAAAAAACCATCACCGCCATGAACTAACACGTTAATTTTTTGTTCGGGAAATTTTCTTTGCATCATGGCTAAAACACCAGTGGCGACTGATCCAGGGTTTTCGAACAGCGAATGAATATACGGCACTTTGAAAGATGATGTTGGATATTTCGTTGTAGTAACTTCTGAACAACCGGTCGCGCCGCACACAATTGTGTTTGGACCGCAAGCATCGACTGCATGTCGCAAAGCAATAATCATCCCGCACCCGGCACAAGCCGTATGTCCAGGGCTGACTAAACTGCGAAAGGGCATTTTATATTGATTTTCCATAAGATATTAAGGTTTACATTGATTCCAATCATTTACAAAAGTCACACATTTTTGCCCACCGGCCACATTACAATCAGCATCGACATTACATTCACATTTTTTTATTCCACCTTCTTTCTCACAATCATCACTGGCGCATTCATTATTATCTGCACAACTGGCCATCACCGGCTTTTTATTGGCACAAATTTTATTATAACAATACTGTCCGGCTGCACATTCTTTATCATTACTACAAATACATTTCCCACTGGAACAATTAGTCGAATTACATTCATCATTTGACGTACATGCACCACCAATATCTACTCCAGCTTTACAACTATTAGGCACGGGTGAACCATGTTTCTCGCAAACCTGTTTATTGGGACAATCACCATTGCTATTGCATTCACAAAATCCATTATTACAATCATCGGTAATACAATCAGCATCTCCGGTGCAAGCCGCGCCTACTAATTTTTTATTGGAACTCACACAAATATTAAATGTGCCATTGGCTGTTCGACACATTTCACCGGTTCCGCAATCGCCATTATCATTACATTCACATTTCTTTTCATTACCAATCTTCTCGCAATCATTACTCTTGCAATCAGTATCCTGAGAACACAAACCGCCTATGGGTAATTTACCTTTGGCAATATCATAACAATTATTATATTCGTAATCATGTCCATAGGAATCCTTCGACTCCTGCAAAGGGATTTTGCCGCAAAAAAGTTTATTTGTATTGATATCTATTTTAGTAATGGTATTTTGAATATCATTTTTCGTAATCAAATTGCAACCTAAAGCAATATTGATTTTGCCTTCACCAGCACAAGTATAAGTACAACATAACGAATCAGTCACACCAATAGCATTACCACTCTTATCAATATAATACTGATCATCATTGGTCAGTCCAAAACTCTTATCGTTTACTTCGATATGTAAATAATAATTTTCAGTATTTAATTCCAAATCACCTTGTCTGCGAATATTATAGACTCTTGATTCCGGATTAATGGTGGCTTGTTGCCCGATTTGATTATCCACGCCATTTATTTCCATTTCATACAATCTTACAAACTCCAAATAACCCTTAGCGCTTTGTTCACTTTCAATAATAGGAATAGCAAAGTCTTTAGCAAAAATCATATTACCAGATATAAAGGATGAATCACAGAAAAATTTATTTGATTCATCAGGAATACAAGCCATGTTTTGTCCTTTGCAAATACGCGAATAACAAGTATTATTTACAACTGTTGCATTATTCCCCTCGACTGGTGACAAGGTATATTTTTGTCCGTCACCACAATGAGAAGACAGTGGATTGTATGGGTAATCCATTTTATATTTGGTAAAATCCCAATCTTCACAGAACAATGGCGAGTTGGCATCAAATTCTAAAGTCGCAATGGTTTGCAAACCTAGAGAATTCAATTTTAACAGATCAGGATTAACTAAAGATAAAATAGTATAAGTTCCTACCAAAACCACCATACCAAACAAAGCGGAAGCAATCATGGTTTTCGCCTTGGTCACAGTTTGCTGATTGCCAGTCGAACCAGCAGAAACATACATCACTCCCCCGATTATCATTATCAATACGGCAAACAAGGCCGCAAATCTGATTCCCCAGGAATAGATGACATTAATATATTGCGCCATCCACGGAACAGTAGTACATGGCACCATTTTCTTTTCGTTTTCATTTTTATCCTTGTTAAAAACCGTTATCTCACATTGTTGGCCGGTTTTCGGACTATCTAACACTTTCAAATTTCCAATCGGAACATTTAATTTATACTTACTAATTCCACCTGATCCGGAACTGGAAGAAGAGCTAGTTGACGCACTTCCAGCCGGAGTCGAAGTTGGATTACCTTCTTTTGGAACAACAGTCTTTGCCACCCCAGGATCATAATCCGCACATTTTGTTGTATCACCGTCGCAATACCCGGAAGTACACATTTCATCCCTGTTACACGATTTTCCATTGCTAAGTTTTGAAGCGCAAACAGGATTAAAAGTACTCGAATCACAAAAAAGTCCAGTAACACAAACTTCTTCAGGTTTATCAAAGTTCGAGTGTGAAGGTTTACACGCGCCATCGAGTGGCACAGTTCCTTCTACTGCTAACACTTTACCAATATTCAAAGAGCCAAAAAACAAAGTGGCAAAAATCAGACCCAATAAAATTTTTATTTTTGATTTCATTTGATTTTCTTAAAATAATTTTTGATTTTGTCCACGGTAATGTCTCGTCCACCCAGACCGTCAATAATGCCGGTCACTGTAGCTTTGCTTTGACCATATAAAGCACGTTTAACTTCTGTTTCCAACGCGCCAGCTGTGCCTAACGAAACATTTTTATCCAAAACAATAACATGCTTCGCATTTTTCAAAGCTGACAAAACATCTTTATCTGGGAATGGACGGAAGCAGTTCACTACGACTAACGCCACTTTTTCTTTCCCTTCGTTAATCTCATCAACAGCATCTTTAATCGTATCTGCCACCGATCCCATTGCCACCATCACCGTCTTCGCATTTTTATCACCGTAATATTCCACCAAATGGTAACCGCGACCGAATATTTTTTTAAAATTGGTAAATTCTTTTTTTATCAATGTCTGACTTTTCGTTAAATCACTATGCAATTCCAACCTGATTTCTTGATATTTATCCGGGGTAACAAAGGAGCCAAGAGTCACCGGATTCATAACATCCAAATACTCCCCCGCCGTTGGAACATAATCTGGCAAATATGTTCGCACTTGTTTTTCTTCGGGTAAATCAACAATTTCCGCAGTGTGCGTTAAAACAAAGCCATCCATATTTACCATCACTGGAATCTTTAACTGCTCCGCTAATTTAAAAGCTACGAAATGGAAATCCGCCGCCGCCTGATTGGTAGAAGCCACCAACATTAACCAGCCGCTATCGCGAACCGTCATCATATCTTGCATGTCATTCCAAATGTTAATAGGCGAAGAAATAGCGCGATTAGCCACAGTCATCACAATCGGTAAACGCATACCGGCAATAGTATAAACCACTTCATTCATATATAACAATCCTTGCGCACTGGTGGCAGTATAAGCGCGACCACCGGCGGCTGAAGCGCCCTGGGCAATCGAGGCCGCGGCAAATTCTGAATCAGAACGGATAAAATCAAAATCCGCTTCGCCGTCAGCTTTCATTTTGGCGAGGTGTTCCACAATGTGTGTTTGCGGAGTAATCGGATACGCTGAAATAACGTCCGGTTTACACAAGTTAACGGCTTTGGCGACAGCCAAGGAACCTTCGATACAAGCCTTCATATTTAATTTTGTTATTTGTAATATTACTATCCTTTTTCCCCCACTTCCGCCTGAGGCGGATTATGAAAAAGTGGTGGTGAATAAATTAAAGTTAAGGACAAAAGAGAGACGAGAGAATACGAGGGAGACAAGAGAGAAATGTGATGGATTTTTATTTATATATAATAAACAATTCATTCTTTGGAATTTATGATTTGGAATTTAGAATTTACTTCATTCTTCATCTTCCGGCACCATCTTAATACACTTCACCGGACATTCAGCCGCGCAGATGCCGCAACCTTTGCAGTAATCCAAATCCACTTCGTAAAATATTTTACCTTGTAATGCTTGCTCACCAACGGGAAAAGCGCAGCCTTCCGGACACACTCGATTACAAGTGCCGCAGGCAATACATCGATTGTGATCAATCACCGGTCGTTGATAACGCCAACTGCCAGTTTTATTTTCTCTAGTCGCGCCCGGTTGAGCGCTAAGCGATATTTTCATAACGTAATAGTTTCATTAATTTTTTCCATGAGCGCAATATTCTTTTTGATCAAATCATCTTTGCCTTCAAAATTTTCTTTTACTGCTTTTTCCAATGATTCAAATTTAATTAATCCCGTAATTTTTGCAAACGCGGCCAACAATCCAGTATTGGCTACTGGCCGACCGAGAATTTCAATCGCTAATTTGGTAACCGGCACATAAAATACTTGATCTTCGGGTATATTTAATTCGAAAATTTTATTAGAATTAATAATCACTTTTCCCTTTGGTTTCAAACCTTTCAAAACATCAACTAAACCAATCAAAGTGGCATCTTGCACAATAATAATATCCGGCTCGTAAATTTGTTCACGTCTACGCACTGGTTCATCAGACAATCTTGCATATGCTTCAATCGGCGCACCCCTACGTTCCACACCGAAGTTGGGAAAAGCTTGGACATATTTACCTTCGTAAAAACCAGCCAAAGCAATTAACTCAGCGGCCGTCACCACTCCTTGTCCCCCGCGTCCATGTAAACGTACTGATAAAATATTTGCCATATTATATTAATTTTGATTTGAAAGTTTATCAATTATCTCTTGCCAATTTTCCAATGAAATAAATCCTACGATTTTATATCCATTAACGAAAAAAGTCGGAGTGCCATCTAATGACAACGTTTCCCCCGCCTCTGCGTCTTCATATAACTTATACATGGTTCCTGCATCATTCAAACAAGTGGAAAAATTTTCCGTATTCATTCCAAATTCACCGGCCAGATCCACTAATCTCTCAACTGTTAAATTTTGAACCGTAAATGAAGGAGCTAATAATAATAATTTATCATGATAAGGCCAGAAACGATTTTGACGATGTGCGCACTCCCCGGCTTTGGCTAATAATACTGATTCGTTCGCCACCATCGGTAAATGTCGCCAATATAATTTAACTGTCTTTGGATTATTTTTAATTAAGTCCCGCAACACCGGCAAACTGGCTTGCGTTCTGGAACACAAGAAATCGCCATATTCCACAATAGTAATCGGCGCGTTTTTATCTCCAAGCAACGGATCGCTAATATTAGTCACCTCTTCAAAAGAATATGGCTTCTGCCGATCAAAATTCATGGCTTGAAAGTTCAGCTCTCCGCTTTTCAATTTATTATAAGTATCAACAGAATAAAAAACCACGGCCGCTACCATTAATACAAAAACTGTTAATATAAAAATCAATAACACTCCCCACCACTTTCGGTACCAGTGGGTATGTTCTACAATTAAATTAGTTGAGTCCTCCATAGTTTAGATTTCAATGATCAATGATCTCCGCCAGAGGCGGATCCGTCCTTCGGCGGAAATGATCAATGATCAATGCCTTTTCATGCAATCAAATTATAGCATTTTTTTTACACCTAACCAAATTTATTTGCTGCCAATATCGAATCAGCTATGAATATACGAATTGAATAACTTCTTTTTATACTTTGCAACAGTCTTCCC
>CAZQEI010000010.1:0-2203 GCA_964592195.1 uncultured Gammaproteobacteria bacterium | reverse complement strand
CGTAGCGAATATGCCATTCGTAGCTCAACCCGTGAATTGACATTAACAAGGCTTGTTGCTATAATAACATTAACATAAATTCTTATCGTAAAATATGGACAAAATCATTTCAATTACGCAATTAGTGGTCGCTATCCTGCTCATGGTGGTAGTTTTGATGCAAAATCGTGGCGGCGGCGTATCTTCTATTTTCGGCGGTTCTGGTGCTGTATTCCGCACTAAACGTGGCTTGGAAAAAAAGCTTCATCTCGTAACTATTATTCTTTCCATACTCTTCCTCGGCTTATCTTTAGCCAATCTTTTAATCTAAAGCAAAAGGAAGACTATTGCTTGTGAATTTCTTCAAAAATCTCTGGTTTGCTTGGCGCTCAACTCGCGCTCCGCGATTGACCGACTCGAAAACTCAAAAATTAATCGATCGCCATAACCAACTTGACCTCAAGCTGGTGGCTGGTCTTTCCGCGTCCAAAATCCCACACATGAAACAGTGGAAATACATCAAAAAGATCTTAACTCCCAAAGAAAAATTCATTTGGCGTTTTTGTCTTTCTGTCATGTCTTTGGCCGTAATATTTATTTTAGCCAATTCATACTTCACTTTCACTAAAGTTTTACCAGCTTATGGTGGTGAATATACCGAAGGTTTAGTTGGTTCTCCTCAGTTTGTGAATCCTATTCTTTCCGCTAACAATGATGTTGATCAAGATATTACTTCATTAATATACAATGGGCTAGTTAAACATGCTGACAAAGCTGGCATGCAACCTGACCTGGCTCAAACATATACTGTTAGTGATGATCAAAAAACTTACACCTTTATTTTGCGTGAAGATGTTTATTGGCACGATGGTGAAAAATTTTCCGCCGATGACGTGGTTTTAACTTTTGAAAGAATCAAAGATCCAGCCAGTCGCAGTCCTTTATATTTCACCTTTAAAGGGGTTACAGTGGAAAAGATTGACAATAAAACCGTGCGCTTTGTTTTATCTCAACCGTTTGCACCATTTATTGAAAGTTTAACTGTCGGTATTGTTCCTAACCATGTTTGGAGTCGCGTACCAGTGGCGAACACTAGTTTGTCTGAATTCAACCTCAAACCAATAGGTACCGGACCATTCAAATTTGATTCTTTAGAAAAAGATAATCATACCGGGGAGATCCGTTCTTATTCATTAATTCGCAATGAAGGTTATTTCAATCGTAAAGCTTATATTAAAAAGATAAATTTTAAGTTCTATCCTTCTTTTGATCAAGCGGTTGATGCTGTTAATAATAAAAACATCGAAGGTCTTAGTTATCTACCCAAAAATCAACAAGCAGAGATCATTCACGACAGCTCAATCAATTTTCATAAATTAAATTTACCTCAATATACTGCTTTGTTCTATAATCCAAAAAAGAACTCTTTATTAGCCGACAGCAAAATCCGTAAACTCTTGGCGCATGGCGTCAACAAAGATAGAATGTTAAATGAAATTCTATTAGACCAGGCTCAAAGAATTGACAGCCCGATTCTCCCCGGTCAAGTTGGTTATACTACCGATTTTGCCAAATATCCTTTTGATATTGAATATGCCAAAGGAGAATTAGATAAAATTGGATGGAAAGCGGTTGATTATGTAATAGAGAAACCGGAACCAAAAGAAGGTGAAACACCAGCCCCAACAGAAAGTTACCCTTTTCAAGTTAGACAAAAAAACAAGACTTATTTAGAAGTCCAATTAACTACCGTTAACCAAGCGGAAAGCATTAAAATTGCCGAATTAATCCAAAAAGATTGGCAAGCCATGGGTATTAAAACGAATATTAAGATTATTCAACCAGAAGAAATTCAAAAAGAAGTAATTACTGATCGCAATTATGAAATCTTGCTTTACAGTGAATTAATTGGTTTTGACCCTGATCCATTTCCATTCTGGCATTCTTCCCAAATCGCCGCTCCGGGGTTAAATCTCGCCATGTTTGCCAATAGTAAAGCCGATGGTTTACTCGACAAAGCGCGACAGACTACTGACGCGGAAAAACGCGCGCAATATTATATTGATTTTCAAAAAATACTCGCGGATGAAATGCCAGCTGTTTTCCTTTTCAATCCGACTTATACTTATCCGCAAAATAAAAAGATCCGCGGTTTTGCCACGGAAACTATCATCAGCCCATCCAATCGTTTTTCCAACGTGACGGATTGGTTTATCAAGATCGA
>CAZQEI010000009.1:3594-54336 GCA_964592195.1 uncultured Gammaproteobacteria bacterium | reverse complement strand
CTCGGTTGGAGGAAATAAAAAAGAAGTTCAAGGACAATAAAGAACAATTAGCTCAAGAGACTTTGAAACTTTATAAAGACACCAAGGTTAATCCCTTTGCTTCTTGTTTGCCATTGTTAATCCAAATTCCAATATTAATTGCTGTTTATCAAGTATTTCGTTCGGGTTTAATCAGTATTGATGCCACGTTGTTGTATTCATTTGTTCAAAATCCAGGCACTATCAATCATATCTTTTTGGGCTTTATTAATTTGGCGGCTACCAGTTGGCCATTGGCTTTGTTGGCCGGCGTAGGTCAATTTTTCCAAACCAAAATGTTGATGACCAAACAAGTAAAAGTTAAGGATCCAGCGGCTAAGGATGAATCTGTGCTAACTGAAATGAATAAGTCGATGACTTACATGATGCCGGTTGTGACTGTGTTTATCGGTATTTCATTACCAGCCGGGTTAACTTTGTATTGGGTGGTTATGACTTTGTTAACTATCGCGCAACAATATGTGGTTTTCCATTTTGCCAATAAGAACAAGGAAACTCTTCCACCAGCAAGCAATAAAGTGATTGATATTGCTCCAAGTAAATAATTATGATGATCAATTACAACAAATTAAAAAAACTTCCAGTCAAAACCGTCAGCGGTGTGCTTTTGGGGCGAGTGAAAGATTTGGAAATTGATGTTGATAATTTGAATTTGGTGAAATTGGTAGTTCGTACCAGTTGGTGTTCTTCTTTATTGGTGAATGTTTCTCAGGTGGTAAGAATAACTGCCGATGAACTAGTGGTGAAGGATAATTTAGCCGAAGAAAAACCGGTGAATGAAATTAAAGAAGTGGTGGAAACTGTTTTAGAAGCACCAACCATGGAAGAGCAATCATAGTATGGCGATATTATCGACGTTGGATCAAGCGATTTTGCGGACGATAATTTATTTTGATATCTTTGATTACCCTTTGACTGCCCAGGAAATTCATTCTTGGTTGTTAACTGACAATTCAGTTGAGTTCAATAAAATTTTAAGTGTTTTACAAAACCCTTCGCGTTTGGAAATTGTGGAAACAGCGGAGGGTTTTTATTTTCTTCGAGGCAAAAACAAAAATGTTGAGACTCGCAAATCTCGCCACTGGTTGGCGGAGCAAAAATTTCGCATTGCTTTAAAAAATATTCGCTTGTTAAGACATTTACCATTTATCAAAGCGATATTCGTGGCCAATCGTTTGGCCTATGAAAATACAACTGAAAATAGTGATATTGATTTGGTAATTATCACGAAGAAAAATAGAATTTGGTCAGCCCGTTTCTTTAGCGCTTTGTTAATGAAACTGCTTAATCGTAGGCCAACTGCCACCAATCATAAAAATAAAATTTGTTTAAGTTTTTTCTTGGCGGAAGATCAATTATCCTTAAAAGATTTTTATAAAACAGGTGATATCCATTTTCAATATTGGCTAAAACAATGGCAACCGGTTTTTGATCCAGAAAATTACTTGGAAAAGTTTTGGTTAGTGAATTCAAATATCAAAAAGCTAACGGCAAATTTTCAACCAAACAAAATCAGTGATCGCCGCAGTGTGGGCAAAAGTTGGGTGCAACCGATTTTAACCTTTTTCAAAAGTTTAATTCCAGAAGCGTGGTATAAACAATTGCAGTTGAAAATTATGCCGGCTGAATTAAAAAACAACCGAGCACCGAATGTTGTTTTGTCTGATCAAATGTTGAAATTGCACGTGCTTGATCGGTGCGAAGAATATAATCAGTTGTTCGAGAAACGATGCAAAGAATTGATGCCGAGAGTGACGGTGGTGGACGCGGGGAAAATGCTAACGAAAATTATTACGGGATAGATAATTGCCAACATAGGAACGCTAGTTCCTGTGAACAAGGGGTCTTGACCCCTTGTAGTAAAAACTATTGATTACTTCTCTGGTAAAGTTAAATACCACAAGGGGTCAAGACCCCTTGTTGAAGTAATCAAAGAAAAAACTCGCGGTTTCGCGAGGTATTTTATTACGGTTGATTCAAAATTTTGAAACTTACCGGTTGATTGGCGTCGGTTACCGTGCTCGTTAACTTATTGATAATGCGAGCTTCGGTAATTTCATCAATTCGATTCTCTTTTAAGTCATGTTGAAAACCTTCCAGCCATTGCAGGACACTGAGCGCTGCCTGCTCATCTCCGACTTGCTTGATTTCAATTTCAAATTCAATGGTTTTCCCAGAGTTGGGCAATTGAATGACATACTGGTTTCGACCGGGACGAATACGGATCAAATAATCAATGTTTTCAAAATTAACTCTGTTGGCTGGCACCAGTTTAGTATTGTTTTCAGTCAGTCGCCACCAAAGAGTCTTTCTGAATACGATGAAGATTGTTTCATCAAATATTTTTGAAAAGCAGAACAGTAGAAAGATAATCAAGCCAGAGCACATCAAGATAGTAAAACGAGGAACATTAAAAGGCAAAGGGAATTGAAGGTAGAATTGCTGAGTGTTAATGGTAATTTCCGGATTTCCAGTGTGAGAGCCCCAAAAAACATACAAACCAGCAAAAATTGAAAGTATCCACGCCAAAATAGCAAACCAATGAATTTTAACATCACTAGCTTTGACTATCAGGTTGATTCTTGTCGGGTCAATCAGCTTCATTTGCGCCTCTCTGGTTGTGAATGAACTTTATAATATAGCTTATTTAGCTTGATTTGTCAATGCTTTGCTTACCGTGATCAATGTTCAATGATCAATGATCAATGATAGTTTCCCCTTGCAATTAGTCAAATTCTGTGTTAATCTTATAGGGAATTAATTAATAATTTAGTCGATTTCGCCTTAAATGGACCATTGAACAGCGCTCGTTGTTCACGGAATTGGCTTAAATTAGTCACAATATGACAGAGCATTACGAGCTCTTGTACCTCGTTTCTATGCAATACGCAGGGGACGAATTACAAAAGATCATGGATGAAGTGACCGGTATGTTGAAAGACAACGGCGCTACTATCTCCATCAATGACATTTTGGTTAAGCAAAAGTTGGCTTACCCAATCAAACATGTTCACCAAGGCACTTATGTAGTCGTGGAATTCGACATGCCAAAGGAAAATGTGCAAAAAACTGAAACTTTATTGCGCTTGAACAACGAAGTTTTACGAGCATTGATTATCAAGAAGAAGATCAAGACTGCGGAAGAAATTGAACACGAGAAAAAGATTCAAGAACGCTTATTAAAGCAAAAAGAAGATGAATTAGCGGCTTTGGATACTGACGTTAAAACTGTTGTTTCTCCAGCAAAAGAAGTTCATGTCCAATCAGAAGAAGTGAAAGTGGAAGCTCCAGCCCAAGAAGAAATTCAAGCTGTTGATACCACTGTTATCGTGGCGGAGGAAGCTCCAGTCGCGGCTCCAGCTGATTTCAAAGACGTTGAGGTCAAGACTAAGAAAGCGAAAAGCAAAGTTAGTCTCGAAGATCTCGACAAGAAATTGGATGAGATTTTGACCGATGAGATTATTTAGTAGCGATTAGTTGTTAGCTACTAGCGACTAGGAATTAGGGACTAGGAGCAAGTGAAAAGAAATAAATTTTAATTGTGTAAAAATATGAATCTCAATAAAGCCATGGTCATTGGAAATTTAACTCGAGACCCTGAATCCCGTACCACTCCTCAAGGCACTACCGTTGCAAATTTTTCAGTCGCTACCAGCTACACTTGGACTGATACTGCTGGTCAACGCCAAGAAAAAGTGGAATATCATAATATTGTTGCCTGGAGAAAGTTAGCTGATATTTGTGCGCAATATTTGAAAAAGGGAAGTAAGGTTTACGTCGAAGGCCGATTGCAAACTCGTGATTGGGAAGGTCAAGATGGCGTGAAACGTTATCGCACTGAAATCATCGCGGAAAACATGATTATGTTGGATCGCGCTGGTGCCAATGTGGGCTCGATTTCCAATTCTCCTTCGGTTGATTCCATTTTACCGGAAAATGAACCGGCATCTGAGGCTCCTGCCAATGATGAAGAAATCAAGATTGAGAACATTCCTTTCTAATAAATTTTAAACTCTGTTGAATACTTATGTATAATAACAATAACAACAAAGCCAAGGATACCAAGCCAAAAACTTGCTATTACTGCGTCAATGGCGTCAACGATGTTGACTACAAGAACGCTGGCTTGTTGCGCAAGTTCACCTCTTCCTATGCAAAGATTGCTCCGGTTCGCCGCAGCGGTCTCTGCTCTGGTCATCAACGCAAGGTGTCGTTGGCGATCAAACGCGCTCGTTTTATGGCGTTGTTGCCGTACATTACACGGTAAGGAGAGATAGGAGATAATGAGAATAAAGAGAATAAAGAGAAAAAGAGATTGAAGTTATTTATTCTGAAATATAAAAACAGCCCTTCAATGTGTGGTCACGCAAGATTTTGCGTGACCACGCGATAGGGCTGTTTTTTGTATTCTAAATTTTATTCTTCGCTCACCGGAGGTTCTTCTTCTACAGGAATATCTTCATTATCTTCACTTTGTTTTTTTTGTACTGCTTTAAATACTTCTTTACGAATTTCTTTGATTAACTTGGGATTGTGATGGAGGTAATCTTTAGCGACTTCTCGGCCCACACCTAATCGTTCGCCATTGAACTCGTAAGTGTTACCACTCTTCTTTACTACACCATAAGTAATACCAGTATCAATCGTATCTCCGGGAATGGAAATACCTTCATTGTACATGATGTCAAATTCGCAAGTGCAGAAAGGAGGAGCAACTTTGTTTTTAACAATTTTAGTTTTTACTCGATTACCAATAATTACTTCACCCTTTTTAATTTGCGCGCTACGTCGCACTTCAATTCTCATGGATGAATAGAACTTCAAGGCATTACCACCTGGAGTAGTTTCATTGCTGCCAAAGAATACTCCAATCTTTTGACGAATCTGGTTAATGAAGATTACCGTAGTTTTGGTTTTTCCCACAATACCAGCTAACTTTCTCAAAGCTTGGCTCATCAACCGAGCTTGCAAACCCATGTGCTGATCACCCATGTCGCCTTCAATTTCAGCCTTTGGCGTGAGCGCGGCGACTGAGTCGACGATTATGGTATCAACGGCGTTCGAACGCACCAAGGTCTCTACAATCTCCAGGGCTTGTTCTCCAGTATCAGGTTGTGAAATGAGCAAATCATTGATGTTAATACCAATCTTTTTAGCATAATCTGGGTCAAGTGCATGTTCTGCATCGATAAACGCGGCAATACCGCCAAGTTTCTGTGTCTCAGATGCAATATGCTGGGCCAGAGTGGTTTTACCTGATGATTCTGGTCCAAATATTTCGATAATTCTGCCTCGTGGCACGCCACCGACACCCAAAGCTAGGTCCAGTGACAAGCATCCGGTTGGAATGGAGTCAATTTCCATGGACTTGGCTTCTCCCAAGCGCATGATTGATCCGTCTCCGAATTTTTCACGAATCTGTGAAATGGCTTCCTCGGCCGCAAGATTCTTTTCCCCTCCGTCGTTTTTGGTTTTAGTCATAGCGAGTATTTAAGTTGATAATTAGTATGTTTATAAGTTTGTATATAAGCGAGATAAGCAAGAAAGCGAGACAAGCGAGACAAGTTTTGTCGGTTTTTGATCTCCATCTTCTAAATACCAGCATCCAGTCTCCAGTTTCCAGCTTCCAGTCTCTAATTCTAGTCTTCATCGAAATTTATATCATCGAGATTAATAATTTGTCGGATAATTTTTTTCCCTACATACCCGAAGACGCAAGCTTTTGTATTACTTAATTTTTCAAAAGAGAAAATATTATCGAAGTCCATTGACAATGGTCGGCGTAGACCGTTGTCGATTTGCACTGACCATTTTTCTGTTTTCAAATCTTGCGCGCAATAAACAGGCATGCCATCTAGATCAATCAAATGTTTAATATCTTTAAATGGTATAGAGGCCGTTTCACCCTTTTCATCGTATAAAAATTTGTCATTTATACCACTGACAGAACTCATTACACGATTCACACTTACAAAGAATGATTTGCCGTTTATTTCCGTAAGTTCTTTTATGTTGTGTGTAGTGCCTGTGTGGATCACTTTACCATCGTAAACAACTTCCCATTCGTTTGTTTTTTTCTTTCCCAAAAAAGCGATTTTACCGCCAATAACTTGTAACTGCTTAAACTCTTTGTATTCGTATTCTTTATCAATAATATTTCCCTTGATATCTTTGATAACAAACCTGGGATTACCATCATTGATTATTCCACCTACATAAAGTCTGTCATCAATTGAAATCGCTTGTGCCTTACTGTTATACGGGCCAAAGGCGCATTTTCCCTTCTCCACACTTATAATATAGTAGTTCCTCGCGGCAGATTTATCTTGATATAATGGGAATGGAATGCCGGGCAGTTTAAATATTTCAATAACTTTTCCAATCGGTTCTGAATATTCATTGATTGGAGGTTCACTGTTTAGATTTTCCTTTGTGCCTACTCTTTCAGCGAAGTAATATTCATTATCAAGTGTTTCAACCATACTATAATCTTGACCTATAGCAGTAGTTAAACTACGTATCTCTTTACCGTTAGCATCACATAGGCTAATAATTCCAGCTTTTCCTGATTGAAAGACTAAGCGACCTCTAAGATTGTTTGTAAATCTAACATGCTTTGCCCCGTTTTTAGGAAACACTTCTTGCCAGGATTTGCCAGTGTAGACCAATATTCCCTCTTGACCGGATGAAATCTCAATTTTCATGGCTAGGTAATCTCCTACTGAATAGGTTTCCCCAAGTGAAGCATAACCTTCAGGTCTCCCAATTTTATCACCTTTTTCATTATAAACAAAACGGACTTTTTCCCCAGGTTGGTTTCTAGAGGTGAAAATAGCTAAATCTTTGTTAAAACGCTCGATTGTCAGTGTACCTAATTTCTCCTGATCAATCTCAATAATGCTCTCATTTGGCTCTGTTGTGGCTAATTCATGCATTTTTCCTACTAATCGCAAGGCTTCTTTGACTGCGTCAGGGTGACGATTGCTTCGTTTTATCTCCTTGGCAATAGCGCTGACTTGCGAATTCAAATCCGCCAAGGAAACGTCTTGTTCCTTGGTCAAATCAGCAGTTAAGCTAGAAATGGGTTGTTCAAATGAAGGTGGCATAAAATGTAATTTTATTCGCTGTCAGCTTGGCTTGGTTCAAAATATTCTTTATTAAGGTCAACTAATTCCATGACATATTTAGTTCCAATCCGACCAAGAACTCTGGCCGAATCATTTTTAGTTCCTGGTTGCAAAGAATATATTTCATCAAATTTACGAGTACATGGTTGACTTTGACTATTATAAACTCTCCATTTAGATTCTTCATTTTCTTGAGCGCAGTATGCAGGTAATCCGGAAGCTTCAATCAAATGTTTAATATTTAAATAATGAGGTGATATTCTGTGTCCACGTTGGCTGAAGATAGCCGATTCTGAAGATTTATAGTTGGAAAATGCGCTAATAAAATATGCTTCATTATTAATGACGGTTAATTCTGCTATATCTTTAAAAGCACTACTACTAATTTTACAATTATCCTTGATAACCGTCCATGAACCATCATCTAGTTTAGCGCAAAAAAATGTTCGGTGGTCAATTGATTTGAAATGCTGTATGTCAAGGTATCCCTTTTCGTCACCAATTACATCACCATGATCGTTGTATACAAACCATCTCGAGTCATTTTTGATTTTGGCGTATCGTCGGCTGGATGATACGTTGCTGCCACTGTGAATCATTTCGGCTATGTCTTCTGATTCTGGAAAAGTGAGATATATTCCTTTCCCATCAACAAAACAATACTTTCCGTAATGTTTTTTCACTTGGGCGTAGACAGTTTTCTTTTCGGTGGAGTCATAAGCATCGGGGAGAGCGAAAATATCTACTACATGATCAAATATTTCTCCATCAAAGTGAGGGATGTTAGGATCTTGTAAATTAAAAGTTTTAATACTTTCTTGAGTTCTACCGCCAGGTAGTGCGTTTACAACTGTATAATAAATTTCGCCGTTAAAATTTCGAAATGGCCCGAATGCGTCACCAGTGGATGCTTCCGGGTCTAATATTTCTCCTTTGTCATCGAGAAGAGAATATGTTCGTGAAGAATTGGGATCCTCGCGTTTTATAAAAATAAGGTTTCCCTCGGGAATGTCATTGGGTAAATGAACTGAAAATGCTTTTGTCTTGGGCTTAATTATTTTTGACTTTTTTCCATCATACAAAAGAATCCCCCAATAATTATTTTCATCAACTGCGACAAAGGCGGATTGATTGTTCCCAATTTGACGTGGTTCAGCCACGTATTTAAATTTAGTTCCAGATTCTATTTTGTTTCCTAAATGGTCGAAAATGTAAGAAGGTTCAAAATTTTTATTTTTTGAAGTAAAAACAAAGAAGTCGTTTATCATGCATGGTTCATTTATTAATCCTAAGCCTTTGGTTTCCACTTCATAGACTGTCCTGCCATGTTCATTTTGATTTTCATAGATAACATGCATTTTCCCTACTAATCGCAAGGCTTCTTTGACTGCGTCAGGGTGACGATTGCTTCGTTTTATCTCCTTGGCAATAGCGCTGACTTGCGAATTCAAATCCGCCAAGGAAACGTCTTGTTCCTTGGTCAAATCAGCAGTTAAGCTAGAAATGGGTTGTTCAAAAGGTGATGACATGTAAATTATTATTGCTCATTTATGTCAATTATTTGTCTAACAAATTTTTGGCCGATTCGACCGACCACGCAGGCAGTTCTCGGTTCATCCAGTTTTTCAAATGAAAATATCTCATCAAACTCCTGAGACAAAACATTGCTGAGACCATCATTTTTTAATACCAGCCATTTTTTAGAATCACGATCTTGGGCGCAGTAAACCGGAGTGCCTTCAATGTCTAATAAATGTTTAATATCAAGAAATCCAAAAGAAAATGATTTGCCTTTGGCATCATAAATTTTTCTCAATTTTTTATCACTTATATGGTTTACATTTTCATAATCCGCCGCCACATAAAACATTTTGCCTCCGATGCTGGTTAATTCTTTGACATTGTATGGTCCGCCAGTTTGAATAATATTATCGCCATGAATAACGATCCATTCATTGTTATCTTTCTTAGCAAAGTAAGTGATTTTCCCGCCAATATCTTGAAGTTGCTTGATTTCTTTATAACCATCTCTATTACTCACTACTGCCCCAAAACTATCAAAAATATAGAATCGACCTTCATGATAACCAGAGATAAAAGTTGAGCCATTAATGATTTTTATGTTCGCCTTAATATCAAATGGACCGCAATCCAATTGAAAGTTCAAGATGTGAAATGTATATCGGCCGTCTTTTATTGCTTGGATGTAGATATCTCCCGCTCTTTCCGGTAATTCAAATATTTCGGTTATTTTATCTACTTCCTGTGAATAAGCAGTAAAACCTCTACTCGCTTTGAGTTGTTCTTTTCCATTTTTCTTAACCGCGAAATATATTCCACCATTGGACATTGATTCAATGGTTCCG
This sequence comes from uncultured Gammaproteobacteria bacterium, assembly GCA_964592195.1. Classification (GTDB taxonomy): domain Bacteria; phylum Patescibacteriota; class Patescibacteriia; order UBA11705; family UBA11705; genus CAZQEI01. The sequence continues at coordinate 44,804 of CAZQEI010000009.1, read as the reverse complement.
TAGTCTTCACCTTTTGTTAATGAATCAATTTCATCGCCATGAGCATTACATATGCAAACAGTGCCATCAGGTTTTTCGGCTACGAAAGCTAATGCGCCTTTTAAGTCTTTGTTAAATCTTACTTTTGTCGCACCGTTTCTGGGGATGATTTCTTCTACTAAATCACCGCCACCATAATATAAAATACCCTCATGGCCAGATGGTAGGCGAAATCTCATAGCTATATGATTACCAACCTTGTGGGGAGAATCAACCTGCTGATACCCCTCTGGTCTGCCAATTTTTTTACCTTTTTCATTATAAACAAAGCGAACCTTTTCACCTGTGTTTGGTATTGATCGAAAGATGGTTAAATCTTTATTGGTAACAGGATTGGTAAGTTTACCCAATTTTTCCGGATCTATCTCAATTAAGCTTTCATTCTTTTTGTTATCTCCAATAGCTAATTCATGCATTCTTTCCACAATAGCTAAAGCTGCTTTTATATGCTCAGGCGTTTTGCCTTCAGCTTTAATTTGTTTAGCCACTTCTGAAACTTTTAAATTCAAATCCACCAAGGAAAGATTTTGTTTCCGAGTTAAGTTGGCTGTTAAGCTAGAAATAGGTTGTTCAAATGATGGTTTCATTTAAATTCATTTAATCGTCGACTGTGAAAATGTTTCGTTAATATTTACTAATTCTAAAGTATATTTAGCTGCAATTTGCCCAAAAACTTTGACTACACTGGGGTTATCTGTGGGTTCAATGGAAAAAATATCGTCGAATTCTCGCGAACAAGGATCTTCGCTCGACCCATATACTCGCCATCTGGTTGAGTTTCCCGGGGATTGGGCGCAAAAAACAATGTTACCATCAACATCGGTTAAATGTTTGATTGACCCAAAACTTTCGCCTACTGGTTCACCTTTTTCATTATAAATAAACATATTTGAGTTTATGGTTTTTTTCCCAAGGAAATAGAATTCGCCATTAATACTTGTTAAGCCTTTGGCAGTGTTAAAGCCGCCAATAATTTTTCCATCATAAATTACATTCCAGTATCCTTTATTGTCCCGAGCACGAAAAGCCACTCTGTTGTTAATTGATTGAAAATCTTTGCCCTCGTTGTAGCCTTCGGGTACGCCTACTTCTTCTCCTAGGCTATTTCCCACAAACCACTTACCTTTATTTTTATATTGATAAAATAAGACCGTACCATTTACAGAAGGACTTTTTGCACGGATCAGTTTGGACTGAGTTTCAGAGAGAGCTGAAACTCTTGTCCCTCGGGAATCAATAAAATAGTATGAGTTGTCTTTTTTTACTTGAGCGTAGGTGTCCGGAGTTTTGTTTCCCCGTGAATTAGGTATTTGGATTATATCAATGACTTCATCCACTAATATTTTTTGACCAGTAGCATCTGTAAACGGATGGTTACTAGTATTAAGTCTTGAGCGAATATATTCGACTACTTTGCCATCAATCAATTTACTAACAGCGTAATATAGATCGTCGGAAAAACTTTTAATGGGACCATAATCAAGCACATCTGGATCTGATTCAACAATGTTTCCATTCTCATTCAATAAATCATATGGAGGTTGGCCGGTTAATAGATTTCTAGCTTTGAAAAATAGCTTTTCGCCTTGATAATCTCGGTCAATAAATAATCTTTCGTATTCTTTATCTAGTGGAATGTGCTCTAAATGTTTCCCATCGTAAATCACGATACCTTCGGTACTGTCAAAATTCTGAATGTGAAAAACAATATTATTTCCAACTCTTATTGGCGCTTTAACAGCATTATATCCTTCTTTTTTTCCGATAACTTTTCCATGTTGATTATAGATAAAGTTCTTGGGAGCAAATCCTTTTTCATTATTGGCAAAAGCAAAAAAATCATTTACCACCAGCGGTTGATGAATGGCTCCCAGATTAAGAGTATTCGCTTCGCATAAAACACCTTCAAGTAAGGGTTTTTCATAGTAAAGAGCACTCATCTTTCCCACAATATCCAACGCAGTTTTCACTCGAGCTGGTGTCATGCCTTCTTTCTTTATTTCCTTCGCCACGTCCATGGCGCTCGAATTCAAATCTGCCAAGGAAACGTCTTGTTCCTCGGTTAAATCAGCTGTTAATGTTGATTTTAGTTGTTCAATTGATGATTGCATTTAATAATTCGATTAATCATCAGCATCCTGGTCAGACTCTGTATAGGTTTTTGTGATGTCAATGGTTTCCATGATATATTTCGTTCCAATGCGACCAAGCACTTTGGCTTGATTTTTTTCGTCTCCAGGAACTAGGGAGTATACTTCATCAAATCCGCGCGAGCATGGTTGATTATCACAAGTATAGATTTTCCATTTATCCTCAGCCTCATGTTGCGCGCAGAAAGTGATAATTCCTCCAATGTCTGTTAGATCTTTTATCAAAAAGTGAGGAGCTGATATGGCGTTTGTGAATTTATTATAAACTCGCTCCATTGAGCTGAGGGTTTTTTGTCCAATGTAAAAAGGGGACCCGTTTATGTCGGTTAATTCTGAAATGTCGAAGAATGGTTCATTGCTAATCTTGGTGCCATTGTAAATTGCTACCCAGTTTTGACCTTTTCTTCCACGAAAGGCCGGTTTATAACCAATACATCGGAAATCTTGAATCTCGTCATAACCATTGGGATCTCCGACAGATTCATCTTGTAAATCACTAAACACATACCATTTTTGGCCGTTTTTAATTTTAGCAAAACGGCGACCATTATATTTATTACTGCCAGTATGAATCATTTCCGCTTTTTCACTTGAACGGGGGAATGGTAATGTTTGACTGAGTTCATTAACAAAAAAATATTGACCACGATGACAGATCTGGGCATAGACAACCGGATGCGAGTTTGGGCCATCATGATGAGGTAATGTGAAAATATCAATAATGTGGTCAGCGGAAATTAGGTCAAAATGAAATTCTGAATTGGGATTGGGATTCTTGGTGCGGATATTCTCAACTTCATGCCCATTATTATCTCTTGTTTTTATCACGTAATAAATTTCGCCGTTGAAATTTCTAATTGGTCCGTAGTTAGTGACGGTTGGATCATTTTCAATCACTTGTCCTTCATGGTCAAATAAGGTGGCGGTCGGTTTTACCACGGAATTTACAGATTTAAAAACCAAAAGACCATCTGGAATATCATCTTGCATTAGAATGTTGCCTGTCTTGATTGCGGGATAAACTACATTACAAGACTTTCCATTATATAAAAGAATACCATCATGACCGTCTGAATCTATAACGTTATAAGCCAGTTGATCTCCAACTAAATGGACGGGACTAATGTGTTGGTACATTTGTGGTGATCCAATTCTTTTGCCCAATTGATTGTAAATATATCCGTTGCGACCTCCATTTTCCGCAGCAGCAAAAACGAAAAAATCACCAAACATTCTCGGCTCAGTCACTCGGCCTAGATCCTTAGTCTCCACTTCAAAGAAGTTTTTGTTATGATGCAATTCAGCAATATGAATAGCGTGCATTTTTCCCACTATATCCAACGCAGTTTTCACTCGAGCCGGGGTCATCCCTTCTTTCTTTATTTCCTTCGCCACATCCATGGCGCTCGAATTTAAATCCGCCAAGGAAACGTCTTGTTCCCCGGTTAAATCAGCGGTTAAAGCTATTGATGTTTTTTCTGGTTTATAAGTCATGAGTTATTTAGTGGTATTGGTAACAATGACTTGACGATAAATAGTATTCGTTTGACTATGTTTTTTCTTAGCGGAAATTTTAATAATGTTTAAGCCATCTTGTAGATCGATGTCCAAAGAAAATTTACCCGTCGGAGATAAAATAACCTGTAGATTGTTGATGTTTAATTCAGCTTCTTTTTCTGTTACTCCAGCAATGTTGATAGTTCTTTGATCAGTCACAACTTGGGTGGTTGTCGGATTGGTGATGACTAGCTCGGGTGAAGTAAAAATGTTGTTGATACTTAATCCGAGATATACGCAAATACCTCCAAAAATAAGGAAAATCAAAGTATTGCGAATTACTTTTGGTTTGAGAACAAAGGACCAAAAGCGTGACCAGGTTGATGGCTTGGTATTTACCATTAGATTATTATTGATCAAAACTTTTTCAGTGAGATTTTTTTGTTTTTCAAAAGTGGAAACCGCTGAGGCTGGGCTGACTCCGAGAAATTTGGAATATTGTCGGATGAAATTTATGGTATAGATATCAGGTGGCAATTTTTTGTAATCATCATTTTCTAGGGCTTGTAAATATTTGGAGTTAATGTTTAGCTTCCTGGCTAAACGCGGTAAACTCAAGCCGCGATCTTCACGATTGCGCTTCAATTTTTCTCCAAACGATTCAATCGACTGGATTTTTTTATGTTGCCAACCTGTCATAGAAAATTAAAAGTTGTCTTTTGGTTTATAAACCGCGCTCGGTCCAAAAGGATCATCGTTTGAAGTTTTGTTTTCTTTTATTTTTTCTTCTTCAACTTCAGTTTCTTCTGGCTCTTCATCTTCATCGGTGTCGTCTAAGGTTTCTTCTTCTTCTTCTTCTTCTTCTTCTTCTTCTTCTTCGATATCCGTAGCATCGGTAGTCATCGGTAGATCCGTAGTATCAGGTTCTTCTTGCAATTCGTCAGTTGTTTGAATGTTTTTTGATTGAGATGAGGTTGGTTGAGAATCGTGCTCTTCAGTTTCTCCTTCATCTTCATTCTCATCTTCGGTTTCTTCCACTTCTTCTTCCAAAACTTTTTCTACTTTGCTAATATTCGCAGAACGGAAAACTGATGGCGTATCCATATCTGCGGCGCTAATTAAAATTTCACGAGGCTTGGCGCCATCTGATGGTCCGATGATTCCGCGTTCTTCAAGTAAGTCTAACAAACGAGCAGCGCGTGCATATCCGACTCTTAATCTTCGTTGCAAAAGTGAAGCAGAAGCTTTGCCAGCTTGCACAACAATTTCGTGCGCATCGTCTAGTAATGTATCATCATCATCTCCAGCGCTGAAATCAAAGCTGGTTTTGGCCGTGTTTTTTTCTGTTACGCCTTCTTCATATGCTGGTTCAATACCGGTTTGTTTCAAGAAGTTAACAATACGTTTAATTTCGTTGTCACTGATAAAGGCACCTTGTAAACGTCGCGGCTTTGACATGTCGGCAGTTTGCAATAACATATCACCTTTACCAATTAATTTTTCCGCACCAACGCTATCGAGAATAGTGCGTGAGTCCATGGAAGAAGCCACGGAGAAGGCGATACGAGCGGGGATATTAGCTTTAATAACGCCGGTAATAATATCGACTGATGGTCTTTGTGTTGCCACTACTAAGTGAATACCTACCGCACGCGCCATTTGTGTCAAGCGAATAATGCACGCTTCCATTTCAGCTGAGGCCGCAGTCATGAGGTCGGCCAATTCGTCGATTATAATTACAATATACGGCATCTTGGATTGCGCTATTTCATTGTAAGCTTGAATGTTACGTTTACCTTCCTTGGATAAAATATCAAAGCGTTGATCCATTTCGTGAATCGCCCAACGCAAAGCGTTAATAGTTTTTGTAACGTCGGTAATAACTGGAGTTAGTAAATGAGGAATGCCATTGTACACGGTGAATTCAACTCGCTTCGGATCGACTAAAATCAAGCGCAAAGTTTCCGGAGTATTTTGATAAAGTAAACTAACAATGATGGTGTTTAAGCACACACTCTTACCTGAGTTAGTAGCACCGGCGACTAACAAGTGAGGCATTTTTTCCAGAACACTGGACCAGCATTTACCACTGACATCTTTACCAAGACCAATCATCAAGTTTGATTTACCATTCTTAAAGTCATCAGCTTCTATTACCAAGCGTAAAGGCACGGTGGCTGGTTGAGTATTTGGTACTTCAATACCGACTAATGATTTGCCTGGAATTGGAGCTTCAATTCTGATTGGATGCGCGGCGAGTGCCAAAGCTAAGTCATTGTTTAATCCTGTGATTCGGGAAAGTTTAATGCCATCCGCCGGCTTGAAAGTGTATTGAGTTACCGTAGGTCCAACGCTGACTTCACCCATTTCAATTTCAATGCCGAAGTTTTTCAGAGTAGTTTCAATTCTTTCCAAAGCAAAAGCAATATCACCACTTTTTGGTTTAGTGGCTTGGGCAGTCAACAAAGATAAGGGTAAATCAATTTTTACATCTTTGAAATGAGAATATTTTTCAATGGTTTGTGCCATGGCAGTATCTTTTGCCTCTGCGGAATTTTTGTGCGGTGTATCAATTGCCATAACCACTCCTTCTTTTCTAGCTGGAGCATCTTTGATTAATTCTTCCGAGGAATCTTCGTCAATATCAGTTTCTTTTTTGATTAATTCCACTTCCTCTTCTTTTGATTCCTCCGTATTTTTCTGGAATGGATTACCAGTAAACATTGAGAGTAAACTGGAAAGTTTAGTCTGGGAAAATAAAGCTTCAAGAGTGGTGTTGAAGATTAATAATATTGAAATAATAATAAAAGCTATAAGAATAATTGCGGCCGCAATAGTTCCTAAATATAACCAGAATGGCAAACCGAGAATTAGGCCGGTTAAGCCACCACCTTCGCCGTTCATGGCCACTTCAAAAGGTGTCCGTAAATCTGTGCGAATAACTAATAGGTGAATTAAACCGTTAATGCTTAGAATTAATAAAGTTAACCCAACATAAGTGATCCAGCTAGATTGGAATTTTTGCGGTTTGTATAAAATGTAACTGACGAATAGTAATAAGAAGGGGAAAACAAATTTCGTGGCGCCAAAAGCGACTTGTAATCCGACGTTTATATATGCGCCAGCTACACCTGCTAAATTAAAAAAGCTCAGCAAGCTGATGAGCGCAATGACGCAAAAAAGAATAATGAGAATGCCCTTTTTGGTAGCGGAAGTTAATTTGTGATACTTTTCTTCAACTTCAATAGGGCGGCGATTTTTGGCCGTTTTTTTATGCATATTTGTAATTTAATTGTAATCACATTTTAGCATATTTTTGTGGCTTGATAAAGTTGGTGATTGAGGATAAACGCGAGTGGGTGACGGGAGAAACGGGGGAGACGGGAGAGAAAGGGGAAGGAAGTAGATATAATTCGTAAACATTCGAAAATAATTCGTACATTCGTAATGTCTCCCAAATGAAAAAGACCAGCCAATAGGCTAGTCCCCTTCGGGAGGAGGGTTACCTCCTCTGATGAGCAGACAAGTTATTCCCTAGTCTTGAAAAGAACTAGAAAATAGAGGAGAGAGAAGCTTGTCTACTCGACAGAGCCGATAACGCGCCGCTTCTCTCAAGCAAGCGTCGTAACCATGAAGAGGAGTATAAACGCTAGGATATATAAAAAATTTAAAATTTCCTGCGATCTCCCCTCCACATGGCTATTACGCTTAGCTTTTCAATGCTCGAATGTAGAGGACATGTATAAGAGTCATGATTGGCGAAAAATAGTAATTATAGGCCATCGTGACTCAAAGTTATGTCAATGATTCTGATCCGCGGTTATCCCTAGGATAAGAAGTCAAAGCTCTCTCCTCTACGTTTGAGAATTGAAAGATGTGGTTTTCCAGCACTCAAGTGTAGAGGACATGTATAAGAGTCGTGATTGGCGAAATATAGTAATTATAGGCCATCGTGACTCAAAGTTATGTCAGTGATTCTGACCCGCGGTTATCCCTAGGGTAAGAAATCAAAGCTCTCTCCTCTACGTTTGAACGCTGGAAGATTGACTGCAACTAGTTGTAGGAGAAAAATTTCCAGGTAGATAATAGGTCGATTTAAGATAATAAGTACCTTATCACCTGACGATTTTTCCGTGTCGCCTTCAGGTTGGCCGAGGCCTTGTGATAGCGAATCACTCTCTCCCCTACAGTTAGTTAGCAGTCAAAGGTTAGTTGTAAATAACTTACTTAACATAGCATTATAGCATATATCAAAATATTTGTCAAGAGCTTATGCCAGTCATGTATACTATTTAGCTAGAATTAAAGTAAATAAAGTGTCCGTATTAGTTGACAAACTAATGATTTATGATGTTCTTGTCTTAGTTTTTTTGTATGATAATAATTTGTCTATTGATCTCCATCGTAAACAAGTAATGTTAACTTTTGTTGCTAATGAATGAAGGTCTTGATTGATAATGCCCTGAAAATCAGGTATAATTTAGTTATAATTATTTACAAATTACGAATCGATACAAATGTTACGAATTTATTTGTAGATTCGTGGCATATTCGTAGATTCGCGGTCTTATGAATCTAATCCCAACTGTCATTGAAAAAACTAACTACGGTGAACGAGCGTATGACATTTATTCTCGTTTGTTGAAAGATCGTATTGTGTTTATCGGCACAGCCATTGACGATATGGTGGCCAACTCGGTGATCGCTCAGTTATTATTTTTGGAAAGTGAAGATCCCAAGAAAGCTATTACCATTTATTTAAACACTCCCGGTGGTTCAGTTACCGCTGGTTTGGCGATCTATGATACTATGCAATATATCAAACCGGAAGTTTCCACGATTTGCATTGGTATGGCCGCCAGCATGGGGTCAGTTTTATTAGCCGCTGGTGCTAAGGGTAAACGTTTCGTTTTACCAAATTCTGAAGTCATGATTCACCAAGTCATGGGCGGCGCGCAAGGTCAAGCTTCTGATGTTAAAATCGCGGCTGAACATATTTTGAAAGTGAAAGCGAATTTGAATTCCATTTTGGCTAAGCATACCGGCCACACAGTTGAAGAAATTGAACGCGATTCTGATCGGGATAATTTTATGTCAGCGGAAGAGGCGTTGAAGTATGGGCTTGTTGATAAGATTATTAGTAGTAAATAGTTACGAATACAAGGCTACTGATGCTACGGATATAATAGATTAAATAAGAATACCTACGGATTCTACGGATAAATAAAAATTTGAAACATGACATTGGCGATTGATTCTCGTGATCAATGTTCTCAGCCAAAGGCTGATCCGTCCTTCGGCGGAAATGATTAATGTTCAATGAAAACATATGCAAGGTTATCACGCAAACATTGAAAAATTAACTTTGGAAAATGAAAATTTTCGTAAAGTACTTTACACCGCGAAACACAGTCAATTAGTTCTGATGAAATTAAATCCAGGGGAAGAAATCGGCGCTGAAGTTCACGAAGATCACGATCAATTTTTCCGCTTTGAAGCGGGCGTTGGAAAAGTCGTGATTGATGAAACTGAATATGTGGTGATGGACGGCGATGCCATTGTTGTTCCCGCTGGTGCGAATCATAATGTCATTAATACTTCGGACAGCGAAGCGTTAAAACTGTACACCATTTATTCTCCAGCAGAACACAAAGACGGCACTATTCACGCGACGAAAGCGGAAGCTTTGGCTGGGGAAGAGCATTTCGATGGTGGAACAACTGAGTAAAATTGCTACTAATAACGAATCAGCTACGTATCTACAAATATAAAAAACTGGGCGATTAGCGCCTGGTTTTTTTGTGATTTAATTTGTGGTATAATTATTGGGTAAAAGAAACTCTGCATAGGGTTGGTTTTTGGTGTATATGAAGCTACGTATAACGTATCAGCTACGCCATATCATTCGATATGGCTGTCATGTCGGATGACATGACGAATCTACGAATAGAGTATATAACTATAATCTTAAATCTATAGTCTTTAATCTTGTAACTTCACTCTAAACGAAATGGAATCACCACACATACAATTAAATACTACGCAAAAGCTTACTGGTGACATCAATCCTCAGGCAGGTAAAAGTTATGCTGAGGTGTCAGAAGAATTGCGATCACGAAAAGTTGACCCAAAAAATCCAGCAGATGTAGTTTGGGCACTGAGGTTGGTTGAACAAGCGCATAAATCAATGGAAATCGATGAATCCGCAGAAGCGACGGAATTCGGCTTTGAGCTGGAAGATAGTGTGGTCTTAACAACGGTTAATTGTTTGACACACAAAGGGAAACATTATTTTGAGATTGACTCGTTAGGCGATAGAACGATTGAGGAAAAAAGAATTGTTGATAGTGAAAAACAAATAATAGTCAGTCGTGAAAGTCGATTTGAAAAAATAATAGATTTTGGTCTGGGTTATGGCATGGTCTATCGAAATAGCCCTGTTGATAAAAAATTAGATTTGGAATTAGTAAATTTAAATACGCGAGAAAAGTATTTTATTCCAGGCATTTCCGAAGAAACAGCAAAAGAGCTGAAGAATTCTGTATTTGATAAGCCGGCAGTTAAAATATTTGAGAGTTATGACTTTCATCATGTTTTCGCTATTCATCCCGGTGCAGATAAACCGGAAGAATTTGTTATGCACGCGGAGTGGGCATTTGATCCGAATAGCGCCGTGGTTGCTAATGGGAAAGTGTATATGATTTGCTCAAAAGATGGGCAAGAGATAGTTACTGGAAGCAAGAATATAATTTTAAGTGAATTGGATTGCAAAGTTTTTTCCTTAAAATCAAGAAATGACAAGTTGAATATTGTTTATCAACGTCGATCTAAGCAGAATACTTGGGAATACGTTTATTTAGCCGGAGGTAAAGAGAAAGTTTTGTTTGATTATCCACGTAGAATTTCAGAGGCTGATACAACTGTTGTTTATTATGATGAATGCGGTTATTTTACATTTAATGGTGTATTGTATAATTCCGTTGGTGATAAAATTACAACATTTTTAAAAGCTCACGACGTTGTTTATCAAGGCCAAGTGGGCGGTCATCATTGTTTTGCTTTTTATAATACTACAGCGAATAAATTGGACTATTATTTAGATGAAAATGGTGAAGAAATAAATACGGCGAATATTAGAATTGACATTGGTAAAAAAAGTTTTTGTGTAAAGAAACAAGCTGGGTTGAGCTCAGTTGAAGATTTTCAAGGCCATCGGATTGGTGAGCATTATCAGGATGTTCGTGGTATGAGGAATATAAATAATCAATTATATTTCATAGCTGATAAACGGAATAATCCGGGGCAGGTGATAAATGAAAAAGGTCAGTCAATTGCCGGTACAGGAAATTTAGAAATTCTTACTCATGGCAAAGACATCTATTTTGTCAAAGGTGATGTAAGTCAAGATAAACTGGAAATATATAAAGGCGATCAATCATTTCTGAATTTAAGCGGTTATGAAATAAAATGGCCGGTGGAATTTTCCTTCCGTGAAATCAAAGGTGAGTTATATGTGACTTGGTATAATAGGGATAAACAAGAACAGTGGTTTGTGTCACCATCTGGAGATATGCAAAGTTTCAATGTTGATCCAGAAAAACAACTGCCAAAGAATTCCAAATTCGTTTGTATCCAAAAACGAAGCAGTAAATATTATTTTGTAGATAATAATTTTGAACCCGTGAAGCCCGGTTATGATGAAATTTTTGAAACGCAGGTGGTGGGAAATGATGTTTATGTGTTGGGGAGGAAGTGGAGGACTATTGTGAGGGAGAAAGTTGATTGACTACGAATTACGAATCTTCTACAAATCTACGAATCTGGTTACTAAAAACTATAATCTCTCCCAGCCTCTCGCGAGAGGCTGGGTCTAATCTTAAATCTATAATCTAAGAACAGAATGGAATTTCCTGCGCAAAAATTGGATGCTCCAAAAAGAGAATTACAAGCTTCATCGCGAAAGGGTGAGGGCAATGTTTATGTTGAAGTAATGGAAGAGTTACGGGTAAAAAAGATTGATCCGAAAAATCCTGAGGATATTGTAAGAGCTTTGCGATTAGTGGAGAGAGCTTATGATTCTTTGGTTGTTAATTTTAATGAGTTTAATATTGAGTTACCCTTTGCGGGTAGAGTTATTCAAACTAAAGTTGATGATAACCAAGTTTTTTTATTAGAAGAAAAAAATAGTCAAAAACCAAGATACTTTGTCATTGATCAATTGGGGAAGGAATATGCGAAAGGCAAGAAATCCATGCCTAGCGAACAGGTAAGTTTTTTAGGGAAATATTTAATTGAGCATTCAATTAGTGATGGATTATTTGTTACTGATTTTGTTACGGGTAAAAAACATTCATTTTCTATGCCTGTCTTTATGAATTTTACCAGCGTTTATCCTACAAAAGATAAGACTGGTATTATCATTGCTGGCCCCACATCGAAAAAAATATATGTTTTAATTCCCGGCAAGACTGAACCGCAAGAGGTGGCTTTAAACGTGGACGCGAAAACAATAAGTTTTTATGATTCGGTGATTGTTGAAGAACAAGTATATTTTGTGAGCCAAAAGGGAAGCACCGGCACGATTGAGTCGAAAGAAGGAACGGTCATTGGAGGTGAAGGTTGCATGATTGATTTTTTAGCAAACGTTGATGGAAAACTAGTCGTGGGATATACCCGTCAAGGTGATTTTCTTGTGCAGCAGTCCATTCTTTATGTTGGTGGACAGGAAGTAAATCTCGGTAAAAGTATTGGTCATCGGATAAAGGAAAAACAAGCAGAATTTTTCTCTCAATCCGGGCATGTTTTCTTGCATGGTTGTTTGTATGATTTAACAGGGAAAAAAATTGCTCAGAATTTACCCAAATCAAAACCTGAGTACTGGAAAAAAATTGGAGATAGACATTATTATACCTTTGAATATTCAGTTCGGCTTTCTTCAAAGAATAAAGTAAATAAAAAAAGATATTTTGATGATCAAGGCAAAGAAGCCCCAGAGTTTGCTTTTACAGTTGTAGTCGGGGAAAAACTTTATGGTAGTTGCGATACCAAAACTGATAAAAGAATTGTTTGCGACTCCGAAGGCCATCAAATCGGTGGTGAGTATAAAAGTATTAATGAAATGAAAGACATAGGTGGTCATTTATATTTTATCGCTGATACTGAGGATAAATCCGGATTAGTCATAGATGAAAAAGGGCAAGAGATGGCAGGAGAAGAAAACTCCGATCTGCTGGATTTCGAGGGTGAATTGTGGAATGTGAAAGCTAGATTTGGGAATATGGAAACAAGAGTTTTTCACAAGGGACAACAAGTCTTTTATACTCGATCGTTGGATTATAATAATAATGAAGATAGTTATGAACGCGGATCACTGCGAATAGTTAAAGTTGATAATGAGATATACTTACGCTGGGATCAAGTCGGGCAAGTAGTCTGTTATGAAGATCGTTTTGAAAACAAACATAAGTTTATCTGCTCTGGATTGTTGCCCCAGAATGATAATTTTCTGATGATTGCGATTGATAATCAACAATATTTTCCCGTAGACAAGCACTTTAATTTTGTTGGCGAAGGTTTTGATCAAATAATTGATAAAGAAATAATAGATGGTGAATTGTATGTTACCGGGAGACGGGGGGAGACATTGGTGAGGGAGAAAGTGGAGTGACTACGAATTACGAATTTGCTACAAATCTACGAATCTGGTTACAACATCTAAAATCTATAATCTAAAATCTCTAATCTTGAATCTATAATCTATAATCTTAAAACAGAATGGAATTTCCTGCGCAAAAATTAAATACACCAAGAAAAGAATTGCAAGCTTCCGCCCGAAATGGGAAGGAGAATGTTTACGTTGAAATGACGGAGCAGTTACGGGAAAGAAAGATTGATCCAAAAAATCCAGAGGATATAAAAAGAGCGTTGCGTTTAGTTGAAATGGCGTATAATTCAATGGTTTTTGAAGTGGCTGATGAACTGGAATTTAGTTTTGAATTGCCGTATGAGCCCAAGAAATTAATAGACACGCCAGCAGGTAATTATGAGAACTTCTTAATTCAAAGAGGAGAAAGAACAGGAGTCTATGAGTATCAATTATTCAACAAAACGGGAAAGATTCTTGCGAGCGGTTCAGCGGATCACCAACATGGAGACAGTGTGGGGTTTTCCGGTGGATATTTTTTTGAGGATTTTAAAGCGACGAGAACGAAACAAAGAATACTCACTATCACAGATCTTAAAACAGGACGACCTCAAATATTAGAAGGGGCGACGAATCAATCCATGGACAATACCTATGGAGCAACTGCCACGAATAAAGATCATTTCTCTGGCCAAGCTTATTATTATCGCAATGTGAAAAATGACGAGTTGCAGGTTTACCATCCGGGAAATGCCTGGGCGGAGATGTTTGAAATACCAGTGGATGATACGATTAACATGGATAAAGCGATCGTTGTGAATGGAAAAATATATTTTTGTCATCAAACAAAAGATGGTGAGCTCTTGGAATCAAAAACTGACTTGAAAGTTGGAGGCAAGGATTGTTGTATTCACGAATTAGCGGTAGTGGATGGCAAGCCATGGGTGCTATATAGTCATAAAAGTAAAGGTGTGACAAATGATTATTATTTATCTTTTGATGGTAAAGAAAAGAAGGTGGATTGGAGATTGTTTATTGGTAAAAAAGAGTTAGATATTTTGAGAAGCAGAGATGTGGTGAGATTATTTTTAGAATGCGGTTACTTTGTCATGAATGATTGCTTGTTTGATAAAAGCGGTAAAAAAGTGGCCAGTGATATCGCGATGGATACGATTAAATATGTGGGAACGTTTGATGGAAAGCCGGTCTTTCGGGGGAAAAAGAAGGGAAAAGGAAATGTGCAAGAATATTTTATTGATGATCAAGGAAATTTTACGGCAAAGGTGGATTTTAATCCAACGGTGGTTGGTGATAAAGTTTATGCTGTTGCCGCGCTGGATCCTGATAAAAAGCATGTTTTTATAGTTCATGATATGTATGGTCAGAAAGTTGGTGAAGTGTATAAAACAATTCCGAACTTATATAATATTGGAGAAAGATTGTTTTATCGAGCGTATAAAGAAAATTATGGCATGACAATCTATGAACAAGGTCAACCGCTCCTGAGTTTCGGAGAAGATGTGTCATCGTTAATTGAATTTGAAGGTGAGCCTTGGGCGGTAAAGTATGATAGAGAAAAACACGAGGTTCGGGTGTTTGATAAAAGTAATAAACAGAATTTTTATATTCAGATGGAAATGAACAATCCGCATCATTATGAAAAAAAATCATTATGTATTAAAAAAATAAAAGGAGAGGTATTTGTCCGTTGGAGTCGACTGGGTCAGGCCGTCTGTTACGAGGATAGTTCGGGCCAAAGAATGGCATTTACTTGCGCCGGATTATTACCAGACAATGATAAGTTTTTAATGATGGCAATTAATGATAAGAAAATTTATCCGGTTTCTACTAATTTCAATTATATTGGTGAAGGCTATGATCAAGTGTTTGATCAGCAAATGATAGATGGTGAATTGTATGTTACGGGAAGGCGAGGGACGACGATAGTTCGGGAAAAAGTTGATTGACCACGCCTGTCCGCCTCCGGCGGAAATCCACGAATACCCCACAAATCCACGAATACGATTCTTAAAGTTATATCATAAATAAACTTCCCTCACTTATCTCTCCCGTCTCCCTCATTTCTTCTGTCTCTCCTTTTCTCTTTATCTCTTCATTCTCTTTTATTCTCTCCTTATCTCTTCATTCTCTTCTCAACTATGCCAAACTTCGAAGACAACCAACCAAAACAAGGATTGACGCTCAATCCACGATCAGAAGCGGGTAGAAGTTACCCGGAGGCTATGGAAATTATGCATGACATGGCCAAGAAACCAAAAACTCCGGAAAACGTGAAGTTCATGTTATCTGTTCTTACAGATCTATGGACACAAATAGAAAGAGATAATGAGTTAAAGATTGATTTGGATAATTTTGAAGGTCGCATGATTGGATCGCCGATTTTTCACGATAATAAGATTTTTGTGAAAATACGAAAACCTAAAAATACTAGAAGTAAAACCGAATCGGTAGAGATTCACAGTAATAATGGTTTGGTTTTAGATTGTCCGCATGATATGGATATGAATAATTTAGAAGATCAGGGTGTGGTCTTGGTAAAATGGGAAGATAGAAGAAAGTATATAATTGATGAGAATGGTAAAACACTTTGGGAAATGGATCGAAAGGATTTTGATATTGAAGGTGGTTATTTGTTTGCCGGCAATCAAAGTCACTTCTGGATTCATGACAAACAACGTAAAAGCGATGTAGTTAAAAATTTTCACAACCAAGAAATAGCGGCTTTACCTGAGGGATTATATAAAAAAATATTAGCTAAAAAATTTATTTTAGGGGTTTTTGTTGGCCAAGAGGGAGCTATTGGTCCGGTATATTTCAATGATAAAAAATTTGATATTAAATACGATAAATTGCATAAAATGACGGAGATTGACGGACAGCCGGCAGTTATTTTTACAAATGGCGATAAGGTGGAGTCATTACAAATGGATGGCACTAGAAAGTCTTGGTTTACTTTGCCTACGAATTATACTATTGAAACTTTAATTTTCGATCCCACACGTCATGTTTTTTATTGTATAATTGCGGAGGATCCAGGTTTTATCGGCGTGAGCAGCCGTAAACCGAGATTTGAGATTCATTATTTAAATGAAAAAGGTGAGAGAATTTGTGAAAAGAAAACCGCCGGTGATTTTACTAAACGTCGCGATTCTTATGCTTTTTATAACATGGGAAAGAGTAATGGTCAGTCTGTCTATTGTCATGTTGATAAAGATCTACCAGAGAATTCAACTATTCACATAGTTGGTCAACCGGAAATTAAATTTAATCCACCCAAACCCGAAAATGCTTGCTTTTGTGAATTTAAAGGTGAAGTTTGGTATGTTCACAGAGATGCTAGAAGGCAGATCCATTTGATGAATATGCACGGAGATAAAATTCCTCTTTATACTACAAACTTTGGTTGGATGATAGCTTTTCGAGATCAAATATTAATCCAGCATGACGGTGGTCTATATTCTTGCGCTGATGGTAAAAGCGTGAAGAAGTTACCTGCGATTCACAGTTTGCTAAAAATGTATCAACAAGACTCCGAGCATTTATTTCTTTCGTATAATGATATGACCGCTAGAAAAACGATGGCTTTGAATTTTGATGAACCGCAAAAACGATGGCCGGTAACCACTCAAGCGATTTGTCATTTTGGTAAAGTCTACGATGAAGTTGCGGATGGGTTTGTTACAATCAACGGAGAAAAAACAGAATTTAATGGTGGTTTGGATGTTTTGAAAAAAGTTGATTGTCCCACTATTCCATTTAACTGTGATGTAAATGGTAAACAAGTATTCCTTGATGCGAACCTAAATCGCGTTTCTGATATTTATGATGAAGTTTATCGCACTGATGTGGAGAATGGCGAGTTATTCGTGTTCGGGAGGAAGGGTTCCGTAGTGCTACGCGAACAAATTAAAATTGACCACGCCTGTCCGCCTTAGGCGGAAATCCACGCCTGCCTGCCGGCAGGCAGGAATATCCCACGAATCCACAAATAGGGTATATAGTATATAAAAATTCAAAATAAAATTCATTTGCTTGTCTCTCTCGCCTGCCCCGCCTCGCGGGGTCTCCCTCGTTTCACTCGTCTCTCTAGTCTAGTTGCATTCGCATCACGTTTATCGTTTCACGCATAACGTTTCACGCTTTACGAATTACGAATAAAAAATTAAATGTCTGACTTTGAAAAAAACTTAACTGCAAAAGTATCTGTGCCTGCAGGCAGGACTGTTTTGGGTGTGAACGAGGAATTGATGGAGCTAGCAAAGAAATTTAGAGACAAACAACGTCCGGAAGATGTGTTGAGAGCTTTGGAGTTAGTCGGGAAGTATAGTGATTTAGTAAAAGAAAATCCGTTACATTCTGATAAAGAGTTTCAACGAATTAAAAGGCTTTTACCAGAGGCTGAAATCGAATTTTTCCAACTTGATGCAATTGGTCAGCATTACGAAAATATGTTGGATGAGTTGACTTAGGGTGGAATTACGATAGACAGTAACACGCGGAGTGTTATTGGCTTGAATGGAGATAATTTTCGTATATATCAAAATCATATTAAAGTGAAGTTAATCAAGATTAGAGCAGCTGATTTATGTGGTGGAGATGTTCGGGTGGGAGAAATAATGAAAAAGGCTGATAGTCTAGGATTAATTAATGTTCCGCCTGCGACTATTTTACCGATCAGTCTGAAATATTTAGATGATAGAAGTGATGAGCGAGTCGAAGTAATGATTATGCCGATAAATATCAGTAATAGCTATTTAAATACTTTTAGTCTAGATAAAGTGGCCAGACAACCAGTGTTGTCTTATTGCAAGTATAATATTATTAACCGTGATCTGACTTTTTTTGAAGATACATATTTAATTTTTCGGTTGAGGAATTCGTAATTCAATTCATCTATGGAAAACCCCAAAACCCATCTCACCGGCAATTTACCACCTCAAAAATCTGGTAGTCTTTTGGATGTGAATGAAAGGTTGCACAATTTGGCACCGAGATTGAGAGAACGAAAATCAGAAGATGTCGTTGAGGCTATGAGGTTAGTAACGGAATTTGGTGATATAGTTGGTGTAGAAAAGAGTGAAGCGGATTTGGAATTTGAACGGATACAGCAGTTGTTACCAGAAGCGGAGTTAGAAAGATTTTCTCTTGATATAAATCCCATGACTGCTGATGAAATAGGAGAAGCTCTTAAAGAAAAAAATATTGATTTTCCGGAAGCGACAACAAATGTAATCGAGTCCACTATGTTTAATAGGTACAATAAGCCTTTGCGTATGGATTTGGTAAGTGTTAGGATTAATGATTTACACGTAGAGAGTGAATTGTTGTCAGACTTAGAATCAAAGATTGACGAATTAAAGCTCGTTCGTTGTTCTCCTGTTGTTCCTGCCTATTTTAGACTTAAATATGAAAAACAACCGATTGGTGAATCTGTTTATGTCTTTACTGCCCCAACTCTCAGACTTGTAACTGGGCCAGTGATGTTTTGTGTCTGGAGACACATGATCAGTGATTATAAATCAGCAGCTCCTAAACTAGCTTTTGATGTTAGCTATATTGATGATCCGGAAAAAAAGGTTGATCGCGCTGCAAAAATGTTGTTTCTTCTCGATGTCAAAAATAAATAGATATAATAGTATATGGAGCATTTGGCGCCAAATCTTACTGCTACCCCATTACCTCAGGACTCTGTCGGTCTTTTGGATGTGAATGAAAGATTGCATGGATTGGCAGGCAGGTTAAAAGAAAGACAGCCGGAAGATGTGGTTGAAGCGTTGAAATTAGTTGAGGAGTACAAGAATATATTAGGTGATGATGATATTAATGCAAATAAAAAATTTGAAAGACTCCAAGAGCTATTACCAGGCGTAAAAATGGAAAAAATAAGTTTAGATGTTGGAGGTATGTCAGTTGATGAACTCTTAAAGGAAATGAAAAAGAACATCGTGGTTAGTATTCCGGCTAAAAATATGATGAGTTTGAAAGAGGGAGAATTTTCTAATTCAGTGAAACATTTAAATTTGGTTATTATCGATGCTCATTCATTCTTTCCTGGTTTTAATACTTTTAGAGATGTTTTTGATAAAGCTATTAAATTGGGTTTAAAGAAGTGCCCATTGGATGTTGGCCCATACTTAGCCTTGAATCTGATTGACCATTCTGTCAAGAATTCAATATATGTCTCGATGGATATGGTCCTGGCTGATCAGCACACAAACACAAAATGCAGATTTTTGATTTATAGATCAGAGAGTGGAAACTCTTTATGGCTTAGTAACGCTGATAGATTTTCTCCTGACAGAGATGCTTTTCGTCAGCAAGTTGTATTTTGTCTTGAATCATAAAAATGGAATTATTAAATACACATTTAACCGCAAATCCATCGCCTCAGGAATCTGTGGGTCTTTTAGAGGTGAATGAAAGATTGCATGGATTGGCAGGCAGGTTAAAAGAAAGACGGCCGGAAGATGTGGCTGAGGCGTTGAAATTGGTGGAAGCGTATGGGAGTTTAGTTGAAGAAAATAAAAGCATTGCAGATAAAGAGTTTGATAGAATTGAGAAATTATTCCCTGGAGCGGAAATCGGTAGGATTAAATTGGAAATCGGAGGAAAAACCAAGGAGCAACTTTTTAAGGAAATGGAGAAAGATATATTTTTGATGGAAAATGTGGAGGATATTATTAAGAATAAATTATTTTTTGTTGGAACGGAGAAAAAGGCAATCGATTTAGTTACAATTAAAGTCCAAGACTTAACTCATGGCATAGTGGCTAGAGGTGCAATTTTTGAAGCCGCTGAAAAAGCTGGTTTAAAATTATGCCCAATGGCAACCGGGATCTATTTGCGATTAAGATATAAAAAATCATTGGGAGAAAGTCGTTATATTATTGGTATGCTCTCAAGAGTGGGGATATTTAACGCGGATTATATTTTTAGTTTATTTCCAGATCATAATACTTCAATTAAAGGGATGCCTCTTTCAGGAAAGTTTTGGTTGTCTCATATAAATTTAGATTTAGAAAATCAATTTCGAGCAGACGATATTATGGTTTTTCGATTACGCGATCAAGCCTCGATGACAGATGTCAATCCCAATTTAGATATGTTGAAAGAAAAAATATTGATCACTTAAGTAAATTATATGGAAAGTTTATCATCACATTTAACCTCAAGTCCATCGCCGCAGGAATCTGTTGGTCTTTTAGAGGTGAATGAAAAGTTGCATGGGTTGGCAGGCAGGTTAAAACAAAGACGACCGGAAGATGTGGCTGAGGCGTTGAAATTGGTGCAAGAATATGGAAGTTTGGTGGCGGATAACAGAAGTTTTGAAGATAGGGAGTTTGAGAGAATTCAGAAGTTGTTGCCCGAGGCGAAAATTGAAAGAGTGCGTTTGCAAATAGGGGGAAAAACAGCTTCTCAGTTACTAAAAGACTTGGAAGTCAAGCATGTTAAAGTGGACCACAATGTGAAACAAATGATGTTGGGAAGTGAATTTGTGATTAGTGAATTGCCGGAAACAGTTGATTTGGTAGAGATTAAAGTCGAAGATTTGTCACCGAATAAATTTACCATGAAGGATGTGTTTGATCGTATGAGAGACTTGGGATTGACTTGGTGTCCAGAAGAAGCGGGACCTTATTTGCGTTTGAGTAAGCTTTATAATTTGGGAGAAAATAGACATGTTATAGGGTCAGATAGATTGACTGGGCAATTTGGAGAGAAATTTTTTCTCACTGTTGTCGATGGAGATGCAAGACAAAACTATGATGCTTTTTTGATGGCTGAACGTTGGTCTGCTTCAAAAATGCTTTGCACAAATGATGTAATGGTTTTTCGTTTAAAGTCTTCATAATTAAATTATTTTATGGAAAGAGTTAAATCACATCTCACCGCCAATTTACCACCGCATAAATCCGGGAATCTTTTAGATGTGAATGAAAAATTACACGATTTATCACTAAGATTGAAAGATAAAAAACCAGAAGATGTAATAGCAGCGTTGCGGTTGGTGGAAGAATATAAGAGCGTATTTACAGATGATGAAGATATTAATTCAATATTAGCTGAATATGAAAGACTAGAGGAATTGTTGCCAGGCGTCAATTTTGAAAGAATGAGGATTGAAACAGGAAACAAAACAACGGAGCAATTAATAGCGGACATGGAACAACGTGGAATTAAGGTGGATGATTCGGCAGAGCAGATGCTTAGTGGAATTTCTTTTAAAGATAATGGTAGAAATCATGTTTTTTATCTTGTAAAATTAAAAATTAAGGATTTATTTTTGGGTGAACCAATTTCCGCATTACGCAATCGACCAATTTCTTCTATTAATTTTAGAGCGAATGCTTTTCGACTCTATAAATGTTTACCTGAACTAGTGCCATATTTAGCAATTCAAATGCCTCCTAGTTTAACAAATTCAAAATATGCCATATGGATGGATCCGATTACTTCTGGTAGTGCTTTTGGGAGAGGTCGATCAATTTTTTCTATAAATAATGTGAGTGGTAGGCTAAATCTGACTAATTATTGGGCACATGATAATGATGCCTGGGGTGATGAAGATGAAATGGTTTTTTGTTTGCGTATTAATTCATCTGCGAAAAAATAATATTGAAAAGGCAAAAGAGAAAAATTTTATGGTTTAAACGATTATTCTGATATAATAGGATTAATAAAATATAAATGATTAAGCCAACTCTTGAAAAAAATTTAACTGCTAATTTACCATCGCATAAATCCGGGAATCTTTTAGATGTGAATGAACGATTGCATGAATTGGCAGGCAGGTTAAAAGAAAGGCGACCGGAAGATGTGGCTGAGGCTTTGAAATTAGTCGAAGCGTATGGGAGTTTAGTTGCGGATAATAAAAGTTTTTCAGATATGGCGTTTGAGAAACTTCAGCAACTGTTGCCTGAGGCAAAATTAGAAAAAATTGATTTGATATTAGGTGAAAAAAGTAAAGAGGTGGTTATGAAGGAGTTGAATGAATTTTGTCATGTATCAGAAAATGTTAGCAATGACATTGCTTCCATTAGTTTTATGGATGGTAAACATAGTGTTTCGTTAGTAAAATTGAGAATTAGAGATTTGATGTCTGATAATTTGAGTGTTTTAAGTGTCTTAAATTCAGCTAGAGATTTGGGCTTATTTGTGGCAACGCCAGAAATAAGCGCTTTGCTAAGATTGAAAATAACAAACCAGAAAATCGGAGATCATCTTTGGATACCTTTGTCCTTTGTTCTCGGCATGGATTCGTCATATAATCGTATGCATGTTATATGTCGCGAGGATGATTCATATTTAGATGGATTGAGATTACACTATCGAGCCTTGCCTGATGGGGCGATATTTACTCCAAAAAGTGAGATAATTTTTGTTTTGCCAGCTGAATAGTTTTAAAGTATACGAGTTGTCAGTATTTTGATATAATTGAATTAGTAAAAATAAATTTATGAACAAAAAAATCTTGACGATCATCATCGTCGCAGTGCTCGCAGTGGCGGTGTTGGGTGAAATCGGCTTTCTCGTGTGGAAGCAATTTGGCCAACCGGTAGTCAACATCCCGGTTAATAACTTACCAATAGATAACAACCAACCGCCGGTCGTTGTTGGTGCTCCGCAAATGTTGCGCTTCAGTTCAGCGGATGAAATGAAAACTTTTGTGCAGGCTGCTAGCCAAACAACCTATTATGGTGGAGGTTTCAGTTCTGGACGAGAAATGATGAAAGCCACTGATTCAGTAACTTCTCCAGCGATGATGCCGGACGAAGCTTTCGGTCTCGGTGAAACAAGTGGCTCAGCTGGTATGGGGTCGCCTGATAGATCTTCAACTACCAATGTTCAAGTCGTTGGCATGGATGAACCGGATATTGTTAAGAATAACGATAAAAATATTTATTTTTCCAATTATTTTTATGGTATCCGCCCGATGATGGAACCAGTGATTGCTACTGATGAGAGCTTGAAAATGATGCCACCAATTTGGAATAGTAACGGCTATACCAAAGTTATTTCCGCATGGCCGGCAGATAAAATAAAAGCTTTGAGTGATATTAATTTGTATGGTCAATTATTACTCGAGAAGAATACTTTGGTTGTCTTAGCGGATCGTGAAATTACCGCGTATGATGTTACCGATCCGTCGAAACCAAAAGAAGCTTGGCATTATACATATGGTGATAATCAATTCTATAATTCTGCTCGGTTGAATAACGGCAAGTTGTATTTGTTATCAAATAATTATGTGAATGTCAGCCAACCTTGCCCATTTGAACCATTTGGCAATGAAACAACAAAAGTTTCTATTGCTTGCACTGATATTTATCATCCCACTTTCACTGCTGCTGGTTTGAACTCGACTTATGTTTTGGCTCAATTAGACGCGGTAACGGGTAAGGTAGATAAAACTTTGTCATTTGTTGGTTCCTCGGATAATTCCTTAGTCTATGTCTCACCAGAAAATTTCTACTTTACTTATTATTACCCTGGCGATAAGATTAAGTTCATTTTAGGCGCATTTGAAGCCAATATGGACATTATCCCGGCTGAGATAGTTAATAAGGTCAGAAAGTTAAACAGCTATGAAATCAGTGATCAATCAAAAATAACCGAGTTGGGAATTATTATTGATCAAGCCATGGCCAATATGTCTGATGATGCGCGATTGAAATTGGAAAATGAAATGGAGAATAGAATCATGACTTATGCTGAAGGTCAATTGCGAAATTTTGACAATACTACAATCGTGAAAATCGCTTTGAAAGATTTAACGGTTACTACAAGCGGTTCTGTTCCTGGTCAATTGTTGAACCAATTCTCTTTGGATGAATATCAAGGCAACTTACGTGTGGCCACTACCTTGGGACAAAGTTTGGATATTTCACAGACTGTTAGTGATGTAAATGTTTTAGATGCCGGATTGAAAATAGTTGGCACGGTGAAAGATTTGGGAGCTGGGGAAAGAATTTACTCAGCGCGTTTCATCCAAGACAAAGGTTACGTTGTAACTTTTAAACAAATGGATCCATTCTATGTCTTAGACTTGAGTAATCCTGCGGCTCCAGTGAAAAAAGGCGAGTTGAAGATTCCTGGTTATTCTTCCTATTTACATCCTTTGGCGAAGAATATTATTCTCGGTGTTGGTGAAGAGAATAATAAGGTGAAATTATCTTTATTCGACGTGTCTGATCCTTCGAATCCAACTGAAATCGCCAAGTATTCTTTGAATGAATACTGGACTGCTGTTTCGAATAACCATCATGCATTTTTACAAGATGAAAAGTTTAAAGTTTTCTTTATCCCCGGTGGTGAAGGCGGTTACATTTTCTCCTATGCGGATAATAAACTTTCCTTAACTCAGGCGACGAAAGATTACGGTGTGCAACGGGCGTTGTTTATTGATGATTATTTCTATGTAGTTTCCACTAAGGGGATTAATGTGTATTCGGAAAAGGATTGGAAGAAAGTTTCGAGTTTGGAGTTTAAATAGAGCTTAGATATAAAAACAGCCTCCAAAGTGTGGTCACACAAGATCTTGTGTGACGACGCAAAGGGCTGTTTTTTATTAACAAAAACCAAATTGTTTTTCAGCTCAATTTACAGTATAATATAGGTAGATAATTTAACTTATTCATTTTTTTGTTATGTATTTAAAACGCATAGAAATTCAAGGTTTCAAGTCTTTTGCTAATAAGACAGTTTTGGAGTTTTCCGAATCATCCTATAAGAACAAAAACGCCCGCAGCGTTACTGCCATCGTTGGTCCAAACGGATCGGGGAAATCGAATATTTCCGATTCCATTCGTTGGGTGCTGGGTGAACAAAGCATCAAGGCTTTACGTGGCAAGAAGACCGATGATGTCATCTTTGCCGGATCGGAAAAGAAAGCCCGCGTCGGTTTTGCTGAAGTGTCTTTATATTTGGATAACACAGATCAAAAAGCGCCGATTGAATATACCGAGTTAGTTATCACTCGTCGCGTTTACCGTGATGGTGAGGGTGAATATTTAATCAACAAAAATAAAGTTCGTTTATTTGATATCTTAATGCTTTTGGCCAAGGCGAATTTTGGTCAAAAGACTTACAGTATCGTTGGTCAGGGCATGGTGGATCAGATTATTAATATTTCACCATGGGAAAGAAAAGAATTTTTCGATGAAGCTACCGGCGTTAAACAGTATCAAATTAAACGCGATCAATCTGTTAGCCGTTTAACTAAATCAAAAAGTAACTTATTGGAAACCAATAAAATCATCGCTGAATTAGAACCTCGTTTACGTTTGTTAACAAAACAGATTAAGAAACTGGAAAAGCGCCAAGAAATTGAAGTTCAGTTAAAAGATTTACAAAGTAAATACTATGCAAACATTTTTGATCGCCTACGCAATGATCGCACTCATTTTGAAGAAGAGTTTGCGATTAAAGACGGATTACGCCAAGAGTTGAACGATCGTTTGATGCAGGTACAAGCCAAGTTAGCCGAATTAGCCAGGGAAGAATCGCGCAAGGAGGTGTTTAACAATTTACAAAAAGAATACAACAAATTGTTAACGGAAAAATCCGAGTTAATGAAAGAGTTATCAATTGTCCGAGGTAAGATGAGTCTTGAATATGTTAAATCCGGTAAACAAAACTTATCCTGGTTGGAAGATAAACGTGAAGAAATCGGTAATCGTTTGAGTGAAATTAAAGAAAGTAAACAAAATTTAGAAAATAAATTAAATCATCAACGAGAACAACTGCAAGAAAAGAGTGATAAGGTGAATGAACAAACGCAAGAGTTGATTATTTTACAAAACAACTTACGTTCTGCTGAAGAAGAATTGGCTCGTTTACGAAGCGGTCGTCATGATTATGCTTTGGAATCGGTAAAAGCGATTTTACGTCAAAAAGATTATATTAAAGGTATCTGCGGGACTGTTGGTTCATTGGCCAAAACTGAAAAAATGTATGAAACCGCGTTAGCCGTAGTGGCCAGTAGTCGGTTGAATGCTATTGTGGTGCAAAATGATGAAGTGGCAGTGAAATGCATTGCCTTCCTGAAGCAGAATCAATTGCCACCAGCCATGTTTTTCCCTTTGAATAATTTGAAAGTCTATTCCAGCAAAGAAGATCCTAACATTTTAGCCGCCAATGGAGCCATTGGTCAAGCGGTTAATCTTTTAACTTTTGATCCCAAGTTTCAAAAAGTTTATGAGTTAGTTTTTGGTTCCACAGTGGTAGTTGATACCATTGAAAACGCTAAAAATATAGGTGTTGGTCGAGAGAAAATGGTAACGCTCGAAGGTGATTTGTTTGATAAATCAGGTATTATCCGCGGTGGTTTCCGTCGCGCTGGTAGTGTCTCTTGGACAACGGTCGGTGATAACGGGCAAGCATCTTCCGCTGAGAAAATGGGACAAATTACTATTTTAAAAACCAAGATCGACGACTTGAATCATCGACGTGAAGTTTTATCTCACGAAATTAACGACTGGCGAGTGGAAGTGCAAGTGGCGGAAACTAAGTTAAAAGGATTAATCAATGACTTTGATACTTTGGCGCACGAAAAAGAAAAAATTGAAACTGAAATAAAAGAAAATGAAATTGACCCGGCTGATCAAGATAAATTTTTGAAAGAATTGGATAAACGCCGCAAGACTATGGAGAAGCAACAGGAGCAATTGGAAACTGCGGGTGATGAATTACGTAAGAAAATTGATGCTTTCAACTTGGAAGAAGAAAAGAAAAAGAATGAAGTCTTCCGCTTGCAAGATGAAATGCAAACTTACCAACAAAAATTAAACGTGGCAGTGCAAGAAACCAATGATATTAAAGTGTCTCTGGGTAAATTGGAAGCCAAGTATGAGGATTTAGATAAAGAAGTCAGACAGGAATTGGGCGTGGAAGTTAAATTGGAAGATTTAAAAGCTGAGGCAGTGATTAACCCGGATCAGCTGTGGTTTGAAATTGGTAAGTTGAAACAAAACTTAGATTTAATCGGTGGTATTGATCCGGAAATTGTCGGTGAACATAAAGAAGTCAGTGAACGTTATGAATTTTTGAGTCAACAAACTGGAGATCTAGAAAGAGCGATTAAAGATTTGGAAAAAATTGTTGGTGAGTTGGATATTGTTATTCGCAAACAATTTGATTCTTCGTTTACTAAAATTAATCATGCGTTTGAATTATACTTTAAAAAGATTTTCGAAGGCGGTAAAGCTAAATTGACCTTAGTGCAAAAAGAAAAATTTGAAAAAGACAATGAAACCACGACCGAGGCGGACAAAGCCTTGGCCGAGGGCCAAGCCGAAGCTGTCGCTTCGGAGGAAATCGAGGTCAAAGAAAAATCTAATGATTACATTCAAACCGGTGTGGATATTTATGTTTCCCCTCCCAATAAGAAGTTGACCACGATTTCCGCTTTGTCCGGCGGCGAAAGAACGATGACTTCTTTAGCCTTGCTTTGTGCCATTATTGAATGTAATCCAGCACCATTCGTGGTCATGGATGAAGTTGAGGCTGCGCTTGACGAAGCTAACTCTGAACGCTTTGCCGCGATTTTGAATGAATTATCTTTGAAAACGCAATTCGTTATCATTACCCACAATCGTGTCATCATGCACGTTGCTGATGTGCTCTACGGCGTAGCCATGGGTGAGGACGGTGTTTCCAAGACTTTGTCATTGGATGTGCAGGAGGCGGAGAAGAATATTGAGAAAGCGAAGAAGTAACCAGCCCCAAAGGGGTCCCTTCGGGATAATCGGTAACCAGTAACCCGTAACCAGCCCCAAAGGGGTCCCTTCGGGATAACCGGTAATATGTAATAAGTAGCAAGTAACCCGTAACTAGTAGCCAGTAATTGTACATTTGAGAAAATAAACGATTTACCCCGCGATGCGAGGCAGGCGCTTTACGTATACCGTATCACGTTTCACGTATATCGATTTACGAATTACGCTTTACGATTTACGAAAAATAAAATGGGCTCACCCGAAAAACATTTAACCTCCAATCCTACTCCAGCCGAAGCTGGGAATCTTTTGGATGTGAATGAAAAGTTGCATGCCTTGGCACCACGTTTGAAAAACAGACGACCTGAAGATGTATTTAAAGCGTTAAGGTTAGTGCAAAGTTATTCGGGGATAGTTAATGAAACCCTGAGAGATATGACCTTGGTTGAGTTTAAAGGTAATCAGATACATA
The DNA here is from genome assembly GCA_964592195.1 of uncultured Gammaproteobacteria bacterium. Taxonomy (GTDB): domain Bacteria; phylum Patescibacteriota; class Patescibacteriia; order UBA11705; family UBA11705; genus CAZQEI01. The sequence goes on along the minus strand of CAZQEI010000009.1, from coordinate 16,265 downwards.
AATTTGAATATTTGGCGTTAAAGAAACTAATTGATGAAATAAATATTCAATACGCAAAACAACGGTCAACTGATAATACGTTTACAAAGGAAGATCTAGATATTGAATCGTTAAATAGTAATTTTTTGACAACAATACATGATTCGTCAATTGTTGGTCTGGAGTTGTCTGGGATATTGGAAATTCCGGTGTCAGTAAATGAGCTCGTGAATTTGAGGACATTGAATCTTGATGGTAACCAGTTAGAGGAGATAGAGAATGTTGATAATCTAACTAATTTAACTTGGCTGGATCTTGAAGGAAACAAACTAACAGATATAGGAGGTTTACTGGTTCTAAAAAATCTAGTGTGGTTGGATGTTAGAAGTAACCAAATTACGGATTTTGAACAATTACTTGCTTTGACGAAATTAGAAGAATTGAGAATTAGTTCCAATCCTTATGATTGGAATGCTCATAAAGAATTTTTCAAGAAAATGGGTGAACGGGGGCTTAATATTGTTTTATAATGTATGTTTAAAGGGTTAGAAATAACGCAATCACATTTAACCGCTACCTCCACGCCAGATGATGCTGTGAGTCTCTTAGAAGTGAATGAACAGTTGCATACTTTAGCACCACGTTTGAAGAATAGACGACCTGAGGATGTTAAAACTGCTTTGAAATTAGTTGAACAATATACAGAAGCTATCGGTCCAGGTAGTTCTGCTGAATATAAACGGATAAAAGAGCTGTTGCCAAGTGCGGAATTATTTGAGATTGAAAATGAAGGTCTAACTTATGATGAGTTGCTTGAAAAGTTGGGCTCTGCCTTGATAGTGGTGAGTAGAGTTGTTAAACGAATGCTTGTCTCGGATTTGGGGAGTAATGGCTTGATATATAAGGGTAATCGCAAAGTTATACACGTAGTAATGTTTGATTCGGGTGATTTGAATCCGAACAATGATAGATTGGAAATGCCCGAGGTTATTAGAAGAGCCAAGGAATTGGGATTGGCTGAGTGTTCACCAGAAGATGCGGCATATTTTCATTTACAAAATAAACAGTTTCATGATGATACTTTTATGGTTGGACTTAAGCCAAGATTAGTTGCTAATAAAAAATACGGGGTATTTTTCAGACATAATTTAATGTCAACGATGGATGCATACGAGGTGAATGATAGTGTTCCACCTTTTTTGAAAGTGATATTTTGTTTACCGTAAACGGATGAGAAATAATTTCTACTATGAGTTCACCTGAAAGAAAATTAACTGCCAATCTTACCTCAGCTGGAGCTGGGAATCTTTTGGATGTGAATGAAAGATTGCATGCTTTGGCGCCACGGTTAAAAGAACGACGGCCAGAGGATATAGAGAAAGCCTTGGCTTTGGTAACTGAATACGGAGAGTTGATATCTGATGCAGAAAGAGAAGAAGAGAGAATCGTCAAAGAGTTTGAGAGACTTCAGAAATTATTGCCAGAGGCAAGATTGAGAAGAATAGACTTAGTAGTAGGAGGGAAGACCATGGAAGCGTTAATAACTGAAATGCAGAATAATAATATAGTAGTTACTAAAGAGGCAAAAGAAATTTTGATGGGCGACCAGTGTGTTGTCTCCACTCACCCCCAGAAAGTAACCTTAGTGAAGATTATGGTTGAAGATTTACAATTGGAATCATCTACTACAGAAGCCATCCTTACAAAGGCTGTCAGTTTAGGTTTAGGAATTTGTTCCCCCGAAATTGCCCCCTATTATCGGTTGAAATATACTGATCAATCGCAAATTGAGGTAGTGTGCTTAGGTATGAAAGAAGTGGCAGTCTCTGGGTTTAGAGGTTGTGGTCTTTTGTGTCTGAGTGCGGAAACTAATAGCCGGAAACTTTCAGTCGAGGGCGGGAAAAAACCAAAGCCGGTTCGTTGGGTACAAGAGATAGATTTTGTTTTTAGTCTAAAGGTTTAGAAATAATTATGGAAAAACCACATTCAAAATTGACTGCTGATCCTACCCAAACCGAAGCGGTGAGTCTTTTAGATGTAAATGAAAAGTTGCATGACTTGGCACCGCAGTTAAAAGAACGACGACCAGAGGATGTGGCGAGCGCATTGAGTTTAGTAGAACAGTATACAAAGTTGGTTATTGAAAATGAATTTAATGCAGACGAAGCCTTTCAAGAACTTCAAAAGCAATTACCTGATGCAAAATTGGAAATGGTAAAATTGGAAGTTGGTGGCAAAACAGTAGATGAATTAATCGCAGAAATGAAGGAAAGAAACATAAAGATAGATGATCACGCCATGGCATTACTAATGAACCCTAAATTTATTACCGAAGAAGCTAAAAAGCAGGTATGCTTAGTAAAAATTTTAATAAAGGATTTTAACATGGACAAAGCTTCTAATGATGAAATTTTAAACAAAGCAAAACAACTTGGGCTACGTTTATGTAAACCAGAAGAAGCAATCTATTATCGTCTCTATTTAAAAAATCAAGGTAGGGGGGAGAGGATTTTTGTCCAAATGGAAAAAGTGAATGATTATGAGGATAAGCCGCGTGAGTTTGTTTTATATAATTATGGAAGATTGGAACTAGGTGCCGCGCTTGGTCAACCAGATAGTCATCCCGTAGATCAACTTCAGTATCTTTTTTGTCTAAATCCCGATCATGCTTTTCCAATATAATTATGGAATTATTAGAGAGAAAATTAACCGCAAACCTGGCACCTCATAAAGATGTGAGTCTTTTAGATGTAAATGAAAAGTTGAGAGACATGGCGCCCAGGTTAAAAGAGAGGAAACCGGAAGATGTTTCGAGGGCGTTGGCGTTGGTGACTGAATATGGAGAGTTGATGGCTGGCGAAACTAGGGAAATAAAGATTCAAGGAGAACTTGAGAGACTCCAAAAATTATTGCCTGAAGCCAAAATAAAAAGAATATCTTTTGTTGTTGAAAAAACGACAAAAGAAAAATTATTAAAGGATTTAGAAAATCAAGATGTTCGAGTAGCTGGAAATGTAGGAGACGCTATTAGAGGTAATGATTTTCCGGCTGTTATCGAGGCTCGGACTTTAGAGTTAGTTGAGCTCCATGTTTCTGATTTTGAGCTTGATGCCCGCAACACAAGAAATATTTTTGAAAAAGCAGAGTCTTTAGGTTTGCAATTATGTCCAGTGGAGACTGGTCCATGTTTACGCGTACAGATGAATGCTCAGTCCCTCCAAGAAACGTTCTATGTTGCATCCAAGATGGAGATTCATCCATTCAGTAATCTGCATTTATTTGAATTGCATGGAAGAAATGAATTAGATTTTAAGTGGACAACCATGGATAACAATTGGAAAGATTCAACGGCGTTAGTTTTTTGCTTGCGTGTTTAACTTTAACTATGGAAAAACCACAAACACAATTGACTGCTAATCCTACTCCTGCTGAATCAGCGAGTATTTTGGATGTGAATGAAAAGTTGCATGCTTTGTCATTACGATTAAAAGAAAAACGGCCGGAAGATATTAGGAGTGCGTTGAAAATGATAGCCGAGTATGAAACATGTCTTGGTTTGGAAAGAAAGGGAGTGGTTCAGTCAGTGGAAATAGAAAAAGGTAGCAGAATTGTTGATATTATTGACAGTGGAAAAAACTTTTTCATATGGCTGAAGGAGATTAACGATAAATCATTTATTATTAACCAGGACGGTAAAAAAGTGGGAAGTCAATCTGGTTATGATAGAATATCTATATGTAAAGCTGTAGGTGACAATGTCGTCTTTGTGGTAATGATTGATAAAAAATATTTTGTTATTGATCATCTTGGCAAGATTATTGGTGCTCAAACTGGATATGATTCGGTTCAGGATATTATTAGAAGTATTGACAAAAAAGCTTTCTTTTCGGCTAAAATTGGAGGTAAGTGGTTTGTTATTGATCATTTAGGTAAAAAGGTTGGTGATCAAGACGGCTATGATACAATCGACAAATTTATGAAGATTGACGGAAAAATGGTATTTACTGCAAAAGTTGGACCTAAAGTATATATTATTGATCACCTGGGTAACAAAGTTGGGCATCCGTCAGGATATGATGAAGTTGGTTTTCCAAGGATCTTTGCTGGTAATTTCATATTTGAGGCAAAGATCGGATCTAAGTGGTTTGTTATTAATCACCTTGGTAATATAATGTTTGATCAACAAGGTTATGATTGGGTTTCCAAGATTACGGATATAAATGGACAATTGGCTTTCCAGGCTGGAAGAGGAGGTAAAAGTTTTATCATTGATCACTTGGGTAATACTGTTGGTAATGAATCTGGATATGATCAAATTAGATCACAGCCAGTGCTGAATAATGGTGGTAATGTGGCATTTTGTGCGAAACAGGGAAATAAATGGATTGTTGTTGACCATTTGGGCCATAATATTGGCAATCAAGAGGGGTATGATACTATAGAGAGGTTTGTTAATATCGGTGACCGATTGGTCTTTAAAGGAAAAATTGGAAACAAGTACTTTGTTATTGATCACCTTGGTAAAAAGATAGGAAATCAAAACGGATATGATGTAGTTTTAGATTTAAACATTATAGGCGGTAAAATTGTATTTGTAGTAAAAGAGGAAAAAAAATATTTTGTTATTGACCATTTTGGCAATAAGGTAGGTAATCAAGATGGATATGATGATGTTAGTATGTTAAAAGATGTTGGGGGGAAGTTGGTGTTTCAAGTTAGAGATGAATCTAAATGTTTTATTGTCAGCGCGGAGTCAAATAACTGCTCAGGCGAGTTTAGTCATATTTTCTTGTTTGAGCCAATTCAAGGAAGAAATAATTTAGCCTATGTGATTGGTAGATTGGGAAATAAAGTAGTAAAAAAAATCATTGATATTACTGAAATAGTGTAAAAATATAATGAATGTTATTTATTAGTTAACGGCATTCTCCTTAAATTTAAAACTTGTACATTTGTTATATGGAAAAACCGCAATCACATTTAACTGCCAATCCCACTTCAGCTGATGCTGGTAGTCTTTTGGATGTGAATGAAAAGTTGCATGCTTTGTCATTACGATTAAAAGAAAAACGGCCGGAAGATGTGGCCAAGGCTTTGAGTTTAGTCAATCAATATAGCGAAATGATGATTAAAAATGAAAGCCAGGTAGACCTTCAATTCCAAAAACTTCAAGATATGTTTCCTGATGCGAAGTTTGAGAGGATTAGTGTGTTTATTGATAATAAATCAGTTGGAGAATTGCTAAATGAAATGTCTGATGCTGGTATAGACGTAACGAGTACTTCAAAAGGTATATTATATAAACACAATTCTAAATTTGGAAAACCGCGAACAGTTGAATTAGTTAAGTTTCGGTTGAAAGACCTTGCTTTGGGTGTTGTTAACACGTTTGAACTTTATGCACGGACCTATGCCTTAGGATTGTCCGTTTGTCCTATGGAAGCCGTTCCGTTTTTGAGATTAAATTATTTAAAACAAACACAAGGAGAACGGTTATATGTAGGCATGACACCGATTCCAGCGTTGGAACAAAGTGAAGATATCTTTCTTGTTTATAATGTGAGTGGATTGGGTTTAGCATTTTGGCCAGCACTTCAACAATCTGAATGGGAGGAAGAATGCCAGTTTGTTTTTTGTCTTGATTAATAATATGGAAAAACCGCATTCATATTTAACTGCCAATAATTCTCCAGCTAAAGCTGTCGGGCTTTTGGATTTAAATGAACAATTGCATGCCTTGTCTCCGAGGTTAAAGGAACGAAGGCCGGAGGATGTAGCCAGGGCTCTATCATTGGTGACTGATTATGGGAAATTGGTTGCAGATGAAAACAGGGAGGTTAAGGTTGATAATGAGTTCAAACGTCTTCAATCATTATTGCCAGAAGCAGTGTTGTTAAGATACAATTTGGTTGTCGGTGGTAAAACTAGGGAGCAATTGTTTCGGGAAATGGATGAAAAATTTATTGAAATTATGGATGACGCAAAGAAGATTTTACAAAATGAAAGTTTTGATAATTCGGATTCCCCTCGTAATATCACATTGGTAAGAATAAAATTGCAAGATTTGAATATTGAAGAGGGTTCAACTGAAAATATATTAAATAAGGCTCGAGAGTTGGGGTTGGATATTTGCCCTCCGGAAATAGCTCCATATTATCGTTTAATGTTTGATGATCAACTTGAAAACGAAACTGTTTGTTTGGGTATGGAAGAGGTATCTTTATCTGGTAAAAAACAGGTATATACATTATCACTGCAAAAGGTAGATGGTCGTCTAAGACTGGGGGTCATGAAAGGGCTGATAAATGAACATTGGAGACAATCTGTTAATTTTGTGTTTTGTTTAAGAGTGTAACATTTATGATGGAAATGAAATCACATTTAACTGCTAATCCTACCGCTGCTGAATCAGCGAATCTTTTGGATGTGAATGAAAAGTTGCATGCCTTGTCATCGCGATTAAAAGAAAAACGGCCGGAAGATGTTCTTGATGCCTTGAAGTTAGTAAATCAATATGGTGAATCTGTTGGAATTCATGATTTAGCCAAGGCAAGGATAGAGTTTGATAGAATTCAACAATTATTACCAAAGGCGAAAATGATTCTGGTAGATATTGGTAGTGACACAATTGGTGAGAAGCAATTAATAAAAGATTTACGGGATGACAAGGTGGTGGTTGAGGAAAGTATTGAAAAGCTTGTGAGTGAAGGATTTAATAAACAGGAGACTGTAAATGGTCGACAGTTTATAATTTTAATTAGAGAGCCAGATCTTGGACTGGCAGTACCATCTTCGGGAAATATACTTGGTAAGGCTAAAGAGTTGGGCCTAGAGGTTTGTTCATTAAAGGATGCATTATTATTGGTGAAACAGTTTATTGGAAAAAAACGTTTTGGATTAATCAAGTTAATTTATGAAGAATGTAAGTTTACGGCATTTTCTCGAGATAGTTTCAATAAATATATTTTATCAATAGGTGCTTATGAAATAAAAGATAAATTCAAAGATCATTTTGGACAAGACGATCTCAATCGAAAAATATATTTTGCTTTTAAGTTAGTAATATGAACGCTTTTGAAGACAAACAATCAAGGTTAACTGCTAATACTACTAACGCTGAGTCAGCAAGTCTTTTGGATGTGAATGAAAAGTTGTATACCCTGGCGCCGCAATTAAGAGAGCGACGACCAGAGGATGTGGCTGCAGCTTTAAAGTTAGTTGAGCAATATGGTGGATTAGTTAGAATTGAACAAGTTGATAGTAATCCTGCTTTTCAAAGGTTAAAGGAGCAGTTACCAAAGGCAGAATTAGAAAAAATAACTTTAAAAGTTGATAGAAGATCTTCAGAAATTTTAAAATTAGAAATTCTCCATAAAAAACATTATCATATTCAGGATATTGCTGAAGAGGCGTTGGACAATTTTAGCCTTGATTCATTTTTAAATGAAAGTGAAATCACTTTTGTTAAGCTGAAAGTTGGTGATTTGATGGACGAAGATGATTGTCAATATCCTGAATTACTCAATAGGATTTTTGAGGTTGGATTGAAAGAATGTCCAAAACAAACCGCCTTGTGGTATTTGCTTCAGCATGGTGTACCTCCAGATCAAGAAAAATATGATTTTATAATGAAACGCATTAGGACTAGTAGTGGAGATGTTTGTTTTTCAATAGGAAAATATCGATCCATGAATGGCACTGATTTATGTGTGTATTGGCCGGAAGCTGGAAGTCGCTTTAAAAAAGAGGAAACTATTATTTGTATGTTACCTGTAGATAAAGAATAAGCATTATTTTTATCGTTTAACGTATCTCGTTTCACGCCTGCCTGCTCCGAGAATACGGAGTCCGTCTCCGCGGACCGGCAGGTAGGTTTCACGAATAATTTAACAAAATGGGACTATTTGAAAAAACTTTGACCGCCGATATTCAACCTGCTGATGCTGGGAGTCTTTTGGATGTGAATGAAAAGTTGCATACCTTAGCGCCGCAATTAAAAGAACGACGACCGGAGGATATTGCGATAGCGTTGAAATTGGTGGAAAAGTATGCGGGTATTGTTATCGAGGACACAAAGAGCGTGGATGAAAGGTTTGAGAGACTTCAGTCATTGTTACCGGGTGTTGAGATTGAAAGAGTCAAATTGGTGGTGGGTGAAGTGCCAGCTTCAAAAATAGCAGAAAATTTAGCGAGTATTGTACCTATTATGAAAAATGCTGAAAGTTTATTGGTTCATTGTCAGAAAACAATGGAAAATATGCGAGAGAAAGCCGAAATTGTGGTTATTGAAATTCAGGCTTTACAGCTTAAAAGCTTTAAAAGCTCTAATCTTGAAAATATATTTAAAAAAGTAGAAAAATTAGGACTGCGTTTGTGTACAGAAGAAATGGCTGTCAGTTATTTGAATTATTACTATATGAGTCATGAGCGAGGTTCATCATGGGAGGCTCAATATGTTCCGATTTTTGATGAACGTTCGGAATTTTTGGCCTCAAGCCCAATATTGCAGATCCGTGGTTTAAGCGAAGTAGGTTATAATGCGGTAAGAAAAGATACGACTCTGAATGCCAAAATCCAATTTGTTTTTCAGCTTTAAATTTATCAAACAAAAAACAGCCCTCTCACGTTGTCACACAAGATCTTGTGTGACCACACGAACTGAAGGGCTGTTTTTTATATTTTTAAACTATGAAATCCCCACCCGTACCAGTCGTAGCTGTTGGAGTGGTGGCGCCAGAAGCATTGGCGTTTCTGCGTGGCACTCGGGTTCGAGGCTTGACCGGTTTTCTACCACGTTGTTCTCCGCGTTCTTTCGTTCCGGCTTTTATCCCTGTGCTGGTACTATCAATACTACTTTCATAACCAGTGGCTTTTGCTGATTCTCCCGCGACAACGTCTTCGCTTGCTCCCACTTCAGGTCTTACTTCTGGTGTAGTAATTGGTTTGTCTGCTGCAGATAACTTGGCTCTGGCTGCGGATTCGACTTTTTCAAAACCGCTTGTAATTAATTGATTTGGTAAATCGTTTGTTTCGTTGCCATTTTTATCTAATAAGTATCCAGAAGGAGAGAGTTTACCTGAGTATCGTTCATTAAAGTATTTGGCATCATTGGCTAATAAGTATTCCAAACTGGCTTCTTGGAGGGCGGCATTATAAGCTTCCCTTGTCTTAGCAGCTTGTTCTTTTTCTCGACGACTCTGCTCTTCTTTTTGATAGGCCACACTGTTGGCCTTTCCTTCTTCAATCTGCTTTTTATAATCCTCTGCATTGAAATCTAAATCTAAGCCAGCTATTTTTGCTTGTTCCTTTTGATAACTCATAGGCTCTAAGGCTTTTTCTGCAAAATCAAAATAACCATTTTTTATATATTCTTCCAATCTTCTCTTTGCTTCCTCAAATTGTTTTTTAGTTCTTTCGTTTTCTGGAGAAATAGGGGATATAGACTCAGCTGTGTTTGGTACTGCTTTACTTTGCGTTTCAATCGTAGAAACAGTCGCCAATCCTGGTTCCATTATAGCCCCTTCACTATCATCAGATACAGTCTCAAATCCACCAGCGGGAATTTTCTCTGTACCAGCATCAACGGCTTGTTCTACTGAAGAAGCAAGTTCGTTATCATTTGCTGGTTTTCTGGCTGGTTCATTTTTATTACGAGCAAGAATATTTCTTCTGGAGGTATCAAGAAGTGTCTCTATCTGCTTAAAGATAGTCCTTACATCTTCATCATCTTTCAATTTTTCGACGGATAATTTTGGTGCGAGAGATTTTATAAATTGAACATATTTGCTATTCTGAATTCCCCAATCACGAAGATTATCAGCGAAAAAAACTTTTTCTCCAATTTGTCTTAATATTTCATTTGAATTTCTCAACACCTCTTCCTTATTCGCTTGTTGTTCAGGCGAAAGTTTAACTTCTTCCTTCTTAAGTATCTTTGCTGTTTCAACGGCCGCTACTGTTGCCACTACAGCTTCAGTGGCCGAAGGTTGATTACTTGGATCAAAAACAGCTTCAGTCCCAGCTGGTGAGTCAGTTAAATATTGCCCGGCTTCAACCGCTGGAGCAGGAACTTCATTTTCAACATAATCCGGTTCAGGTAATTCAGCTTCGTTTACAGCCACTGCTGGTTTTTCATTATCTAAATAATCAGGTTCAGGTAATGATGCTTCTTCTGCAGTGGAAATTTTCTTTTCTAATTGGGACATCTGATTTTGATATTCACGCCATTTGTCAGTATCTAACGTTTTTTCATAACGAGTTAAATCTTCACCAATCATTGCTAAGCGTTTTTTAGCTGCTTCAAAATTTCCAGCATCTATGTCAGCTTGAATGTATTTGGGACCATCTTTGAATCCGGCACTTAAAACTTCAGCTCCGGTAGGACCTTCTGTTACTGTTTTCTCAGCTTTTTTTGCAACCGGTTTGCGAACTCGTTTCTTCTTTTCCAGTTTGGTCATGTCAGCGCGGTATTCTTCTTGTTCTTCTAATTTAGCTTTAGCTTCGTTAGCCGCGGTTTCCAGCTCATCTGATACATCTGGTTCGCTTGGAGGGGTGACAAGCTCTTTTGCCATATATTCATTATATTCCGTTAGTTCATCAAAAGCCGCTTTCACTTCGTTGGCTGATTGTTCCATCTCATCGCTAATGTCTGGCATTTCCGCATCAATTCGTTTTGTGGCTCGTTCCAAAGTTGCTTGATTGCTTTTGGCTGAAGCTTCCATTTCGGCTAGATCCGCGGTAGCCATTGATTGAAGTTGATCTGCAGTTTCTTTGACCGCAGTGTCAGGATATTCACCATGTAAACGAATGGACATTTTTTCCAATGCCTTACCGCTGAAATGTCGAGTGATTTTCTCCCAGGTGGTTAATTGAGATTCAATATCTTCAGAAGTACTTAAATCTTTTGCCACCTCAGGATTGGATTCTTGTTGTTTTATTTTAGCGGTGACCCTAGATACCCAACTTTCCGCTCCGCTTCTAGTAAATAAATCCTTCAACGCACTGCGTCTTTCTGCTTTAGGTGATTCGCCTTGTTTACCTTCAGCTTGACCCTCTGGTGCTGTTGTCTGTTCTGCTGGATTGATATCGTTTTGATCGTCTGTTGCCATATTATTATTTGGTTATTGATTGAATGTTACCTAAAACATGGCTGATTTTGACAGCAGTAGTTTGATTGAGAGCATTGATCATGATTTGATTTTGTTTGGCTTTAATTACCGCCATTTTTTCCTTGAATCTATTGTATGCCAGCATGAGCTTGGCCATTTTTTCCAAAGCTAATTCGCGTTGTTCATCTGTTGTCATATTTTTTGATGTTTAATATAGGTTAATTTTACCATTTTATTTGGTTGAAAGCAAAGTGATTTGTGGCTACGGATGCTACAGATAAGACACTACTGATGCTACCGATCTGTAGCTTAGAAATCCGTAGTATCCGTAGAAACATATTTAACTTATCATATCTGTAGCATCTGTAGTCTTGTAACTATTTGAAAGAAAATAAAAAAGCCCCGCCATTGCAGGGACTAATTAATTACACAAAGAACAAATCGTCGCGGTTCGGACCGAAGGAGACGATGGAAATGGGTAGTGGCAGTTCGTTGCCGACACGCTCAATGAAAGTTTGAAAGGCTGTGTCGGAAATCGAATTGAAACCACGGAAGCCCATGTCATTACTCGGTTCTTGATCAGAGCGTTCCGGATCATAGCGGTAATTGCTAACGACTTGATCACAATAATAGTTGTTAACGCAGAACTCAGGCAGTTGTCCAAGAATATCAGCCTTGGTCATGACCAGGTCGGTCACGCCGTTGATTTGGCAAGCGTAACGAAGAGGCGGAAGGTCCAACCAGCCGCAACGTCGATCGCGACCGGTGGTAGATCCGACTTCATGACCAAGCTCACGTAGTCTTTGGCCTGTGGCGTCGAGCAGTTCTGTAGGGAATGGCCCTGCGCCAACTCGGGTGCAATAGGCTTTGAAAACGCCAACGACTCGATCAATTTTTTGCGGAGGGATTCCAGTGTAAACTGACAATCCGCCAGTTGTAGTGAACGAAGAAGTTACGAACGGATAATTACCGTGACCCACATCGAGGAGAGTGCCTTGCGCGCCTTCAGCCAGAATTTTTGAGTTGTGATCGAGATGATGCTGGATGAATTCGGCGAAGTCAGGTTGAATAAACGGCATCAGGAAAGAGAATGCGGCTCCCATCTGATCCATTACTTCTTCGACGGTGAAGGTTTTGCCATTCAATCCGCCGGTAATCAGATTCTTGATCTTCAAAGCGGATGAAATCTTTTCCATCAGTCGACGTTTGTTGTGGGGAAGACAATCACCTGCGGTGATGGCGCAACGAGCAAAGAAGTCTTCATACGCCGGACCAATGCCGCGGCCGGTTGTGCCAATATGACCATTAAGCAATCGATCCAATTCTTTGTGATACGGCATGATGAGAATGGTGCGACTGGAGATGAATAGACGATCTTCACAATTCACTCCAAGAGCTCTGATGGTGTGGTATTCGTCCATGAAGACGTGCGGATCCAGGACGACACCGGGACCAATGACGTTTGTAGTATGAGGATGGAAAATGCCGGATGGAATTAAGTGCAGAACCACTTTTTCCAGTTTACCTGATTTATTTAGAATATAAAGAGTATGTCCGGCGTTGTTACCGCCTTGAAAACGAATC
>CAZQEI010000009.1:0-3584 GCA_964592195.1 uncultured Gammaproteobacteria bacterium | reverse complement strand
CCACATCAGACTGTTTTGCCAACTTGTCAACAATTTTACCTTTACCTTCATCTCCCCATTGTAAACCAAGTACCACAGTTACGGGCATGGAGAACCTCCTTCTTCCCGTTCTGTTTGAACGAGAGTTTTGTTGTTAATGGACGAAGCAAACATGTCTACTTTATAGGTTAATTGAAGTCTTGTCAATGGTTTTTCCTTCGTCCTTTTGTAACCAAAAGGACCAAAAGTTTCGGGGGTCGCAAATTCGCTCTCACATTGATTCTTTTTCTTGCTTTCTATTAACACGCTCAATTGCACCCCCGAACCCCCAGGGTGCGTATTTAATACTTTTGTATGAATGAAAAAAGAGGAGTGACTCCTCTTTTTGTCGGATAGTTCTACTTGATGTGAATGAATAGTGTTTTCAAATATTCTGATTCGGTAAATGGCACGAGGACGGGATGGTCTTGGCCATGGGTGAAACTTTCAACGATTTGCATAGTGCGTTGTGTTCTTCCTCCGGTTTCAGATAACATGAATCGGAAATCTTGCATGGATAAATGGGCCGAGCATGAACAAGTTACCAATAAACCGTTTTCTGGCAAGGCGCGTAAAGCCAAATCGTTAATTTTTTTGTAACCAACAATACCCTCGTAGATTTTCTTTCGGTCTTTGATGAATGCTGGTGGGTCAAGAATGATAATATCAAATTGGTCTTTGATTTCTGGTCTGGTCAAGTACTCTTTAACATCAGCAACAACGAATTCGGCCTTCTTCATGTTGAGTTTATTTAACTCAAAATTTTTCTTGGCCAATTCAATGGCTGCTTCTGAAATATCAACGCTGGTTACTGATTTCGCACCAGCTGCCAAGGCGTAAACTGAGAAGCCGCCGCTGTATGAAAAACAATTTAATACGCGTTTGCCCTCACAATATTTTTGTAAGGCTAAACGTTTGTCGCGTTGATCGAGGAAGAATCCTGTTTTTTGTCCGGTTTTCAAGTCAACCAAAAATTTTATTTTGTTTTCTTTGATTTCAACTAAATCCGGGACATCACCGTAAAGCAATTGATTAATCTTTTCTGATTTTTCCATTCTGCGAACCAGAACATCAGAGCGTTCGTAGATTCCAACCGGTTTGAATTGTTTGACGAGGGTGGCAATGATTTCTTTCTTGTAGGTTTCAATTCCTTTGGTGTGACATTGAATGACAAAATAGTCAGCATAACGATCGACGATTAAACCCGGAAGAAAATCATTCTCCGCGTTAATCAAACGATAAGCGTTAGTATCTTTTAAATCCAAAACTGACTCGCGCAAAGCTTGAGCCGCTTTAATTCTAGTCTCAAAAAACTTGGCGTTCACTTCTTCTTTCTCGTCATAGCTCCATAAGCGGATAGCGATTTGAGAGTAAGAATTGAAATAGCCGGAAGCTAAATAGTTGTCGAATTCATCGGTAACTTTCACCGGGGTGCCGGATTCCAGTTCATCTGGAATATTAACAATAGCCTGGGAGAAAATCCAAGGATGGCGGTTTCTTATTGGACCCACGCGGTTGTTGCGGACTTTTAGTGTGATCATATTAGTATGAAAATTAGGTTGTCTACGAATGACATATTTGCTACGAATCTACGTATCGGGAATGCCTTTTTGAGTCGCAATATCCCCATATTCGTAGATTCGTAGCTGATTCGTTATTAGTAGCTCACATCATATATTATTATCACACAAAACGCAACGATTGACTTAACGACCTATTTGTTTTATCATTTAACTATTGTATGAACAAAATCAAGCGAAAATCTGATTTATTGTTAGCCCCTGACAAACGCCAGGCTTGTTTGCGTGAAATTGCCACTTTTTTTAAACAAGAAAGAGGCGAAACTCTGGGTTTGATTGCCACAGAAGAGATTTTAGACTTTTTCTTGGAAAATGTCGGTGGCACAATTTACAACAAAGGTGTGGAAGATTCCAAAGAACTTCTGAAAAAACGCTTCGAAGACTTTGGCGTTGATCTCGATCTATTATTAAATAAATAAACTACTAACACTTTTCTCTCCTGTCTCCCCCGATTTCTCTCGTCTCTCATTTTATCTCTTCATTCTCTTTATACTCTTAATTCTCTTTTCTTATATGGTTTTATTCTATTCAGTTCTCGCCACGGTCATCGTTAGTTTAATTTCCGTGGTCGGCGTGCTCGTTTACTTTGTTTCCGGTAAAAAAATTGATAAATTTTTGTTATTGCTAGTTGGTTTGTCAGCTGGCACCATGATTGGTGGCGGTTTGCTCCATTTGTTACCAGAAGCTGTGGAGTCTGCGATTGGAGAAAAAGCGTTTATTTATGTGTTGGTAGGTTTTTCATTGTTTTTCTTGATTGAACGCGTTTTGCATTGGCATCACAATCATCATTGCGAGGGTAAATGTGAAAAACATACTTTGCCATACATGAATATAGTGGGAGATGCCATGCATAATTTTATTGATGGTTTGGTAATTGCCGGAGCATTTGCGATTGATTTCAATATTGGCGTCGTGACAACTGCGGCCGTCATCGTGCATGAGATACCACAAGAAATCAGTGACTTTGGAGTCTTGCTGTATGGGGGATTCTCATTGAAGAAAGCTTTGCTCTTTAATTTTTTATCTGCCGCGACAGCGATCATTGGTGCAATTCTAGGTGTTTGGCTGAGTGGTGCGTTGGATGGATTTTCTTTGTATTTATTACCAATCACCGCCGGAGGATTTATCTATATTGCCGCTTCTGATTTAATCCCGGAAATTAATCAAGAGAGTAAAGTAGGTAAAGTGGCTGTGTCATTCTTGTTTTTCATCCTGGGAATTTTGTTAATGGTCGCATCTAAATATTTCTTAGCGGTTTAATTATGGCAACAAAAGCTTTCATCTTTGACTGGTCTGGCACTTTGAATGATAATTTCAAGATGTTTTGTAAAACCTACAACTTGATTTTTCGCGATTTTGGACATGCTGAAGTTAGTCCAGAGGAAATTCGCAAGAACTTTATTTTGCCGCACATGAAATTTTGGAATCAATATTTACCTGATTTAACTCTGGAAGAAGAATTAGAGCTGTACGAAAAACATATTCATGAAGTGGGTGAGCCGGAATTATTTCCTGGTGCGAAAGCTATTGTTACTTATTTATACGACAAAGGTTATAAATTGTATATTCTAAGCACTGATCCGAAATCAAAATTGTTGCCAGAAATAGCTCGATCTGGATTTGAAAGTTTAATTACCAAAGTTGTTAGCGATGCCTATAATAAGAAAGAAGCGTTAAAACAATTAGTGACAGATGAAAATATTGACAAAGATACTTCATTCTTCATTGGAGATACCAATGGTGATGTGGACGCTGGTAAGTTTGTCGGAATTAAAACTATCGGAATTACTTGGGGCTTTCAAGATGCGGAAAGGTTGAAATCTTTTAATCCGGATTTCGTGATTGATGATCTTCTGGAGATTAAAAATATTATAGATAAGGTTGATAGATAATCTCTTTTGCGAGGAGCACCGATATCAATCGGTGCGACGTGGCAATCTCCTAGTATATTATAAAATAAAATCCGATTTTCCGATTGGATTTTTT
>CAZQEI010000008.1:51282-57634 GCA_964592195.1 uncultured Gammaproteobacteria bacterium | reverse complement strand
AATGAGACAGGTAATATGCGTTAATATTTGAAGTAGAACCTTTAAAATCCAAATCACCTTCTGCTTTAATCAAAGTCGTAATTGTATTATTTAATTTCGCATCAGTAGTATCTGCTAAAACAGTCACCAAAAAATAATTGCCTTTGTCACCCTGCGGTTGGACCTGATTTAAAGTAAAACTTACAGTACCAACATTTTGTCCATTGATTTTTTCAGCTTGCCAAACCGGTTCTGCTTGGGAAATAATAGTTGAATTAACATCTTTCAACTTAAAACTTTTTGGTTTGAATTCTGATTGCACGGTTAATTTAAGTTTTGTTAATGCCATATCTTCGTAAGGGCTACCGGCAATAGCAAATTTATTCACTACCGAATCAATTTTTTTCGCAAAACTGTTTGAAGTCAAACTTTCACTCCAAATCATAGCTTGCGGTCTTGGTTCGCACGGTGATTGCCAACGAGTTTTGTAAGATTTTCCATCTACGCATTGGACATTATAATAACGCATACCATAGCCAGCTGATCGACAATCATTGGTAAGCAAATAAGGTGTTTGCCCGGCTTGACGAGAAATCTTCACACCTAACGCTGCGTTCTCACAGGTATAGACTTGAGAGACCAAGCTTCCGGTTTGGATATTGTTGTTTGTCACGAAAGCCGCGGCGGCTAATCCGCCTCCAACAATTAACAAAGCTAAAGCTAATTTAACTTTCACACTAACACTGCTGCGAGTTTTTGTTTTCATAGGCATTGCGAATCTACGAATCATTTACGAATGTGTACGAATTATTCTGTTCAAGACAATTCATAAGCACTTTAGGATGATTCATAACTGCTTAATTTGATAAACAAATTATATCACTTTTAATATCTATTAACAATTTCGGTTAATCACTTTCATATCTAAATCCTCCAACTTTTTCTCTCATAGCATCAGCGTCAGTCAACAATCCGGCTTTAATAGTAAATTCACCGTATTTATCATTTATCTTATCTAAAAAAGGCATTAACTGTCCCCTTTTCCTTTCCGGTAACCACAAAGACTGCTGTTCCAAATGTTCCGCTAAATTTTCCACCCGTACACCAACTAAACGCACAGCTTTTGGCAATCGATATTTTTTAATCGCCGCTTCCCCAATATTATAAATCGCCAAACCATCGTTAATTCTCACTGGTAAAGTTACTCGCAAACCGGCATGAGAAAAATCGCCAAATCGAAAATAAATTTGGATAGTCTTCCCAGCTAGCTTTTGTGCTCGCAACTCGCGGCCACATTTTTCCGACAAAATCAGAATTAGTTGCAAAATTTTTTTCTTATCCACAGTATTCTCGTTCATGGTATAAGAACGACTGACAGACTTTGGCGCAAAATCCTCCGATACCACAATCGAATCATCTTCACCTCGCGCCATATTATACAAATGATTACCAGCGTGAGGTCCAAATTCTTTTATTAAATTTTCAAGTGAGCAAGCTCTTAATTTCTTAACCGTTTCAATCCCCATATCATCTAGTCGTTCATTTATTCGTCTACCGATACCGCAAAAATCAGACAATTTACAGCCATCTAAGATCTCAATCACATTTTGATCGTTAACAACAACTATTCCGTTCGGCTTCTTCAAATCAGAAGCTAACTTGGCCAAGAACTTATTTTTTGCAATGCCGGCAGAACAAGTCACTACCTCACCTATTTTAACTTTCATTTGGGCTTTGATCGATTGAATAAGCTTCTCCGCTTCGGAAAAATCTTTCACCACGCTAGTCAAATCCAGAAAAGCTTCGTCAATGCTAAACACTTCCACTTGTTCAGTGAATTGCTTGAAGATTGACATAAATTTGCGATGGACTTCCCAATATTTCTTACCATCAGGTTCGACAAACAATAAACGCGGGCATAAGCGCCGCGCTTCAATCGTGGTCATGGCGGTTTTTACGCCGAATTTTTTAGCTTCTTTGGAAGCCGCCACAATGACGGTCCGTGAACCTTCCTTACCGCTGACGACCACGTTCTTCCCCCGCAAAGCGGGATTGGCTTGTTGTTCCACACTGGCAAAATAGGAATCCATGTCGATGTGAGCTACAATCATAGATCATTGATCATGGAACATTGATCAAATTAAAATCCTAAATTCTAAATCATAAATTCTTCCTCCAAAGCCCTGCCTGCGCAGGCAGGCGGATCCGCCTCAGGCGGAAAAGAAGGAAATATTCATTTAAAAAATAAACTTCCATCCCTTTTTCTCTTTATACTCCTTATCTCTTTATTCTCAACATCAAATTAATCAAAATAAGCTTCAGTCAAACACCACTTATTATTTTCAGTATCAAAACGTAACTTGTAATAATTACTGGATTGGCTCACGGAATAAAAGTACATCTTATCCCGACCGCGACGGACAGAGTGGACAAGGTTAACTTTATCAATGCGATAGCGTTTATTGTTCCAGCGGAAATATAATGGCATGGATTTACCATTCACATAAGCGCACAATACATCCACTGGTTGATCGAGTTTTTCCAACATATAATTAATCGTTTAAACTTCAATAATTAAATCTTCCCAAAGTCCACGAACATAACGGCGATAAAATGATTTGATTTGGCGTTTCATAGGTTTTTTATTTATTTTTATTATTTAATTTTCGATATACGTAACTCGTTAAACGTAAAGCGATAATATTTTCCGTAGTTTCCGTAGGACAACTCATTTACTCTTTCCGTAGATTCCGTGGCCCTAAGCGAATTTGCGAATTATAGCTCTCACCACACCTCGAATAATCACATCTTTCACATAGATCGGTTGCATAGTAGCGTTGGCTGGTTGCAGACGGATTCTGGTTGGCTCACGGAAAAACTTTTTCAATGTCACATAGGCATTATCTAACAAAGCAACTACGACATCTCCATTCTTCGGTGAGGGGTTATATTGAACTACCACGTAGTCTCCATCCCAAATGCCTTCATCTATCATTGATTCGCCTTTTACTCTCAAAACGTAAGAATTCTCATCTGGGACAAAATCTGCTGGCACAGCAATGGTTTCCTTTTCTTCTATGGCTTCAATCGGCAACCCGGCGGTAATTAATCCCAATAATGGCAACTCAATCGACTTCGAAAACTTCATCACTCTATCTGTTAACTGCAATGATCGAGGAGAACTGGGATCAAGGTCTAAATAGCCTTTGGTCTTTAACGTTTGAATATGTTGATGAATTGTGGCAGGCGAAGAAATTCCCATCCCCTCAGCTATTTCTCGATAACTTGGAGAGTAATCTTCTTCTTGGACAAAACCTTTGATGAATTTAAGTATTTCGCTCTGTCTCTTGCTAAGTGTCATATGATTGTATGTTAATTCTAGTTCGGCTTTTGTTCGCCTTATCTTTATTATAAGCGAACAGATACCGAACAGCAAGCCACGGGCTGTGGATAACTAAAAAGCCCTGCTAAAACAGGACTTTTTTATGCTGATCAATTATTTCTTTTTCTTTTTAGCCGTAGTTTTCGTGACCTTCTTTTTTGGGCCACAGGAGCAACATCCGCAAGCCATAGATTTTATATTTATTTATTTAATTGCTTCTAATAATGATTTTTCTTTGCTTAATAAATAATCCCATTCACTCTCCTCTCCACCTTGATCAAAGAAGCGATGTTTAATTTCAAAGCAACGACAGAAATCATCGAAAATATTTACATCAGCATCAAACACATCCAAGACCTTATCATCATCAAAGGCGGGATCTTCAATCAACGCAAATAAGAACACTCGCAAATTCTCTTGCGCCCGCGAATCCATTTCCGAGCGTTTCATGATATGAACAATGCGATTGAATTTTTCATCTTGTGTCATAAATTTAAACGCCCTTGGCGCGATCACTATTAATAAAATACTCACTGGCTCGCAACAAAGCCAAGGCCATCATCTTTTGCTTTTCAACCGAACTTTGCGCGTAGCTATCCAAAAAAGTTTTTTCCTGCTCTGCCGCTTGTTTTGGGTCGAGCAAAACTTTACTTTTAACTACAGTCTCATCTTTTTTATCACCAAAAATTTTACTAAGTAATCCCATAAATTGATATTAGTTATCTTGTTATTATTATACTAGATTAATGGGCATTGAGCAAATAAAAAATGAACCAATTAGGCTCATTACTTATTTAACATATGCATAGATCAAGTAACCCCTGAGGCGCATTAATTTTATATATAAACCCGGCAGGTTTCTTTGAATCACCAGTCAGTCGGAACCAAGCGCAATTCCCATATTTTGAGTGCTTGATAGTTAAATGCTGTGAAAAGAACTTTTCATCCAAATTTTCAAATTCCGGTACCACATGGAAAGTTTCCGAATGCCCGTTCAGAGTGTACAAAATAAAACGAACCACATCTGCCGGACGATTAAAAATATCTGCTAGCTTAACCACTCCAACATATGACTCACTATCAAACGGAGAAAGAATCATTCTGCCAAAACGATCTACCCTGGGAAGCAAAAAGTCCATTTCCTCACTAAGAATAATATCCGGAGGAAAACTGTCTTGATTTCTGGCGTCAGAGACCAAGGAAGCAGGTAAACCGCTAGCAGTGAAAAAATCGTTTGAACCACAAAGAACATTTTTTTGATCTTCCGGTAAAACAGGTTCCTCAACTAAACCAACACCTGGAACAAGACGAAAAACTCCCATAACCTCCCCCTACTAATATTGGTACTTAAAACTTAACATTTTATTGTTAAAATTTCAAATATTTTCTACTTGTAATTATTAATCCAAGCTGATATGGAAAAATAAAATCAAAACAAACGCCAACCGTCTAAATCGACGGTTTTTATATTAAAAAACTTCTCACCTTGAGGATGAGAAGTTTAATATTTATAACTGTCTATTATTTAACATTCAAAATCGGATTTTGAGTGAGAATTGGGAAAGTGTTAGTAAATCTCTCGGCACTAGTTTCAAAAGACATTCCCTCTGGTCCGTAGAATTGGAAAGCTACTGATGCAGGTTTACTCTTGTCGACTATATCAGTATCCGCATAAAATTCAATTTTCGTAGTAGCACCATTATCAACATAAATATAATTTGGAACATTCCCTGCCGCTGTATTGCTCCAGCCAGCACCAAGTTTCGGAGAAATTAACAACTCATTATATCCATTAGTTCCTGTCTCTGTGGTAAAGGTTCTACCCCAAGGAGCAGGTGCCACATATTTCAAAGTAAAATTTGTCATGTTTAAATTTTGAGGTGTAGCCTTTATTGGCATACCAGTAATAGATAATCGACCACCATTTGGAGACTGACTAGATTTAGCCTTAAGATCGCAAGTCATGACTAATTGATTTTTACCTGTGGGAAGTTTTATTTTGTTTACACAATTTGAAACCGTCAAGGTGCTAAAACCATCAAATACCAATTTTTTCTCTGCTGATTCTTGTAAAACAACGTTGCCCAATCTCAACTGAAATTTTATATTACCATCTTTAAAATCAGATTTATAAGTCAAGGTCTCAGTATCGTAATAATGATTATTTAAACGTACTGGCACTTCAATAGTTTTTTGATCATGAGGAACCACAATTTCTAAATTAGAGAAGCCTCTTTCTTTGCCATTAACGAGAACAACCACGCGGACATCCTTGCCTTTACAATTAGCAAAATTACTTACTGGTACTTGAAAAATATATTCATAACGAGACAAACCATCCCAATTCAGATCATCTTTAAAATTTACATTATCACCAGGACGAAGAATCACTTGATTACTACTATACTGCTCAATCGTTTTTGTCATCATTGAATCAAATTTACCATCGTTCTTGATATTAATCGGCCATCCCAACCATAAATTTGGAGCACAGACATTAGAACCAGAATTGGAGATTAACTGATTATTTTTTATAACAGGAAAAGCCGCAAACGCCGCCGCACCTAAAGCACCA
This sequence comes from uncultured Gammaproteobacteria bacterium, assembly GCA_964592195.1. Lineage (GTDB taxonomy): Bacteria > Patescibacteriota > Patescibacteriia > UBA11705 > UBA11705 > CAZQEI01. The sequence continues at coordinate 51,698 of CAZQEI010000008.1, read as the reverse complement.
AGCACAACTAAAGTCATAACCACAACCCTAGTTTTACTTTTTGTTCTTGTTTTGAACATAGTTTATATTTATTATTATTGACGTAAATATTATACAACTTTTTACGTTCTAAGTAAAAAATACATATGCACTTTTTATTTAATAAACAAAAAACACCAAATGAATTGATATTTTAATGGCGTGCCATGTACCTGAGTCAAATGAAACTTGACGAATGGTACGTGGTACCGTCACGGGGAACCTCACGCGCTTCGCCGACTGTCGTCGTCTTCGCTTCAGAAGGGCTTCCGCCCCTCTGCCTCCCCCAGAATATAAGGGGTGACACCCCTTATCATCCCCAGTTCGATTCTCCGACTAAACAAAAAGCACCAGATGAACTGTTGCTTTTTGTGGTACCGCCACGGAGAATCGAACTC
>CAZQEI010000008.1:2181-51272 GCA_964592195.1 uncultured Gammaproteobacteria bacterium | reverse complement strand
TTTTAATGGCGTGCCATGTACCTGAGTCAAATGAATTTTGACGAATGGTACATGGTACCGCCACGGAGAATCGAACTCCGGTTACCAGGATGAGAACCTGGCGTCCTAACCACTAGACGATGGCGGCGAAATAGAATAAATTGTGAATCTCAATAAACCGGATGTCCCGCGAGACGGAATTGCTTCGCTAAAAAACCTGGTAAGTTGACGACGTGCCCACCGAAGCTCCGAAAGGAGCGTAGGTGGGTGGCGGCATAATTGAATTTTACTTTGCAACCCTATTCTCCAGGATGTCCCGCGGAGCGGGATTGCTTCGCTAAAAAACCTGGAGAACTACTTGCCCCGCTATGCTGGGACCACTAGACGACTTGCCCACCGAAGCTTCAGCGTAGGTGGGTGGCGGCGAAATGATTTGTTAATCTAAAACCTTATCTGTTTTTAATAACTCTCTTTTATTTTCACCTGTTAATACTTGTTTTATAACAATGAACTTTACGATCCTATCCGTATGGTTGATAAAAGTATGTGGGGTATTTTCTGTTTCAATTAAATCACCAGCTTTAACAATCTGTTTTTCAATTCTATCCCCAACTTTCCACGCTGCGGTTAATTCACCTTCGATAACATATAAACTCTCCAATATCTTTTCATGATGATGCCAAGTTTGAGTTGCCCCAGCTACTTGTTCATTATAATGCAGTTCATACTCATTCCGGAGATAATAATGAACATTGGTACCTTCAGGCTTTGAGACAAACAATGATTCTTCTTTCTTCACTATTTTCATATATTAATTATTTCACCTCACATGTATCAAAACCTGTGAATAGAATAGCATAATATTTAACAAAAATCAACCCTACTGCTTCAACCATTTTCCCGATTGACGCACCAACAAATCAGTAGCTTCTCCCGGCTTAGCCATAATATTTTTCACCACCTTTTCCATTCTCGCCCCTTGTGAGCCTTTGACCAAAATAATATCATTTTCCTCCACCATGGTTTTCAGCACCTCTCCAGCTTGAACAGAATTTTCAAACTCGAAAACATTTTCCATGCCTTTTTGTTTAGCACCTTTGGCTAATGAAGCACGGAATTGACCAACAGCGATTAAAATATTATAACCGTTCTCTGCCACAGTCGCACCCAATTCTTCATGTGCAGACTCTGAAATTTCACCTAGCTCTAACATATCACCAAGAACGGCCAACCGTCTGTTAACTTGCCCAATTTTTAAATTTGCCACAGATTTAACCGCCGCCATCGCCGCATCAGGTGACGAATTATAAGTGTCATCAATAATCAACGCATTATGAATACCTTCAATCAGATTCATTCGTCCCTTGGGCGCCATGTAATTTCTTAATCCCTCGGATATTTCAACTAAGTTTAAGCCTAACGCTACCCCAACCGCAGTGGCTGCCAAAGCTGAATAAGTTTGATGTTGACCAATCACTCGAGGCAAAAAGACCGGAACAGCGCTACCACCAGCTAAAACTTTAAACTTCGCCCCAGTTAAATCACCAGCTTCACTTTGATATTCCAGATCAATTGCCCGTACGCTTAAATTTTCATTGTAACCAAAAGTTAAAACCTGCGCTTTCAAATTCTTCTCCATACCACGCACCAATTCATCGTCACCGTTCAATATCGCAAAACCATCTTTACCAATATGCGCGACTATTTGACGTTTTTCATTTGCAATCTTTTCAATCGTTCCAAAGAATTCAATGTGCACAGGTGCCACTTTCGTTACCACGCCAATATCGCATGGCGCTATATTAACTAAATAATCAATATCTCCCGGCTTATCTGCTCCCATTTCGAGAATTAAAACTTCTGGATATGAATAATCTTTAACTATTAACAATCGCATAGCCTTTAACACTATTCCCAACCATTTAAACAATGAACGGCCACCAGTTTCCACTCCAATGATTGTTAAAGGCAAACCAATTTCATTATTATAATTCTTATCAGTTTGTCTCGCACGAAAATGTTTTTGCAAAACCGCAAAAATAGCCTCCTTAGTTGAAGTCTTACCAATGGAGCCGGTTATTCCGATTACCTTTGGTTTATATTTCACAATTATTCTCTTGGCTAAACTTGCCAAAATTTGTTCGAGTATTTTTTTCATATTTTATCATTGAACATTGACCAATGATCATTGATCACGGATATCCTTTATAAATTAATCTTATTATTTGCTTTTTTGTTTTATTGCTTTCTTGTTTTATTTTAGCTACCAACTTCCGGCACTATCCCATAATAATCAATTATATACTGAGCAATCTCTTTGAACAAGGGGACAACTGAGCCCTCGGCAAACTCCACCTTTTGCACTTTGTCCATTTTGGTAATTATAACGAACTGGGGATCATTATAGGGACCAAAGCCAGCAAAAGTATGAATAGTATCAAGACTATAGCCACCGTTCTTCGTATCCGGCATTTGAGCGGTTCCAGTCTTGCCGCCTATTTTATAATTCTTAATTTGAGCTCGTTTAGCATGTCCATTGTCAACAACGGAAACTAACATACTTTTTAATTGTTTAGAAGTTTCTTCTGATATCACTTGTCGACGAATTTTCGGTTCAGTCACTTGTTCGGTTTTATCCTGAGCAATAATTTTATTCACCACATATGGAGTGACTAATTGTCCGCCATTGGCTATCGCACTATAAGCTACTGCCAGTTGCAAAGGCGTGACTGTTAACCCCTGGCCGAAAGAACCTGTGGCCAAATATATCTCCCCCTTCTTTTCTAAACTAGAAATATTGCCCTCAGCCTCTGGTGATAGTTCAATATTGGTAACCTCACCAAAACCAAAACGCTTCACATAATCCCGAAACGTTTCCAGACCAGTTAATCTGGCAATATAGATGGTGCCAGTATTCAAAGACAACTCCAAAATTCCAGTCATTGTTTGCCAGCCATGAGCTTTAAGATCAGAATTCATAATATTGAATCCCGCTATCCTTTCTACTCCTGGGTCATTAAAGCCAGAAAATGGCGTTACTTTCCCTGAATCCAAAGCCGCCGCCATAGTTACCGGTTTAAACACCGAACCAGGCTCATAACTTTCATTGATCGCCTTATTATTAAACAAATCAATATCTTTTACCTTATTATAATTATTAGGGTCATAATCTGGATAATTACATAAAGCTAAAATCGCTCCAGTCTTGGGGTTCATCACTATCACCTGACCAGAGCTGGCACCCATATCATTCACCCAAACCGCTAACCGTTCACAACTGTAGAATTGGATAGCTCGATCAATAGTCAACACCACGTCTGAACCATCCTGCGCTTCTTTATATTCTTTTGATGCCAATGTGATTAAACGACCAGCAGAATCTGATTCTGAACGTAAAAAACCCGAAGCACCGGATAAATATTTATTCAAATTACCTTCAATTCCATAGTACCCTTTCAACATGTTATTCTCACTAGATTGACCAACAAACCCCACCAATTGACTGCCAGAATTTTTTTCTGGATAATAACGTGCTTGCTCGCTGGTAGTGTGAATACCTTTTAGATTAAAACTATTTAACTTATCCGCCATCTCATCACTTACTCGATGTTTAATCGGTTCAAAGGGATCATCTTTTTTGCTTAACCTGTCTTTTAACTGTTGATAAAACAAATCATGAGCCTCACCATCTGCCATAGCTTCCATCTTTACCGTTTCCTCCGCCTTTTGTTCATCAGACAGCTCTTGGGTAAAATTAACTTCTACAGGCTTTCTATAACCTTTAATTTCATCAGTAAAGTCTAAAGTGTCCATCAACATTTTAGTCACGGCTTCTGGATCAGCAATGTCTTTGGGAATAGCATAAACAAATTGTAAGTCGCGATTAATCGCCAATGGTACCAAAGTTTTATTACCAGTCACATCCAACTCTTGAGCATAAATAGTCCCACGAACAGGATACAATTGTTTAAATATTTCATGTTGATCAGAAGCTAATGCCATATAATATTCGCCTTGAGCAATTTGAATTACAAATAAGCGATAAATAATCAAAAAGGATACCAAAACAAAAAACCCGGTCAAAATTTTAATTCTCCGTTGCGTGGTAGTTACCAACGTCCGCCCGCTTCCTGCTAAATTCGAATACGCGGTAATTTTCCTAGTTCGTTTTTTAACTTCAAATAACTTGAACATGATATATAAAAATTAACTTCATTTTAACCCTGAAGTTCATACTTATATTTTAGCATATTTTGTGGTAAATAGTATCCACAGAGAGACTTGAGTTTAGAAACCAGTAATTAGTAACCGGTAACCAGTAAAAGGAGAATCGTTCAAAACCAATGAATTACAACATCATAATTTATTATCTCTCTTAATAAAAAGACACCGACTTTCATCGGTGCTTTCTTTATTTTTTTCATCCGTAATAATCCGTAATATCAGTAATAAATCCGTATATCCGTAATCCGTAATCCGTAATTATTTCTTCTCAAACGCCCTCAAAACCTCCAACGGCACCGCAAAGATAACAGTATTTGATTGATCAGAGCTGACATCATTAATAGTTTGCAAAGTACGCAAGTGCAAAGCGCCGGCTGATGCGGATAAAATAGTGGCCGCTTTTGCCATATTCTCAGCTGAGGCGACTTCACCTTCAGCCTTGATGATAACGGCTCGCTTTTCGCGCTCTGCTTCCGCTTGCTTGGCAATAGTTCTTTCCATATTTTCTGGTAAAGAAACATCTCGCAATTCCACATTATCAACTTTCACTCCCCAACCATTACATTTTTCCGCCACGATAATTTTAATTCTTTCTGACAGCTTATCACGGCTACCAAGTAATTCATCCAACTCGACTTCACCCACCACATTTCTCATCGTGGTTTGAGCTAACTGGGACATGGCGTAAAAGAAATTTTCCACTTGCAATATCGCTTTTTCCGCACTGTCAATTTGATAATAAATAACCGCATTCACAGTTACTGGAATATTATCGCGAGTAATCGCTTTCTGATCTGGCACATCCACGGCTTTCACGCGCATATCCACCTTGGTCATTTGTTGAAATACCGGAACAACTATTCTCCAACCGGGATTCTTAGTAACATGATACTTCCCAGTAAAAAAGGTCACACCGCGTTCATATTCATTGACTTGACGAATAAAGAAAACAAAGAGAATTACCACAATTACGACTAACGGCCAAAGTAATTCCATAAATTTAAAATTTATTATTTAAGATCGTCTAATTGAGCGTTTAATGCATCAATTTCTTCTTGGGTTAACGGTTTTGTATTCAAATAACCTTCGTCAGCATTAATAGTTGTTGGCGCAGGTGCAGAAGCTCCCATCATGGCCGCTGGATTAAACTCTGTGGCGTTAGCCGGAATTTCAATCTTCACTGGTTTATTATAATCAGTCAACAACACTGTGCCGTCAACTCGCACACTATTACCAGCTTCTTCAACTGTTAAACCCAAAGCCATCTTTTTTACCAAGAAATCTTTGGCTCCGATCCATAAATCAATATCAGCTTTATTCAAAGCAGTTAAACCATCGTCCAAAGATTTTGATTCTTCAGCAGTCAACTCCTTAGCTCCGGCAATTTTTGATGCTTCGATAATAACCTTCTTTAATTCTTCTTGAATGAATTTAACTTTGTAATGGTAAACACTACCGGCTTTATCTAATTTTTCAATGCCGTAATTATTGACAACAGTTAATAAATCTCGGTCAGTCAACAACTTTTGCATTTGTGCCAATTGTTCTGGAGTATAATTCAAAGCGCTGGCATTTTGACCTGAAGTTTCCATGGCTTTGGCCAAATCAATCTTGTACCAAACTCCTTTAATACTGGATAAATCAAACAAACCGAAATTCGGAACAGTATTCAACTTCAAATATGCAATTTTGTTATCTGAAATCATATTACCAGAAGCGGATAAAGTCATCCCTTCAGTCACAGCATCGATTTTCAGATCTAAAGATTGTTTTGGAGCTTCAGCACTTACTTCCGCTTGTCCCAGACCGGAAACCTTAATATCCACCTGTGTTCCAGCTGGAACAGTCGCTGACGCAGGGACGGTAACTTTACTACTAAAATCAAACGTATACGCGTAAGATTTCACTTTTGCCTGGGCATCCGCCATGTTTTTGAGCACCACTTCAGGCTTTTTTTCACAACCGACTAAAGTCACGGACAAAAGCACCATGACAGCCAGCAATGAAAGTAATCGCAACGATTTTTTCATACTTATTTTGCTTATTAATATTAAACATACAAGACTACCGATTCTACGGATAAAACACTACCAATGCTACTGATATGTAAACTTTCGTATCTGTAGTATCCGTAGTAAACTTACTAATTTATATGATCCGTAGCATCCGTAGCCATTAATCACATTAGAACAGTCCAACACCACTCGCCTTCATCCAATCCTGCGCTAACTCGCTCCATTCGTGAATTTCCAGATCATCAACAAAATGATCTTCAGAGTAGACATAATCAACCTTCACAGTCCCACCAATACGATTGGAATAATTAGATTTCTTATCAACCACGCGTGGTCGCTTAGTTCGAGTCACCTTATACTTACGATCACCAACATAAAAAACAATCCCCGCAAAAGTCGCTCCTGGGATATTATCTATTTCTCCGTCAAATTCCTCTTCCACTTGAAACTTTTGACGAATATTTTCAATTACATCTGACCATTTATCATCTGTCATATATATCAATAAACTAGCATATTTTGACTATTTGAGCAAACTAGTTATGCACGTGATATTTTGAGTAACTGGTAATCGGTAACCAGTAACCGGTAATTTGAAATGTAATAATTTATATTCCAATCCGTAATCATCCGTAATATCTGTAACCCATCTGTATATCCGTAACAAAAAGAACGCCCTTTCGACGTTCCATCATTTAAAATGATACTTGAGAATAACCGCTACCACAACATTTGCACAATGCGCCGAACTGATGCAACTCAGCGTACAAACAAACCCAATCCAGTTTTTTTCCACATTTGGGACAAAACTCAGGCAATCGAGTATCAACGATAATCACTAAGAATTTCCAAATCGTTCGCAATATAACTACTTTGTCTTCACCGGTAAAATCGAATTGATCCAACCAAAAGATATCTTCGAATTTAAACACATTCAAACTCTCACATTTCTTGCATTTATCCACGTACTGAATACCATCTTCAAAAGCACGGACAACATTCAACGGTTCACGGCAACTATGACAAAGTAAATCACGAAAACGCTTGGTGCGTTGCTCTTCCAATTCTGTCAAATCTTTCCATACGCGTTCGAGGACTTCCTCCTTGTGAGCCTGGAGATTTTTCAGGTCGCCGTAGGAGTAGGCGATGGCTCGGATGCTCACGCTCGCCTCGCTGGTTGGAGGGTTTGGCGCGTTTACGCTTCGGATTCGAGCTGGGACTTCAGTCCGCCATACTTGGCAAGATTTGAATTTGCATAATCTTCATCGCCAGTCACATCTTCACCAAACCATTCTGGCACCACAAAGAAATCTGCCTCTTTTACAGTCTTAAATTCCACTTCCACGGTCCACAAACCTTTCATTTGACCGCTATCATAACGATCCAGCTCTGCAACGTGACCGTCATTGAGCGACACTAGGTAACGAGTCTTTGACAATTGCCAACTACGAACATTGAACCATAACGCTTTAAATTCTTCTTCAGTAATTGTCTCTTCATGTTCAACGCGTTTCACTCCGATACCTTCTTTATAGCATTTCACAAAACTAACATCACGATAATGGCCAAGCCCCATCGCGATTTTCGTTGTTTCAGATCTACGTAAACGAATCACTTTATCGCCGTTAAAATAATAACCCTGCAAAATATTGATTTTCAATGTTTCCGGCCAATTAACCAAACCTTCTGGAAAATTTTTCACCAGAAACTTACGTTCGATTTCATCGTGAGCATTAAAACCTTGGCTAGTCATATTCGAGTCCTCCTCTTTGTTGTTTGTTTTAAGGAACGACATATTATTGTAAACTAACTTTTACCTTTTGTCAATCGTAATTTTCTATAAACACCATTCTGTCACCCCCAGCGAAGGCGGGGGCCAATTTTCATATGGTGTTTATTTATTTAATAATACTCTTAATACCCAAATACCCTTTTCGTTCCCCAATCTTAAGCTTTTCAATCGAATAACGCAACATAGTTCGTGGCATCTTATCCACATTTTCATCCAAAAAGCTGCGTAAAACATTCACGTCCTGTTTGCCAACTTCTCGCAACATCCAGCCAACTGCTTTATGCATCAAATCATGTTTATCATTCAATAATAAATTGGCTAACTGAATCGGAGTATCCAAGTCTTTTTTTATTTTAATTAAAGCCAAAGTGGAAATCATGCCAATGCGCCGTTCCCACAGGTTCTTGGATTTTGCCAATTTGAATAATATTTGAGGGTCATTATCCAGTAAATACATACCCACAATACGCGGACAAGTCACATCCACCAGATCCCAGTTGTTAATGCGTTTAGTGTTCTTCAAATAAAAATTGAAAATCGCTTTTTGTTGGATTAATGTAGCTCGCTCATATTGATAAGTTAACGCTATTAACCCGGCCATGCGCACTTCATGTACTGGACTATTTATCAACTGTTGAATGTCAGACAAAGATAATGTTTGATAATATTTTTTAACAATCAAACGAATCTGCGGCATAGTTAATCCCCAGAATACATCCCCTTCTCCATACTCCCCTTTCCCAGTTTTGAAAAACCGCGCTAAGTTCTGACTTTGCGTTTTGTTCGAGTGTTGTTTGAGTTCTTTGAGTAATGATTGTAATTGCATAGTTTGTAAATAGTAACCGGTAACCAGGAACCTGTAACCCGTAATTCGTCATTCGTAATTCGTAAAACGAGAAACGTAAAACGACAATTCAATCGTTGTTTCCGTAGTATCGGTAGCGCAGGATTAATTCAAACCTTCATATCTGTAGCATCCGTAGCCACGTATAATTATATACTAGCTCTAATCTTTTCCATCAACTTTAAATAAAACTCCACATTATTCAACGTCGCCAATCTTATCCCAAGTGGTTCGTCTGTAACAAACAAATGGCGGAGATATGCCCTTGAATACATTTTTAGTTCAGGAATTTTACTGTCTTTGTTTATCGGTTCGAAGTCGTCTTTAAACTTCTCCCCGCGAATGTTAATTGTCTTGTAAATTGACTTAGGTTTTGCCCACAAATCACCTTTCCCGGTAAACAAATACAACCGGCCATGTCGCGCTTCCCGAGTTGGGATCACGCAATCGAACATATCAACTCCGCGTTTCACAGCGTTAATAATATTTTCCGGTCGTCCTACGCCCATCAAGTATCGTGGTCGGTCTTGTGGCAGTTCATTAGTAATATAATCTAAACATTTATACATTTCAGATTCACTTTCCCCTACCGACAACCCACCAATCGCATAACCATCAAATCCAATCCCAGTTAAATCCTGTGCACTCTTAATTCTCAAATCCTTTTCCAAACCACCCTGTACTATTCCAAATAGCAATGGTCTCTTATTTGATTTAACTTTTTTCATGTTTGAACTAAAAAAATCTTGACAACGTCTTGCCCAACGAGAAGTCATCGCCACTGACTTTTCAATATACTTCTTCTCTGCTGGCAAAGCCACACATTCATCAAATGCCATTATTATATCTGAATCAAGGTCCAATTGAATGCGAATTGAATCTTCTGGACGCACAAAAAACTTCTTCCCATCTACATGTGAATTAAAAGTCACTCCATCTTCTTCTATCTTTCTAATCTTCCCCAAAGAAAAAACTTGAAAACCTCCACTATCAGTTAAAATAGATTTCGGCCATTTCATGAACTCGTGTAACCCGCCGGCTTTTTTAACTAACTTCTCACCAGGACGAATCATGAGATGATAAGTATTACTCAAAATGATTTCAGGCTTCAATTTCACCAAATCTAAGGTCGACAATGACTTAACTGCCGCCTTAGTGGCTATTGGCATGAAGAACGGAGTTTGAATATTACCTTGTCTGGTTTTCAACACTCCTCGTCGGCCATGGTGTTTTTTTGATTGTTTTATGAGTTTAAACATAATTCGTGATACGTGATACGTAATTCGTTAAGCGATAATATCTCACCACACCGTTTTCCTCGCGCACGCGGGGATCTAAATTAATTGTGGGGATTTTTTCTGAGACCCCGGATCGTAGTCCGGGGAAACAGAAAGAACTTAATTTATTTTTTTGTTGCTTTTTGTTTTTCTTGTCCTCCGTAGCCTTGGCGAAGGAGGATTGTTTTCTTGTCCTAGTAATCCAACTCCACCATAGCGCATTTACCAGTATAAAAGTCTTCAACTGGACAAACTTTCAAATTTGGAAAGGTGCACTTGGCATTTTCCACGGCTGATGTCTGTCCACCAGACCACGCGCAGAACTTTTGAGCATCAGTATCAAATCCGGTAGTTTTTACACCACCAACAGGGCATTCTTCACGCAATAATGACCATTCTTCACAAGCACGATTGTCGTCAAAATAGCACAATCCATATTGATCACCATTGGGTTTAGTTTTTATCACTGATTTACCGCCTTTTTCTGTACAATTCACACTGGCAGGATTCGCCATGCCAATTTCATTCACAGTGATAGAAGTGCCACAACCAGTAGCCGGCGCTGGATCTGAAGGTTTACCGTGCGCCACCCAATTACCATTCTCACACACCCAACTATCCTCTGGCGTGGTGAAACGAATAATACCAATTATTACGATAAAAATCACTACTAAAGCGAGGACAACCAACACTATTAACTTTTTGTTTGACATATTATTATAATTAATAAGTAATTATCAATATTTCTTTTAAATTTTTTGCCAGGGCCATCAAATCATCTTTTAATGGATTTTCTGACCACCGAGTCAGGATAGCATCAATCACTTTTAATTGATGTTGCAACATCACCTCTTTTGGTTGGCTAAAATGATCAAACAACTTATCACCATGTCGCGCGTAATCCGCAATGATTTCAGTACCATTACTCAACATATCTCCTGATTTCAACAACAGCGAATCATGAGAAAAATGGGCAATATGTTCAAGGGCTACGCTTTTGCGTTCTTCCCAACTGGCGCCCTTATCAGTTTCGGTGACACTTAAAACTAACTTTGCCACATGATCACCAAAGCGTTCAGTTAACATCTCCTCTGTGACTTGCTTACATTCTGGGCAATCCTCCATAGTATCATGCAAAATTCCGGCAACCACCACATCTTCCGGTGCGTTCGCCAAAGCCAAAATTAAACCTGCAGTTAACGGATGAGTAATATACGCCACATCTTTACCTTTGCGTTTTTGTTTTTGATAAATTTCGTGCGTTTTGATAGCAAACTTGATTGCCCGCTGAATTTTTAGGGTGTAGATCATATTTATTTTTTTAGCATAAGAAAAAATGGAAGTTGCTCCAAACCAACATAATTAAACATTTTATAATTAGCTCGTCTAGCAGTCGCTGATAGTTGATGCATCTTTAAATTTTTCTTAGGTACAAATGGGTAGAAACGAACTTCCTGACCACCTTCCCATTTAAAATTAACAATCAATGGAGGTGTAATAAATCCTGATTTCAATACTTTATTCATAATATCCCACCCAGCACCAAATATTATACTTTTAGGTTGACAATGATTTGTTTTTACTTGAGCACGAAAAGAACACCCCGTGCATTGGATATCATAAAGTGGATAATTTGGAGGCAATTGCATTAACTTTTTTCCACAATTCGGGCAAGGAATTAATTTAACAATCTCTATCTCACCATCATCTCCGTGTTTTTTATTTATTGACATACATTTTTAATTATAATAACTACTTTATTATACCAAATTTCCCACTAAACTTCAATTTTCCCTCAAAGCAAAAGAGCCGGAAAATTCCGACCCTTTTGCCGCGTAAAAAGAACATTCATCCAGCATTTATAAGCTGTAATTTAGGGATGTGTACATTGGTAACCGGTAACCCGTAACCAGTAACTGGTACTCGAAGTCATTAAACCAAGGCACAAATCTGTAAACTACTATTACCCACCTTTAGGATATCCCCGTCTCCCCGCTTGCGCTGGGGATGACGGTGAGGTGGTGGGGATTTCGACTGTTCTTTTATTCAATTATACTACTTGTTAATGAAACATTTTATTACAGTTTATTAATTGTCACCCTTTCCCGAAGGGAGGCTTTCAGCCCGAGGCTCTGTATAACAGAGCACCTCAGGGAGACAATCTCATCCTTATCCGTAATATCAGTAATATCGGTAACTCATCCGTATATCCGTAAAACTATTTTCTCGCCATCGCCACCCCTGTCGAACTCAAATAAACAATATTATCATTCTTCACCATGGACAATATTTCAACTTTCTTGGTAATTTCCGCCATTGATTGCTTTTCAACTAACTGCCAATTCAACTTTTGATTCTTCGCTTCCAGCTGAGCAATAGATTTGTCCAGTTGTCGCAATTCAAAACCTTTGGTAGATATTACATTAATTTGATTAACGTAAACACCGACCAAAAATACCACCAGCGCCATCAAAGCACCACCGGCCAATTTTTTTAAATCAAAATGCTTTTTGCTCCCCAACTTCGGAGCCTTCAATGACTGACGATTTAATACCCCACTATAATCGGTCATATCTTTTTATTTTTACTAACTTTTTATTTTTATTTCTTGCCCTCCGTAGCTTTATGCGAAGGAGGGTTGTTTTTGTATTTTTTTGCTTTCTTGCTTTCTTGTTTTTTTGCTTTTTTCCTTACAACTTCTCCCCAATCCTCAACTTCGCCGACCTCGCCCGATAATTTCTTTCAATCTCCTCATCCGACGGTATCAAAGGCTTTTTAGTGATTAACTTTATGCTCGGTTTATGATCACATCGACACACCGGCAATTCCGGCGGACAGATGCAACCGCGACTGAGCTCACGAAACATGCTTTTAATGATCTTGTCTTCGAGTGAATGGAAGGATATCACCGCGATTCTACCTTTGGGAGCCAGTAAGTCGATCGCGTCACGAATCCCCTGCTTCACATTATTCAATTCATCGTTCACCGCAATTCTCAAAGCTTGAAAAATCTGCGTAGCCGGATGAATCTTTGATCTGTATGTAATTTTCTTAATCTTCAAAATAGTATTTACTAACTGTGCTGTTTTGGTAATCGGTTCTCCATCCCGTTCTCGAACAATGGCCTTGGCAATGCGATTGGCTTCCCTTTCCTCGCCATAATCTCGAAAGATTTGTTCCAGGTGCCCGACTGAGTAATTGTTAACGATGAACGAGGCTGTCAATTCATTATCCGTGGAAAAACGCATGTCTAGCGGTTCATCAAGTTGAAAAGTGAATCCCCGTCCTGACTCTTTGAGTTGATCCAATGACAAACCCAAGTCAAAGACAATTCCAGCGAGCTTAGTAAATCCGTGATCTTGAGCATACTCTTTTATTTTAGTGTATGAATCATTTATTACGATTATGCGTGAGCCAAAGTCTTTTAGAGCCTCCTGCGCTCTGTCTGCCGCCTGCTTATCCCAGTCAAAGGCCAGCACTCTGCCATTTGGTCCGTTTTTTTCGAGAATTGCTCGCGTGTGTCCCCCGGCGCCCAGCGTTCCGTCAATATAATCGGCGTTTGATTGTATGTTCAACCCGGTAACGACCTCCTCTTTCATCACCGATTCATGTATAGCCATATTAGAAATCAATTATTATCTCGAGAAATTTTATCATTAGTTTCCACATATTAAACACCGAGTTCAGTTAATTTTTCCGCGATCTGATTGGCCTCAGCCTCCGTAGTCTTCTTGTAAACTGACCAAGCATCCTCATCCCAGATTTCCAAACGATTATATAGACCGGCCACAATGACTTTCTTTTTCAATGTCGCAAATTGGCGCAAATAATCAGGCAAGATAATTCTTCCCTGTTTATCGAGAGTCACATCCATCGCGCCGCCGAGCATCAAACGAGAGAACGCGCGGGTATTGGCTTGCGCAAATGGTAAGTTAGCGAGCTTGGTCGCCAAGGTTTGCCATTCTTGATTGGTATAGAGAAATAAACAACCATCCAAACCTTTGGTCACCACCGCACCATCCGCCAACTTCGCACGAAACTTCGCCGGTATGGCTAACCGACCTTTGTCATCGAGCGTGTGATTGTATTCTCCGATAAACATTCCGTAAGTTTTTAAGTTAATAAGTTTGTCAGTGTGTAAGTAAGTGACATGAGTAAATCAAGTTTTCCAACTTAACTTGCCTATATCTCTAACCACTCTTTCAGAAATCCCTATTTGTAGATTAGTGGTCAACAATTCGTTGCCAACAAAAAAGGAGGACAATTATCTAAACTTTCGCTTAGACAATTCCCCACATTTCCCCACTTATACTATCCACCTCTCCACTATACGCCACATAAAATCCATAGTCAACCACTTTATCCACAGTTCATTAATCAAGGATCATTGATCATTGACCATTGAACAATGAACATTGATCAAAAGCAAACAAAAAAACACCTTAATTAATTGTTTTGATGTTTGGCTTTATTCATACAAAGGCATATTAACAAGCACCTTGGGGTCCGGGGTAACAATTGAGTGTGATAATAGAAACCTCGAAAAAGAAACAATGTGAGAACGAATTTGTTACCCCGGTAATTTTGGTGGTACCTTTTGTTAGCAAAAGGTACCGAAAATCACACCCCACTCAACATGAATAACAGTTGCAACACAATCAGCGAACACCAACGTCCACCCTCTGTCGTGCTGAGCCTGACGAAGCATACAGAGGGTAAGCTTTATCTGTCCACCCTTCGTCAAGCTCAGGGCGACAGAGGTTAAATTTTTTTTAATCATTGCAAAAACAAAAAATCCCGCCATCGGGACTTTTATAATTTATAATCTTAGATACTGCTGCTCTCGCTAACCTTGCTAAACTTAGTAAACTCGCTTCTTCGTTATATTTGGCCCCTTATCATACACCGGCATCGCCCAATCACCCTTCTTCGCAATCTTCATACCATTAATTCCCAATTCAAATACACTCTGCAATTCTTCCTCAGCTTCAAGCGTCTTATCAACTTCCACTCCAACAACTGGCACATTCCAACCAAACGCCAAAGCATTCGCCGTAGCCACTCCGATTCGTACTGAAGAAAAACCACCAGGACCAACAGAAACAATAATGCCTTGAGGTATTTCCCCGTTCAATATCTTTTCAACTTCAAACAAAAGCAACTCTGATTGTTTGAATTCCTCCTGAACAATTTTTTTGCTTAATATTTTTTCCTTGTCCGCAGTCGCCACTCCGAAATGAGTGTTGTGCGTAGTTGTGATTATTAGAAACATAAAGTAACTAGTAACTGGTAATCGGTAACCAGTAATATTGTTTAAAATAAATTCTACTCCTTTGCTAGCCGCTAGTCGCTAATCCCTAGTACCTAAACTATTCAACTATCCTCACCGCCGTCCCCATCGGTGCCCAATCATACACCCATTTCGCCAAATCCAACGCTACATTCACGCAACCATGACTCATACGATGCCCCCAGTTTTTATGCCAATACGCGCCGTGAATAGTATATGCACCTTTAAAGCTCAAAACATCTGGCACGTCTTTCAAGTTATAATTAAGCGGACTATCTGGACCGTAAAACCAAGTCATATTCACTAATGGACGCTTGCGATACACAGTAAAATCACCAATCGGAGTGTCAAATCCTTTTCTTCCAGTTGACACTAAAAAGCTCTTAACTAACATACCATATTGATATGCATACAATTTTTGTTCAGAGATATCTACCTTGATCAATTTTGTGATTGATTCATTATTGCTATCTGGATTAATCGTTTGTGGCACCACCAAAAAACTTGATTTTTTATCTTTGTTAAAATTACCCACCGCCAAACGCCAGCCATCTCTTCGGGTTGAATCAAAGGCAAAAAACTTCGGACTCACAATCACCTTGCCAGTGGCATCAAAAAATCGAATATGCGCTCCTCCACCAAAATTCGGCGCCGTCATTATTACCACCTTGCCGTTTGTTAACCAAGGAAATACGCTCAAGCCTGCACGAAATGTTTCCGCATAAACCAAGAACTCAGTCACCTCGTTTTTATCATTAACAATACTGACTCTCGGTTTATCACCAAAGCTGGCACCAGCAATAATTTCATTTTTTCCATCGCCATTCACATCAGCTAATGCGATTGACATGGGATCAATAGATGCTGTAGTTAAAAACTGGGTCCACGCTTGTTTCGTGCCATCCAGGTTATACCACTCCAATTGATTTTGATTATTTTTAATGTAACTAACCAAGATTTTAGGTTCTTTAAAATCTAAAAACTTACCACAAGCAACTTTGACTCCACTAGTGAGCGTGCTATCAAGAGTAATGTCTTTAATCTTTGTAACGCCAAAAGTATCATAAATCTTGATGACTGGCGCTATTCCAGCCCCAGGAGTCACCAATATCTCTGATTTACTATCAGCATCCAAGTCGCAAGTTGCCACGTTCACGGTGGTAAAACTTGCCTGATTCCAAACTGACCACTTATTTATCAAACTGCCATCAGCTCTAAGCAAATAAACACTGGCTTCGTTTTGACCACTATGACCCACTACCAATTCATTAACGCCATCATTACCTAAGTCCACAGCAGTCACCTCAACCACACCAGTCTCCAAAACTTCAGTTGTAACTAAGGCTTCAGATAATGATTCGTTGAATAATTTATAGTCAACTTTTGCCGCAAGCACAGTCGGAACCAGTAAAAAGCTAGCAAACAAAAAAATCCCTCCCGTGATTAATTTAAAACTTGTCTTTTTCATATTTCTTCCAGGACTTTTAAATCATTTACCAAAACGATCTTATCCTTGTCTTCCAGTATATCACAAAGGAAGCGATCTGCAATATCTTTGCGCAATCGATACTCCTTTAAATCCATAATTGTATAATTTATAGACTTACCAATTTCTTTTTCAAAATTTTTCACAGCTTCTTGAACAGCACGTTTATCAAAGGAACCAATAACCATCAAATCTGTATTAGCCTTATCATTCCCGGTAAACACACCAGACAAAGCTAAATAACTAATATTACCGGCTGTTTTAATTTTTTCCGCCAATTTTTTCTGGAACAAGGCCTGTCCTTTATTAAACAAAGACCGAAGCTCTTCGTGCAAATAACTATTTTTATTCAACTTATAATATTTTTTTACATTTAAACCTTTGGCCTTGCCTTTACCAACAGATTCATCTACGTGTTCAGCATCAACCTCTATTTCAAGAAATCCAATATCCACTAGATTCTCCAACTCACGTCGGACTGAATTAATCAACATGTCAGTAATTCTAGTTAATTCTCGAACAAAATATTTCTGATCTGGATTATCCAAAAAATGCTTTAATAATTTAACACGAGTTTGTGAACCAAATAATTGTTCAATCATATTTTTGCTGTTGCTAAACTCAATTTACTTTCTTCTTTGCCTATAGTATAATACATTCAAGTTTAAATCGTCAATTAAATTACAGCATATTTTCCCTATGGAAGACAAGCACAAGCTGTTGATAGAAAGTGTCCAATTGGGCGCTGAAAGTCAAAAATCTGACTATTTCTGCGAAAATTTTCGCATTTTTCCCACCGAGAAAGAAAGCCTCGGCGGTTATATGTTTGGTATTATTGAGCTCAACGCCACGCCATATGACGAAGCGTCAAAAATTTATCAAACAATTTTCAACACCCTCAAAGACAGTTATTATCAACAGGTACTAAATTCCCCTGCCCCAGAGAAACTGAACACTGAAACTATATTTGAGTTTGCTTTAGACAAAACTAATAGCCGTTTAATAGAACTAATTGAAATCGGCCAAATTAAATTAATCCTCGAAAACCTCCATTACTTCATTGGCATAGCAAGACCTTTGCCATTACCCCATGATAATAATTGCGAACTGGTATTTACCAACAAAGGCGCCATCAATGCTCATCTGGTTCATGAGGTTTCAAAGCAAAACTTCAAAATTATCAATGTTTTAGGTGACTCCCAGGTTTCTGCCCCAAACCATAGTGATAAAATAAAAATATTTTCAGCTTTAACTTGCGGACAAATAAGTTTACATGATTCGTTTTTAATCAGCACGGAAATCGTAAATAACTTTTTATCCGCACCAAAAATCTTACATATTCTCAGCAATCAACCACTAACTAAAGCTTTAGACTTTTTCAAGATGCAAATCAAGACTCTCCGAAATGAAACATCCCCCACATATTCAATCCTCTTACTAAATTTTGATGAAAATCACGATTTGAGCAATCAACCAATATCACACAAGTCAATTGACCATTTAATCAATACTGCGGAAAAGACTGAAAAACTATTAGCACCAAACATTTCCCTTAACATCAAAAAAAATATCAAGAACAGTCTTGGGTTTATAATTCGATTTTTCACGATTAAAAGACCGGACGGTTCTTCTCACTGGAAAATGATTATCCAGACTATAAAACAGATTTTCTTATCATTCTTTGGTATCTTTGTTCAGATTAAACGCTTTTTTGTATCTTTCTATCAAATTATTACTGGCAAGAAAAAACTTTCCTTCTCAGAAATTATCAATAGTATAAAACGAACTATTCTAGCTCTTAGACAAGAAAATAATAAACGCAAAGTTTGGAGCGCCATCATTGTAGTTTTAATTTTAACTCTAAGCATCGGCGTTTTCGGTATTCGCCAACAAAGAGCCAGAGCTGAAAGCCAAAGACAATACGCTGCGGCTATTACAAAAATCAAGACGTTAGTTTCTGATGCTGAGGCCAATTTTATTATTAATAATAAAAGTCGTAGTCTGAGCCAAATTAACGACGCTTTAACTGAATTAGATTATTTACCTCAAGCTACGGATATTCAAAAAATAAATCATCAAGATTTACAAAAAACTGTTGGGGATTGGAGAAATAAAATTTTAGGTATTGAAAAGGTAGTACCTCAATTGGTAGCAGAATTAGATTTTGGTGGCGAACTATCCACCCCAGCTCAAATCCAAAGCTTTACCAATACCAATATTATTGCTTCTGGCAATCAAACTTTATTTACCATCAATATCAACAACAAAACTGTTGATCAAAAAATTCCTATTGCAGCTAAAGTAAAATTAATGTCAGGACAAGACAACAAAGTCGTCTTCTTTGATGAATTTGGACAACTTTGGCAATTAAATGGCATAACACCAGTAAAATTACCATTGCAAGTCACCTTACCTGATGTTTTGGGCTACTACAATGACAATCTTTACACAGTGAGCCGAGATAAAAATACTATCACCAAATATAAAATTATTGATCAAACTGTCAGTGCTGGACAGTCTTGGGTCAAGGATTTACAAGGTGAAACATTATCAGATACTACCAGCCTAACAATAGATGGCAACTTATTTTTAAGTAAAAGAAACGGTCAAATTATCAAACTTTTCAGCGGTACTAAAAAAGATTTTAATATGACTGCCATAGAACCAGTCGCCACACAAGCCACTCGACTGATTACCACTGCCAATTATACTTCACTATATTTACTCGAAGCTGGCAGCAAACGCGTCATTATGCTTACCAAAGACGGACAAATTGCCAAACAACTCAACTTCGACTCACTCCCCACCACCGACGACCTCGCCATTTCCCCAGACGAAAAAACCGGATTCATCCTCTCCGGCAATAAAGTTTACCAATTCCCGTTATAACAGTCTTTTCAATTAACCCTAATAAAAATTCACTACATCCAATGATCATAGTGAATTTTTATATTAATAACGTATATTAACTGGCACCCTGGGGTCCGGGGGCTGAACTGAGCGTAGTGAAG
Source organism: uncultured Gammaproteobacteria bacterium (assembly GCA_964592195.1). GTDB lineage: Bacteria > Patescibacteriota > Patescibacteriia > UBA11705 > UBA11705 > CAZQEI01. Next base: position 31,354 of record CAZQEI010000008.1, on the reverse strand, counting down.
AACGAGCAATAATCGCCACAACATGAGAGCGAATTGAAGCCCCCGGTAATTTTGGTGGTACCTTTTGTTAGCAAAAGGTACCATAAATCACACCCCACTCAAGTGAAATACCAGATACACTACTCATACACACAACATAACAATCAAACAACCATCCCCGCCTACGCTGGGGATGACAATATTGCATTGATTCAAACTTTGTAAACAAAAAATCTCCGAATGGAGATTTTTTGTTATTGAAATTTATTTCAAAGTCACAGTACCACCAGCTTCTTCAATCTTCTTCTTCATTTCTTCCGCTTGTTCCTTCTTAACAGCTTCCTTAACATTCTTAGGAGCGCCATCAACTAAATCTTTGGCTTCCTTCAAACCTAAACCGGTAATTTCCTTAACTACTTTGATAACCGCGATCTTATTCGCGCCAGAGCTAGTCAATTCAACATTGAATTCAGATTTTTCTTCCACAGCTTCAGCTGCGGCTGGAGCTGCTGCTACCGCCATCACTGGGGCTGCAGAGCTAACACCGAACTTCTTTTCGAGGATCTTTACCAATTCGGCTAAATCCATGATAGACAATTTTTCGATAGATTCGACTAAAGCTTTAAACTTTTCTGGGACTTCTACAGTCTCCAAGACTTTTTCATCAGACATAATGTTGTGTTATTGAACAAGAATAATTTATAATATTTCCCGTTCACAGTTTTACTTATTAATTAGCTTTGGCGTCCTTAATACCATTAAGAACATTGAGCAAGCCGCGGAAATTACCCGCGAGAACATTAACGAACCCGGAAATCGGCGCATTGAGAGAACCGACCACCTTGGCATACAATTCGAGTTTAGAAGGCATGGCGGCGAGGGCTTTGACACCTGCTCCGTCAATTAATTGACCTTCTAAAATACCGCCTTGAAATACCACTTGGACATGTTTCTTGGCAAATTCACTTACGATCTTTGCCGGCGCGATTTCGTCTTCATAACCGAAGATGAAAGCCATACTACCATCATACTTGATGTCAGCTCCTGGCAACTTCATATCAGCTATGGCTTTTTGCATCAGAGTTTTCTTCACCGCTAAGAATTCGACATTTTCCGCCTTGCACTTATTGCGCAATTCTTCTGTGTCGATCACTTTAAGTCCGGTAAAATCCGCGAGCACCACGCCCTTGGACTTGACCAACCTATCATGCACAGCGGCCAATACTTCCTCTTTCTTCTTTCTTGTTTTGGCCATATATTTATTAAAAAAATCAGCGTTTCCGCCGACAAAAGGAGTTCTCATTAAGTGAGAAATCTTCCTATACAAGGTAAATATTTAAGCCTTGCGGCCCTTGTAGTCTTTGGAAATTGATAATGATATTCTAGCAAAATACTAAACCCCTGTCAACTCTTATATTTTAAGCCTATTTAAGCTGAAATAGTCGTACCAACAAAGATCTTCCCAGCTAAAAACCGACCTAAATTGTGGATATTTCTACCATTTAGAATAAATAACTTCATTTTAGCTTTAGCCGCCAATTGAGATGCCACAGGGTCAAATGGGACATTCATGCCAGGTTGCCACTTAGTACCAACGATTTTTTTCATTTGTTTCCAATCGATTTTAGCAAGCTTCTTAGCGTCTTTAAACTTACCAGGATCTTTATCACATAAGTAATCAATGTTAGACAAATTAACCACTTGGTTCGCCCCCACCAACTTAGCCACCACCACTGATACATAATCAGTCGACCACCCAGGTTTCCATCCTCCCCCGACGATAATTGGGGCTTTAAATTTTAACGCCTCTTGTGGTTCTAAAAATATCTGTTCTGGTGTTTTGGGAGCTAAAATCGAACGCACTAATTCAGCGTTCAAACGACTGGCTGAAATTCCAATCCAATCCAAATCTGTTAACGCCACTCGTCCGATTTTCCTAGCCGCCGATTGATAATTCCGACACGTCTTTCCCCCACCCACGATAATATAGAATTGTTTATCTTTTTGTTTTAATAATAATGTTCTTAATCTTTTTAAAAAAGCCACATCCACGCCATCTGGCGCAACGATTGAGCCTCCAAGTGATAAAACAATTTTTTCCTTCATATTATTAAAATAAATTAATAATCTTTTCTGCTTGTTTTTGCCAATTAAAATCCGACTGAGCTCGTTTTTTACCAGCTTGTCCGTATTGAACCATTAATTCTCTATTTAAAAACATCTTCTCAATTGCCTCAACTAACGAATCAACCGTATTTTCTTCCAAAACAATGCCTGTTTCATTGTTAATCACCGATTCCCCCACTCCACCAGACTTTCCAGTTATGCAAGGTAAACCAAAGCTGGCCGCTTCTAGAAACACTATTCCAAAACCTTCCACATCTCCAGAAGTATCTTCATTTGCCGGTAAAACAAACAAACTGGCTTTTTTATATTCACTAACTAATTCCTCATCTGCCAACCTACCAGTTAGTGTCACTTTATCCATCAATCCTCTTTCTTGAATTAAAGATTGTAATCGTTCACGTTCCGGCCCATCCCCCACTATTGTACAACTCAGATTAGGATATTTATCTTTCAATTGATCAATCGCCAGAATCAAATTGTAATGACCTTTTCTTGGTACTAAACGACCAACAGAAATTATGTGTTCAATTTTATAATCAATATTTTCAGCATCTCCAACAACATTGGCACAGGGATAGACAATTGTTTGAGGCTTACCAATTAACTCAACATTTTTAAGTAAAGATAGAGTATATTCACTATTAACAAATACTCCTCGTGATCCTTGAACAATGTGTTTAAACATCTTTGCTTTGCGTGATTTTAACTGAGCAAAATGAATATCCATACCATGGAAAGACACATAATATGGCACTTGAACAACTTTATTGATCAGCCACATTACCGTTCCCACTGGCAAGATTTGACCCACAATAACTGTATCAAACTTTTTTTGTTTAATTAATCGATAAGCATTTATTAATAATGGCAACCAACGAGGCCAAAACCATTTAGTAAAAAAAGAAGCTCGATGAATCTGATAATCACCTGGCAACTCAGGAGTATTAGTTTTTAGTGCCAAGACATGAAAACCATCTTTAGGTAAACTTTGAAGTAAATTTTTCCAATAATTAGCCACCCCGCCAGTTTGCGGATAAAAGTCACTGGTAATAATTAAGACCTTTTTCATAACAATTACCCCCTATTTAATACAGTTTGCTTAAATTCAATAATATCTTGCTTAGTTAAACTCTTAGTTAACATCAATGCCAGCAAATAAACACCAGCGCCAATAACAACATTCAACACTACTTGTAAGTATGGTTCTAATAACCAAACAACAAGACCCATGATCAAGCCTGAAAGAAATAATCGAATAAACATGATGAACAGTTTACCTTGATTGAACGCTATTACACGACGAGCAACGATTAAACTAGCAACAAACACACCAAGCTGGCTAGTTGAGAAGATTATCGCCGCTGAGATATATCCGTAAAATGGAATAAAGATTAAATTTAACAAAATACTAAATATCATAGCAAAAGCTACAAACAGCGTATTCTTCCATTGGTTATCAGTACCATTTAACAAAGCACCAAGTAAAAAATTCCAAAATACAAATAACAACCCACAGACCAATATTCGCAAAGGAATAACTGCTAACATAAACTTGGCCCCAAACACCAGTGGTACAAGTTGATGAGCCAGCACAAACAGACCAAAAACTATAGGCAGAATTAAAATAGTTAGAAAATAGAATGATTTTTCAAAAATATACACTAATTGTTTTTTATCTTGAGTAAAGTAATGACTAAAAGCTGGAAAAATCGCCGCTGAGAATGCAGATGGGATAAACTGAAGAGCAAAAGGAATCTTCATGGCTGCCGCATATATTCCAACTGCATAATCGCCATTACTCCCCAGCAAAAATGAAAGAAGAACTGAATCTGCATTACCATATATGCGACTAAATATTGTTAACAAAGCAAACGGACCAGCCAACCACAACATTTTCTTCACCATTGACCAATCAAACTTATATGAACCACTAAGAGACAGCCTCGTCTTTATCATTAAGAATGAAAAGACTAAATTAAACACGCTTCCCAACATCAAAGGTAGCATGATGTAAACCAAAGGCATTTTTAACCACAGAAAGAAAAAACCAGCACCAATAACCAACGCCTGGTTTATCACAATTCCCATACCTTCATACTTTAAATTCCGAGCCCCTCTCATTACCCCCCAGAAACTCAAGGTAATGGCATCCATCATCATAATTAAACCAGACAAATACACCAAATTCTTAGTTAAAGACGGATATCCCATCAAGTTAATCGTCAAAACCACTAATCCATAAACAATTAGACCTAGAATTAACTTCACTGAAATCACAGCGGCTAACTGTTTCTTCGTTTCTGAGAAACTGCGAGCCACTTCCTTGACCAACGCTGGCGTTAACCCGATGTCGATAAATACTGCCCAAACTGTGGTAAAAGACAAAGCAAAGGTATATTTACCAATATTTTCTACTCCCAAATATCGAGCTAACAAGACAAAATATCCAAAAGACAAGACCTTTTGGGCTATATACGATAGAGTTAAATATATAGTATTTTGCGCTACTGTACGCTGCTGCATATTGAGTTCATTATACAAGAAAATGTACTAATTGACAATTCAATCTATTTGACAAATTATTGGTACAGAATTAACCTATAGATATCCATTTGTTCTTAAACCACGAACCAAGGAGGCCAAATTGGAAAAAATCAAAGGTCCCCTAACTGTAATTCTGACCATTCTCCTTATTGGCTTATGGTGCTACGTAGCAAGCTTAATCGGCCTATTTGGTGTCTTTGATAACCTCTTTTCACATGCCCCAATTCTTGCCCCAATCCTCATGCTTGGTTGGGCTATTACCATTGGTAAAGTCATGGATTATGCAATCATTACCAAGTGGCAGTTAAAAGTGGCGTTTTGGAGTATTGTTATCACTTTGTTCATTATCATGTTCATTTCCATTTGCAAATACTATCCAGTCGGTGAATACGGATATCCATAACTACTTAACCCCGCAATTCGGGGTTTTTATATTGTTCTTGTTCTTTCCCTATTTTTCTGGTAAAACTATATTATAATTGGATAAGAACCTTAACAATTCAAAACAAGGAGACTCCCATGACGCTTAAATCGGTGGCTATTAGCTTACTGAAGGTTGTTGGAACCATTCTTTTTTTCCTCGCTGTCGGAATTTCGGCTGGTTATGTCATGATGTTTATTTTTCAAACTGATTGGTTACATAGCGCTTTTATCTGGTACGCTCAACATTCAATCGTAATTATAGCCAGCATGGCTTTTTGGATTTTAATCTTTACTATTTTGTGCAATGATGATCTCCCCTTCTACATCCAAATCCCCGGTCTTTATATCTGGTGTACTATTGGCTTAATAATTATCTTTTGCCTGGCCAAAGCCTTCCCTGTGTCAGGTGACTATAACCCATAAAGGAGGGGTAAAATCATGCAATCCAAAAGGATCGCACTAAAAATTGGTAGATTTGTTGGTAAAATTTTTATTGTTCTCGGACTATTTTTCTGTGCTATGCTAATCATGAAATTCCTCGGTTATTATGAGTGGACCAGAAATCTAACTACCTTTCTTAAAGAATGGCCATCTCTGGTTTTTATCAATATGGCAATAAGTATGTTCGGCCCAGTTTATGTTTTAAATCGCATCAAATTACACAGATACTTATATATCCCATATTATATTCTTTGGGGTACTCTAGTTTTATTCGCTTTTACACTGATGATTTATTGCGTTCCTGCTCCTGAAGTTTATTAACAAATAGGGGAAAAAAACATGAAGGAAAAACTAAAAACAATTGGAAACGTATTGATCGTCATTTCAGTTTGCTTCATCTTTACCTTTGCTTTATACCTACTGTACAATTATATTGTTCAACAAGCCTGGTGGAAAAATATCATGGATTTCTATGGTGAAGTTCGACCAATGTTGTTTATGTCGTTTGCTGGATGGGTTTTGTCATTCGGTTTACTGGTAAACGACAAATTGCCTAAATGGACACTTTGGCCAGGTATAATCATTTGGTTGTCAATTTTCGTCTTTTTAATCTTTGTTTTTATTGCATTACCTCCTGATCCAAATGCTTCTGAGTTTGTTATGGACTATTATTAAAAATAAACTGGCTAAATAGCCAGTTTTTCTATTTAAAAACCGAGGATATTCCTCGGTTATAATTATTCCTTTTCCTCCTTCGGCTTAGGCAAGAAGGTATTAATCCGCTTTTCGAGCAGCAATGCGGCCACACCAATTGCCACAGCCACCACACCCAAACTAGTAAAGAAAACGTAAGGTGAAATCTTGGTCGCCAGCTCAGAAACCATGCCACCCAGTTTGAAGCCAATCGAGATGGACAGATAGAAGCCACCCATCATGACAGCCACCATGCGTTTGGGCGCCATCTCGCTCACCAGAGACTGACCCACGGGGCTAATAAACAGCTCACCAGCGGTAATCATGAGATAAGTCAAGAAGAGCCACAACATCGACACTTTCACAGCTCCAGCGCCACTCAGACTAACGGCCGGCAACATGACGAACATTGAAGCTCCAGCAAATACCATACCAATAGCAATCTTCTTAGGAAGGGATAACTCGTAATTCCACTTTTTCTTCACACGCTTCAAAATTCCGATGAAAATTGGAGTCAAAAACATAATGAAGAACGGATTCACCACCTGAAAGAACTCCGGATTAAGAACCTTCTTCGACTCACCCGGCAACGGACGATCAGCCTCAGGAGCCACGTTATCGAAATATTCAGAATCAGCCGGAGCATCTTCGAGCTGATAAAGGCTAGCCGCCACCTTATGAACAGTGCCATTACCCAGATCACGATCAGTATTCAGCTTCGCCCAATCAGTCAAAGAAGTTGCGTTCAAACTGTAAATAGCGAAATATGGAATAGCAAAACCGATCAGAATCAACAGGGTAATAAGACCACCACGCTCAGTTTCATGAGACTTGTGAACAATCCACCCGAAGAAGACCATCACGGGGATGCAAGCCAACACAAAGCCCAGATTAACGCCCTGAATGAAATATCCAGCCACCGCCAGGCCCAACGACACCGGCAAGACATACTTACCCAGGAGCGACAATTTGACCTCGCCCTCGACCTCGCGCTCTTCCTTGCTAGCAATCGTATCAAACTGACCCATATGACGATAAACAAACAAGAAAATAATCAAGGCAATCGTCATACCAACGCCAGCGCCAGCAAAAGCCACATGCCACCCATAGAGGTTACGCAACACGGCCGCCACCAGTGGAGAGAAGAAAGAGCCAGAATTAACCGCCAGATAGAGGATTTTGTAGCCATCCTCTTTGATGGGACTTTTATCAGGATACATTTTGCCAAACAAAGTACTCATGTTGGACTTAAAGAAACCATTACCAACCGTCATAATGCCGAGCCCACAGTAAAACAGCCACTCTTGAGGAAAATACAAAGTGAAGTATCCAATTGCCATCAAAGTAGCGCCAATTACGATCGAACGACGATAACCGAGAATCCGATCAGCGATCAAACCACCAATAAACGGCACAAAATACACCAACGCCGCAAAAGTACCCACGATCAATGACGCTTTATCCGGCTCATAACCTAAACCACCACCATTCTTATCCGTTGCAAATAAATACAACAATGCCATAACCAAATAATAGCCAAACCGTTCACCGAACTCAGTCATGAACATGGGGATCAGCTGCCACGGATGCTTATCTTTCACCAGCTCCTGCGCGCGTTTCATCACCGTACTCATAGCACACCCTCCTTTTCTCCCGCCACGCGGGAATTTGGATTTCAGCCACGAAGGTCACGTTTTCCGGAACAATCGAATTAATTTAAAAAGAACCAGTCTACCTGGCTCTTATAATATAGGAAATATTTTCTACAAACTAAGGAAACAAAAAGAAACTACAAGATACTAACTAAAACTCCTTTTTAATATAATAAAATTCAACGTCTTTTGGATCAAAATTTACGTAAAAATGAATAATTTTACCCTTAACATTAAAAGCAATACGCCGCTTTAAACGCTTTTCAATCACCTTAACTAAAGGGGTTGCAATTTTGCTTTGAAACTCGTTTCTGTCATTTAAATAATTAGACTTTGGTAATTTTGATTTAGGTAATATTTCTCCAAAATTCTTTAGTATAACTTCCAAAACTGCTATCGTGGTTGTCGCGGTCTTTATTTCTTTAGAGGTGATCTTTTCACCTCGAATATATATTTCATTTCGTTGAGGATCTAATAAAACATCCATTTCTGGTTTATGTTTCTCAAAATCATCTACCGTATAGATATCTTCGTGCACACCATATTTCCCGGCCAAGTGAATTACCTGTACTGACCCATGTGAAATAAAATCTGAATATAATTCATTTTTGATGTCTTGCTCCACTACGACACCGTGATCATCTACTCCATCACGACTAAATAACCAGTCAATGGAAATTTCTTCTTCCAATTCAGTCTTTAAATCCTCTACGATCTTGGCCAAACGTTGTCTCGCTCGATCAGAACCGGCTACGAACAATAAATATCCACCATGAGAAACGTTCAAAAACTTTAATCCGACACCATAATCATCCTCTGTTTTACCACATCTCTGTTCAATTAAATCATAGACTTTGCTTGAAAAGGGATGATGAATTTCCATGCATTCAAATAAACTATTATATTTCTTCAAATTACGGTTCAGTTTTTTAAAACTTTCTACCGATAAACATTTTTGATTAAGCTCAAACAATGCTTGCAAAATATTCGCTGACCAAACAGAAACCAAGGAGTAGAAATCTTTTAAAACACTGTCCTGATTATTATTTTTTAATATTGGGGAAAAAAACTCAAAATCCACACCGTGCTTTTCCTTTATATGATTGGATATTTTATTAGCAAAATCCTTTGTTTGCAAAGTATTTTGTTCAAAAATTTCCAGTGCGCGATTCGCAATAATATTTGTGGTAGCTTCCCCTGTTCCAATTAAACCAAAATCAAAAGGACAAAAATAATCTTCATTATCCCCATTTAACTCCGATACTCGAAAGGCCTGGTAATCTAGATTATCAATAAAATTATAATCCTTTTTCGCCTGTTTTCCAGCATCGCAACCATGACCAAAGCTTCCACCAACTTCAGTATTTTCAGTTTTTATAAAATACACAATTGGGGAATTCCCAGGGATTAATGGTGCTAAAGCTCCAGTTCCAGAAGTTAAACCTCCATGAAAAATCATCTCCAACTTCCAAGAATAACGAAAAATGTCATCAAATAAATTATTATGTCGTAATTTTGACAATGGCATTCCTTGCCATGCCAGAATTGTTTTAATGTCTGCTTTACCAAAATATAAAAATAATGCCGTCACCAAAGCAGTCGCCAAAGCGCCAGAGGCATTGGCTCCATAACCAATGGGCATTTCAGATAATATATTAAATTTAAAACCCTTTAATCTATTTTCAGCAATAATATTTTTATTAATTTCAGAAGAAACATAGTGTAAAAGTTCTTTTTCAATCGCTTCGTGCATGTGGTATGCTACGAATTGCTTTGTATTGCGATCAAAGACTAAACAATTTCCGATAGTAATATCCTTGTCTGAAGTTTCTTCTATACCGACATATACTCGTAAAGGAATATTTTGGACAATAGCAATATCACCCGCCATCACCGCATAATTACCAGCCCATAAAACCGCGCCTGGCGCGGAAACCACTTGTGAAGAAACAGAAAACACTTCCCGATAGACATCAGCAAAGTGTTTTTTTAAATATTCGGAATTGTAATTAAATGATTCCATAATATTCTATTGTGAAAAAACAACCAAAATGGTTGTTTTTTCTATAATCATTTTTAACGTTTGCACCATTGTGGAGCTCGACGAGCACCTTTGAGACCTGGTTTCTTTCTTTCCTTCTTTCGCGCATCGCGAGTCAAAAAGCCAGCTTTCTTCAAAGGTTTACGGAAATTTTGATTCAATTGAACCAAAGCCTTAGCCACACCATTGCGAGCTGCTTGAGATTGAGCACTAACACCACCGCCCAAGACTTTAACAGACACATTCAATTTGTCAGCTTGTCCGATTAAATCCAATGGAGATTTAACAATACCTCGGAGTTCCGCAGTTTTGAAATACAAAGCAAAGTCTTTACCATTCACTAAAATCTCTCCTTGACCCTTTTTTACCACACGCACTTGGGCCACGGCGGTCTTACGTTTACCAACCGCATAAAGGTATTCACCTTTTTTAGTTTTGGTATCATCTTTGACTTCTTCAATTGTAGTATTTTTTTCTTCAGTCATAGTATTATTTTACAAAATGCAATCTCTTAATTATAGCCTCACGGTGTTTATTTCTCGGTAACATCTTGTAAACCGCTCGCTTCAACAATTCACTTGGTTTTTCAATGCTCAATTTTTTAGCAGAAACTGTTCGAATACCACCAGGAAAACCAGTATGATGATGATAAACTTTATCTTCTAACTTTTTACCAGTAAACTTAATCTTAGCAACATTGCTAATTTCAACAATATCACCATCGTCAATACGAGGTTCATATGTAGTTTTATACTTGCCTCTGAGCAAATTGGCCACTTCAGTTGCCAATCGACCGACTACTTGATTCGTCGCGTCAATTTTATGTAAATTTCGGCTCATATTATTATACTAATTCAAGAATTACTTCCTCGGCATCATCACCAACTCGTTTACCGACTTTGATAATGCGCGTATAACCGCCTTGGCGTTCCAAATATTTTGGACCCCATTCGGTCAGTAAGCGGTTAACCGCTTTTTCATCATACAAATAACTCAAAAGCTTGCGTCGAGAAGCCAACGTGTTATCTTTACTTAGAGTTATCAATTTTTCTACTATTGGCCGTATTTCTTTGGCTCGGGAAATGGTCACTTGGACTTTGCCCTTACTCAAAACAAAACCTGTTACCATACTGCGTAAGAAGGCTCTGCGAGGATCTGCTTTCCGTCCAAATTTTCGACCTTGCTTTTGATGTCGCATAAGGTTTATTCTTCTACTTTTTTATCAACTAATAATAAATTAAAGTGATCAATCAGAATTTTTGTCGCTTGAGTCACTGCTTCTTCTGGTGTAATTGAACCATCAGTTTCAATAGTCATGGTCAATTTATCATAATCAGTAATATCACCGACACGCATATTATCTACACTGTAACCAACATTTTTAACTGGTGAAAAAATTGCATCTACTAACATGGTACCAATTTCAATATCACCTCGATCACGTTCTTCTACTGGCAAATAACCACGACCCTTTTCAACGGTAATTTCCATTTCTAGTTCAGCTTTTTTATCTGTTAACGTAGCGATTTCCAAATCAGTATTTACTATTTCAACGTCACTGTTCTTTTCAATATCTTTTGCAGTCACAATCTTTTCGCCTTTGACTTTCAATTTCAACTTTACAGGCTCATCAGAATAGACTTTGACACGCAAATTCTTCAAATTCAAAATAATATTCAAAGCATCTTCTTTTACATTGTCAATCGCTGAAAACTCTTGGTCAACGCTTTTGATTTTAACTGCAGTCACGGCCGCTCCCGGTAATGAAGATAACAATACTCGTCGTAAGGCATTAGCAACGGTGGTACCATAACCAAAGAATAACGGCTCAATCGTCAAGACCGCTTCGTTCTCTTTTTCGCCTTTTTTGTAATTAATTTTTGATGGTAAGAGAAAAAGCTCCATAAAATTTATCATGCTATTTTCGCCCCGCGCCCCTCCCTATCTAGGACTAAAGCTAATAGCTGATTTTTATTTATTATTTTTAACGAGAATAAAATTCAATGATCGCACGCATATCAAAGGCCAAAGACGCCTTTTTGATATCTGGAGTACCCACAACTTTGGCAGTTTGAGTTTTGTCATCGTAGAATAACCAATCTTGAACAGGAGCAATCTTCATACGATCAGCTAAGTCCGCAAATAACTTGCGAGACTTGGCAGTACGTTCTTTGATAGAAAGAACATCGTTCACATTAACTTGGTAAGATGGAATATCTACTTTTTTACCATTGACACAAACATGTCCATGACCAACAATCTGGCGCGCTTGCACCATAGACTTGGCCCAACCAAGGCGATAAACAACATTATCCAATCGCATTTCCAAATAACGGAAAAACGTTTGACCTGTTTCTTCACCTTTGCGAGAAAACGCCTTCATAAAATAGTTATGAAATTGTTTTTCACGTAAGTTATAACTAACTTTAGCTGATTGTTTTTCGCGTAATTGCTTGCCATAATCAGTAGTCCGTCCGCCAGCCAATTTTTGACCATGCAAACCTGGGGCATAAGCGCGTTTAACCATAGCGCAAGCAGAAGTCTGGCAGCGTTCGGCCTTCAAGAATAACTTGCGACCTGCCCGTCGGCATATTTTACATTGTGCATTAATACTCATAATTTAATTTATATACTTCTTATCTCCTTAGACACGGCGCGGTCGTTTGCGACGGCAACCATTGTGAGGAATTGGAGTAATATCTTTTATTGATAATACGTTAATACCATTGGCATTGATGGAACGGATGGCTGATTCTCGGCCTAAACCGACGCCTTTAACAAAAACATTCACTTCTTTTAATCCGTATGGAAGAGCTTTTTCAGCGGCTGTTTTGACAATCACAGAAGCGGCATATGGAGTCGCTTTGCGAGGACCACTAAAACCATTACCACCAGCGCTGGATTGAGAGATAACATTACCATTTTGATCAGTAAAAGTAACTACAGTATTGTTATATGTAGCATTAATATAGGCGCGGCCCAAAGACACTTGGCGCACCACCTTTTTCTTGCCTCGAGCTTTGCCTTCGGCTTTGCCCGGCTTGACGGCCGCTGCCGTAGCCACTACTGGCTCGGTCACCGGAACATCATTTGTCTTTATATCGTCTGACATGCGTTTATTAACGTTAAATTATTTAAATAATATTTTATCAAACTAGGTCTTTTGACCAGTGGCCTTACGACCGCTACCGACTGTGCGACGAACATTACCGCGAACAGTACGAGAATTGGTCTTGGTTCGTTGGCCATTAACGGGTAAACCCTTGATATGGCGTAAACCACGGTAACTCTTGATTTCTTTTAACCGTTTAATATTGGTCAAAATATCACGACGTAAGTTACCTTCAATTTTATAATCCTTTTCCACTAATTGACGCAAGATATTTTCTTCATCTTCAGTCAAATCTTTAACTCGAGTATCTGGATTTACTTTCGCTTGTTTTAATATTTTTTGACTTGTCGTTAACCCAATGCCATAGACATAGGTCAAGCCGATTTCCACGCGTTTTTGCGCTGGGATTGTAACACCTGAAATACGTAACATATTGATTATTCTTGTCTATTATTAAAAATTACCCTTGGCGTTGTTTATGCTTGGGAACTTTGCAAATGATAGTCACTCGACCCTTGCGGCGGACGACCTTGCAATCTTTGCAGATTTTTTTAACAGAAGCGCGAACTTTCATAGATTTATTTATTGGTCTATTAGTATCGGTAAATGATCCGCCCTTTGGTGAGATCATAAGGCGTCATTTCAATGCGAACCTTATCTCCCGGCAGAATACGAATCTTATTCATCCGCATTTTTCCGGCGAGGTGCGCTAAAATCTCGTGCCCATTCTCGAGCGTGACTCGAAACATGGCGGACGGCATCATTTCTTCAACTGTGCCGACCATTTCAATGACATCTTGCTTACCCATTTGTTTTATTAGACAGGTTAATTATACTTAAAAATAAAATAATGTCAATGGATTACGTAAAAATAAGCCATGACATGGATGGTGAATAGAATTCAGCTTATTTTTGGCAAAATCGCGGTAGTTTTGCCTAGTGTAAAGGTATCCGATAACGTGTAGATATAATAGATTAATTATTAAATTTTGTCAAATTCTGGCCAAAATATTTATCCACATTAGGTCCTTCTCTTAAATAATTTCTCTAATTCTACGAAAGAATATTCAATAACGCAGGGACGACCATGAACGCAGGTATAGGGATTCTCAGCCTTCTTTATATCATCTATTAATGAATACATACCGTCCATAGTTAAAGAATCTCCAAATTTAATCGCACTTCGGCAACTCATCATTTTCAATACCCGATCAGTGCTTTCATTCACTTCATTCGTAATTTCTCCCACAATGGTCTTATTTATAAAATCCTCAATGATCTCGTGTAAAGCATTTTTATAATCTTTTTGGCTTAATAACTGAGGCACAGAATTAATAGCAAAAGTATTATTACTATATTCATTCAAATCAAACCCAAAGGATTGGAAAAAAGTTAAATTCTCTCTAACTGCTAAAGCTTCGTTTGCTGGTAAATCTAAGGTTTCGGGTAAAAGTAATTTTTGTGAAGATAATAAACCCGATTGCCATTGTTTTTTAATCTTCTCGTATTGCAAACGCTCACTGCACGCATGTTGATCATAAATCTTCACGCCAGTCACATCTTCAACAATAATATAGGAATTTTGCACTTGACCCAGTATTTTATAAGCTCTTTCTTGGTTAATATTTGAATATTCAAACGATTGACTCACAGGTAATGGACCGTTGCTTCTCGGTGAATAATTATTTGTAGAAAATGAAGGGATCCAAGCCACTTGTTGCTTAAACGAAGAAGAATAGTTGCTTGGTTGTGAATAACTAAAGTTCGGTTCTGGTGCTTTAATATTTTTTACTAATTCACTGCTATCCAAAGTGTCTGCCACAGCTCGGTAAATAGTTTGATAAATTTTTTGCGGATCGGAAAAGCGAACTTCCAGTTTACGAGGATGAACATTCACGTCAACTTTTGTTGGATCAACTTGCAGGAACAGGAAAAATACTGGAAACAAATTATTTGGAATCAAAGTTTCGTAAGCGTCTTTAATTCTTTTGTTAATAACATAATCCCCCACTGGTCGATTATTAATAAACAAATATTGCAAACGACGATTGTTCCTCGCGATTTGCGGTTTACCAATAAAACCGGTAATTCTCATTTCCACGCCATTATAATCAATGGGTAATAAATTATCAGAAATATCAGCACCTAAAACTTCAAAAAATCTATTTTTAGTGTCAGTCGTGCTGAATTGATAGACTTTTTTTCCATTATGTAAAAGTTTAAAGTTGATTTCAGGATTACCGAGCACGTAGTTTAAAAACAAATCAATAATATTATTAAACTCTGTTGAAGAAGTTTTCAAATACTTTTTTCTAACCGGTATATTATAAAATAGATTTTTAATAGCAATTGATGTGCCACTGGGCGCACCGATCGGGGTTACTTCCACTTTATTATCAACAACCTTAACGCAGGTAGCAGAAACATCTTCTATTTGTTTAGTAATTAATTCAAACTCACTCACAGACGCAATACTGGCTAAAGCTTCACCACGAAAACCAAGGGTTTGAATATTATACAAATCATCGACTGAACTAATTTTGCTGGTGGCATGTTGGGCAATGGCCAAACGAGCATCTTCGGCAGACATACCACAACCGTCGTCAATAATTTTAACTAAATTAATCCCACCATTTTCAATTTCTATGGTAATGTTTTTTGCGCCGGCGTCTAAACTGTTCTCAACCAATTCTTTAACTACCGAAGCTGGTCGCTCCACCACTTCCCCAGCCGCGATTTGATCGATTAGTTCTTTGGGTAATATTTTTATTTTTGATGACATATACATAAAGCTTACAAGACATAGAGGAAAAAGTAAATTTGGGGATAAAAAAAAGGGGGTGAACGATCATAGCGCGAGCTAATCACGTCCACCCCACTGGCGAACCTCCCCACGATCGGGGAAGACGAAATTCGAGCGAGGCTCACCCATACACGCCTGCGACCCACGAGGGGGAGACGAATATGAGATGTTGCCTCGTCGTCGCTGAGCCGGCCCACCCCTGCACCGATGGTGTATCTCGGGGGTGATGCCAACTCAGCTTGAACGACTATTCGCACACTCTGATTTTCTCAGAGTGACGTTGACTTCGCCGGGGAGGTACTATCTTCCCTCCCCGGCTTTCGGCCTGAACGATGTAGAACCGTAATGTCCCCTAGACCAAGCGTTCGGTCTCGTCTGCGTAACGTCGTCGGTCTTTACGACCGAGTGGATACCCGATAAGGGTTTCCCTTTTTGTTGACGGACGCAGTGAACTTGGTCTCAGGAACGGTGAAGTTCATATATAGGGTTCGAAGCCCCGCCCCCCGCACGTTTCCATGCTGGTGCCCCCAGCCATTCCCTTGCGAGAACCGGAGATCTTAGAGGGGGCGGGGCTCGAACCGTTTCGATCATTCAAACTTAAATGGTGGTTCGCTCCCGTCCCCCCGCTTAGCCCAAACGGCCGCAGCGAATCACACACTCTCTCGAGTGGCTTTGATTGGGGTGACGGGTAGCGAACCGCCAAAACTATTTCAATGTACGACTTAGAATTATAGCAGACTTTTTAAAATTTGTCAAGAGACGTTGTCATTGAACATTGATCAATGATCATTGATCACGTAAAATTAGCTTATTTAACTAAAAAAATAACGCAATGACCGACGTACTCAATGTATTGCGTACTGACAATAGACAAAAAATTGGAAAAAGAAAAACCGACTCTTTGAGTCGGGGTGAATTGGCAGTGGCGCGGATGGTCCAGGAGAGAGCTTTGAAGCTTGGGCCAGCGAGATCATCGACTGACCTTGGGAAAATCCATTCCCAGGACAAGCTGAAGCTGCCGGACGGCGAGTTCCTCTCAGGTCCTGGGGGCAGGACGAAGAACTCCTCTCTGAAGCACTTTCCGCGCCTCATGGCTGGGTAAGCGGGCTTCTGATCCGCGAAGGAACCTGCCGCTTTACCAGCACCTGACACCTGGTCGCCGAATTTGGAGCGACGCTGACCGAAGTCTCGCGTTGGCCAACACTTGAGGCCGTCCTTTCTGGCGAGAAACAGGTATCAGGTAGAAGGATGGGAACTCAACCGGTCGTCATGCGTCCGGCCACGAAGTGCGCAAGTCGCCAGGCGTCTCGCGGAGCTCCTTCCTTCGGTCCCAAACATCCGGGGCTGGGCATTGGCTCTTGTTCAGAGCAGGTATCCAACAGCGCCGGTTGCAGGGAAGGTATTATAGCACAAAAAGGAACTTATGTATTTATTAGTTTAGCAGTTAATTAGACAAAAAGCAACTAATAAACAAATCCTAAATAACAAATTCTAAATTCTAAAGAAGGAAGCAATATTTTAAAGCTCTTTTTTCCAATCATTAATCTTTTGCAAAGCTTCCAGGGGAGTTAAATTGTTTGGATCGAGTTTATCCAGTTCTTTTTTTATTTTGTCGTCAACAAGATTCAACGCCAAACTGGATTGTTGCGGTTTGGGAGTTAACTTTGATTGAGAGTGTTCTTCTAACTCTAATAATATGGTTTGAGCCCGGTTAATTAATTCTTCTGGCAAGCCAGCCAGCTTCGCTACTTCAATACCATAACTATCGCTTGTTGCGCCTTTAATTATTTGATGTAAAAACACCACTCGACCATCATTCTCCGCCACGGCCACGCAATAGTTTTCCGCACGTTCTAATTTTTCAGCTACTGCAATTAACTCATGGAAGTGCGTAGCAAACAAAGTTTTCGCGTTTATCTTATTATGAATATATTCCATAATCGCCGAAGCTAAACTGACGCCATCATAAGTAGACGTTCCCCTACCGATTTCATCAAGGATAACTAAAGATTTTTTTGTAGCATTATTCAAAATATTAGCCGCTTCTTGCATTTCATTCATAAATGTAGAAACACCCTGAGCCAAGTTATCGCTGGCACCAACGCGGGTAAATATTCTATCCACAATTCCAAGCTCAACTTTCTGTGCAGGCACAAAACTTCCAATCTGCGCCAACAAGGCAATAATTGCTACTTGGCGAAGATAACTGGATTTACCACTCATATTCGGACCGGTTAACAAAAGCATTTCGTTAAGATCATGATCCATTTCCACATCATTGGGAACATAGTGATCAAGAAATTGTTCAATGACTGGGTGCCGACCTCCAGTTATTTTCAATCGACCGTCTTCAAATATTTCTGGCTGACAATAATTATTCTTCTTAGCTAATGAAGCAAAAGAATAGAAAACATCTAAACTACCTACAATTCTTGCAGTTTGTTGAATATCAGAGAAATATTTAACTAACTTTTCTCTTAATTCTTGGAAAATTTGAAACTCTATTTTAATAATCTTTTCTTCTGCGCCTAAGACTTTTTCTTCATATTCTTTTAACTCAGGCGTTATATAGCGCTCAGCATTCACTAAGGTTTGCTTACGAACATAATCCAATGGTACAGAAGCCAAGTTAGAATTACTTATTTCAATGTAATACCCAAAGACTGAATTATATTTTATCTTCAAAGAATGAATACCAGTGCGTTCAATTTCCTTTTGTTGCATTTGTAAAATAAAATCCTTACCACTCTTTGAAATAGTTCTCAATTCATCAAGTTCAGGGTTATAACCATCACGAATCATATTACCTTCGTTCAAAACTAATGGCGGGTCATCTTTTAACGTCTGATCAATTAATTTGTTCAACTCCAAATGATCTGGTAATTCATGGGCTAACTTTATAAATTCATCGTTTTGAGAATTTAACAAAAGTGCCTTAATTGGTTCAATTAACTGCAAACTATTTTTCAAAGCTACAACATCTCGAGCATTCGCCCGGCCGCATCCGATTTTACCCAACAATCTTTCAAGATCGTTCATCTGGGATAAATGTTCGGCTAATTCGGAAAACAAACGTGAATCAGATACTAAAGCCGAAACTGAATTCTGACGGCTTTTTATTTGATTAATGTTAATGAGAGGCATCAACAACCATTTTCTCAACATTCTCCCACCCATGGCAGTCAAAGTTAAATCAAGCACGCCAAGCAAGCTCCCCTCTTTAGCAAAAGTCCAAGAGTTATTTAATATTTCCAAATTACGAATCGTCGCTTGATCCAGAATCATATGGTTTTCCAAGGCATAACGATTTATCGACAAAATGTGATCAAGATTAGCTTTCTGTGTTTCTTTTAAATAGCCCATTAAATTGCCTGACGCAGTAATAGCCTCTGGAAGTTCCAATATTCCGAAACTGGCTAGACTATTCACTTTAAAATGATTTAACAAGACCTTCTCAGCTTTTTCATAGATTGGAAGTTGATAAACATTCACATTCGGCAAACTAACAATAAACTCTTGATATCGAGTATCATTAAATAAAATAGCTGGAACAATTACTTCACTGGGTCGCAGTCGGTTTAGTTCATTTTTAATTAAATCAAAAGAAATAACGGCAGTGGCTTGAAATTCACCAGTGGTTAAATCAGCCATAGCCAAACCCCACATGTCTTTTTCCAAACTTAATGAAACTAAATAGTTATTGGATTTATTATCAATAATTTTGTCGTCCATGGTTGTTCCAGCGGTAATAACACGAATAACTTCGCGTTTAACAATCCCTGGTAACCCCGGATCACTTACTTGTTCGCAAATCGCCACCCGCTTTCCAGCGCGAGTTAACTTGGCAATATAATTATCCGCGGCATGAAAAGGAATACCACACATAGGCATTTCATTGGGAGAACCTTTGTGTCTGGCAGTTAAAGTAATATTTAAAATTTTCGAAGCTGCCAAAGCATCTGGACCGAACATTTCATAAAAATCACCTAAACGGAAAAATAATATCTCATTTTGATATTTTTCTTTGATTTCGTTGTATTGTTTGAGCATCGGTGTGTCGCCCATATCATTGAACATTGACCATTGATCATTGATCAACGGAATATCTACATTTTACCAGATTAATGACAAAAAAACAGTTGACGATTATCCACATCTGTGGCTTTTTACATGTAACATGGAACACGTAGCATGTAACAAAGAACAAACGAAAACCGCCGGATTTCATCGGCGATTTTGTTGAACACTTATTTTGTCCGAGGGAATAATTTATCTAAGAGGGCAATTAATAGTCTAACAAGGATTGCCATAACTAAAGGCAGAATAATTAACAAGCCAACTTCTTGAAGACCAATAGTTACCAAATGGAATATTTTTCTTCCCAACTCGGTAAAAATTACTAGACCGAGCATTAACACCGTGGAAGTGGAGATACCTAATAACAATTTATTTGCCAGCACTTGACGCCATTCACGACTAAAAATGATTAATAAGGTTTGAGATAGAATTAATGAAGCAAACGACATGGTCAAAGCCAAATCAAAATCAGCTTTTATTACAGCAAAATAATAATACAAAGAAAAACTAACACCGAAGATTCCAAGACCACGCAAGATAGCATTTCTCCAAATACTTTTATTAATCAATGGCTCATCAACTGCACGAGGTGGTTCAGTCATTAATCCACGACTGGCAACATCTTGATTAAAACCAAGAACGGCAGCTGGGTCACAAATTAACTCTAAAAAAACAATATGAACAGGAAAGAAAATTAACTTTTGCCAGAGTAGTAATGGAGCAACGCCCAACAATATTATTGGCAAATGAAAAGCAAAAATAAAACTAAAGGCTTTTTGAAGATTGGCATAGATACGCCGACCATCTTTAACTGCCGTAACAATAGTAGCAAAATTATCATCCATAATAACCATAGAAGAAGCTTCACGCGCCACATCAGTGCCACGCAAACCCATAGCAATACCAACATTTGCAGCCTTTAATGCGGGCGCATCGTTCACGCCATCCCCGGTCATAGCGACGACTGATTTATCTGATTGTAGAGCTTTTACTAACAGGTATTTTTGTTCCGGTTGTACACGAGCAAAAATATCATGATTCATCACCGCAATTTTCAATTCCTCTTCACTCATCTTCTCCAAATCAACCCCGGTTAAAATTTCTTCATTATGAGTCAAGCCAATTTGTTCTGCCACATAATGCGCAGTTAGTTTATTGTCACCGGTAATCATTTTAATTCTGATGCCAGCTCTTTCACATATTTTAACCGCCTCAGACACGCCTTCGCGCACTGGATCACTCATACCAAAAATTCCAACAAAGTTTAAATTGTTTAGTTGCAATTCTTTTTCGTTTTTTTCAATTTCACGCTGAGCGACACCAATCAGACGAAAACCATTACCTGCCATAGATTCTACAACTTTCAAAATCTCCTCTTTCTCTTTTGAAGTTAAAAGACTATTTTGAATAATCATTTCCGGCGCACCGGCTGTGTATTGAACAACTGGTTCATTGTCAGCTTGCCACCAGTGATTGACTAATTTAGTTTTGGCGTCAAAGGAAAAATCTTTCACCATGGTATGTTCACCAAAAACAGCAGTTGAATCAATACCTAATTCATTAGCAAACTTTTGCACTTCAATTTCAATCGGATCAATCGCTACTTGTTCCAAAGCCAAAAGCGCGGGAACGAAGAGAGCGGACAATTCACCATCTTTGGTTTTTAACTGATCACGAGTATAAATATTATCCTGAAAATAAACAGATTCAATTTTCATTTTCCCTTCGGTTAAAGTACCCGTTTTATCTGTACAAATAACATTCACACTCCCAAGCATCTCAGCCATCATAATATCTCTCAACAATACTTTTGACTTAGTTAATCTCCAGACGCCCATAATCATAAAGACGCTAAAAACAACCGGCAGTTCCTCGGGAATTAAAGAGATTGCCATAGTTAAACCAGCCAATAAACCGGATAAAAAGCCTTGGGTAAAAGAAACAATAACAGTAACTATAATGGTAACGGCTAAAGCAATAATAGCTAGGATACGGACTAACTGATTAATCTTCTTTTTTAATGGGGTATCGCGACGATCAATTTTTGACAATAACTTCCCTAAACGACCATAGCTGGTGTCCAGCCCCGTGGCTTCCACAATTAAGAAACCCTCACCAGAGACGACCAAAGTCCCTTGAGACAACCTCGATTGTTCAATTGATTTCTTGTTGTAAGTTGATTTAACCACAGACACTGATTCTCCTGTTAATACCGACTCATCCACCATTAATCCCGCAGATTGAACTAAATAACCATCTGCCGGAATTTTATCCCCCGCAGTGACATAGATTAAATCTTTAGGAACCACTTCAGAAACACTCATTTCATGGATAATGCCATCGCGTTTAATTGATGCAGTTTCATTTAACAATTTATCCAAAGCTTCCAAAGCCTGGCCGGTTTTACGGATTTCGATTAATTCCATTAATCCAATCGGAATAATAGTTAAAAACAAGATATAGGCTTCAAATCGATCACCGAGAAACAGATAAACAATCGCCGTCGCTAAAAGCAGTAACATCATAGGCTCAGCAAAAATCTTCAAAATGGTTTTTAATAAATTATCCTTTTCAGCTCGCGGTCGTTGATTCGGTCCATAAAGATGCAAAAACTCAGTCGCTTCTGCAGACGTTAAACCATTGTATTCAGCAGATTGATCTAAAATAATGAGGTCGTGAATTTTACCCATAGAAATATTAACTTTAATTACTTGTATTATATCATTTATTGATAAGGTTTCCAAAGATTTAATTAGAAACAAAAAACCCCGCGATACGGGGTTGAATAATTATTTTGCGTAAGGTTGACACACCTTGATTTTTGCGGCGTAGAACCGCTTTACAATACCCTGCCTAGAACGAGTGAACATCCCACCAAAAGCTCTGGGCGATTGCATAATATCCACTCTGGTTGGTTTAACGTTCAAAGAAGCATTCTTGAGCAACCAAGCCTGATATTCTTCCTCTGTCAATGGCGGAGAAATAAAATTCCAAAGTTTATCAAACAACACTGATCCAATTTCGGTTTTGGCAAAACGATTAATCCAAGCCAAGCAAATAACACCAACAATCAGACAAGAAATAACGCCCATAAACCACATCCCAGTCAAATCATCACCAGACAAACCTGTCAGATTGGAAAATGACAAATAGCTAAGCCCAAGACCTCCGAAAAACGCCACCAATTCAAGCAATGTTACTGGCACAAACTTTGCATCAACATTTGATTGACCAAAATTTCGATAGTTCTGTGGCGTAATATAATCATCCCAAACATCACATTCCCATGACAAACATTCCTTGAAGTATTCCCATTTGAAATTTGGACGATAACCGATCACAACAAAGACAATCGGTGCCAAAATAGCAAATAACAAACCGGTAATAAACTGGAAAATCACATACAAGGCTTTTACCAGAGGTACCACCGTAAACCAGAACCAACTGATCAAGAAAGCCGGCCAACGGCGCCGATAAGCGCATTTATCAATCGGTGGAGTTGAAAACGGCTTATTAATATACTGGAACATAACCTTGCGCCAACCTGATTGAGGGATTTCAGCAAAAACTCCTCGAGGGACATCAATCTTTACCGCCTTATACCCAACAACAAAGAAACCACTATCATAAAAACCATTCGACAGCCCCTCAATATCAATATCACGGTCATAAATGGTACGTGAATAACTATCCTTTGCCAACAGCCTTTTTAGCCGATGGATATCATCCTTATCTGTGCCAACATGAAAAGCATAAAACTCCAAATGATGATCACCGGGACTAAACACATTAATGAATCCCAAGCCGTTTTTTTCTTCAAGAATGAATCTATTTCCCATAGTGGACGAATGCATATTCGAGACTTGAAGAGTATTTTTCACCACCACCAAAATATGAGTTGGATTCATAGCAATCTGCTCTGGGCTAAAAAAACAACGGAAAGGAATAGTGGTAGATTCCATCTCGTGGCTACCGCCATTCAAGACTACTTCCATGGCTTCCAATTGAGCCATTTTTTCTTGTTTTTGAATCTCAAACGGACTAAGCTTTTTTACCGCAGGAATTTCACTTGAGTCCACTACGACTTCACTCACCGAAGAAGTATCACCCGCTTCATCTGTAAGACTGTCATCATCTTCTTCGTTCTCATATTCACATCCGCATCTGGAACAATACTTTGATTCAAGATCATCAGTCTCATAATCACAGTCTGGACATTGCAACTTTTTCACATCATCATCGGCCATGAATACCTCCTTCCCCTTTATATGGGGACTTGGTTGTTAAGGAGCAACTAATGGCATATTTTTACATTAATCAACGAAAATGTCAATCAAAACAAAAACCGCCAATTTTCATCGGCGATCTTATAGTTTATCTAAGCTTTTAATTTATCTTCTTTATCGTGAATATCTTGATAAATTCTATCGATTTCTTTGCGTAAGTATTCTTCCCGTTCATTCAAATAATCCCAGTTTGGAGATTCTTGTGGAAGATCAGCCAACTTGGCCACAATTTCTTTATGCTTTAATTGATAAGATGCCAAATATTCACGTAATTGAGTTAATTCCGCTTGGAGTATTTCCGGACTTTTCTGCCCGAGACCTGATTGTTCAAACATGCCTGACATATTTTTGTTTATTCTAATATTGCTTTAATTCTTCGCACACCAGAAGAGCTCGCCTCTTCTTTGATAATTTTAAATTTGCCAAGTTCTGAAGTCTGCGTAGCATGCGGACCGCCACACATTTCACAGGAAACATCACCGATGGTGTACAACTTAACTATAGCACCATATTTATCAGTAAACAATCCCATAGCGCCCCGAGCCTTGGCTTCGTCATAAGACAGCTCTTCGCACTTCACTTCATAATCAGCCATAATCCATTCGTTAACTAAATTTTCCACAGTAGCTAATTGTTCCGGTGTCATCTTTTCTGGATGAACAAAATCGAAGCGTAATCTTTCCGGGGTAATATTTGAACCTTTTTGATGCACGTGTTCACCTAAAGTTTTTTGTAAAGCGGCTTGGAGTAAATGAGTGGCAGTGTGTAACTTACGCGTATCATCTGAAGTATCAGCTAAACCACCTTTAAACTTCTGTTCTGCGCCTGCGCGGGAGAGGTCTTGGTGTTTTTTCATTTCTTCGTTAAATCCTACTAAATCCACTTTCCACCCTTTTTCGAGCGCTAACTCTTGAGTCATTTCTAACGGGAAACCATAAGATTGGAATAAATCAAAAGCAATTTTGGCATCCAAGCTGGTTAACTCGCTAAAACGCTTTAAACCACGCTCTAAAGTCAGAGCAAACTTTTCTTCTTCTTTATTTAATTGATCAAAAATGAACTGCTTATTAGTTTCCAATTCTGAATAAACATCTTTCATTTGGTTAATAATCAAAGAGCTAATACTTGAACAAAAAGATTGCTCAATGCCTAATTGTTTACCATAACGAACAGCGCGTCTGATTAATCGTCTCAAAATATACCCTTGATCAACATTTGATGGTTCAATCCCCTTGTCATCACCAAGAATCATAGTCGCACAACGAATATGGTCAGCGATAATGCGGAAAGCCTTTTTATTATCTTCGTATTTTTTATTGGATAACTTTTCAATTTGGTTAAAAATCTCTTGAAATTCTACCAAACTATAAACCTCTTTGGCATTATTTAACACAGTCACAGTTCTCTCCATACCCATACCAGTATCCACGCAAGGAGCTGGTAATGGTTTTAAGGTATTTTCGTCAACACGATTATATTGCATGAAGACATTATTCCAAATTTCCATCCAATTAGCCGAATCCGTGCCTTTGTTCGATCCTTCTGGAGGCAACCCCTCTCCTACCCAATAAAAGATCTCTGTATCAGGACCACATGGACCAGTTGGACCGGCTGCCCACCAGTTATCTTCAGCTGGAAGAAAGGCAATTTTATCAGCAAGAACGCCCAAGGATTTCCAAATCTCGGCTGATTCCTCATCTCTTGGAGCATTGTTATCACCTTCGAATACGGTAACAGAAATCATTTTTGGGTCAATACCTAACCATTGTTTTTCAGTTAAAAACTCCCAAGACCAAGCAATTGAATCATTTTTAAAATAATCACCCAATGACCAGTTACCAAGCATTTCAAAAAAAGTTAAATGAGAGTTATCACCAACATCATCAATATCGCTAGTCCGGATACATTTTTGACAATCTGCCAAACGAGTACCAGCCGGATGTTTTTCTCCCATCAAATATGGAACCAAAGGATGCATACCAGCGGTGGTAAACAAAACAGTGGCGTCATTTTCAGGGATTAAAGAAGCGGAAGGGATTATGGCGTGGCCCTTTGATTGAAAAAACTCTAAATACTTTGTTCTCAACTCAGTAATAGTCATATCTTATTTATTCTTTTAAAACTAAATATCTCTGCCACACTTCGTCAAGCTCAGTGCGACAGAGAGGGTGTCCTTTAATTAATAATATCTTACATTATATCATGTTTTTTTTCAAACAAAAAATCCCGATTATATCGGGATCCTCGGCGTTGTCGGGACCCGGCTATTTAGCCGGGATTATTTAACTCAATTAATAACACTTATATTCACATGAAGTCAGAAGCAGGAACGCCCGGCTCGCCGCCATCTTTCGCTCCATTGAGGTAGAGCATAAAGCGACCACAAGGCCACTGACCGATCCAGGAAACTTTAAACGGTCCATCGCCGAGCCAACTTCGCAAAGAATCAAAAGCCTTTTGGGCAAAATAGTCGCCATCTTCTCCTTCTTGATTTCTAAGATCAACTGGCAAAAGCTTTACTTCATCCTGCGTTATTACAATTATAAATGGATCTCCACCGAACCTATCCATAAATGCACAAAACTTTTGTTTATTAGACTGAGCTTCCATGGTGACCTCCTTGTTTGGTTGGGTGAGTTGATAGTTAAATCGGCCAACAATGTTCCAAGTCTTTTTCAATTTTCTTAAAAATCTCTAAAGCCTTTTCATTCAATTCAGTAGCATCAGTTAGCAATTGACGATTATCAAATTCCTTAGTCGCGAAACCTTGCTGTTCCATAAAGATACACGCAATACCTCGACACAAATGCATAGCCTCTGCTTCACTCCCAAAAACCCCACATTTCAAAGCCTTGGCCGCTAACCACTCTTTGAGTTCTCCGACCGTCATGTATCCTCCCTTTCTTCCCCGCTCTGCGAGGGTCTTGTTGTAAAGAACCGAAAGCATACATTACTATATTTATTAACAAATGTCAAAGAGTTATTCATTGAACTATGACCATTTCCGCCAAAGGCGGATCCGCCTCCGGCGGAGATCACGGTAAAGCTAATTGGATTAAAAAAATCGCTAAATTAGCGATTTTCACATTGAGGAGTAATAAGCAAATAATTGCAACTTTCGACCATTTCAACCAGCCAACCAAGCAAGGCATACTCAACCATCAGTGTTTCAAGAAATGAACGATTCAGGCCCATAGGCATAGCCAGTCGAAATGAACTGGCCCCAGACGACGTCTGCCAGTGATTGATAATCCCATTAATGGACAAACGCAGTACTTTTTCGATCATGGCTTGTTTATCGGGTGCAATTGGCATGGCAAGAACTCCTTTCGATGGCTATTAACGACGAACCGTGCGACCAGCACGATCGTACATGATTACAAAGAAAATCATTCCAAATCCCATAACCAAATTAAACATACTAAAGGATGCCAAAGGAATATCCCAATTTCCTGCAGTTGCCAGAAGATAAGCTCCGAGAATCAAAAAAGCCTTTTTGAAAATTATTTTTGCAAAAGCCATAAATGAACCATACGAGGCCACATTCACGCCCAAAAAGACTCCGATTTTACCAAATAAGGCTCCACCCAAAACTACTCCAGCAAATAGGCTACTGATAATGGCAATAGCTACAAAAATAAAAGTCAAAGCTCCAAAAATCCAATACCAAGTGTAAAGGAAATCAGCTGCACTCAGAAAAGCACCGCTTTGATTAAACGCATTCAAACCGCCGGCAAACAAAAACCAAAAGAAAGCGATAATCAGTCCATACATGGCTCACTCCTTTTCCCTGATGGGGAGGTTGTTGATTGAAAGGAACATGAAGATAACTTTTACCAAAATAATATCGACTAGTCAAGGGGAACACGACAGAAAAAAACGGAGTCGGACGCAAAGTATTGCGCCCTAACGATATAACAAAGGCACGCAAAATCTTGCGTGCGCACGATAATAACGAAAAATTTACTTTCTGCGAATAATCATCCAGCCATAGGCCAAAACACAATAAACACCAACCAATAAAAATATTGAAGACACCACCATAGCAATTATCCAATTGAATGCGTTTTCAAAGGCTGTGCGACCAAAAAAACTGACACTCCAAAAAACAAAACTCAAGGCGGTAAATAATATTGAAAAGAAAAAATACTTTACCTTATGCTTCGACATATCAGCTTTATGTTCAGCATCAACCTTTGGTTTATTTTTCTTATATTCATCCCATTTGGATTTTAACTCATCAAAATCAATATCTTCAAGTTTTGTCATATAATTGTCCCCCCACCCAAGCATTCATCCCCATCATAGAACACAGCAGTTTGCCCTGGTGTCACAGATAACTGAGGAGAAGCTAATTCGAATTTATAAATATTATTCTGTTTTTCAAAGTTAGAAACAGGCACTTCATCTGCATGATATCTAACCTTCACTGTTAAATTAGCAGATTTGGGTTCTTGTCCAGAGATCCAATTTAAGTTTTCAACTAAAACGATATTACTTTTAATTAATTCCAAATCGGTCGTTGCCCACAAAATATTGTTTTCAACATCCAGACTTTTCACAAACCACGGCCCGCCTGCCATTCCCAAACCTTTTCTTTGCCCAATAGTAAAGCCTAATAATCCTTGATGTTCTCCAATTTCATTACCAGTCGCGACATCAAATATTTTCCCCGGTTTCATGGGAATATGTTCTTTCAAAAAATCTGTTAATCCATCTTTTGGCACAAAACACACTTCCTGCGATTCTTTCTTAGAAGCAGTGGCTAATTTATATTTTTTGGCTAATTTGCGCACTTCCGGTTTTGTTAACGCAGCCAAAGGGAACATAATATGTGATAATTGTTCTTGATTCAACTGAGCCAAAAAATAAGTTTGATCTTTAGCAGGATCATTACTTTTATATAAACGAAAAAGATCATTCTTATCAATAGCTGGTGTCACTTTGGCATAATTACCGGTGGCCATATAATCTGCCCCCATAGCTAATACGCGA
>CAZQEI010000008.1:0-2171 GCA_964592195.1 uncultured Gammaproteobacteria bacterium | reverse complement strand
ATCTAAAGCTTCACCAAATTTAATCAAACGATTACAACGGACACAAGGATTGGGTGTTTTACCAGCCGCATATTCATTCACAAAATCATCAACAATCGCAGACTCAAACATTTCACTGACATTCAAAGTGTAAAAGGGAATATCTAATTGTTGAGCCACACGACGAGCATCTTCCTGCGCTTCCAATGAACAGCAAATATTTTCACGAAAGCCACTAGCGCATTTCTGACCACCCAGATGAAAAAAAACACCAAAGACATCATGTCCTTGATCTTTTAACATGGCGGCTACGACAGACGAGTCTACTCCGCCACTCATAGCCACGGCAATTTTGTTTATCTTTTTTACTTTGGGCATACCAACTATTTTAACGCTACTGTTTGTTTCAAATCAAAACCCTTTTGTAACATGGTATACACCTCATCATAATTTTTCCAAACACGAGAACCCAAGACTAAAGCAATATAGGCATGTTCATCGTTTTTAGTTTTCTTGGCTTTAGTAACAAGATTATGATCAGCCTCTTCTGTCCAACCAGTCTTACTACCTAAAACGTATAAATCTTTTTGAATAATAGTTAAATTGGTATTTTTAATATTCGCCTTCCAAGACACGCCTTTTCGTTCATATTTCATTGGGTAATAATCATACTCCATAGCTTTGGCCATTTCAGGATAAGCATAAACTTTCTGAGCCACAACAATAAATTCACGCGCTGTAGAAACATTTCGCGCATCTAACCCAGTTGGTTCATAAAACTTCGTATTGGTTAATTCCCAATCTTTAGCAATTTGATTCATCTCTGCAATAAACTGCTTATTAGTTAACCCTGTGGCACGCATTATCGCCATAGTGGAATCATTCTTTGACCCTATTAACATTGAGTAAAACAAATCTTTTACAGTCACTAAATCTCCCACTTGATAATAAACACTGGCACCACCAACTATATCTGACTTTTCAATTTTTATTTTTTTATTCCAATCTGGCTGATGTTGTAAGAAAACATAAGCAGTCATCAACTTGGTTAAACTGGCTAACGGCCAAACTTTATCCGGATTTTTTTCAAAAATCACTTGACCATCTTCATCAACGGCAATCGCGCCATGGGCGGTAAACCCATCGTCTGCCACGACTGTATCATTTATTTGTTCAATCACTTTTTTCTCCGCCGGACCAGCTACTACCACTTCAGCATAGGGAAATGGAGTCTTTGAAATAACGCGATGATTATTGATATCAATAACGGTTGGTAAAGCTATCCATTTAACTTTGCCTTTATCGTAATAATAAACAGCAGATTTTTCATTTATTGTTCCAGTATAATCAAAAACTAATTTAACAGGCGATTTCAAAATACCTTTGTATGTAGTTTTAATATCATAGATATAATTATCAGTTTCCGCTGCTAACTCATCTGGTAGACTTGTTTCTTTTTCGTCTAGTAATTCTTCAATCTTAACTGACACTGGTGCCGTAAATTGTCTAGCGGCAATCGAAATATTAAAATTCTCATCTCCGCTTGGTACATTATAACCTCGAGTGACAGTTGCTAAATCCAGACGAACATCATTAACTAACGCCAATTCCATAGCATCGCTTGCCGTCGCCTTAAAAATAGAAAAACAAAACACGCCAATGGCGATTACGTAGAATATAAATTTTTGTTCATCTGACATAAGCAATAGTTAGTGCCTACGAATGACATATTAGCTACGAATCTACGTATTGATAAACACAACTTCTAAATTCGTAGTTTCGTAGCGGATTCGTTATTGGTAGAAAAATCATTTTAACAAAAAGCAGAGGTAAAATCAACCCTTAACTTATTTCTTTTGAATGCCGGCTTCGGTCAGACTATAGCAACCTTTTTGAGGATAATTACCAACGCCTTTTTCTAAATAGAATAAAACTTCAAAGGTATTATCTTGGGGGGCATCGGTAAAAGAATATTCACATGGGACATTGCAATTTTGAGAACACAAAGTACCAGCAACTGGATCGTGAAAATTTTTCAAAGTTGGTAAAGCATCGTTCAGCTTGAAACCCACGCATGTCGAAACACCACCCGCCGCGCAACCAGATTCACGATAAGACCCATATTGAACTTTGACTTGAGTCATAGCACTGCGCAACACTCCAATATCGCTAACTCGCTTAACATCTCGAGC
>CAZQEI010000007.1:69204-72258 GCA_964592195.1 uncultured Gammaproteobacteria bacterium | reverse complement strand
AAAAAATATTTGGAATCTTTGTTTTTAAAATTACGCCAACACAAGTTAATTATTACCAAACTTGGACCCAATGGCGGGTATCAGCTCGCCAAACCAGCCAATAAGATTTTTTTGGCGGAAATAATTCGAATTATGGACGGAGCATTGGCTCCCACTTTAGCAGCCAGTTATTATTTCCACGAACAAACACCTATTAGTAAAGAAAAAAAAGTTTTAACGGTAATGAAAGACATTCGCGATTATGTTTCAAATAAATTAGAAAAAACTTCTCTTGCAGAATTAATTTAATCAATATGAAAAAACTGTTCTTACTTTTGTTCTTGCTCGTGCTTTTGACAGGTTGCACTACCAAAAAACCTGAAGCGAAATTAACTGAAGTAAAACTCGGTTATTTCCCTAATTTAACTCACGCCCAAGCCCTAGTGGGCGTCAACCGAGGTGATTTCCAAGCTGCCTTGGGTGATGTTAAAATTACTTCCAAAACATTTAATGCTGGTCCAGCTGAAATCGAAGCCTTATTCGCCGGTGAAATTGATCTTGGTTACATTGGTCCCAGCCCAGCTATTAATGGTTATATAAAATCTGAAGGCCAAGCGCTCCGCATTATCAGTGGTTCAAATTCCGGTGGCGCGGTGCTAGTTGGTCAGCCAGAATTAACGGATCTTTTTCTCAAAGAGAATTCCAAGGCCTTAATTGGCAAGAAAATCGCTTCACCTCAACAAGGGAACACTCAGGATATCTCATTACGACATTACTTAAAAGAAAATAATTTAACTGACAAAGCTCAAATCATTCCTATTGCCAATGCTGATCAATTAACCATGTTCGCCAAAAAAGAAATTGACGCGGCTTGGGCGCCAGAACCTTGGGCGGCTCGTTTGATCAACGAAGCTGGGGCAAAAATATTGATCGATGAAAGAAATCTCTGGGAAAATTCTGAGTTTTGCACCACGAATATCATTGTTCGCACTGAATTTTTAAACACTCATCCAGACATTGTTAAAAAGTTTTTAATCGCCCATCGCGATGTCACGAACTGGATATTAATTAATCCATCTGAAGCACAAAAAATTGTTAACCAGGAAATTGAAAAAGCGACAGGCAAGAAATTAGCTGATCAAGTTTTGATTGATGCTTGGTCAAGATTAGATTTAACCATCGATCCATTATCAAATTCAGTCAAAACCTTTGCTCAATGGGCATTTGAAGCCGGTTTTTTGGGGGAAACCGCGCCAGATTTAACTAACCTGTATGATTTAACCCTCTATCATGAAATTACAAATCAATAAAATCAATAAACACTTCCCGTCTCAACACGGTCCGATACATGCGCTTAGTGATATTAATGTGAACGTCAACCACGGAGAATTTTTGTGTCTGGTTGGCCCTTCCGGCTGTGGAAAATCAACTTTATTAAATATCATTGCTGGATTAGAACTTCCAACCGAAGGTGAATTTAATGCACCAGAAAAACTTGGCTTCATGTTTCAGGAATCAGCCTTGTTTCCCTGGTTATCGGTAAAAGATAATATCGCTTTTGGTTTGAAAATTAAAAATTTACCTCGCACTGAAGTGGATGAACGCGTCAATCACTTTTTAAACATGGTGCATTTACAAAATTTTGCCAAGGCTTATCCTCACGAGTTGTCTGGGGGCATGAAACAACGCGTAGCTCTAGCTCGCATGTTAATTACCGAACCGGAAATATTACTCATGGACGAACCTTTCGCCGCGCTTGATGCACAGACCCGGGAAATTATGTATCATGAGCTACAAGAAATATGGTTCGCCACGAAAAAAACTATTATTTTAGTCACTCACAATGTCCGAGAAGCGGTTTGCCTAGGTGATCGAGTATTAGTTATGACGGCTCGTCCGGGGAAAATAAAAAAAGAGTTCAATATTGACTTACCAAGACCACGCACTTTCAGCGATCTCAACATGATGGCAATTAGTAATGAAATAATGAATCATCTCAAGGAAGAAATTGACGCGGTGGTGGAAAGGAGCCGACGCGTATGAGGAGAAAACTGGAAAATATATTTTATTTAATTCTCTTCTTGATTATTTTGATTATCATTTGGGACATTCTTGCGCAAAGTGGAATATGGCCACGCTGGTTATTCCCTTCACCATTAAAAGTATTTAAAACTCTAGGGGCTGGAT
The DNA here is from genome assembly GCA_964592195.1 of uncultured Gammaproteobacteria bacterium. Classification (GTDB taxonomy): domain Bacteria; phylum Patescibacteriota; class Patescibacteriia; order UBA11705; family UBA11705; genus CAZQEI01. The sequence goes on along the minus strand of CAZQEI010000007.1, from coordinate 70,092 downwards.
TTTTATCGGGCAAATATATTATTGGGATTTTAATCAGCTTAAAACGATTATTCGTCGGCTTTTTCTGGTCAGTGCTGGGCGGTGGTTTGATTGGACTCGCTATTGCCAAGAATCAACTGTTAAAAAAAACTCTGGGCTTTCTAATTCTTGGATTACAAACTTTGCCCAGTATTTGTTGGTTACCATTAGCCTTATTGTGGTTTGGATTGAATGAGAATGCGATAATCTTTGTCATTATCATGGGATCAATCTTAAGCGTGGCGATCGGCGTTGAGGGCGCGATTCAAAACATTCCCACCATTTTATTAAAAGCCGGTCATGTTTTTGGATTAAGAGGAATTAAATTATTAAGATACATCATCATTCCCGCTATTCTCCCCCACTTCATGACAACATTAAAACAATCCTGGTCATTTGCGTGGAGATCGTTAATGTCTGGAGAAATGTTATTTATTACTGCTGGACTTGGTCAACTATTGATGATGGGCCGAGAACTTAACGACATGGCTCAGGTCATGGCAGTCATGTTAGTAATCATTATTATTGGCATTTTGTTCGATAAACTGGTCTTTGGTCGTCTGGAGAAGATGGTATTACGTCGTTGGGGACTAATAAAATAAGCCTTTACAAAAGCTAATAAGGTGATATAATTGGCACAATAATTAGCATTACGAATTCACGAATTGATTACGAATTCTTTCGAATAACTAACATTATCGATAATTCGTACATATTCGAAACAAATTCGTAAATTCGAAATTTTATGAAGACTGAACGCTCATTCGTGGCCATCAAACCAGATGGTATTCAACGCGGTTTAATTGGCGATATTATCAGCCGATTCGAACGCACCGGCCTAAAATTCGTAGCTTTTAAATTCATCATCCC
>CAZQEI010000007.1:0-69104 GCA_964592195.1 uncultured Gammaproteobacteria bacterium | reverse complement strand
TCGTGGGTGGCACAGAACCTTTAACTTCTGATGTCGGAACTATTCGCGGTGATTTAACGCTTGACTCGTATGATTTAGCTAGTTATGACGAACGCGCAGTTCGAAACTTGATTCACTGCTCAGACAAAGTGGAAGAAGCGGAACGCGAAATCAATCTTTGGTTCACCCCAGACGAAATCGTCAATTACCGACACGTTTCAGAAAGAATTCTCTACGATACTGATTTAAATGGTACTATAGCTCAATAAAAAACAGAAAAGCCCTGTGAAAACAGAGGCTTTTTTTATTTTGGTGGGGAACCCGTGGACACGCAAAATCTTGCGTGTCTACCTGCTAATTTCCCCACTCACTCACCACAAAGGGAGAAATAGTAACGGTCGCATGTAATGTGTAATTGTAAACACCTTGAACCGCCACGACAGTTATCACTCTGTCATTACCGCCGCCGGTAACAGTTGTGGTACAGGAACCACCGCCAATGTTTACCGTGGATGTGGTAAAACTACTATTTTTGCGTAGATGTAAAATTGCTTCAGACAAACAACCTTGGGCTTGTTGTTTAATTTGCTCGGTAGCGAGTCGTTTTGTTGAAACATCTAACTCGGTCAAACTGAAAAGTGCGGTCCTCACGCTGACCACAGCCATAATCGCACCCAGTAAAATTACCAAAGCGATCATAACAAAACCTTTACTTTTTGATGGTGGCTGAGAAGGTATTGGCATAAAGTGAATTATAATATTTTCCTCCGGCGGCATTGCGAGAGCGCACTTGCCAATCCACGCGAACACTACCGATGGAACTGTTTGACATATCCGTCACAATAAATCGGTCAACCGTGACCGTGTCACTGGTTAGATCAACGTAGTCGCCACTGCCTGATTTAAATCGCAATTTTTTTATATCAATAGCATTGCCATTAATAGTCACTGTTTTTGTATATATTTCAAATCGATTTAAGATCCCTCCATCATTAACAATCAAAGTACTCGGATTAATAGCATAAATACTTCCTGCATCCAGACTATCAGCTCGATTGACATAATAAGTTATTCGTTCTTTTACCAAGCTGGTTTCATCGTTTAATCGAGCCATAACATCAGCACGAACATTGTCACCAAGCAAATTAAAGGTCACATAAACCAACGCAGATAGTATTATCGCAGACAATCCTATGTATATTAGCAATTCTATCAATGTAATGCCTATTTTTTTCACAAATTTAATCAATTATAATGTAAAACCATTAGTTTCCACTTCACTCAAATCAGTCATAATGAATTTAATATGAAAATTTATCGGACCAGAGGAACTGGTGGTAAATTGCATTTTCACGGTAACAGTTTGACCTTGAGTAAAAGTATAGTTTGAAATATCCAAAATGGCATCCGATGATTGCATGCCTCCCGGAGAGCCAGGACCTAACCATCCCCAGCGAGTTGATCCATTGATTTTAAAATTGGTAATCTTCATTCCCGGTTTATCAAAATATACTTGAACTTTGTCAATCGTCACGCTCCCAGAATAATTATTGGTAATCCGAACATTGTCTATTGTGACCAAAAAATTAATCCAATCAAAATATTCATTACGAGTCGCCGTACCAGTATTCAATCCCAAACCACCAGCTTGGCCAACGATCAGACATGAGGAACTTGGGCTTCTCCAATTTGTTACATATGAATAAAAAGATTTCGATAAATTCTGACCTCTCTCTGTCCAACTAAGCTGGGTCACAACTGTTTTCGTATCTGGATCAGCCGTACCGCCCGAGGTAACTAAATTGCAACTACTGTCGCGATTTACCGAAGCCACAGTTATCTGCCGTGTGTATTTACTATTAATCAAATCAGAACTACCTGACAATTGCCAATCACTCCCCAACGTAGTCAAACCATGTGGACCATCGGTCAAACTGGCCCAACTCGACGAGGCTAATTTGTCCAAAGCTTCCTGCGTTTCACTGGCGATAAGTGACACATCCTGCAATTCGACGGCACGAGTCAAAGCCCCGACATAGCGTGAAGCCAACAAAGCAACACCTGTCATTAATACAAAAAAAAGACCTAGGGCCAACACTACTTCCAACAAATTATAACCACTATTTTTTTTCATGTTAATATATCAAGCCTTGTGAATTTATAGAAACCGTCATGGTTTGTCCCAATTGATTAATTAAACTAATCGTTCCCGTAACATTGGGTAATCCAGTTTGTTTGGCAAAAACCACTTCATTCAAACCAGACAAAGTAATTCCCGCAGGTAAATCAAAACTACGATCTTCTACTGCTATCCGGCTGGCATAACTATTGCCTCGGAATAAAATATAATGATTGGATAAAATATAGACACCAAAAGCGCTATCATTCTGGCTGGCCGAGGCTTGGCTGGCCGCTAAACGTAATACAGACGTTAATTCTCCTCTGGCTGATTCAGTCGTGCGCGAGAAAGAAATTTGGTTATAAAAAGGCACAGTCACAGCGGCCAAGAGGATAATAATTCCCAGCGCCACCATCATCTCTAACAATGTAAAACCTTTATGCATAATTATTTAAATTGACCGGTAATAGAATAAATTGGAGTAATAATTGACATAGCCAAAATCGCCACCACCACACCCAAGAAAATGAATAATACCGGTTCAATGATACTGGATAAGTTGCGAGTGATATCATTTAACTCTTCCTCGTGTATTTCCGCGATATATGACAATGAATCTGACATGGTGCCAGAGGCCTCCCCCACATTGATGATCTGTGAATCTGTCGGGGGAATCAGCTTGCTATTACGATGCAAAATATCATACAAGCTTTCACCTGATTTAATACTGGTACAAGTGGCTAAAATAAAATTGCGATAAACCATGTTGGTAGTTGTCTTGCTTACCACCTTCAATGCCTCATCAATCGTCACTCCACTTTTCAATAAGATGGAAAGACTACGATAAAACATGGACAAGTTGAAATGTCTTGAAATACGCCCGACTACCGGTGTTTTCAGGACTATGGAATGTAAAAATGGTTTAATCACTTTTATTCTTCTAATGACTACCACTGCAATAAAGGTCGCGATAATAATCATCAATGTCGCAAAACCATGCTTTTGCATAAAATCAGACAAACTAATTAACATATTAGTTGTCCACGGTAGTTTGATCTTGAAACTGCGAAACAGTTGACTAATCTTGGGCAAGATATAAATAGCCAAACCTGTCCCTAGGAAAAAAATACCAGAAAGAATAATAATTGGATAAATCATGGCACCCACGATTTTCTTTCTCAGTTGATATGAGCTGTTCAATTGTTGCGCAAGATATTCCAAGTTCTTTTCAAGATTACCAGATTCCTCGCCAATTTTTACAATATTTACATACAACTCAGCAAACACTTTGGGATGCTCAGCCAGAGCGTCACTAAGAGACACCCCTCGTTGCACATCATCAATAATTTGCTGTAAAATCTTATGAAACTGATCTTTGACTTCCACATTGAGTACTTCCAATGATTCTGAAACCGTGGACCCAGTTCTCAATAAAATTGACAAGTTCTTAGTAAAATACAAAATCGTCTTGCGCGACACACCACCAAGATAAATCGGTTGTTTGGCTTTTTTAACCACATCCTCAACCGAAGGCTTCTCCACCTTGATTTTTTTAACAACCTTTTCTTCAACCTTATCGAGATCCACTGGCGGTTCTTCAAAAGTTATTTTTGATTCTTTACGCTTTTTCAATTCTTTATTTTCTTGCTTTATTGCTTTCTTGTCAGCCGGAGGCTGATCCGCCTCTGGCGGGTTTTCTTGTTTTATTGTTTTTTTGACCATATTACTCTCTTGTCACACGCAACACTTCTTCTACCGTGGTGATGCCTTCTAAAAGTTTTCGGATGCCATCCTCCACCATGGTAGTCATGCCTTGCTCAATCGCTTTGGCGCGAATGATAGAAGCGTTAGCGCGTTCCATAATTAAAGCTTTTAATTCCTCGGTCATATCCATGATCTCATAAATACCTTGACGCCCCTTAAAGCCGGTATTTTGACAATTAGCACAACCTTTACCATAGGAGAACTGGGTACTTTTATCCAAGAGCTTGAATTTTTTTATAATGTCTGATGATAGTTGTTTCTCAATATATTTTATAGTTTCAGGACTCGCATGCGTCTGATATTTACATTCGGTACAAATTTTACGCACTAAACGTTGCCCAACTACAATATTAACAGTTGACGCCACTAAAAATGATTTGATTCCCATATCTAACAATCGCGGTAAGGTGGTAGGAGCATCATTAGTATGCAATGTTGATAGAACTAAATGTCCGGTCATAGCGGAGTTAATGGCTATACTAGCAGTTTCCTGATCACGAATTTCTCCCACCATGATAATATCGGGATCTTGACGAACAATGGCTCGTAAACCATCAGAAAAAGTTAGATTGGTGGCAGCATTTACTTGAATTTGATTGATCCCCTCCATGTCGTATTCCACCGGATCTTCAATCGTCGAGATGTTTACTTCACGACTATACAGTTTTTTTAAAATGGCATACAAGGTAGTGGTTTTACCCGAACCGGTTGGTCCGGTGGCCAGAATCATGCCCCACGGCTTATCAATATTATTTTGAATCTTTTTCAAATCCGCCGGACTGAATCCTAAATTTTCCAGATCATATTGTCGAGAACGTTCAGACAATAACCGCATAACAATCTTTTCTCCGTGAATCACTGGCACGATAGAAACACGGACATCTACCTTTGCACCATCTACGACAAAGCGTAAACGACCATCTTGTGCGGCTCGATGTTCATCGGTTCTCAACCTGGCTAATATTTTAATACGAGTAACTATCAAATCTTCCAGGTTTTTTGGGATGGAAATAATATCATGCAAGATACCATCAATGCGAAAACGAATATAGGTGACTTCATCAAATGGTTCAATGTGAATATCTGAGGCTTTGTTATTGTAACTCAAAGCTAAAATACGGTCGACAATTTTAATTACCGGTAAATCTTTTCCCTGGCTGCCCTCGCCTTCACCTGCACCCCGAATTAATTTCTCCAAGTCTTCATCTCCAACCTGTGCGGCGAATTGATTCAAAACATGACCCAAAGATTCCATATCAGCGAAATACACAACCACTTCATCATCCACTCGTTTGGAAAAGTTTTTTATAAAATCTTTATCTTCTGGATCATTGACGGCCAAATGAACACCGTTCTTATCATGACCGAAAACCACAGCCACACTTTTCTTCGCCACAATCTCAGGCATCAATTTCAAAACCTCCGGGTCAACCGTTGTTTTAGATAAATCAATATAATTCACACCAAAATCCTTGGCTACCATGCGACCGAGCTTATCTCGATCAATTAAATCTTTACCAATTACATAATCAAACAATGAAACTTTTTGTTCATCGGCTTTGGCGATTAAATCTTCGCCTTCTTTATTGGTAATAACTTTATTTTTGTTCAAAACTCCCAAGATTTTTTCATCCGGTAAACGCATATTAAATCATTAATCTTTAGTTGTTATTATTATACCATTTTTGTCGATAACAAACCAAATTATTCATCCCCAAAAAATCAATAAATATCAAAAACATCTGTGTCACTAACCTTACTTGTCATATTACATACAACATTAACTGCACTTGAAAAAAATCATTATTTGTTTTATAATCTGGATACTGTTAATTTAGTATTAACTTAATGAATCGGCGGGTTGTAGCTTCCTCCTTCGCTAAAGCTTCGGAGGACTCCGCAGCCCCGAAGGGGCCCCTTCGGGGTTGGACATTCCTTCGCTACAAATAACAATCGTCGGGTTGTAGCTCAGTTGGCTAGAGCGCATGCATGGGGTGCATGAGGCCGCTGGTTCAAGTCCAGTCAGCCCGACCAACATGAGATAAATGAGGCCGTCCCGCTCAGCGGGATCAGCCCGACCATTAACAAACATCATTGGCCTGTAGCTTCCCGCATACACTTCGTTTCTGCGGGACAAGCAGTTTGCCCAGCACCTTCGCTACGTTACAATAAATCATGGGCCTGTAGCTCAGTTTGGCTAGAGCGCTGCATTCGCATTGCAGAGGTCAGGGGTTCGACTCCCCTCAGGTCCACCATTCTTCGCTCGCTAGAGCGAAGAATGTCCTCCGTAGCTTCAGCGAAGGAGGACCAATATAGTAGTTCGTGACAATAACAATGACGCGAGCTACGAATGGCACTCCACATATTTTTTAGAATTTCAAATTTAGTGCTTAGAATTTAAAATTGCATGGGCGAGTGGCGAAACTGGTAGACGCGCTGCGTTCAGAGCGCAGTGGGGGCAACCTCATGAGAGTTCAAATCTCTCCCCGCCCACCATCCTTCGCGCAGCGAAGGATGCCCTTCGTAGCTTTATGCGAAGAAGGGCAAGATAAAGCCTGCGCTACGGATGGCACGCCATGTATCCGATGCATAGCACCGCCATTATCAATTAAATTATCGTCGGGGTGTAGCTCAGTTGGCTAGAGCGCACGCTTCGGGTGCGTGAGGTCGGAGGTTCAAGTCCCCTCACCCCGACCAATTGCAAGTCCGTAAGTTTATAAGTAAAATAAGTGCTAAGTAAAAAAGTAACAGCGTATGCTGTTTTTTGTTTATTATAAAACTCGGCTTTTTAACCGAGTTATTATTATTTTACCAAGAACAGCAAGCCGTAATACATGATCAAAATATGCCAAGTATTATCAACTACCGTGTAAACGATTGAAGTGAAGGCAATATCGAATTCTCGAGTCGGTTCAGTGCTGGCATACGCAGCCAAGAAAGTTCGACCACGAATCAGCTTCAACCATTTATCTGCCAGAGACCAACGATCAATGGCGACATGGCTGAGAAATACAATTGCGATTGCCAGAGGATTTACAGTCTTCAAGAAAGCGCACACTGCAAAAGTGTAGACCAAGCAATGAAACAAACACCACTTCCAGCCGATCCAACCAGGCAAACCCTTTTTCAGTGCCATACTCTTTGACTGAAGCAGATAATCGCCTACCAGATGTCCGAAAATCAAATTGATGAATAAGTTTAGCATAATTACCTCCCTGCCACGCTACCATACGGTACGTGGCCTGCCTCGACTCTGCTCTGCAGAGGCGGGCCTTCTTGTTCACTAAAATTAGTCATTACCAAGCAGCAAATAATTCACACTACCAATAAAGTCTTCCAAATAGGCAATTAAACTTCTCAGAACTAATCTGGCCAGTTCAACATCGAGTTTCACCAACTCGAAATAAATGTTACTGATCATAGTGGCCAACAGCTTCACCATGTGACTTACCAGCGTTTTCATGATCATTCCCTCCATTTGAATTCACGCGCCTTTGAGACCAAAGAATCGAGATCACCATTATTCTCAATTTCATTCATTTTCAAGTGATTAGCCTTCACAATCTCATAAACTTCATTTTCAGACGGCAGACGCTCAAGGAAACGCCTATGTTCTGGCGTACCACGCGCATCTAATCTTTCCAATTCAATCTTTTCCGAGCAATAAACTCGCAAAATCTTACCACCAACATAACGGAACAAGCTATAACGAGGCGACAAACCGTAGGCGATTTCAATAAAAATGTTCTTCCCCTTGGGAGCGGTCTTGAGATACATCTTCAGCAAGAAGAACCAATGAGGAGCCAGCAAACGCTGAACTTCAAACTCATGATTCATTCCGGCATCAAACAAACTTTCATGCGGATAATGTTCTCTGATAATTTTTGCCAAATGATGATTGAAGTCGTCGGTGAAGATAACATGATTATTCGAATCTTTCGCCAACTCTTTCAAAAATGTCGTTTTGCCACATCCCGGACGACCAACTACCATGATCACGTTCTTGGCTTCCATTACTTTTTCCAACAGTTTAGTCACAATCAGTGGAGCCACAACTTCAGGCAAGTGTTCAATGTCAAATTCCTCAGCCAAAGCTCTAGCGCGCGACGAAGAAATATTGGTAAACTCACTACCAGTCAGGATGAAATAGTAATCCGAAACACCAAACGCTTCAAAGTTGCTCTTGATGACCGACTTCTCATGTTCAAAATCTTTATCATCACGCACACCGCGAACCATGATCAGCTTTTCACCGTGCCAATCATTGACCAAGAACTTTTCCAGAGTCGTAACCGTCACACCCACGGGTAGTTCATAGGCCGCCCACAGGTCGACGCACTCGTCCGGAGTGAACCAATTGTGATTCTTCTCCGGATTGACCGAGCACAGCACGATCAGCTCGGGAAAAAGTTCAGCCGCGCGCTTCACGATCTCGACGTGCCCATAGGTCGGCGGACAGAACGTACCGGGGAAGATCACCTTGGCGTTCATGGGAGCCTCCTGTTGGTCATTTCCGCCGAAGGACGGATCAGCCTCCGGCTGAGAACATTGATCAAAAGAATCAATCGCCGAAGCGATTTGTACGTTTATATTTTGCTTCGAGTTCTCGTTTCACATCAGCATAACGTTTAGGAAAATGACATTTATGCCCGATAATTTCTTCCCATGATGAAGAGTTAATGGAATCGATCCAAACATCATCATCACTACGATACTCAGTAATTACTTCCAAGAATGGACAATACATTGGACAACTCTTATTAGCAGAAGACTCTTTTGGCTCTACCACACCCAAACAACACTCCTTTAGCTTATCAATGACCTTCCAAAAACTCTTCTTATACTTTTCTTCCAATAACTTTCTCTTTTGTTCTAAAGATTGTATTTTCTTATCAATTTCATCAATTTTTTCTTTGTATTTCTTTTGTTTTACTTCAATAAGATCCTTTAACATTTTTACCTCCCAGCTTTGTTGGGTGAAGAGAGCTTAAAAATCTTTCCGTTACCGACGCAGACTGTTCATACCTGCCAGTGTCAATGAACTTTTCTAACGCAGTCATTCGTCTTTCGTTCTGTTCTTTTCTTTCCTCGTCATAAACAAACTTCTGCCCTTTTTCCATTAACTCTTCCCATTCCAACTGCAATTGAACCTTCTGATTTTCAAGAGTTTTAAATTTTTCTTCCAATAACTTTCTTTTCTTTTGAAAGTTCTTGCGAGTAAGGGCCATAATGGTCTCCCCTTGTTAAGTTGTAATGAACATTGACCCCGCCACTCGCGAAGAGCGGGGTGGACCATTGATCAAGGATCATTGATCATTAACATCATATCGCTAAACAACTAATTTTTCTGTAACTTTAGCCATACTAAAAACGCACACTTGCATAATTGTTTAATTTAAGCTAAAATTTATAGGTAATATTGTCGAACTATTTCGACAGCAATCGTAATTAACTACGAATGTACGAATTTTGTTCGAATGTGTTCGAATTATTGGCTATGGAAATAATTCGTAAATATTCGTAACTGATTCGCAAATTCGAAATGCTATGAATCAAATCCAATCCACGCTCAAAGAACTTGGTTTCAAAACCAACGAAATTAAAGTCTATCTCGGCTTAACTTTACTCGGCGAAGCTGTAGCTTCTCGCGTAGCCAAAAAAGTTAACTTACCGCGAACCACTGTGATCAGCATTTTAAATTTGTTAACTGAACGCGGTTTTGTGTCTTGTAATACTCACCGCGGTGCAAAATATTATTGGGTGGAAAGTCCGCAAGCACTTGAGGGACATTTTCTTAGCCAAGCCCAACTGGCAACAAGCTTGAAGGATCAGTTAAGAGATCTTTACCGACACGAAAATGCTTTTCCCACCGCCCAAGTTTATGACACAAAAGAAAGTATTAAAAATTTCATAAAAAACACCATATCATCACTCCCCCGCGGAACAGTCATTAAAACTTTTGATTCACCCCACCGTGGCGATTACACAAAAATACTTTCTGATGACACCGAGTTTATTTTACTGGATCAAAAAACAAAAAATAACTTGCAAACTCGAACTTTAATCAGCGTTGACACTGAACGTGAAATCAATCCGAACAAAATAAAACGCCAACCGATTGAAGTTAGATTCTTGCCTAAGGGGGTTGAGTTCACTTCATCTTTCTGGGTATTACCAGATAAAATAGTATTCTTCTCCGGTCATCCACCATTTATAACGGCCATTTCTCATCCAGAAATTATTAAGAGTTGGGAAAGTGTATTTGATTATTTTTGGGAAGTTGGAAAAAATGCGTAATTCGGTATTCGATAAACGTAAAGCGGTATACGTGAAACGATTAAAAATTATAGATTATAGTTATTAGTCGCTAATCGCTAACCGCTTAACGCTCATACCTCATCCCTAACCCTTATCAACACCTCAAATTGCTGGTTAAACACAATAATGCTATAATTTTATCAGTTAAACAAACACTTATTTTGATATTTAACAAACAAATAACAAATAAATAACATATGAGAAAACAAAAAGGCTTTACATTGATTGAGTTGCTCATCGTGATTGCGATCATCGCTATCTTGGCGGTCATCGTGTTCGTGGCACTCGATCCCTTATCTCGTTTCCAAGATGCTCGAGACGCAACGCGTTGGGCTGATATCGGAGCAGTATTAGATGCCGCTAAACTCAACCAAGTTGATAATGGTGGTTCCTACATTGCCGCTATAAGCGGATTAACTGCCGGTACTTATTACACCGTTGGCACTTGTGTAACTGGTGGAAATACAGGCTGTACAGCTCAAACTACTGTTGCCGCTTGCGCAGACTTGACCGGTTTGGTCACTTCTGGACATTTGTCAGCCGTGCCATTGGATCCTTCCACCGGTACAGCCTCTAAAACCGATTATTATGTCATGAGAGCATCTACAGGCGTTTTAACCGTCGGTGCGTGCGATCCTGAAGGTGGCGCAGCCATTACTGTTAGCCGTTAAAAAGACACAAAACACTCTCTTAGCAATAGGCGAGTGTTTTTTATATTCATCATTATTCACACCTACATATGCTACTCTCTTAGGATATGGTATAATATACTTGATCATTAATAAATAAAATAACTATGAGAAAACAAAAAGGTTTTACCTTGATCGAATTGCTCATCGTAATTGCGATTATTGCTATTTTGGCAGTTATCGTATTCGTAGCGCTCGATCCGTTATCCCGCTTCCAAGATGCTCGAGACGCAACGCGTTGGGCTGATATCGGAGCAGTACTAGATGCCGCTAAACTCAACCAAGTTGACAATGGCGGTTCATATATTGCCACCATAAGCGGATTAACTGCCGGTAATTATTACACTATCGGCACTTGTGCCACCGGTGGTGATTCTGGTTGTACTGCTCAAACCACCCAAGCCGCATGTGCGAATTTGACCGGTCTAGTTACCTCCGGCCATTTATCCGCAGTACCACTAGATCCCTCGACCGGCACTGCTGTTGAAACCGATTACTACATCATGAGAGCCTCCACCGGTGTTTTAACCGTCGGTGCGTGCGATCCTGAAGGTGGCGCGGCCATCACTGTTAGTCGTTAATATCAATCAAACACTCGTTTCGAAAGAAGCGAGTGTTTTTTATATTTCATTTACAAATAACGCTTTACCCCGCGATGCGGGGCAGGCGATTTACGAATTTATAAACACCCCAGTATACTCATTCACAAAAATCTGGTATAATATTTACATAACGATCATTAATATAATTACTTACTATGAAAAACAAAAAAGGGTTCACTTTAATTGAACTTTTAATTGTGATTGGGATCATCGCTATCTTGGCGATAATTATTTTCGTCATGCTCGACCCACTCACTCGGTTTGAACAAGCCCGCGATGCGAATCGCTGGTCAGATGTCACAGCAGTCCTCGATGCCGCTAAATATCGGCAAGTTGACAACAATGGTAACTTCCCAACCTCAATAGGTAGTTTACTAGTTGACACATACTATATGATTGGCACTTGCTCAGTGGGTGGTGATATCGGATGTACGGCTCACACTACTTCTCCCAGTTGTGCGGACATAGAAGATTTGATTGACGCAAAATATCTACCCAAAGTCCCAGTCGATCCATCATCAGGTGACTCAACTGTTACTGATTACTATATTAAAAGAGATGTTTCAGGTGCCTTAACTGTTGGAGCCTGCAACCCAGAACAAGCTGATGAAATCGAAGTTACTAGATAATTCAAAACAAAAATAGCTCGTGAAAACGAGCTATTTTTTATTATCCCTTTTAACCAATTTTTTTCTCAATTAACTTTAATAAATCTTGCAAAGTCCAATCAGTTTTAATCAAATAATCTGAAACATCCGATTTCTCAGCTGATTCCACTTTACCGGTATCATTTAAGTTAGTTAACATTATAACATCTAAATTGGCACCCTTATCATCGGCACGCAATTTTTCCAACATAGTCACCCCATCCATTACCGGCATAACAATATCGAGGAGAATTAAATCTGGCTGATGTCTCAAAGCCATATCCAACCCCACCTTACCGTTCTCTGCCTCTATCACTTCATACCCAGCATTCACTAACTTAATTTTCAATGCGTGTCGCAAAGATTCTTCGTCCTCGACTAATAAAATTGTTTTCTTCATATTGAATTTCGAATTTACGAATCAGTTTCGAATTGTTACGAATTATCTCTTTAACAATAATTCGAAAATATTCTTAAGAAATTCGTATATTCGTAATGTTACAAACTTGTTTGAACCGTCACCAGTCCATTGCGTAAATCAAATTCTACCAATTTCCCCGTATTACCACCAGTATCTTCTTTATCAATTCTAATCCCTAATTCAGTCAATCGTTCTCTCGCCGCTTCAATATTTTGATGACCAATACCATTTTCCGTATTAATCAATTTTTGGAACATGGCGGCTCCGCCGACCAACTTGGCAATTAAATTTTTCTTTGCACCTCCGTTTCTAGTAATTCCCAAGATCAAATTGTCAATCGCTTCATCAGCATATTTACCGCTATCATTCCCTGGCTCGAAATCCACTGGCTCTTTTCTTTCATGTTTTTTTGATCGTGCGAAGAAGGATTTTTTTTTAATTAAACTACAAAACTTCGGCATTTAGCCATTATTATTGTAGCATATTTATATAAAAACTTATTAACATTAGGTGAGTGCTCTAGTCCCCTCTTTGGCCTTCATACCGGTCAAAGGCAGAGAAACATAGAAGGTAGTCCCTTTCCCCTCTTCAGACTCAAACCAAATTTTACCCTTGGCAGATTGCTCAACAATAGATCTAACTATATACAAACCTAACCCAGTTCCATTGGTATCGAGAGCTTTAACATTGTCAGAACGGAACAATTTTTGGAATATGTTTTGTTGATCCTTCTTGGGAATACCAGCACCAGTATCAGTCACACTTACCAAGATATCACTCTTGCGTTTTTGAATATTCAAATCAATTTTGCCCTTTTCTGGGGTATATTTCAAAGCATTGGTCAACAAATTTTGGAAAACGATACGAATCAGTTTCTTGTCCACAAATAAATGCTTTAATTTTTCATCGTACTTCTTAGTCACCTTCATTTTCTTGGTTAATAACTGAGGCTTCAATTCATCAAATACGCTTTCCGCCAATTCTTTCAAATCTGTATCTTCCGGCTCTACCGAGAAAGTGCCTAATTCGATTCTCGAGACATTCAACAAAGCATTCACCAATTCCACCATACGCTGATTGCCCTTGTAAATTTCACTTACATACTCTTTTTGTTCGCCAGTAATTTTTCCAGCATCTCCAGCTAAAAGCATTTCTGCGTACCAATTGATAGTGGACAACGGCGTGCGCAATTGATGTGAGGCCAAAGACACAAACTCAGTCTTCGCCATATCAACCTCTTTTTCACGACTAACATCACGGAAGACTAAGATGACGCCCACAATTCTACCATTCAACACAAACGGAGAAGCGGTGATACCAGCGGCGAATTTAGTACCGTCATGACGCTTGAAATAATTAGTCTTTCCAATCGGGGTGGTGGTTTTTTCTACGTTTGATAACGCCAAGACCAATGGATGTTCGGTCATTGATATTTCATTATCCTTGCTATCAACAATTTTTACTGTATCAATAAAGGACTTACCCATCACATCTTTTTCTGAGTAACCAAGCATATCTACAGCCGAACGATTGATAATATTCACGACACCATCTTGATCAGTAGAGATGATACCGTCTCCGATACCGGCTAACAAAGCTTCGTCTTTGGACTTCTCCTGAGCTAAGACATAACTCTTCTCTTGTAAATCATTCAAAACCTTTCGTACCTGCTCTTCCGCATCTTTACGTTCACTAATATCTCGTTCAATACCCAGGAAAAACTTCACCTCGCCATTATCATCTAAAATGGGAGACACCGCTGCTTCAGCTTGATACTTTTCACCATTTTTACGTTTATTGGTAATTTCTCCAACAAACACTTTTTTCTTGTTTTTTATAGTATCCCAAAACTTTTTATAAAATTCCTCATCCATATAACCACCCCAGAGCTCTTTACTACCAGCTTTTTTACCCAAGACATCTTTTATCTTGAAACCGGTAATTTTCTCTACTGCTTGATTGGCATGCAGTATGATACCGTTCGCGTCGGTAATCACAATATGATCAGAGGCATTTTCCACCGCTTGTTTAAATTTAACTAAATCATCAGCCAACTGTTTCGTGCGATCCCGTTCCTTATTCACATCATCCAATACGTTTAAAATAGCCGACTTTGTCACATCAACTTTCTTCAAAGATGCCTGCAAGGCTTCAGTTCTTTCCGCTACACGATCTTCCAACTCTTTATAACTGGACTGCAATAATTTTGAGGCTGAGACTACTGATTCACCAATAGTTTGTAATTCATCTTTAGTTTTAATTTGATTGACACTGACAGTTTCACCCCGCCCAATAGCTTCAATGTTCTTCTTCAAGTAGATTAAAGGTTTTAATAATCTAGCCACACCAAAAATACTGGCTATTACGGAAATGATTATCAAAAATAGCACAAAAACCCCCAACAAGCCAGCTATCTGAAAAGCAATCATATTGACTTGATCCATATCTACTTCCAAAACTATGAAAAATGGAGCATTTTCAATAGGCGCGATAACTATTAACTCATTTTCAGCGTCTTCTGAATCATAAAATTCAAATGATTCTACACTATTAACTGGTTTTCGTAACCTTTCTTGAACTAATTCATATTGGAGAGGTAATATTTCAATATTATAGAATCTTTGTTCAGTAATAATGACTTCCATTTCTCGAGCAGACAAGGCCCCCAAGCTTTTGAATAATCGACCCTCAGTATTTGAATATAAGATAACGCCTGATTTATCTACTAGCATTAATTTTCCCGAACGCGACAAAACACTTTGTTCCAAAGTAATCTTTAAAATTTTTGGATCTAATTTCATTACTGCGATTCCAATCACTTGTTTATCTTGGTTAAAAACTGGAGCGGAAAAATAATAGCCTGGATCATTACTGGTCACGCCTACTGCCATCATAACTCCCAGTTTCCCAGCTTTAGCCACTTGAAAATATTCTCGAAAAGCATAATCCTGATTGACAAAACGAGGATCAGTGGAAACCAAAGCCAGGCCATCCAAATTCAACAAATATATTGCGCTATATTGTAGACCAATATTCATGCTATTTAGCTCGTTCAAAACTGCCGCATCCTGATAAGCTGGGATATTTTCAGAAAAATATTTCACTATCATCTCATGAGCACTCAACGCTTGAACAGTCCGCTGTGCCTCGGCAAAAACCCGAGACGATTCATGCACTTGCTCTGAAATAGTAGCAACAAAATCAGCCTTTTTTTCTTGAATGAAAAAACTAGAGGTCAAAAAGAAGACTAAAAATACCACCGCCAAACCGGTAATTAAAATTAAGCCTGATATCAGGAAGGATATTTTGTTTTTCAAACTGCTAAATAGTTTCATACCCCTGAGTTTTAGTTCGTTATTCGTTAAACGATATTCGTAATTCGTAAAGCGTTATTCGTGATACGATAAACGTTAAAAGATTATAGATTTTAGTTGCATATTACGTATTACTTATTACTGGTTACGGGTTACCGATTACTGATTACTAGTTACTGGTTACGGGTTACCGGTTCCTATTCCCTTAATTCATAATTCATATCCCTAATCGCTCTTCGCCAACCGCTAATCGCTCAAATCTAATTCGCCACTTCCTGCCATGAAGAAATAGTAATATATGGATTAATCGCAGTCACCGTGATCGCCACCCGACGAGTCATATTTCTAACCGTAGCGTTAGTAGTAATAGATCGCGTTTCTCCACCAGTATTGCTAACCGTATAGGAACAACTGCCAGTACTCAAACTTAGACTTCCAGTACCAGTGTAGGCCGTACTCGCTCGGACTTGCTCCAAAGCTTCCTCAGCACAAGCGTTTGCCAAAGCCTTGGCTTGATGAGAAGCCACGAACTCGGTACTAGTCATAGTGGAGCCAATTCCCAAGGCAAAAACTACTGTCACCACAGTCAGAGCCACCGCTCCCATAACCAAAACCATAACAATCAAGGCAAATCCGGTTTTGTTGTGAATCAATTTCTTCATTTTATTATGGTCTTAAAGTAGCGGTTCCATTAAAAGTTTTTGAATAGGTAAAATGCGGAGCGACACTTGTAGCTGGTGTTGAAACTGTAAATTGTATTTTCATTGATCCAGAAGTACTCGGTCTCGATACATTATAAAAAGTTAAACCTGAAACGACTACTTGACTGGAAGTTAAATCAACATACGCGCCAGCCCCTTCTTTCATTTGAAGAACACCTGATGATAAATTAAACAAAGTCGGACTTAACGCACCGGTTGGGACAACCACGGTCGCTCCAGTTGCACTACTGGTGCCAATACTAGGAGCGGTAATACTAGTTGCGTTTCTTATCGTTTGTGTAATTCTTTGCATGGCCGCAATACCCTGCTCTTCCACATTCGCCACTGCTTCTGCTTTAGTTCTTGCCGATACTGCCATGATTAAAAATGAACTTAAACTGGTTATCATCAGAGCCACAATGCCAACATAAATCACAAATTCCACGAGAGTAAAACCTCGTTTGTTTGTTTGAAATTTGGTTGTGATAATATTTGCCATTTTTTTCGATATTCGTAAAGCGTAATTCGTTAAGCGTTAAACGTGCAACGATTAGAAAAATTTTAAATTATTCTTTGCTGCTTCACGTTCAATGATCAATGATCCTTGATCGATGTTCAATGAAATCATTGTCTCCAATACGCAAACGCAAATGGGCTAGTTATCTTTTGAGGTAAAGTTGTTTCTAAAACAGCACCATCGGAATTTGTCCATGTAAAAGCCGGCACGGCTGACATAGCTAAACGTTTACAGAATAAATCATTATTATTATCTGAGAAACAAAACATCAGCTGATCTTTGCTAAGCGGATTCATTTGAATATCATAATAACCATTTGGATTGACAGGAGCAGGAAAAACAACGAAGTCCCCCTGAACAGTAAAAACACCAACATTTCCAACATACCAATTAAGGCTGTTCGAATTCTGATCTTCATAAAGGACTACCGACCTTGTCGTGGCACCATTTATCAACCATCCCGTCGAAACCAACTTGGAACCAGCAAAAGGAGTATTGCATGAAGTATCTACGTTTGCTGTATTCGTCCAAGTAGTCCCACTCCAATAGCCTATTTGTAAATCGCGCTGATTCTCTCCAATAGAGGCAAAAACCATTTGGTCGGTATTTGGATTCGCAGATAAATCAAGGTTGGTAGCGTCATCATTAAATGTTGGGGGAGTCGTCACAGCGCTCCAAGTGCAAGATGATGTGCCGCCATTACAAGTTCGATATCGGACACCATTCGCATTATTACCAACGGTGGTACCCCAAACCATCATGACATCTCCAGACAATGACTCATATTCAATATCCATATTTTCTAGATCATGCCCAACTGACACCCTTTCAACATTGGTATCTGAAACTGTCGCTGGTTCATTCGTCCAGGCTGATCCTGTCCAAATGGCGCTCGACAAGTCATCACTGATATCCACCCAGGTTGCAGCAATTAAATTTTGTCCGGCGCGACGATCCCAAGCCAAACGGATATAATTAATGATATTCGCAGTTCTAACAGGGTTAAGATTTTGAGCGGCCGACCAATTCACAGTGCCGCAGCCTGCGCTTCCTGCCTTAGTCCGATAGTTTAACTCGTTTGTTGTCGCGGTATTAGTACTATATAAGACCATTACATCGCCTGACGCTGTTTCATAAGCTACATCGACTCTTCTCCCAGCACCAGTACCGCCAACACTTACATTCCACTCATCGGTCCATGTTGTACCATCAAAACACATGACATACATATCTCCGGAAGAATTATAAAAAGCAGCGATTGCTTCTGATTTTGTTGGAGAGGTTCTCATTATAAATGTCGGAGAGACCGCATTTGTAACAGTGGTTGTTTCTGTACTAAAAACGTTAGTAGTATTATTATAGGTTCTATATTTCGGACTGGTTGTACCATCACCATATATTAATAATGCATTATACAAAGCCACACCCACTCTTCTCCAATTAGTTAAATATGTCACCAAATTAAAACTACCGGCGCGACCTGTCATTTGCGTCCAAGTCACCGCTTCAGTTAATTGCTTACGATTGGAACCAGCGTCCGCAATTGTTATTGCGCGAGTAATTCCATTGGTAGTATCCGAAGCTCCAGAAAAAGTCCAAACATTGCTAGCCACGGACACCCCAGTAGTTCCATTTACCAAGTTTGTATAAGCCGCATCCCGAATATTATGACTAGCATCTAAACCTTCTTCCCCAATGAAAGCCGCTCGTTCTCTAGTGCCAGCCAATGAGGTTGAGAAATATCCATAAATCAAACTACCCGCTAATCCAGATGCAATTAACGCAAACAAAGCGATGGCAAGCAACGCTTCGACGAGACTGTAACCTGTTTTTTGTTTATTCTCTGTAAGCAGATATTTACTACTAATAACGAATCGGCTACAAATCTACGTATTGGAAATATTATTCGTAGTTTCGTAGCAAATATGTCATTCGTAGCGATTTATTATCTTAATAGCTAACCATCCCCTTCGCATTCAAGGTAATGGTTTTTGTTTCGCTATTCCCTCCGGTAATGGTAATTGTTCCGGTGCTGGCGGGGTAACCGTCAAACTTAGTAAAAATAAAATCATTTAAGCCTGAAAAAGTTATATTACTGGCAAGAGTATTTACCTGATCATAAGCAGCATCACGTCCGATATAGGTTGCACCTTTGAAAATCACTACCTTCCCCGCTTCAAAATGAATACCCCAAGTCGTATCATTAGCCATTGCCATGGATAACAGCTGGGTACGATGCAAACTACGGACTACTGTATCGCGTGCACTAGCGATATTATGACGAGCCACTAGAGGATTATAAAAAGGAAAGGACAATGCCGCTAGCAGTCCCAATAGAGTAATCACGATTAACATTTCTAAAAGACTGAAGCCCGATCTTTTCATGTTTATTACAAATTATTTATCAAGCCATAAATCGGCAAAATAATAGCCAGTGCCACACCCAAGACTGCTAATCCGATAAAGATCAACAAAACTGGCTCTAAAAGGGTCGTTAAATTTTTGGCAGTAATATCAGTTTTCACTTCGTAAACCTCCGCCAGCCCCATCAAACTTTCCGCTAAGAAAGAAGATTGTTCACTCGAACCGATCATTTGCTGGATAGACAATGGTAACAGTTTATGGCTACGAGGATAGCTATTGAATGCTTGCAAAAAAGTATCACCATCCATGACGTGCGATTTTATAAATGAATAGAATTTTTTATAATTATAAAAACTCACCGAGCGAATCAAGGCTTCCAAAGCATCTCCCACTGGCAAACCAGCTTTTAATAAAGTTCCCAAGTTGGAACCAAAACGCGCAATTTCAATTTCTTGCACCAAATTTTTTGTTACCGGCAGATGAAAAAACAACCACTGACCCATAAATTTGGTTTTGGGAAACATGAAGACAAAAAATACCGTTAACGCGAGTAACACAAAGAACATTGGCACAGCCCAAACACCATTATTTACTAGAAATGAACTTAACCAAATCAAACCTTTAGTGGCTACCGGCAATTCTTTATCAATTTGACCAAACAACATAACAAAACGGGGCAAAACAAAGGTGCTGATCGCCACACCCACGACTAAGGTTAACAATATTATTAACACTGGATAACTCAAAGCCGCAGTGATTCGAGATTTTAAAACTCTTTGTCTTTTTTCTTGCTCTGATACCACTTTCAATTTTTCATTTAGCTGACCAGACTCTTCACCAACGCGAATCAAGGCAATCACATACTCTGGAAAAAGCTGACTCTTGCGCATCGCTTCCCAAATCGGGGAACCATTGGTAATATCATCGTTGACTTCTTGTAAAACCTTTTTTAAAAAAGCACTTTTCATTTCAGATTGGATAGCCTTCAAGGCCAAAGTAATATCCATACCTGAAGTTAACAACATAGCCAAGTTCTCAACTAAATATTCTTTCTCTTTTCTCCAGCTCCAACCAAAATAGCGCACAAAATATTTACGCCAAAACTCAGCAAAATCAAACTTTTTGCTATTTATATTATTATTCTCTTTGCTTTTTTGTTTTATTGTTTTTTTGTTTTCTTGTTTTCCCATATTCCCCCTTTTTTTTAACTAACAACTTGTTCAACTGGCGGTTCAGCTACACGCAACAATTCATCAATCGTGGTAATTCCCTCCCGAATTTTCAAAATACCATCTTCAAAGACTGAGCTGGCACCTTGTTTTTTGGCCAAATCCCAAATTTCTTTGGTCGATGGACTTTTAACAATTAACTCTTCCATTTCTGGAGTAATGGTAATAACTTCAAAAATAGCAGTACGTCCGCGATAGCCAGTATTATTACATAAATGACAACCCTTGCCTTCATAAACCGTATTTTGCTCTTCAGTAAAATACTTACTGGCGCCGGTAAATTTATCCTCCACTTGCTTCTTCGTCATAATCATACTAACTCTACAATTATCACAAATATGACGAACTAAACGCTGTGCCACAATTATTTCCAAGGTAGAAGAAATCAAGAATGGTTCTACACCCATATCCAACAAACGAGGGATAGCTGAGGCTGCATCGTTGGCATGGAAAGTTGATAATAATAAATGTCCGGTCAAAGCCGCATTCACACTAATTTCAGCAGTTTCCGTATCACGAACTTCGCCCACCAAAATAATATCCGGATCTTGACGCACAATAGAACGCAAACCTTTCGCAAAAGTTAAATTTGTAGCAGCATTTACCTGAATCTGATTGACACCGGCCAATCGATATTCTACCGGGTCTTCAATAGTAGTAATATTAACATCCGAGCTATTTAACAGTTTCAACAATGAATACAAAGTTGTAGTCTTGCCTGATCCAGTCGGACCGGTAACGAGAATCATACCAAAAGGTTTCGCCGCAGCCTTGGCCACCATTTCACGATGAGCATCAGACAAACCTAAATCTGCCAAAGAAAAGTTTTGGATATAATGACTGAGCAAACGAATAACAATCTTTTCACCTTCGATAGTAGGGCTGACTGACACACGCATATCTACCTTCTCGTGATTATCATCAAAGAAACGAATAGCACCATCCTGAGCTGCATAGTGCTCATCAATGCGCATATTGCTCAAAACTTTGACGCGATTTAAAATGTTTTGATAAAATTTGACCGGTAAATGACCAGCGGCATACAAAAGACCATCAACTCTGAAGCGGACTAAGACATCTTTTTCGTTTGGTTCAAAGTGAATATCTGATGCTTTTTGTGCCAAAGCGTCCTTGAAAATAACTTCCAACAACTCAGGCGCAATCCTAGCTTGGTTTTCGATAATCTTTGAGAATTGCGTTTCGAGAGACTTTTTGTAGTAACCGAGGACAAAATCAATATCATCAGAAATTGAATATGCCAAAACCACCTTTTTCCCTGGGAATAAAGGTTGAAAACCTGATAGTGGTGGCATTTCCACCAAAGCATCAGTGGTAATAACTGCAGTTTTCGCATCTTCACGATATAAGACTGCCCGATATTGCATGGCCAAGGATTCTGGAATTTTTAAAACTTGATCGCGCTTTGGAGTATTAGTATTTAAATCAGCATAAGGAACCTTGTAATACTCAGCTACAGCTTGGCCCAATAAATCTTTATTCAAAATTCCATTGGATAATAAAAACTCCGTGAGCTTACCGCGCCCGGACTTTGTATAATTTTCCGCTGCCTTCAAATCATCAGCCGAGATGTAACTCTGCTCGAGCAATACCTTTCCCAAACTTTCGTCAGTCAACTTCTTGGCCGCTGCCTCGGGTTTCACTTCCTGCGTTATAACCTTGGCTTTGGTTTGACCTTCGAGATTACCTTTATTTGATTTGTTTTTTTCTACTTTGGCCTTGACCTCAGTAGTCCCCTTCCTATTAGCCATATGTTTGGCTTGTTAAGCTTTTTATTCGTTTAGATATTTTTTTACTTTTTCTACGATTTCGCTGAGTGAAACATTTGACTTCACCATAAAATCCAACGCTCCCAATTCTTTTGCCTTGTTAAAATCTTCAGTCTGGCTAAGATTGGAACTAACAATTATTTTAACTTTAATTTTTCTTTCTTTTACTGCCTTCAACACTCCGAAGCCATCCAACTTTGGCATAACTAAATCCAAAAGCATAAGATCGATTCCACCTTTTTCTAAGATTTGCAAAGCTTCTTCGCCATCTCCAGCACTCTGAGCATCAAAGCCTTCTTTGGTTAATTTCAAAACCAAAGCCCGAGCCATTGGTTTTTCATCTTCTGCGATTAAAATTTTACTGGGCATATGATCCAGTTAATTAGTCAAACTGTTAATTTCATTACCTTATTATTATACCCTAAATACATGATTCAAACAAAGCTATTTACCAAAGTTATCAACACCTCAACAAACTTCCATAATTTGATATAATTGACATTTGCGATAAACTTAACCTATACCTAGTGTATGGGTCTTTCATTGATCAAGACTCATTAATCGATGATCAGTAAAATCCTCACTGTTTCCAAGTTTGCTAACAAATGACATCATGTAACACATAGCACGCAGCACGTAACACATAACATGTAACACAGCACATTTCGTTGCTCCATGTTCAATGTTCCATGCTCCATGAAAAAAATGACCAAATCATACTTTATATCCGGAATGCACTGCCCAGCATGCAGTAAAATTATTGCCGAAACTTTGAACGACCACGAGGTGGTCAAAAAAGCGGAAGTCAAACACAACCCCGACCGTGTGGAAATTTTATTTAAAGACAAAGAACTTTCAGAAAACGATCTCAATCGCCTGTTCAAAGATTCGCCATATAGATTTTCCACCACTCAAAATAACAGAATCAACTGGTGGTTGGCTTTTGGTTTGCTGATTGGAGTATTTGTTATATATTTTCTTATCAGTAAACTACAATTGGATAAATACTTTAACATTGAAGGCTCAACTTCGCTCGGTTTATTCGCCGGACTTGGTTTGATCGCCGGTGTGTCAACTTGCGCGGCACTCATTGGCGGTATTGTAATTTCACTGGGACAACAATGGAAAAACGACAAATCCCCTATTTGGCCACATTTGCAATTTAACTTTGGTAGAATTGGAGGATTCTTTCTTCTTGGTACTATTCTGGGATTGATAGGAAAAAACTTAACTTTAAGTCAATCATTTTTCCCATGGTTAATTATTATTATTTCAATTTGGATGTTAATTATCGGTTTACGTTTAGCCGGTGTAAAAATCAAAAAGCTATTTCATGGCGGTAACTTGTTTGAAAAATTCAAACATAAAATAGACCATCCAGTTCTAATCGGCGTCGCCACATTCTTCTTACCTTGTGGTTTTGCTTTGACTGCTCAGGGCGCCAGTTTAATCGCCGCTTCACCATTACACAGCGGGTTAATCATGGCCAGTTTTGCTTTAGGATCCACCATTCCATTGTTAATCATTGGCTATTTTTCAACAAAACTCTGGCAACCGAATAAATATCAAAAAACTTTAACCTTGGCGGCTGGTTTATTAATTATAATCTTTGCATTATTCAATCTTCGTAATCAAATTAACTTAATATTTCCGCAAACCGTCTTTAGTAATAATCAACCGACTATTGATTCCACGTTAACAAATCAAAATACTCAAACTATCTATATGGATGCATCCGCCAGCGGTTATTCTCCCAATTCATTCACAGTCAAAGCCGGCATTCCAGTTCGTTGGGAAATTACTGACACTGGCACCAGCGGTTGCACTAATCGCTTGGTGGCAAAGAGTTTATTCAGCGAAACTTTAGCCCTTCAACGCGGAAAAACTATTGTTAAAGAATTTACGGCCACAAAAACTGGAACTTATTCATTCAGTTGCTGGATGGGAATGGTAACTGGAAAAATATCCGTAGTTAAGTAGATTTTTCCAGTAGTTAAAATATTCACCAAATAAAAAAACTCCCCGATCACCGGAGAATTTTTTATATCTACCTATTTCAACTTATAAGTCAACGAAACATTCACTACGATTTCCTGTTCTCCAGATTCAACTGTAGGTGATTCCATTAAACCACCAGCACCCATACCAGCTGGACTAGCCTTGTAATCATAGTAAACACCAGATTGATCATTGTCCCAGACATTTACTAACTTACCCAATTTCAAACCACTTTGTTTAGTCAAAGACACAGCTTTGGCCTTGGCATTTTCAATCGCCTTGGCCCGAGCCGCTTCTTTCACTTTATCAAAATTTTCAAAAGTAAATTGAACATTATTGATATTATTTGCTCCTAAGGTGGTAGCCTGCGCAATCACTTCACTCACCTTGGTAAAATCACGAACTTTTACTTCAATCTGATTGTCCAAAGTGTAATTGGTCAATGTTTTTACATTGTTTGGCCAATCATAATTAGGATACAAGTTGTAAGAAATCGTTTGAATATCACGATCTTCAACACCCAAAGTCTTCAACTTCGCGGTAATCGCATTCATCTTCTTGGCATTGTCATCCACCACCACTTTGATATCTAAACCTTCGGATGTGGTTCCAATGTTAATCTTCGCAATGTCTGGCTTGGCATAAACTTTGCCATCTGCAGACACAGAAATTTCTCGTGGATAATTGCCTGGCATGTTGTAGAAGTCAATCACCACCTTCACCACAGTTGAAATAAAGGCGCCGACTACAAACACGGCCAAGATCACCAAGAGAACAAACAAGCGCGTGGAGACATCCCAACGCGAAACATTTTTGTCCATACTTTTTCATTGAACATTGATCAATGAACATTGACCATAAGATCAAAATTCAAAAACCCTCCATTCAATACATTTATTTTTATATTTTAATTATAGCACAATTAATAAATTAAAAAAACAGCCCGTTTGAGCTGTTCTTTTTTATTCTTTCACAATATGATTTTTCGGGATCCAGAATGTCATTACAAAAGTTATCATGAATATCAAGCCGGAAACCATCCACACATTTACAATCCCCCAACTCGACACCACCACACCGGACAACCACCAACCCATGCCCATACCAAGATGTTCAACAATGGAGGTGGCAGAAGTAACGGTAGCTCGGATGTCGGAAGGAACATGATGTTGTAAATATGCGCTGTACACTGGCTGAAAAATTCCTCTACCAACTTCATAAGCCAAGAAGGCAACAACAATCATTGGTATGGACTGATTTATTAACAACGCAGACAAAAACACGCCACTAATCAATGCTCCGACAGTCAGCATCAATCTTTCTTTTTCCGGTTTCACAAAATTTTTCGCAATTAAGATAGCGCCCAGCATACAAACGTTAAAAGAAAAGTAACCAATCCACAAATAACTTTCTCCCCAGATAGAAGAGAACAATTTAGTCCATTGCATATTCAAAGCCTGGCAAGCAAAGAAACTGATACCAGAAAGGATCGCTAACTTGCGAATGATTAGTGTGTTCCACGTAAAGTGGAAACTATTATGCACAATCAATTTGACTTTTTCTTTGGCTAATTTGAAAGTGAATTTACTCTTCACAAAATATTCTTCAGTCATCAATTTACAAAAGACTAAAGCCGCTGCTAATTGCACTATCGATGATATCAACCAAACCCAGCGTTTCCCGCTGATCATCAGAACAGCGCCAGTCAATCCGCCCAGCATCATACCAACTCTTTTCCAGTAGAAACCATTTGTCATGATTTTGCCATAATATTTTTTACCATGATAGAAAGCGTGTGAATCTTTCAACCAAGCATCCAAAGCACCGCTCATAAAACAATAACCAAAAGACGATATCAATTCAGCTAAAATAAATCCCCCTAAAGTATGCCCTAAATAATAGACAAAATAACTTAAGGCATAGGCAAACAAACCAAGGATAACCGACAGTTTTCTACCAAAGGCGTCGGCAATGACACCAGTTGGAATTTCCAATAAACACACTCCCAGCATAAACATTCCGTTAATAATACCAATATTCGAATCACTCATGCCATTCTCAGCTAAGAACAATACATATCCAATGAAAAACAATGCCATCGGAAACATGTAAAAAAATGAAATCGCGTAATAAATTTTCTCCACTCTTTTCGCGTCCATGATTCCCCCCTTTCAAGGAGTTGGTGGTTGACCGTTCAGTTGTAAAGAGCATTACGAATATACGAATTAATTTCGAATTTTTACGAATGATTAGCAATGAGATTATTCGAACACATTCGTAACAGATTCGAAAATTCGTAATGTCAAAAAAACCGGCCTTACCAAGCCGGATGGGTACACCTATTGATTGTATTACGCCTTATGCAGACGCTATACGCCAACCACAACCGACCTGATTCGTATCATAAGCAAAACCAGAGACCAATGTCACCATGGTTTCGATAGAACGGTTAGGTTGTTGTTGACAACGTTTCATAAATTTATCTTGAAGGATAGTGCAAAATGGGTATTTCATATTTGCACTACACCCTACATTATATAGGACGAGCCAGATGGGAAAGAGTTACACTTATCTGTAATTTTGCTTAATTTTACATAAAAACTTGATTAATTAATTAAAAAGTGTCATACTTTGTTTATCGTTGATCAATGTTCTCAGCCGGAGGCTGATCCGACCTTCGGCGGAAATGATCAATGGTCAATGACTATATATGAACTGGAATATTATCAATAGCTTAATAAAAGATGAACCAAAATTCCGCCGTGACCAGGTCATGGAGGCGATTTTTCATCACAATATCACTGATTGGGATCAGGCAAGTAATTTGTCAAAACCTTTACGAGAAAAACTAAAACAGGAAGTTGATTTAAATTTACCAGCTCAGTTTTTTAATTCCGCTGATGGTCGAACAACCAAAGCGTTGGTAACTTTAATGGATGGTTTGAAAATTGAAACTGTTTTGATGAGACATGAAGGCCGATTAACAGTGTGTGTATCCAGTCAAGTCGGCTGCCCGCTTGGTTGCGTTTTTTGTGCGACCGGGACTTTAGGTTTGAAAAGAAATTTAACCGCTGAAGAAATTGCCGAGCAAGTGCTACTTTTCAATCGTCAATTGCAAACAACAGAAGAACGCGTGACTAATGTTGTTTTCATGGGAATGGGTGAACCGTTTTTAAATTATGATAATGTTATGGCTGCGGCGCGATTATTAAATCACCCTCGACTATTCGGTATCAGCGCCAGGAAAATTTCTATTTCAACGATTGGTATTGTCGATGGTATTGAAAAATTTTCAACTGAAAAAGAAGACTTCAATTTGGCCATCTCTTTACATGCGCCAGAACAAAAGCTCAGAGAAACGATAATTCCTGCGGCAAAAAATTATCCGCTTAAAAAATTAATTTCAGTTATTGATGAATACTTGCAAGACAAAAACCGAAAAGTCATGATTGAATATTTGCTAATTGACGGGGTTAATGATTCAGCCGAACAAGCAGAACAACTGGCTCAATTATTAAAAAATAAATTATTAATGGTAAATATTATCGTTTACAATTCCACGGATAAGTTTCAAGCACCGCCTATGGAACGCGTTAAGCAATTTGTAAATATTTTAATCAAACATAATATTCAAGTCATCGAACGCTATCGCTTTGGTCAAGACATTCACGCGGCGTGCGGGCAGTTGGCGTTGAAGAATTGTTAAAATTATTATAATAAATATACAATTTAATTTAGAAAATAAGTATGCGGACTTTGGACTAAAGTCCAAGATAAATATTTACATTCCATTTCCCTTATCTGACACTTTAGTGTCAAGACAAAAATAGATACTAATTAAATTGATTATAAAAAATTAGATAATTATGTCCCAAATAATCAAAATCGAAAAGCTGGTCTTCGGCGGTCAAGCCCTCGGCACAATGGAAGATGGTCGCAAGATTTTTATTTGGAATGCTTTACCTGGTGAAGAAGTGGAAGTGGAAATTATTAAGAAAAAGAAAAACTTTATAGAAGCTACTGCCACTAACATTATTAAAGCCAGCCCAGATCGCATTCCCGCCACGGAATCACACTATTTATCCTGTTCCCCTTGGCAAATCATGACAGCTGAAGCGGAAAATCACGAAAAAATTAACGTAGCCAAAGAAGTTTTCCAAAAAATTGGCGGCTTTTCATTGCCGGATGATATTCAAATTACCAGCGATGAAAATATTTATCATTATCGTAACAAGATTGAATATAGTTTCTGGGAAGTAGATGGCGTTACTCACCCGGCTTTTTATGATCGCGGTGGTCATTACCGTAATCCCATTGAACCATGTCAATTAGCCTCAAAAGAAATTAACGAAACTACTCAAATAATTCTCGACTGGATTAACCAATCAAAATTGCCCCAAAGAATATTTAAAACCGTAGTCGTTCGTTCTAATCAGGCTGGTGAAACAGTCGCGGCCTTGTTTATCAAAGATGAAATTGAAATTATTGCACCGCCAAAGTTAACTGGCAACTTCGTTGGTTTACAAATATATTATTCTGATCCAAGATGCCCAGCATCTCGCCCGGACAAATTACTTTATTCTGAGGGGCAAGATTATTTAATTGAAAACATTAAAGGCGTAAACTTAAAATACGGACTTTTAAGTTTTTTCCAAGTGAACGCTCCAATCTTCACCGCCGCCTTAAACGACATTGAAGAACACCTACCAAAAAATTTAGATTTGATTGACTTATACTCTGGTGTAGGTTCAATCTCTTTACCATTAAAACGTCCAACAACACTAGTTGAAATAAACGACGAAGCTGTTAATTACGCCAACGATAATATTAACTTAAATAAACTCAAGAACTGCGAAGCCATTCTTAAACCAGCGGAAAAAGCTACGGATGTTATTACATCTGATAAACTTTTAATTGTGGATCCACCTCGTGCTGGTATGCATGATGATGTGGTGAGTAAAATTTTGGAAGTTAAACCGCCGCAAATTATTTATCTCTCTTGCGATCTCGCTACTCAAGCTCGAGATATTGCTAAACTATTACCGCAATACAAAATTAAGTTTGCTAAACTCTATAACTTCTTCCCTCGAACTCCGCATATTGAGAGTTTAATTATTTTGGAAAAAATCAATACTTCCACAACTAGTTCCCCCTCCCTTTAGGGAGGGAATAAAGTCTTCCTCCCCGCCTTCCGCCAAAGACGGATTATAAAAAAGTCGTGGTGAAATAGACAATTATTCACCCTCCGTTTACGGAGGGAACAAAGCTTTCCTCCCCGCCTGAAGGCGTGGTGAAATAGATAGTTAGATAAAACTCCCTCCCCAACTTCCACCTGAGGCGGGACGCTGCGAAAGGTGTGGTCAAATAAATACTTCCCTTGTCATTTGCGTATCCGTCATGTCATTCGACATGACTGCCCTGTCGGATGACAGGGCGTAGTATCCGTAGCTCATAATGACTAAATTTTCCAATCAGTAGCATCCGTAGTAAACAAAAAAACCCAAGCATTTGCTTGAGTATTTATTATTCTTAATATTCCAACGAATGGAAGTCATGATTACGATTGTCTATTTTCAACTTGGCATCTGATGATCTTGCCACTACAACTAAAGTCTCTACCACCTTGCTTACGTGAATTAAAGTGATATTCACCAATACGACTGGTTGAATGATTGCCAACGTTCATTAACAACGAACCGGAAATATTTAGATTATTCGCATTAGATGATACCTGAAAAGAATATTGCCCTGACCTAATCTCTCTAAAACCAATAATCGTCAATGATTGTGTATCTATTTTCAAAGACCCAGTCTTTTTTTTACAATCAAATTCTCCTTTGAACGACACTTCTTCTCTATGTACCTGAGTTGCAAAATCAAACAATCCTAGGATAGTTCCACTGAAATGTATCATTTTGCTTTCCATAGCATTTCTCCTTTTTTGTTTATTCCTTATCCCAAAAAGTGGCCGGCATTTGATTTATCACACACCTTACTTTGCTCTTGAATTTCATATCTTTCATCCCCTCCCACTTTTTAACACCAGCACACTGACCTTCGAAGTAATATCCCTCTTGATCACTGCCCAAACGTCTGAGATCAACATCCGCAGATATCATCTTTTCTTCATTCACCAGACGAAAGCGTAATCTTTCTCCACCGAAAATAATCTCCGAGACAGTAAACTCACCGGAGTCCAATTCAATTTCACCAGAATAACAATTGGCTTTCTTAGTTGGTCGAAAAATAGCAGAGAAGGTTGTACGATAAATCACCGCTACTTGAAAATTTGGCCAAGAAAAGAAGACACCTTGAATCCACAGATCTTTACCCTTGGCCATCTTGGCTTCCTTCTTCCTTTTCAAACAATCCATCCGGTGCCTCGAACAACGAACACTTAGCTTTGCCAGAAAATGTTCCTCTCCCTACGACCACTGAATCCAAGCCTGTATAAACTCTTTCATACTTCTTGCCATGATAAGTGCCTACCCAATGATCACCTTGACGAGTGAACTTGAAATCAATTTCTGACCATTTTACTTTAGGCGTACAAGGCGGTAATGTATATTCTTTCCTGAATCTGAACTCATTTTTAGTAATAACAATCCGTGACAAAGTCGCAGTTCCCAAGACATCAGTCATAAACCCAGTTCTTTTGCCGGCCTCATTATATCCAATTGTGCCAAAAAATTTGGTAACATCCACCAAACAACCTTCAAGTACCCACCCATCGAAAAACGCTCCGGCAATGACTAGCATTTTCTTCATTCAAGCCTCCGTTTCCTGGTGAAGGTTATTATCTTCAAAATATTCCGCCAACGCTCGATCATGACTGGCCACGAAATTCACCGCCGGCTGATTCATCAAACATTTGACCGTATCTTCATTCAACAAAACACCACGACCTTCTTGGACTGCCTCTTCTTCCGCGACAGCTTTGATCAGAATATCCATATCATCCGGTCGCATTAAGCTAACAAAAACAGTGAGCGTATAATTCTTCTCATCAAACATCGGCAATTCAAACGTCCACAATAACTGAGCTGCGCGAACAATTCTCATGGCAACGTGTTGAGGTTTGAATTCTTCCTGCATTTCTCTACGCATAGCTCGTTGAACTGATTCTTTCCCATCCACTCCTCCGCCAAACAGACAGAACTTATTTCTCCAACTTTCAATCGGATGCGTAATATCTTTTTGTTGCAGCAAAAAACGTTTACCATCTGTAATAATGACACCCACGCTGTGATTATGCGGCATGGACCTCTCCTGTTGGTGGTCGGTTAAAATTGTCAAACAGCAATGCTTCATGTTACCAAGTATTACTCAGACTGTCAACAAATGGCTTATTTATAATAAAAACAGCGTTAGCGCTGTCTTTTCGTGAATCGCCTGCCCCGCATCGCGGGGTAATTCGTAATTCGGTATTCGTGATACGTGAAGGGTAAATCGTGAAACGTCATACGAGATACGTTAAACGACTACAATTTACAGATTACCGGTTACAGGTTATTTATTACATATTACTGGTTACTGATTACTGGTTACCGGTTACTTATTACTTTTTCCTCTTCCCTCATTTCTCAATTAAACTTCACCACCACCCAATCCCTCACACTAGCAAACCATTCACGAACTTTTCTGGAAAAAGCACCGGGGTAGGGCTTTTCATCTGCCGCCACACCAATGGCTTCTACTCCAATCTCATTACAATCATATAACGCACGGGGTAAATGATAGGCTTGAGTAACTAAGACTACTTTTTGCAAATGTAATTCATTTTTCAAATTCAAACAACTTTGAATGGTACTTAGACCAGCATGATCCATCAAAATAATATTTTCCGGCACGCCTTCATTTAATGCCGCATTTTTCATGGCTTGTACTTCATTGTGATTGGGACTTTGATTGTCTCCACTCATCAAAATATTTTTCACTTTTCCATCACGATACAGTTCAATACTTTTATATACCCGATCAGCCAGGATTAGTCCGGGAGTGCCTTTACTTCGCAATCCAGCACCAAACACCACGGCTGAATCATAACCACTTGGCGTGTTTTCAACGGTAAAGATTTGATCTTTATATTTATTTTGTACTTTACCAACTATTAATATTAACAAAAATAATACAATCAAAACAAACTTGATTGCTCGTCGCAAAAATTTATTAACTGGGCCATGAAATTTTCCACCTTTTTCAATGATTGCCATATTCAGTATAGAGATAACGTAATAATACATTACCAGTATTTGCTAAACTCATTGAATCAATTTTGTTCAAACTATCTTTGGCAGTATGAAAATACTTGTAATCAAAATCGATTAACAATTGCGCCGGTATTCCAAGTTGATTGAAAGCGGTAAAATCATCCCATATCTGATATTTAGGCATTGCCATGAACATATCACCATATAATTCGTTACCAACTTGAAAAAGCTTTTCATGTTTGCTCTTATCAAATTGCAAAGAATCTTTTTCTTGGAAAAATTGTGCGTCTTTCTCACCCACTAAATCTATATTAATCACTTCAACCGGTTTTTCTATATAATAATTATTTAAATCTGTTACAAACTTTTTAGCGCCAATTCCAATAGTGGCCTGTTCCTCACCTGGCCAACCTTCCTCACCGTCCACAAACAACAAATCAACACCAACATTTGGTTCTTCATCCACCAAATTTAAAAATTCCGCCATTTGCAACATGACTGCCACACCCGAGGCTCCATCATTGGCACCGACAAAATTCACACTATCAATTTTCTTGGTATCATAATGTGTCACAAATATAATTCGTTGTTTATTCTCCGGCCAAAAACGCGCCAGCACATTGCGAAATTCATATTTCACACCCGCCGGGGAAGTTTCCTCCCATGCTTGACGTTGAACATTGAGGGTAAATTTATTCAATTGCTTTGTTATGTATTCAACTTCTGCCTGATGCCCATCACTACCTAAATATCGTTGGCCAAAAGACACTTGTTTCGCCACTGAAGCCAAGGCTTCTTCCCCGCTAATATAATTATGTCTCGCTTTTTCCACTTCTTGCAGAGTTATAGCATTATAATAATCAACAGGCGCAAAATCATCAGTTAATAATTCGTAGTTGCCCCAATCATAAGCTGACAAATCTACTAATTTATTTTTGGTTAAATCAATTAATTCTTTTTCTTTAATACTATTCCAATCAAAAGCTTGATCACCATTCACACCAATCATCATGACATTTTGTAACTTGCTTGAAGATGGTGAATAGACAGCGAGGAAATAGCTATTTGGGTAAACCGAACGGAAAGTTTTAATTTCCGACATTAGAAACGAAGGCGCGCGATTGGAAAGCTGACCGATAGCATTGACCATTATTACCCCATTATTATTCAATTTACTTTTTGATAAGACGTAAAATTCTTTGGTAGTAAATTGCACTGGCACACCATAAAGTGAATGAAACACATCGCCGAAAATCAAATCATATTTTTTCTTGGTTTGTTTTAAATATACTCGACCATCATCATTACTCACAATTAAACGATCACTGTCTTTGACACCAAAATATTCTTTTCCCAAATTAAAAAGCGATGGCTCGATCTCCACCGCCTCCACGGTTACCTCTGGTGAACTATTCACTAAAGCCTCCGGCACAATGAACGCTCCGCCACCCAGAACAAGCGCTGATTTCATTTCCGGGGCAAAATATTTATACAGTTTATAATATTTGGTATAGGTAAAAATCACAGAATTATCAGTTTTATCTACGGCAGAGGAGGGATTTTTGTCTAACATCAATAGCCTGGCCGGTGTGCCTTTATAATCAGAATCAATCACGCTAATGCGTTGGTAAATGCCTTCATAAGAAATCAACGCTTCTACTTTTTCCACCATTAACAAGCTAGCTCCAGACAAAACAATCACCAATATCAACGAACCAATTAATTTCTTTTTATTATCAATAAACAAACCAATGGCTCCGATTAATAATAAACTGATGGCTAAACCGCGAACAATATTATTCAATCCAAAGCTGGGAATTAACACAAAACCTGACAGTAAACTCCCAACAATACTACCAAGAGTTGACCAGAAAAAAACTTTTCCCGCTAAACTGCCAATCGTATCCATGGTTTCTCCCACGCTAAACAATTTTATTACCAAAGGAGACAACGTGCCAAGTAAAAAACTGGGAATAAAAAATAAAATAATTGAAACCCACAATGGGCCAGTGATCATTGACAAGCTTTCACTCCAATCCGGGACAACATATAGAGTTAATAATTGCATTGCAATCAACGAAATACCACTGACAAATATAATTCCAAAAAATAATTTCTTGCTGGGATGAGAATCACTCCATTTACCGCCAAAATAATAGCCAACTGACAACGCAGCCAACACCACACTCAAAACACTGGACACCGAATACATCGTGCTCCCAAAATACGGCGCCAAAATCCGCACTGCCAAAACTTCGACAATGAGCACCACCGCGCCGGTGTAGAAAACCGTGGCGAGTAATAGTTTTTTAGCTAAGTTGGTCATTTTAAAATTTTTTAATTTGTTAATCTATTACATCCACCTTTAGGTGGGAGTAAAAGTCTTTACGCAATATGAAGGTCGATTTAATATAACTTCACTTTAGGGAAAATTCTCACTCCCACCTAAAGGTGGATGTAAGGGTATATTTATCCAACTATTCCCCTCGCTGCGATAATACCATTCGCCGCGGCGCCGATAATATTCCCCGACAAACCTGCGCCGTCCCCAGCCACATAAAAATTCTTCACTTTGGTTTCCAAATGTTTATCTGTTTGAATCTTGGATGAACGTAACTTAATTTCCGGCGCGTAAAGCAAAGTATGACCGCTGGCAATACCGGGCATGATTGTTTCCAATTGATCTAAACCTTCAATGATATTGGTTACAATTCTGTGAGGTAAAGCCATAGAAATATCTCCTGGGGTAACGTCTAATAATGTTGGTTTTACAAAACTCATTTTAATTCTATCCCAAGTACTGCGGCGGCCTTTTCGTAAATCTGCCAAACGTTGAACAATCGGTTTACCTCCACCAATGGTAAAGGCTAATTGAGCAATTGATTTAGCATAAGCAATCGTATTTTCAACTGGCTCGGTTAATTTCACTTCAGCCACAAATGCAAAATTTGAATTATCAGAATCATGATCAGAATTCGAATGTCCGTTCACACATACAAAACCATCGTAAGTTTCCGTTGCCACATGACCTTTGGGACAGGGGCAGAACGTTCTGATTACATCATCAAAAGTTGGAGTTCTCATCATGAAAACCGTTTCATACAATTCATCTGAAAACTCACGCATTACTCCTTCCCAAAATTCAACGCGAACACCAACTTCAACCTTGTCATAGTGATAACCAAGATCATATTTCTCTGCAATATCTTGCATCCACTTGGCACGAATACGACCGGGCGCGCAAATGATTTTATCGGCTAACAATGTTTCTCCATTTTTCAAAACTACACCTTTGGCTTCGTTATTTTCAATCACAAAATCCACCACTTCTGAATTGTCACGTAAGACTACCCCAGCATCAATAATAAATTTTTCAAAATTAGCAATCACTTGCGGCAATTTATCCGAGCCAACGTGGCGAGTGCGTCTTACGAACAATTTAATCCCCTTTTTCTTGGCGCGATCAGTTAACTCCAAAGTTTTTTCAATACTTTTTGGATAATACGGAGCATCCACACCAAACTTGGTATAGATTTCATCAACGTAATTTAGAATCAACTGATATTCTTCTGGTTCGTATAAATGCAAAGTTTTTTCATGGCTTAATACCGGAGTAAAATGCAATTTACCATCGGAAAAAGTACCGGCACCTCCCACACCGCTCATAATATCTTGCTTTTGACGATCAGCAATACAATGACCCATTTCCAGTAGTAACACTTCCATTTGCGGATCAAGTTTTTTTAATTCATACGCAGCAAACATCCCAGCCGGACCAGCGCCGACGATTATAGTTTTTGACATAGTTATTATGCATGTAACATGGAACATGAAGCATGAAGCACAAAGAATATTCCAAATTTGCTTTATTGCTTTCTTGTTTTTTTGCTTTATTATTTACTTTACTAACCCAACCCACAAATCCATCCCATTCACTTTCATATCCACTGAGAAATTTTCTGCAACTTCCACTTTTCCTTGAGTTACTTCTGTGGCAATAACATTGGCTTTCAATTCATCCACCAACTTTTCATCCGCGAACATGGTCAACAAATCTTGCTCTGTTGTTTCCCAATGTAATTTCACTTTATCGCCCGGAGTTAAACCGGCATTCTTACGAAGATTGTTAACATTGCGAATCAACTCACGTAAATGACCGGCTAACTTTAATTCGGGAGTTAAGACAATATCCAAAGCGACTTTCAAGTTTGGTTGTTCTTTTTGAATTAAATTCTCAGCAAATGGTAATTCTTTTACTGCAGTGACTTTCAACACATTCAATTCATCCGCCATAATTGAAGAATATTCAGATGATAGTTCATTCCCAGTGTAAAATAACTCAGCTAAAGGCTGACGGACTTTGATCGCCACTTCATCGCGTGCTGCTAAACCAGTTTCAACAATTGCCCGCGCTTGAGTCATGCTAGCCAAAACATTTTCATCAATTAAAGATTCATCAAATGACGGCCAAGATTCTAAGTGTACTGATTCCATAACACCGGAAACTTTTTGATAAAATCTTTCGGCAGTAAATGGCATAAAAGGAGCAGAAACACGAATCAAAGTTTCCAAAACTAATTTCAATATTGCTGTCGCTTGATCTTTATCCGGGCCATTAACTTTAAAACGATCACGACTGCGACGGACATACCAAGTGGAAAGTTCTTCGATAAAAGTCATGATTCGTCTTGATGCTTCAAACAAATGATAAGCATCTAAATCCTCTGTTAACTCTTTAACAAACTGATTTAATTTCGCCAAGATCCATTGATCCAAAACATTTTCACCAACTTTTACATCAGTCGCTCCCTCTTTGTACATTTCGTAGAAGTTAATCACATTTCCCAGCAACATTACCGTCTTACGCAAAACTTCTTCTACGTTTTTTTCATCAAAGTTCTTTGGTTCTCCTGGTTGATTCATGGAATACAAATGCATTCGCAAGGCGTCCACTCCGTATTTATCGGTAATCATCCAAGGATCGACAACGTTGCCTTTGGATTTACTCATCTTCTTACCATTCTTATCTCGAATATGGCCTAAACAAATAACATTTTTATATGGTGCTTCTTTTCCAAGAATAGTTGCCACAGCTAACAAGGTGTAGAACCAACCTCGAGTTTGATCAATTGCTTCTGAAATATAGTCAGCCGGATATTGGACACCAGAATCAACTAAATCTTTATTTTCAAATGGATAATGATGTTGCGCAAACGGCATGGCGCCAGAGTCAAACCAACAATCAAAAACATCGAGACTTCGTTTCATTTCCCCACCGCATTCGCATGACCATTTTAATTCGTCAACAAACGGACGATGAACATCCACTTCCCCATTTTTGTTCTTTGGTAATGAGCCGGAAAGTTTTTCCAGTTCCGCGTAGCTACCGACCACCTGATATTTATCGCATTTCGCGCATTGCCAAATCGGTAATGGTGTACCCCAATATCTCTGTCGAGAAATTGCCCAATCTTTAATATTTTCCAACCATTCACCAAACCGACCTTCTTTGATATGATCAGGCACCCAATTAATTGCTTGATTGTTTTTGACTAATTCATTTTTCAAAGCTGACATTTTGATAAACCAAGAATCCTTGGCGTAATACAACAAAGGTGAATCACAACGCCAGCAGAAAGGATATTCATGTTCGTATTCCTCCGGTCTCAATAATAAACCTCGGCTATTCAAATCTTCAATAATTTCAGTTTCTACTGTTTTACTTTTTACAAACTTACCCGCCCATTTAGTTACCGACGGTAAAAACTTTCCTGCTTCGTCAACAGTATGAACAAATGGTAAATCTTTTTCCACGCCCAAAGCATAGTCATCTTCACCATACATAACAGCGGTATGAACCACGCCCGTACCATCGGAAGTTGTGACGAAATTTGCAGTGGTAACATACCAGGCTTTTTTACCTTTAGGATCAACAGCTCCAGGGAATAATGGTTCATATTCCAAACCAACTAAATCTTTTCCGTTAAAAGTTTCTAATACTTCAACGCCTTCCCCCAGAACCACAGACACCAATGGTTTTCCAATAATTAAAATATCATCACCAACTTTTACTTTCACATATTCAATATCTTCTCCAACAGCTAACGCAACATTACCTGGTAAAGTCCAAGGCGTGGTGGTCCAAGATAAAATGTAAGTATTTTCTTGATCTTTAACTTTGAATTTAACGTAAACAGAAGTATCTTTCACAGTTTGATAACCTTGCGCCACTTCATGTGATGACAAAGCTGTGCCGCAACGTGGGCAATGAGGCACGACTTTGTGACCTTTGTATAATAAGCCTCTCGCTTCCGCTTGTGCCAAAATCCACCACAAAGATTCAATATATTCATTGTGATAAGTAACATAGGGATGTTCCAAATCCACCCAATACGCTATGCGTTTGGTTAAGCGTTCCCATTCCTCTTGATATTGCCACACACTGGCTTTACATTGTTCATTAAATTTTTCAATGCCATATTCTTCAATCTGCGGTTTACCGGAAATATTCAATTGTTTTTCTACTTGTAATTCAACCGGTAATCCATGCGTGTCCCAGCCGGCTTTTCGTTCCACATGAAAACCTTTCATAGTTTTAAAACGCGGAATGACATCTTTAAAAGCGCGAGCTAACACGTGGTGAATACCAGGGCGGCCATTGGCAGTTGGCGGGCCTTCAAAAAACACAAAATTGCCTTTGGGTGAATCTTTTTCCAAAGTTTTTTTAAAAATGTTTTTTTCTTCCCAATATTTTAGAGTTTCCTCTTCATTTTGAGCGAATTGTGATTTTTCTTGCGACATATGTTTTTATTTTCCCTACTACGATTAAACTTTCACTCCCCCGTAAACGGGGATGTAAAGAAAAACGTTTCTTTTTACATCTACCTTTCTTCTAGTCCGCCTCCGGCGGAAGGTAGGAGTAAGAGTCTTACAGAACAGAGAATAACATGTTTTTTAGTGACTAATAAATCTAATTAAATTTTAAAATTATCTTCGATCACAAACTTCTGTATATCATTGTGTCCAATATTCTCATGTTGAAAGTATTCATCTGGTTCACAACCGTGTAATAATTTTCTTAACGCGGCATAAGTACAACCATGCGCGACGACAAACACTTTTTTATTCGGATATTTCTCCTTTAACTCTCTTAAAAACAATCTTGTTCTCGCTTGCACATCTTCTCTCGATTCACCATGAACACCGGCTTTGGTTTTGATTTTTTCCGCCGGAGGTAATTGCCGATATTGGCGATATTCCTCTGATTCGGCCATTAATTTTTCTCTGTCAATATCATCCCAGGCACCTCTGTCAACTTCAGCCAAATATTCATCTAACACTATTTCAACTTTTAACCTTTGATTAAATATTTCCGCTGTTTGTTTGGCTCGCAATAACGGAGAAGACAGAATAATATCAATCGGTTCATTAAATTCTTCCGCATAAGCTTCAACTGCTTTACGACCATTTTCCGTCAATGGATATTTCTCGCGTGCGCAAGAATGAAGTCTTAAGATGTTTTTTTCACTTTCGCCGTGGCGAATGAAGTATAGTTGGATTGGCATAAACATGAACTATTTAAATTAAAGGCTAGTCACTTATATCCACCTTCAGGTGGTAAAAAAGTCTTACCCTATAATTAAATCCTCAATCATGTAGGTATTCTTTCGATACCCCGTAAACGGGGATATAAGGGCAACGCAAATAAAAAAACCGACACAGTCCAAGAGCCCAAAGGGCGTTACCATCTCGGTATTTCACTTAATTCTAGCGATAACGGGCTAATCCGGCAGGTTCTACTAAATTCTTCCTGCAGCGTGCCCTTCGTAGCCTTCTTGTCCTTCGTAGTTTTAACGAAGAAGGAGGCGAAGAAGGGCGTTCCCTGGCGATAACCAAGGTCAAACGCTTTTAATCTTGTGCTTTCATAATATCATACAATAATGAAAAATCCAAGAAATATCAACATTTTATTGAAAATAAGACAAAAAACCTGCTTTATCATTGACAAATGTATTCTTTTAGTATATAATTTTTTATTATTTCGTTCTTAAACAAACAAACCGCCCCAGGGGGAACCATGGAAATTGCATTGAGCATGATCATTCTTTCGCTTTTCACCTGTGTGTATCATGGTATTATCTATTATCTTCGCATAAAAAAACTGGAAAAGCAGAACGCTTCGGCTACAACTAAGTCAAACCTCGAGTGGATTGTCACGCTAGCATTCAGTGTGTATAGCGGTTCTTTCGCAATTCACTGCATGAGAATTATTGAGGTTGACATCATATCAATCAAGATCAGTGCCTTTGCCAACATCCTATTTATCCTCCTATCCACATTAATTGGTATTATTCTCAGTATTGTTTTCATTCGTCACACTACTGGGTACAAATCAATTACGATGAAAACCATTCAGGCATTTCCTAATTAAACATATTAAAAAATCAAAAGACTCCAGAACCCTGGAGCTTTTTTATATCTGTAGCATCAGTAGTGTATTATCCCTGCCTGCCGGCAGGCAGGCGTAGCATCTGTAGCCTTATAAACGACCTAAATCTAATCTCTGATCAAACTTTATCTCACTCACAAAGTCTGACATATGGCTAATGAGAATAATCGCGCCTTCGTAATTATTAATGGCTTCAGCAATGACTGGAATATGGCGGAAATTAATATGATTGGTTGGCTCGTCAAGGACTAATAAGCCTGGGCGATTTAACACTAAACATGCGAATGCCAACAGACCTTTTTGTCCTTCTGACAATTGTGCGATAGTGTGTCCCATTAATTCACCTGTTAACAAGAAGCCGGCGGCAATGGATCGCATTTCTTGCACATCCGTGCTACCACCAAATTCAAGTGCTTGTTTCAAAGTATCAAATACCGTTTTCTCATAATCTAATGTGGCAAAGTCTTGGCTGTAATAACCCAATCGAGTATCTTTTAAAATAACTGCACCATCATGTTCTGGACTTACCAATGTTCTCAACAAAGTACTCTTACCAATACCATTCGGTCCAGAAACATATAAACGATCACGTTGACGTAAAACAATATTTACATCTTTAACTACTGGCTCATGATCTTTAATTACTTTTACTTGATTAATAGTCACGACATTGCCGGTAATTCCTTGGGCTGGTATGGAAAATTCACGAATCGTTTTGTCTTCTCGTCGCACGTCAACTTTATTTTCTTCAAGCTCTTCCACTTCCTGCTTCAGCTTACTCGCCAACTTACGCATCTTACCACCTTTGTGAGCAAAGAAGTTTACTTTATCTTTATTATCTTGAATTTCTTTTTCTAATTGAGCGTTCTTCTTGATTTCCCGTTCAATTCTTCGTTGAATATCTTCCACCACGGTGTAATAGTCACCCACATACATTTCTGTTTTCTTGGTAAATACATCCAAATAAATAACACCTTCAGTAAAACAGTTTAAAAAATCCGCATCATGTGAAATAACTATTACTGTCTTTTCATACATGATTAAAAAGTTCAATAAGTAATCAATGCCAGCCTTATCAAGATTGTTCGTTGGTTCATCGAGTAACAAAATATCAGGGTTTTGAATCAAAGCATAAGCTAACAAAATGCGAGCTTGTTGACCACCGGACAATTTACCCACTTCGAGCGTGGTGGGAGAAGTTAAATTCACCGCAGTCATTACTTTACTAATCTGACTCTTGATGTTACCGGGAACTGGGTTAAAAGCTTTGGAGAAATATTGTTCAACCGTTAAATTAAAATCCTTTTTATCAATCATCTGTTGCGCAGTACCAATAGTGACTTCATTGTTAACCGAAACAATACCTTCGAGTGGCTTAATTTCTTTAGTAATTAACTTAAAAATAGTACTCTTACCCGCTCCGTTCTGACCCATCAAAGTTAACTTTGCGCCTTTTCTAACTGAAAAACACGCTTCTTCAAGAATCGGTTTTCTTTCTGCATATTCATAAGTGACATTATCAAATCGCAAAATTACTTCCTCGGCCATATTGATTGTTTATTGATATTAAGAATGAACCTCTCTATAGGTTCGTTTGTTACAAGATAGTCTCATATTTTTATCTAAATGTCAATAATTCATCTATCTACAAATTCAAACTCGATTCAATTTGGCCAGCTAAATTAGAGAAATTTTCTTCATTATCCCGAAAATCATTCAAATCCGCATCAGCCATTACCACGGGACACAATGAAAACGATTCAATCCAAGCATTATACAATTCATCCAAATTTACTAAATATGACAATCCCAAATTCTTCTCCATTTCCCGACCACGTTTCATAACATTTTTATGGCAATGCGCGGGTGAAGCTTTTACAAAGATCATTAAATCCGGTGGCGGTAAGTTCTTTTTT
Source organism: uncultured Gammaproteobacteria bacterium (assembly GCA_964592195.1). Lineage (GTDB taxonomy): Bacteria > Patescibacteriota > Patescibacteriia > UBA11705 > UBA11705 > CAZQEI01. The sequence goes on along the minus strand of CAZQEI010000007.1, from coordinate 26,080 downwards.
ATATTTTCATATAAATGACTAAATGTCTGCCAATCTTCTTCGTTAATATATTGAGATTGAAATAAATTACGAGTGAACACTTCCACATTTTCATACAAAGAACGATCTTGAATGGTGGAAACTTCATTTTTACAAATATTCAAATGATCACGGAGCGAATGCGCCAAGAATGCCATTTGAGAATGAAACGCCCACTGACGCATGTCCTTGTAAAATTGTTCCAAATACGGATTTAACTCAAACGGTTCTTGATAAACTTCAAAATTAAAATGTTTCGCCAACTTTTTCGCTAGCGTTGTTTTGCCTGAGCCTATATTTCCCGATACAACGATAAAATGTTTCATATTTTTGCTACGAATGACATATTGGCTACGAAACTACGAATATTAAAACTCCTATGTGTAAATAATACTTTTCCGATTCGTAGATACGTAGCGGATTCGTTATTGGTAGGACTCCATTATTTTATCCGCTAATAAACCAAATGCTTCACTATCATACTTAAAATCAAAAATATCTGCATCGGCTACGACTATCGGACACAAATTAAACTCCGCTCGCCATTGTTCATATAAATTGTGTAATGATGCCAAGTAATCAGGCGTGACATTTAATTCAATATCTCTTTGTCTAGCTTGCAAATTATTGAAACAACGTTGACTGGAAGATTTTAGATAGACAACTAAATCTGGTTTAGGTAATGATAACTTTAAATTTTCATACAAATGCCAAAAGGTATGCCAGTCATGTTCACTCAAATGATTATTCAAATACAAATTCTTGGCAAACACTTCTGCTCCCTCGTAAATGCAACGATCTTGGATAACGGATGTTTCACGTTGAACAATCGCAAGATGATTTTGTAAACGATGACCTAGAAATGACAACTCACAACGAAATGCCCAAGTCTTCATATCTGCGTAAAACTTTTCCAAGTAAGGATTCATGGCAAATGGCTCTTCAAACAATTCAAACCCAAAATGATTAGCCAGCTTTTTCGCCAACGTTGTCTTCCCTGCTCCAATGTTTCCCGCCACTGCAATGAAGTGCTTCATATACTACTATTTTAGCAAAGTTGCATGTTATGTAAAAAATGAAACTGTGCATTACTTTTTAATAAAAAACACTCGTCAAAAAGACGAGTTTTTTCCTTCTTCATAATGATCAACCCAGCCGCTCGCGAGCAGCTGGGTCAATGCTCCTTGATCAATGTTCAATGATCAATGATTCCAGACTCTAAATGCCACCCACCTTCAGGACAAGGTTCTGTAAATGTGACTAGTTGTTCATTTTCAACAAAATCATGACCAATGGCTTCCGGTTGGTTAATCTGATGTTTATTACATTGACAATGTTCAATACGATAATTAAAGCCAACATGATCACCACCACAATGATGCACTTTGTGACCATTTTCTTCGTGATGAATATGATGAAAGAAATTTAGAATATAGTTGATATTGCCTTGTTTATTAATAGAAATAATTTTACCCGACTCCACATGCCAACCACCTTCTGGGCATAATTCAACAAAAGCCACTAAGTGCTGATTTTCATCAAAATCATGACCAATAGCCTGAGCTTTGTCTATTCTATGTTTACCACATTTACAGTGAGTAATCTCGTAATCAGACTCAAAATGCTCATGGCCGTGGTGTACGCCATGTTTGTCATTTTCGTGATAAATATGATGAAATAAGCACAAAATTGAGTCCATATTGTTAGTCAAATCATTGACATTTCTATCTTATCATGATATGGTTATACGTCAAGTTTGTCCTTTAACCCCAAACAGGAGACCATCATGCCGGGAATCATTCATCCCAGTGATTGGGAAAAGATTGTTCGAACTAGTAGTGTCTTTGTGAATATGGAAGATGAAAAACCGCTGAACAAGATAGGTCTTGATTTTTTACTTCAGCAAGCACTTTTATCCAGTATTCAAGCATTTGATACCAATCGCCCGATCGCTCTAGGTTTTAGCGGAGGAGTTGACTCATCTGTGTTAGCTCTAGAACTTACGGAATTAGAAGCAAAGTTTACTGCGATTACACTTGTCGGACATGAAGATCATCCTGATCTAATCCATGCAAATATTCTGGCAAAGGTGTTCGAATTCAATCAAATGGACTTTAATCATATCGTCGTGATTAAAAACATGAAAGAAAAACCCATTGATATGTATTCTGTGCTATTTGAAACGATGAAGGAGCAAGGTTTTGACCAAGTTATTTGTGGTGATGCGATTGATGAAATTCTCGGTGGATACTGGCAACATCAGCTTCCTTGTGGAACACATCCTGATCCTGATACTGATATTGAGGATGTTCGTCGCGAAGTATTTGAAAGATTCTGGGAAGAACTTTACACCCGACATCTCTCAATGCTTGATTATTATGCCAAGCAATTTGGTGTCTCGGTAGCGTTGCCCTATCTTGCGGCTTTCGATAGATTGGTTAGAATTCCCATGTCACAACGAGCCAACTCGACCGGAAGGAAGATCATCCTCCGTCAGTTGGCCGCTCACCTCGGCGTGCCCGACGAGATCATCAACCGACCCAAGTTTGGTCTGGTAAACGCCTGGAACGCGGAATCGAGAAAGTAATATTTTGTAAAATTAAATCACCCTGAGAATTCAGGGTTTTTTGTTTTAATATTGCTTTTTTGCTTTGTTGTTTTATTGTTTTCTTTCACAAACAAAAAACCCCGCATTTGCGAGGTATTATTTTTAACTAATATTCGTAGCCTTGATCAGATCCATTAACCGAGCCAATTGAGATTTAAAATCATCTTCCACTTCTGTTGTTTGACAACCGGGAATATAACCGGTCATGACCTTCGGACGCTGACTATGCCATTCTCGCAACTTACGATTCAGACTGAACTTTGCCACATCTGGCAAACGACCACCGTTAATAATCGCCGCCATACCAGCAAAAGCTTTTTCCACCAGTTCGGGCACTGATGCCGGTACGGCTGGTGGTCCACTTTCTGGTAACGGTGGAATGTCTTGTTCCACAGTAAGAATAAAGACACGCAAACATTCAGTCACCATTCTAGCGGTAATCAACGGACTATCTGCCAGATTGGTAAAGAGAACGATTAACAATTTCTTGTAGTTATCTGACTTTCCAGAGATAGCCAGCTGAACTTCCAAAATCATGGTGTTAACAAACTTTTCATTTGCCAAAGGAGAACGAACCAATTCCTGACAGAATCTGAACACCGTAACTAATTCACTATGACTAAGCGTCATTTCAACAATCATTTTATTGATCGCCAAAAGCAAATTGGTCAAACTTTTTTGATACTCGACCAGATTCGCGCTTACCGTCCTGGAAGTCAATGACAATTTACAAGCTTTTTGAACAGCCACCTTAGCCAACCACATTTTCATTTCCAAACCACGGCTTTTTTCCAACAAAGCGACCATTTCCATCCAATGCAAATGTTCAGATTCCAACAAACGCGTTTCAAAATTTTCTTGCGTTTGCAACCAAGTCAAAGTTCTAAGAATGCAAGGCCAATACCGACTCAAATAGTTGTTATCCAACCGCAGACAGTAAACAGTATGACCGAGAAGAATGGCTCGCGCCACGTCTTCGTGATCTTTAACCGCCCAGCGATAAAACTCTTTGGCAATCAATTGACAAGTATCAGAGTCTGATTGTTTAATTCTAGCCGCGAAGATGTCATCAAGCACACCAACAAAATACACTTTCATTTCAACTGATAATTCAGGGAAAATAGTAAACAAATTCAACAATGAATTAGGCACTTGAGCTCGAAATTGTTTTTCAATCTTTTCCGCCAAATCCGGCCGAGTGACTTGAACAGTTTCAAACAGTTTCCATCGCTTACTGAAGGCTTGAATTTTATCATGATCATTATCAGCCAAATCTTCAACTAGGTCCAGGTAAACGCAAATAACATCTGAATCAGAAACATTTTGCAGTTCATCAAGGAGTGAATTGACTACCAGGTCACGCTTGAAGAAACCGAAATGCAACAGCAATCGTTTGGCATCTTCAACAAACGCCGTGGGATTTTCCAGCAAAACTGTTTTAACCGTATCCAGAATGCGACCGCGTTCGAGAAAATTTGGCAAACGTTGAAGAATGATCTGCGCGTTATTCGCTAAAGCGCGAAGGGCGTGCACTTGCACTTCCACTTTTGCGCCTTCGGCAAAGACTTTCAACAAGGAAATCGCAGCTAAATCAGTTTCAGTTTGATCCACAGTCTTGTCCAAACAACGAACCAGCACATTGATTGACTCGATTTGCACTGCTGCCGGACGATCTGAGCACAGGAATGCGACATTATCCAACAGAGTCGGATTCAAACCATGATGTTTCAAAACTTCCGCGATCACGCGACGTGACTCGGGCGGACGTTCATCGAAGTTCATAGTTGCGGCTTGGATAAAATCATCTTGCTTAAGATTGTTACGCATCATAGAGCTGACAGAACGAAGTTTTTCAGCGAACAAGGTTGGATCAGAGATTCTTGGTAAATCAACCAAATCTTGAACTGTCTGCATTAACTTTTCTTCAATAAACGCCTTGAATTTTTGTTGACCTTCCGGTGAAGCTAAATAATTCATTGGCGACTGGATTGAAAGCATCTTCTGTTCATGTTGCGCGACCATCAGAGCGCCAGCTTCAATATTCACTTCAGCTTCAGTCGCGATGATAACAAATTGATCATCACTCACAGATGAAGAATCCGATTCTGTTTTTTCATGCTGAATTTGAAGCATCAAATCCAGATGCAAACAATCAACTAGCACTTTGAAGTTATCCTTGGGAATCGACTGCTTCAAAATCTCAGTTTGATAAATGTCCAGAATAATTCCCAGAATAATTTTTTCCAGATGAATCTGCAACAAACGATGACCGAGATCTTTCAAATCAGCGTGAAACACAAACTTTTCCAACAACGCGCGTTCCTTCATATTCGGCGCCATTAATTCAATAAAACCTTCCGAGAACTGAATACGAAAAGCGGTCAAAGACAAAATTTGTCGCGCCAACCGCCGATCCTGCACAATCCCATTGATGGCATCAAAGCCCAACTGAGTAGCAGTCTTGATAGCCATGATGTCCTCCTTGGGTGTTTTGTTGTCAATGAGCGACTTTTCATCTTATCTTCTCAGGCAGAGCCTGTCAATTAAAGCATAGCATTTTGTATAAAATTAGCAAAAACATGTAACATGTAGCATAGAACATGTAACAAATAGCAAAATGATTTTGAGACTGCCACGCCCCTCGATTATCTCGGGGCTCGTCCCAAAGGGATCCCTTCGGGACAGAATAGGTTACTATTTTGCGAGGAGTTAGACGACGAAGCAATCTCTTAAAATGTGTTTTCTTATATTATCCGTAGTAAATTCATAAATCTTTATCAGTAATACATCCGTAATATCTGTAAAATCGGTAATCAATCAGTATATCGGTAATACAAAAAAACCCCGCAATCGCGAGGTCTATTTTTAACTTCTCAAATATTTATCCAACTGCTTCAGTGCGTTCTTCCGGTGATCAAATCGTTTCAAGTCTTCCTCCGTTGCTAAAGCCAACAACTTGCCCATATCATCGGAAACAAATATTGAACGATACGGAAAACCATGTCGAATCGGCGCTTGTTGTTCGCTAGTGATGTGGCCTTTTATCCCTGAATTAACAAAGACAGGTTCTTTTCCCGGTAAAATTAAACATAACGTGCTAGCCAGCTGAGCCGTTCTTTTTTCCGCTGGAACGTCTTTCATTTTTTCCAAGGTGGTATTGAGCAAATGTTGATCAACGTCCACACCTTCAGGTGGTTCCCCTGCCCAACGATGAGAGTAAACACCCGGTGCGCCATCAAGCGCATCGATTTCAATACCACCATCATCAGCCAAAGTTGGTAACCCTGATTTCTCATGATAAAACTTAGCTTTCAAAAGAGCATTTTCTTCAAAAGTTTTTCCCGTTTCTTCCACATCTTCGTTAATTCCAATTTCCTTCGGAGAAACAACATCAAAACCATAATCATCCAGCAACAATTTAAAAGTCGCCAACTTCGCCGGATTATTCGAGCCTATTAATAGCTTTGTCATATGTTCCCCCCTTTTGAAGAGCTTAGTTATGTTAAATTAATTCATGATTAATGTCAATTGGGAACTCGGTATTCGTAATTCGTAAAGCGTAATACGAGATTATACTTACAGAGTACCTTTTCTGGTTACTGGTTACCGGTTACAGGTTACTGGTTACTTATTACTTTCTCCTTCTCCTTCTCCTTCTCCTTATCCCTTACTTCTTACTTCTTAATACTATTTCCTCACACCTCATTATCAACATCGGGATCACCATAAAATATTACCTTCCCATCTAATCTACTAACCACGAGTCGCCCATCAGGTAATCGAATCAAATCTGTAATTTGGCTTTCTTTTGGTCCTGCGCTAGGCTCCCCAAATTCTCCATAAATAACTTTGCCATCTTTGTTTGTATTTAAGTCTTTTATAAAAAGTCTGTAACCGTCTGCGTAACAAACAAAACCATCACCTAACGGAAGCATATACTGCGAGGGGAATCTAGATTCCTTCAATCTCATAGAATACGTATTAATATCAACAGCAATCAGCATCAAATCATTTCCTCCAGTTCTTCTCCTGGAAATGACATATAATCTATTTGGAGCATATTCAACAATTTTTATCACATCTGATTCAAATCCACCTGGCATTTCGTCGTGCCAAACCAATGGTGCATTTTGATTATTAAAATCTACAACCGCAATTTCATTGTTATCAGTACCAAAAACGAAATTACCATTTTGTAATTTAATTGCTGAGTGTAATTTTCCAAGTGTTAAATCAGGCATCATTTCACCCGATCGTTTAACAATAGGGTACTCAGGATTTTTATAATCAACCACCAAAAAACCTGAATCAGAGTCTGTCAATACAAAATGGTCTTCAAGTGGTAAACAAAATTTATGTCCTCTTGGATAAGATATTTGCCTAGAAACGCCATCAACGCAAAAAGTTATTCTTCCTTTGTTTATATAAGCAAAATCATTTTCATTCAACTCACACCAATAATCTTGTTTATTCGATTCTCGAGTTGCAATATTAACTCTTTTATCAGTTTTTATATCTTCAACAAAAACATCTTGTTCAAAATCTCTGTTTACAATTTTACTAAGATCAATAACCTTCGGTTTTGCTTCTTGGGCGTAAGACACCACTAGTTTGTCAGGTGATAAATAGTTCACCGAGCACAAACCAACACCAACATCGTGTAACCGATCCAATTCTTTAAAATTTTTAATGTTTTTGTGTTTAAATTCTCTGAAATTTATCTCTCTCGGAATTAATCTAGACATTTCTTGAACTAAATCCAAAGCTCGCCGAATATTTTCCGGCGTTCGGCCATGTTTTTTTATCGCCTCACTCGTTTCGTGCAATTTTTCATTGACGTCAACTATGCTCCCTTGTTTATCAGGAGCAACAGTGCCAGTGAGATTAATTGTTTCGTTAAATGACATTTCGTTATTCGTAATTCGTAAAGCGTGATACGTTAAACGTTAAACGTAATACGAATTCAATTAGATTTTTTATTCTTAATTCTTAATTCTTAATTCTAACTCCTAATCGCTTGCCGCCAATCGCTAATCGCTCATTCCTTATCCCTTACTTCTTAATTCTTAATTCCAATCCCTAATCACTTACCGCTTACCGCTAACCGCTCATAGCTCATCCCTTACTTCCTAATTCTTTATTCTTCTCTCGCTTCCCCATAAAACACCACCGTCCCGTCAATTCTTCCCGCCACGATTCTGCCATCAGGCAAACGCATCATGGAAACAATATGTTCATTACTAGGTCCATCGTTCACAAAATCTTTTTTATTAGAAATTACATTAATAATCAAAGACTTATCCGCATCTTCGAAATTCAATGTCCAGCCTGTAGGAAAAACAATTTTACCACCTCCCAAGCCCAACATTACAGTATTTCGATATTGAAATTTATGAACAAAATCAGGAGCAGAGGCATTAAAATCAATAGACAAAACCAAATTATCACTATTCGGTTTATTCTTTTCGTTAATTATAAGTAATAATTTATTATCATCATATTCAACAATGTTTTGTACCGAATAACGATCCGTATCATCTGTAATTCGACTGCGCCATTTCAAAGCTTGCTTATCATGGGGATCAACAATCATTAATTCACCAGATTCATTTCCCAGAGCCACTCGTCCATTTTTCATTCTAATCCCGCATGTCAGCTGTCCGAGTTCTTGATCGGGTATATTGAAACCTGAACGCATTGATGTTTCCCTAATGCCGCTTGAAAAATCCAACACTTGATATCCGTCGGTATCATTAGTCAACATCTTTCCATTTTCGAGATTTAGCATGAATCGTGGTCGCAAAGGAGTGGGATATCTATTATTATGACTGAATTTTTCTTTGCGATACCAAGTATAATCTTGTAAATATACGATTGCCTTACTATTCAGTTTTATCAAAGCATCAAATTTACCCCTCTCGTCAGCGACTAATTCACTCAAATCTCCTCTTTTTGTATTTTTCGTGACTAAAATATCTTCGATAGAAGATCTATCTTCCATTTTGGTTAAATCAAGAACATGCACGGCTTGACTCACGCCGGAGACGACAACATAATGCGGAGGTAAAAAATCAACTTGTTCCAAACATGTCATTCTCAATTCCACCCGATCCAACTCTTCGAACTTGGCAAAATCTTTATGCTCAAAATTACCAAAACTATTTTCACGAACAAGTCCACTCATTTCCTCCACCAACGCCAAAGCTCGCAACACATTTCCCGACGTTGGTCCTTGTCTTTTAATCGCCTCGCTCGTTTCATGCAGTTTTTCATTGACGTCAACTAAGCTCCCTTTATTTTCAGGAGCAACAGTGCCGGTGAGATTAATTGTTTCGTTAAATGACATTTCGTTATTCGTAATTCGTAAAGCGTGATACGTTAAACGTGATACGAATTCAATTATATTTTTATTCTTAATTCTTAATTCCAATCCCTAACCGCTTACCGCTTAACGCTAACCGCTCATAGCTCATCCCTCATACCTCATCCCTCGCACCTACTCGCTAACATCTGGATCACCATAAAAAACAATATTTCCATCTTCACGACATACTACTATTCGTCCATCAGGCAAACGAGTCATACCAGTTATTCTTTGATCAATTTTACCAGTACTTCTACCATTTTTTTTACCCTTTAAAAGTGTTACTAACTTGTTGGTTTCTCCATTTACAATTGATATGTTATAACCGGAAGCAAAAGCAATTAAACCATTTTCTAATGGCATCATTGTCGAGGCGGTAAACGACGCATCTCCACAAGGAATCGCCTCACCAGTTTCTGTGTCAAAATTTACAAATTTGGCAGTAGTTGTGCCCACTCTCAAATAGACACCCCGGACTTTATTATCATCATATTCCGCTAAACTGATTAATGAATATTTCGGTAATATATTATCAACCCGCACCCTCAACATACTATTATTTCCAATATCATACACCACTAACCCACCCTCTGCCGTTCCAAACGCTATTTTGCCATTCTTTAACTTAACCCCACACTCAATTCTACCAATTGAATCAGTAATCAAATCTTTTGAACGCACCGACTTTCTTGATACAAAAGGATGGACTCCATGGATAATCTGGAAGCCATCTTCATCATTAGTTATAACTTCTTCATCATCCAAAGAAATGGCAAACTTACATGCAATCCCATTCAGTGGCAGATAGACAAGATTTTCTTCACCCTTTTTTCTACAATCCAAAACTCGCAAACCATCAGAACCACCATAAACCAAAAATTCAGATTGGCTAGCGTCCATAAAATCCAACCCGGGGCTGACAGATAACGCCCCACCTGAAGGATTCAGCATACGTGCGACCGTCTGAGAATCATCCAATTTCATTGAATACAACAACTCTTTATCATCAGTTAGATGTTTTAGAGAAAAGATTAAACTATCAGGCGCTAAAAAATTAATATTGGAAACACCCTCTCTTATATTTTCAATTCTTTCCAATTCTTCAAACTTGCTAAAATCTACATGTATTTTTTTAATTTCCTGTTTTTCTTGCTTAACAATATCGCCCATTTTAGTTACCAAGGCTAAAGCCCTCAACACATTTTCCGGTGTCCTCCCTTGTTGTTTAATCGCTTCACTCGTTTTATGCAATTCCTCGTTAACGTCAACTAAACTCCCTTGATTTTCAGGAGTAACAGTGCCGGTGAGATTAATTGTTTCGTGCGTGGACACAAAGATTAAAGATTTTAGATTTTTGATTATAGTTATCGAGAACAAATTTCTTTTTACTGGTTACCGATTACGGGTTACCGGTTACTTCTTCCTCACGCCACCACAGACATCTCATCCCAATTCTTCCCCACCTCAGTCTCCACTTTAATCGGCACCGCGAGTTTATGAATTTTTTCCATTTTATCATCAATGATTTTTGCTACTTTTTCCACTTCAGCCAACGGAGTTTCAAACACCAATTCATCGTGAACCTGAAGTAACATTCTGGTTTTCGGACTGACTTTTTTCACTTCTTTATAAACTTCAATCATCGCAATTTTCATCAAATCAGCGGCTGTGCCTTGTATTGGCATGTTCACGGCCATTCTTTCTGCGGCCGCACGCAACATCGGCATACTAGCGTTTATTTCCGTCAACGATCGCTTACGACCAAATAAAGTTTCTACCACTTCGTTCTTGTGTGCTTGTTCCACCATCTCTTCAGTGTATTCTCTCACTCGTTTATAAGTATCAAAATATTTTTGAATAAATTCTTTAGCTTCAACGCGGGAAATTCCTGTTCGTTGGGATAAACCACTGGAGCCCATACCATATAAAACGCCGAAGTTAACTTCCTTCGCCTTGCGACGCATATCATCGGTCACATCTTTTGGTTCCACACCAAAAATTTTAGCTGCCGTTGCTCGATGAATATCTTCGCCACGTTTAAACACGCCCATCATAACTTCATCTTTGGCCAGACAGGCAATCACTCGCAATTCCACCTGTGAGTAATCCGCCGCGATCAAACGATTGCCATGATCAGCCACGAAAACTTTGCGCATTTCCTTGCCCCACTCATTTCTAATAGGAATATTTTGTAAATTTGGATCTGAGGAAGATAATCTTCCAGTCGCAGTCACAGTTTGATTGAAACTGGTATGAACACGACCGGTTTTTTTATCGATTAATTTTGGTAAAGCATCCAAGTAAGTTGATTTCAACTTGGTCAACTCGCGATATTGAGATAAATAATCAATAATCTCATGTTGACCAGCTAACTTTTCCAGTTCCGGAGCCGCTGTTGAAATTCCGGTTTTAGTTTTCTTTAATCCTTGAGTTGGGATTAACAATTTATCAAATAAAATAACTTTCAATTGCAATGGCGAACTGATATTAAACTCTTCGCCGGCTAATTCAAAGATTTTCTTTTCTAAAGATTTAATGGTGCGAGAAACTTTTTGATTTATTTCTTTGATGCGATCAACGTCAATCTTTACTCCGTTAAATTCCATTTCAATTAGCACTGGAACCAAAGGCATTTCGATTTCATTAAACAATTTTCTCAAATTTTCTTTTTCCAATTCTTTTTCCAAGACTTCATAGATTCTCCAAGTAAAGTCTGCATCTTCACAAGCATAATTAGAAACAGTTTCAATCGGCACCTCGGCCATAGTAATTTGTTTTTTGCCTGTGCCAATTAATTCGGTGGTCGCAATTTTTTTATATTGAAATAAGGTAAACGCTAAATGATCTAAACCATGTTGTCTGGTTCCAGGATTTAACAAATAGGAAGCAATCATGGTGTCGAAATAATAGTTTTCCATTTCAATGCCATTCATCTTCAACATCATGGCATCAAATTTCATGTTCTGCCCGCATTTTTTTACTTTGTCATTTTCAAATATCTTTTTCATGGTTAATAACCACTCTTTTTTCTTCGCCTCCTCTGCGTTTAAAGCCACATAATAGGCTTCCCCCGCCTGCCATGAAAAACTGACACCCAACAATTCCGCCACCCGCGGATTCAACCCAGTTGTCTCAGTATCAAAAACAAATATCTTTTGCTTTTCCAATTTTTTAATAAACCCCTGAAACTTTTCTTCATTATCAATCAGGTGGTAAACTTGCTTTATTTCGTTTGCCGTTGCTTTATTGTTTTTTTGATTTTTTGCTTTTTTAATTACCTCGCTTATCTCGCTATTCTTGCTTATCTCGCTTGCAAACAACCCACCCTGTTCCATCTTCCTCTCTTCCACTTCCTCCACCACCATACTTTCACTCGGTAAACGAACTAACAAACTTTGAAATTCCAAACTAGAAAACAAACGATAGACTTCATCTTTGTTAAAACTTTTAATCGCGCAATCTTCCAATTCAAATTTCATTGGCACATTTGTTCTAATCGTTGCCAAATCTTTACTCATCAAGCATTGTTCTTTTTGATCAATAATCAAACCGCGAATACGTTCTTTGATAGTTTCGACTTGTTTTGATTTTTTTTCTAAAGCTTCGTAAAGGTTTTCCAATGTTCCAAATTCATTTAACAGTTGAATCGCCGTCACCTCACCAATGCCTTTAATACCGGGAATATTATCAGACGGATCACCTCGCAAAGCTTTGTAATCAATCATTTGAGCTGGTGTTAACCCTTCGAATTTTTCAATCACCGCTTTTGTATCATAGGTCACTGTATCACTCATGCCTTTACGCAAAGTAAATACTTCAGTATTGTCATCAATTAATTGCAAGGTATCCTTATCTCCAGTCACTATCACTGACAAAATATTTTTCTTATCCACTTGCGGATGTTTGCACAAAGTACCGATCACGTCATCAGCTTCATACCCTTGTTCTTCGTAAATGGGAATATTAAAAGCTCGGACAATATCTTTTATAATTGGGAATTGTTCGTAGAATTCATCCGCCTGTGCCACCCGTTGCGCTTTGTAGTCTTCAAATTTTTCATGACGAAAAGTCGGACCTTTCAAATCAAAAGTTACTGCAATATATTCTGGTTTTAAATCTTTCAATACTCTCAATAAAATTGAAGTAAACCCAAACGCCGCATTTACAATGCGTCCATCCTTGGTTTTCAACGGCGGAATAGCGTGCCATGCTCGATGTGCCAAAGCATTCCCGTCGATGATGATAAATTTCGTTCTCTTTTCTGTCATATCTTGAAGTTTGTCAGTTTATAAGTTGGTAAGTTTCTAAGTATCAAAATTAAACCATAATAATTATTTTATTCTAAAACTTTACTCTTTTACATGTATACCAAAACACAAAAACTCGCTACGTTTATAGCCTTCTAATTATATCAAAATTTAACAATAAAAAAAAGCAGTGTTTTCACTGCTAATGTTAATTAATAAACTGTGATTGATTCAGTGTTTGGCAGACCTTGATAAAGGTTGTGTTTGTACTCATCAACCGATTCACCACGGTAAATCAAATCAATTGCTCTGGCGAAATATTCTTCAACGGGAATAACTACAATTTTGTCATTCTGTTTTTCTGGAGGGACAGGAATTGTATTACACACGATCATCTGATCAACATGAGTTCCTTCGTGCATTTTCTTGATCGCAGACAAAACACTTAAAACCGGATGAGTAACACAGGCTCTAACACTTCTAACTCCACAAACTTCTTTTAAGTAAGCCGCTGATTTCAAAATTGTTTTCAATGAAGCACTCTCATCTTCAAAAATAAAGGCGTCTTTACCAGAAACATCACCAACAATACCACTTGGAATCGGGTCTTCAGAGTCATCTTTGCGCTTTTTATCAATTACCGCCATACTCAATTCCAACAAATTCACTTGAGACGCGGCTCGTTTCGTTCCGCCAGCATCAGCAGCCACGACAACCGCATTACTCAAATCATAATTTGCTCTGATATAATGAGCAAAAATTGGTTTTGAACGAAGAACATCGACGTTTGTATTTATTTCGTTGAAAAATCCATGAATTTGATCAAAGTGTGGATCCATAATCAAAACACCAGTAACGCCAGCTGTTTCGAGTAACTGTGCAAACAACTTGGCACCAATACAAGCTCGAGGATGATCTTTCTTATCAGAACGAATGTAGGGCATATACGGCATAACAGCGATAACAGACTTGGCCTTTGATGTTCGTAATGCATTCACCATCCACAACAACTCAATAATATGTTCACTGACATTTGGTGCTTGAGTTTGAATTACGAAACAATGTTCACCACGAACATGCGTCTTAATATCGACCAATACATTTTGGTTGCTAAACCAAGTTACCATCTTGCCTTTTCTATCTTCCATACTCGGTTCATGCAGTGGTCGATTCAGGATTTTAGCAACTCCACGCGAAAAATCCAAATGCGAATTCCCTGCAAAAATCTTCAACTCGTGAGGCATGACTCGCACCCTCCCCCGTTGTTTAAATGTCAAAGGACAAGATTATCTTAACCTATTTTTAACATTTGTCAATTAACAATTCAGGGCAAGACTAATTGCTATTTCAAGTTGGTTTGATATGATTAAAATACACAAAACGCTGGAGGGCCATCATGCGTAAAGGATTGAAGGATGACCCGACAACGTATGACATACTAGAACATGGAGTTCACCCCGCCAATCGTCAATGCAAGAATTGTAAAAGAAAACTTTCCCGGTACAATCCCAACGACAAATGTTATGCTTGTTTGCAGCAGGAATTAACTGATAAAATTAACGCCCCACCACCTGCAAAACGCAAAGAATATACAAGGAAATATGACAAAGTCAAACATTGAGGCCAACGAGCCTCATTTTTACATTACGAATATACGAATCACATACGAATTCTTGCGAATAACTAAAGATATAATTCGTAAACATTCGCAACAAATTCGTACATTCGTAATTTCAAATCATTGACAAAGCTACCAAAATATCCTATACTTCTAAGTTATTTCAAGATTTGAATATAACCAATTTTATTTGTATAATACAATTAGCAATCAGTTCTTTTCAACCACAATATGGGCAAAAGGCCCGAATCCTCCTTCGCTTAAGCTATGGAGGATAAAAAAGGAGGAATCATGGTAGCCGATGGATTCGAGATCGTAAACGGAAGAAAAGTTGCCACCATGCCAAGCGGTCGTCGTTGCTCTCACCCTCAATGCCATGCCATTCTTTCTATTTATAACCGATCAGACAAATGTCATTGCCACGATACACCCAAGTCAGCAGAACCACCGAAAGAAGTCTATCTCAATTGGGTCAGTAAGCCTGGTTTCCATTCCGACTCTGGCATTCATATTGCCGACATCCAATACAACGGCAGACCCTAAAACACCAGGAGGGACATCATGGAAGAAACTGGATTCATTGATACACTTCCGATCTATGGTGAAAAATTTCTTCAGTATGTCCAGACCAATCAGACTTACATTTTCCTTTATGCTTTTGGGATTATTATTCTTCTGGTAATTTTCTACGTTGTAAAATCAAACCTGAATGCAACGATAAACAAAAATCTGAAAATTGTGAGAGACTTGGTGACCAAAGTTGAAAAAGTTGAACCTCCTCCTGTTCTTGCCACCACTCAGACTGAACAACATCCGGCCTTTGGTCCGACTGAGACTGAAGTCATGAGAGAAGAAGAAGCTGAACGTCGCCGACCACCTCTACCTCCACAACACACCCCTGAACCGAACAAATGGAAGCTCGTCACTCTCATTTCAAGTGCCAAACAGCCCAAAGCCGCGTAAATTTCACACCCCCGCATTGCGAGGGTTTTTTCTTTTTTCATTATTCGTGATTCGTAAATCGATATTCGTAAAGCGTAATACGGTATACGTGATACGTAAAACGTGAAACGATTACTATTTACTAGTTACCAGTTACAGGCTACTTATTACAATTTACATATTACAAGTTACTGGTTACTGGTTACCGGTTACTAATCGCTAAACTTGACCAACAATCAACGGCATGTTAACCTACTAAATCCGATCACCAGCACGAACTTTAACAATTTAGGTATTGACGCCTGAGTCGAAATGCCTCGCAGGTGCGGGGATGGTCGATGGCAGGCACTTTCTTGGCCGGTCATGGTATCGGCAAGAAGGGAGGTTTGGGATGAAAAATCAGTTGAAATGGTGTCGAGATTGCGAAGATGCCCATAAATTACCATTTCCTACTGAAGTTGGTCTACTCTTTCTTGGATTAATTTTGACGATTGTATTTGTTTTAGGATTCGCTTTCTTCATCTTTACTTACATGCTTGAAACAGAGGAAATGGCGGTAAAAGCAGGTGTATTTACTTTCTTTTTTCTATGCTTGACCTTTTTCGCTCGCGAAATGATTAAAATCATTGTCGACAAAAATACCTACTTTTGTATGGACAAAGAAGGCAATGTTCATTTGCACAAAGTAAAACCCTTGCTCCACAGACCCAAGAACGAAACCGAACGTCAATACTTTTATTTCGATCCCAGGATTGATCATTCTCATCGATCGCTGGAAAATTCCAAACCTGAGATGTTTACTTTTATGTGGTATATCCGTGTGCCGGTCTATGGGCTGTTTCACAAAGGGGCAATCGTGGTTGTGCCTCAAATGGAACATGATTTCTATCAATCTGGCCTGGCTCTTCTTAGAATCCTCCGATTCAATCGCATTGCTGAAAAACTAGTTATTGACTGCAATGGAATTCAATCAGTTTACCCTTCTTTGTTATTGAGGATGAATTTCAAGGAAAACCTCGACAATACTCTTGGGTTTGCTCTTGACAACGCACGCCAAAACTACGAATTGATTTGTAAACTTAAAGCGTGTGAAAATCAACTCAGTCGTGCAACTCGAGATGAAAATTACTTTGTGGCTACGACTATTATTCCTGCCATTCTGGCATTGAATGATCGTTCTCAAAAAGAATTTAAACCTTCCGCACATGTTAAAACCGTTCGCGAGAACTTGGAAGCTTCGTTAGAAAATAATTATTCTGAAGAATCTCTCAATGAAATTCTAAGAATCGCTGAATGCCATCTCGAGAAAGACGGCAATAGCGAAGCCACGATGATTGAAAATGAATTAGTAAAACAAGAAATTGAAAAACTACGCAAGCGACTCACACAACTGCGTGAATATAAGCTCGCCAAAGCCGTGGCTTAATATAAAATAAACACTCACCAACCGGTGAGTTTTTTGTTTATGTAAAAAAATTTCATTCCCCCATTATCTCTCTTATCTCTTCATTCTCATTATCTCTTTATACTCTTTGTTAAACTGGAGGCCAGAACGGGAATCTCCGCCGAAGGCGGATCCCGCACTGCGGGAGAACCCTTATTGAATTTTGGAGGCCACGACCGGGGTTGAACCGGTGTATGACGGTTTTGCAGACCGTTGCCTTACCACTTGGCTACGTGGCCTCGATTTAATTTATTGTGATAACGGTTTTGCACTCAGCCTCTCTCGAGAGTCTGGGCGTGGACCGTTGCCTTACCACTTGCCTGCCCCTCGAAGCTTCTTTATGTTCCGTAGCCTTGGCGAAGGAACAAGCGAAGAGGGGGCTATCTGGCCGTAACATAAATCATTGATCATGAATCATTGATCATCGAACAAAAAGATTATAATGGAAAAACATCATTTTGTAAAGAAAACTTTTTACTTTCATATCCGTAGTATCTGTAGCAGATTCGTAGATCCGTAGAACAAAAAACTCGCTGAATTCAGCGAGCAATATTTTACTTAAATGCACCCAACAATGCTTTCATCAAAATCCTATAATAAATATAGTAACCAACAAGACCACCAATTACCATCAACATAAGAACTGACAAAAGCTGCCAATACCACGCCCAGTGATCAATTCGGCCCAACAATCCATCTGTCAAAAACTCTTTCAGATCCAAATTTCTGATTATTTCCAATCGACAAGATTCATTCGCAATACCCGGAAGAAAAAGACTCAATTGATTAGAAAAATAATTAATACCATCCTTATAGACTGCTTCAGAAATCTTTCCTTCTTTATACAAAACATCCAGTTGCGTGACCGCTCCTTGAATAAAAATCAAAGTGTTCGAGTTGTTATTGCTAACACCAGCAATGGAAACGTCAGTCGGACATGACTTGACTGCCGGCATTTGCGGAATCTCTTGCTGACACGCCACCAACAGACCAACCATCATCAACAGATTAAATCGACTCATCAGCGCCTCCTGCGTTTGGGGTTTTCGGTCATGAAATGAACAACAAAATACAATAACACATTATCAATTCTCTGTCAATAATCTCATAATCATTATGATTCATATTCGTAGATACGTCATGTCATCCGACATGACAGCCATATCGAATGATATGGCGTAGCCGATTTGTTATTGGTAGAACAAAAAAGCCAACCTATTAGTTGGCAATATTTACTTTATTAACCCTTCTCTCCCCCCAAACCCAAGCACATCATTATGCTTAAAATAATCCGCTATTTCACGAATAAATTCCGATCGTATTCCAGCCACATAGATATTAAACTCAGGTGTCACCAGTTTGTTTGTTTTTTGAGTAGTGGTCAAGAACTTCTCCCATTCTGGCATTTCCATGAACTTCAACAACGCATCAATTTCATCATCTGTATACAGTTCCAGGTAACAAGGCAACATCAATTCAGCCATTTTCGTCTTCAAAGCAACGCTCAATCTATTTCCTATTCCCATCAAAAATTCTCTAGTCGATTGATCAAAAGAAGATCGAAATATTGTACCAAGAAGAGCCATTATATCAGGAGAATCAACATCGTAGACTTTCAGCGCTCCGGATTTTTCAATTAATGCCAAAGCTTTTTCGCGTGATGCCATGATATGTCTCCCTCTGTTTTACGAAGTCAATTGAAAATCTTGAGGCAGTAATTTGAGAGATCTAGCTTCTTCAACATATCGGTCAATGGCTTCATCCATATACGGGATAAGAGAATGATCATTTTCGTCCATTTCATCCTGCAAACTAACCAATTTCTTGATCAACGGTGACTCGAAGAATTGTTGCATAAAATCCAAGTCTGCATCAGTAAATGACTCGACAACTTTCTCAAGCATTTGCTCAATGAAAAATGTATTTGAAGTTTCAACCAATTCTTGCATAACCTTTTTCTTGAATGTCGCCACAGTTTTCTTATTGCCCTTCAAATACGCAAACATTCGCCTAGTTAATTCTTCCATGGATCGTGTCTCACCATCATTGTCTAAACTATAAAGCTTTCGCAAAAACATGCGCGCTCTGTCTTCCGTCGCCATCGTGGCAACTCCTTGTTGGTGGTTGAAAGGAACAATTTGTATTTGGATCTTATTATTTAATGTAGTTAATGTCAACAGTACATTGAACATTGATCATGGAAAATTGATCACAATAAAGCACTGAATCCAAAATCATAAATTCTAAAATCGGAAATATTTATTTAAACAAATAATTCCATCACTCGTTTCTCCCGTCACCCCCGTTTCACCTGTCTCTCATTTTCTCTTCATTCTCTCCTTTTCTCTAATCAAAAACCGCTCTCCTCAGGCGGTCTTTGTATTGCGCAAATTGTAATAACTTTATTTAGTTTTCATGGCTAATTCAACTTTTTCATCTTTGACGATTTCAATCTTTACATATCGAATACCATAGTTTTTCGCACGTTGTTTGGAGGTCATCCAAAGATCCATACGCTTGGTATATCGTTTATTCATTCTATCTTGAACAGTAAAGATACGATCACCGAATAAATCAGGAATTTTGACCTTGGTACCAAACTTCAAGAAGTTAGCAGCTACCACGTTTTCAATATCGTTTTCACAAACATCGAAACCATTGGCTGTGATACAAGGAGTATCATCAGTTTGTGCTTTCTCGCTTGAGTAAGCGGTGGTAGTCACATACATCTGATTTTTTTCAAGCTTCTTTTTATAATCAATTTTAACCTTTGTCTTTGGAATTTGCACCAAACGTTCTTTGGCCTCGTCCATCTTAATGGTTAAAATATCAGTTTGAGTTGCACTTTTAATAAGCAATTCATCCGCCACTTCGCCGTCTTTGGTCAAAATAGGTTCATCAGCAGCGAATGTTGGGGTAGGCACTAAAACATTAGCCAAAAATACCACCAATGCGGCTACGAGCACAAATTTTTCCCTCCACTCAGCTTTTCGATAAAGACTTAAACTGTCTGTCATACAAGTGAATTGCAGTTATTCGTTGTATTTTAGCTAAAATATTCTACTCAGGAATAAATTTATCTAATTTTAGCAAAATACTTAAATACCCTACAACTCATTATTCATCTTAGAACTTATCATTATAGCACGAATTTTGATTTTTGTCAACCATAGATCAATGAACAAAGTGACTCCAGATTAGCAAACAACGAGAATATTGTCAACGCTTGACTTAATAATAAAAAACCATTATTATATCTATATAAATTTTTGTAAGCAATTCTATTTAATTTTCTATGGTAAAACTCATTTTCAGTCGTACCGGCAAGAAAAAAATGCCCTACTACCGCATTATTGCCGTTGATAAACAAAAGGATCCGTGGGGTAAATCTCTCGAAATTCTTGGTAACTACAATCCTCGCACTAAAGAAGCTGAATTAAAAGCTGATCGCATCGAATACTGGATGAAGCACGGCGCTCAACCTTCTGCCACCTTACACAACTTAATGATTACCAAAGGGTTAATCAAAGGTGACAAGAGAAAGAAGTCCTCTATTAGTAAGAAGAAAAAAGATGCTGCGGCTAAAAAGGCTGAAAAGAAATAAAATTAGCCAAAATTAGCACTATTGACAATTTATTTAAAATTTGTTATAATATAGTAGTTCTCTGTTAATCAGAATTGAATAAAAAGTGATTGTCCAAGTTCTCTTTAGAGACCTCGGATGTTCATATATAATTAGTAAAGAACAAGAAGAATCTTATGGCAGACCAAGACAAAGCTTTCTTGGAGTTCATCATCAAGACGATTGTTAATCATCCTGATGATGTCAAAATTGAACGAACTGTTGATGAAATGGGCGTTCTCTTGACTCTCAACATTAACCCAGAAGACATGGGTAATGTCATCGGCCGACAAGGCCAAACCGCTAAAGCGATCCGCACTTTGTTGAAGATCGTTGGAGCGAGAAATCAAGCTCGTGTTAACTTGAAGATCGTGGAACCAGAAGGTCGCGTTCGACCTCCTCGCCGCGAAGACAACCGCGCGAACGAAAGCGTTAGCACTGATGTCGTTGATGATTTGAAAATTTAATCTCAAACCTATCAAATAGCAAAAGACTCCGCAGTAGCGGGGTTTTTTGTATTCTACCATTGACAAAATCAACAGGTTCTGTTATTATGTATAGTAATGTTATTTACAAAACACCTGATTAAAACAACAAGCCAACAGATAACGAAGGAGGAACCATGTATTGGATGTGGTATTTTCTTTTTATAGCAAATCCTGCCTTCTTGCTCCTAGGATATACGAACAACCTTGGTAGTGAAGCGAAAAATGTGGCGGACGACATTATGCCTGTTTATGGAATTGTTGGTGCAATTGCTGTTGTTGTTTTCTTGGTACTCATCGTTATCAAATGTTCTCAAAATGTCTTTTAATGCTACGCCGATGTAAATCATCGGTTTTTTGTTAGTAAGTTGGTAAACAGTAAAATGGTAAATTTGTACAAAGTATTTTTTTAAAAAGATACTCAATGTACCATTATACTAATATACTAATTACTAATGTACTAATTAAAAAAGAGACTCGTTCAGTCTCTTATATTTTATACTTCTTCAACAGCCCAATATTGATAACGTTTAAACTCGTTAATAAACCTCACACCACCCATTCTTACTCCATTGAACGATCGGCAAGAATCTTCATCATCATAATCTTTATGGGAAAGTTCATGGGGAATCGAATCGTAATGCTGTTTCGCACTTTGATAAAGCTTAAAGAGATCTTTCAAAGCCGGAATACTCAACATAATCTTCAACACATTCGCCATACCATCAACATTCAACTTCTTTTTCTTGTCTCTTGGATGAGTCAGAAGAACAACAGACTCTTTCAGTCCCGCAACAATTTCAAATACGGCCATTTCATCCATAATATCTTCAATTGAATCGGAAGTCCCAGATGTAAATTGTCTCAACAGTTCTCGCTGCCGCTCGGAAAAGAGCATGTGCTCCCCCTGTTGGTTGGTGGTTACGATTCCATCAGCTTATCCAGCTGAAAAAAGAATTCTTCCGTCACCTCAGCAATAGCAGAAACTAATGACCATTGAAGCTTGTTCCGCGTGCGAGTTGAATTAGGTGGCAATCGTAACATCTTACCATATTCTTTTTGTCTGAATTGCAAATTACCAAACTTAACTCTCAAAGTCGGAATATTCAACATATCATTCATGCGACTAATTAATACCGGCGGAACTCTTTTATTATTCACAGTCAATTCCCGGTTACCACTACCAATCTCCAAAAGCGCATCACATAGAGTGGCCCACTTTTCTCTGGTTCGAAAACCATTGGTGTTTACAAATTCCTCAAACATCTTCTTTTCGATATCGAGCAGTTTCATCGTCGCCCTCGTGTTTGTTAATGATCTATTAATGATTGATTATTACAAAGTTGATGAAGTTTGTCAATTCACGTAAGTTAGTAAAAGAGTATATTAGTAAATTGGTACAATGAAATAATTTTTAAAAAATTTCCAAGTACTTCTTTACCATTTTACAAATTACTAATTTACCAAATGAAAAAGAGACGATTTCGTCTCATTTGGTTAATACGTGCAATCGAACAAGGAACGCATTGCAAAACTCCGACAAACTGGATTGGAATTGGAAGTGGGTGCTTTGCCTTTCGTCGTCGCTGATGCCGGTCTGATCGCCGAACTTCAGCTCATAGAAATACTCAGCCCTTTCGAAACTCGAAGCCAGATCTCCGGCTTCCTCTCTCGTCAGTTGACTGAGATTGGTAGCCAGTGTCTCAGGGACGGCCAACTCGGAAAAGACCAATTCAGGTTCTCCAGGCTTGAGATCTCTCATCTGCTTCAAAGCTTGAAAAAATGCCAAATAATGCTCTTCGTAGCGCCAACCATTCCGATTCAACAACTTGTTTACAGCGAGTTTTTCTTCGCCTGTGAACTCCATGGTTTTCTCCTCGGCCCGCATATGGGACCTGCTCGGTAATGGTATTACCGGCACAAGCCGCATTGCTTCTTGAAGAAGCTCTGACGGTGGGTTGTTATCGAACGCCTAGAACCTGACATCATATTATTTCAAATTCCAGAGCATTTGTCAAGTATTTAGCATAAAAAACACTTATTTTAAAGGATTTTTAACACCTGCAGTTATTTCTGTTCGCCTATTTATAGAACAAGACTATCTATATATTAATGTAACAAACAGCTGGTAGAGTGTCAATAAGTTGACAGCCACCCCTTTCTTTATTAATATACCAATTAACCAAACAATCCAAAAAACCACACAACCGCTGTGTGTTTTTATTTATGAATAAATGATAGAATTATATTAGAATTAACAAACTTATTGCTGATCAATGATCCATGGTCAATGATCAATGAAATCTATATGTTTAAAATCGGAGTATTTGCCATTATCACAGATGACGAAGATCGAGTTTTATTATGTCATCGCACTGACCATGATCTCTGGAATTTACCCGGTGGTGGAGTGGAAGAGGGCGAAACTCCCTGGGATGCTTTAATTCGTGAAGTGCGGGAAGAAACCGGACTCGAGGCTGTGCCAATTCATTTAACAGAAGTTAATAGCAAGCCAGACAAAGATGAAATTGTTTTCACTTTTACTTGCCAAGTGAATGGAGGATCATTAACATTGAATAATGAAGCTGATCAATTAGAATATTTTGCTCTGAACCAAATTCCGCACAACATGTCAGCTAAGCAATTGGAAAGATTGAATAATTATTTCGCAGACAAAACCACTACCAGATTCAAAACCCAAACCGGACCATCTTCAATTGAATTATTAAAAGAAGGTAAGCTTTAATATTATTATTTTTAAAATGATCAATGTTCTCCGCCAAAGGCGGATCCGCCTCCGGCGGAAATGATCCTTGGTCAATGAAAAGTATGAAATTCCACATCCTCACAATTTTCCCAGACATTCTTGATTCCTATTTAAATAAAGGAATGATTCGAATTGCTCAGGAAAAAAAAATCGTTAAGTTTAAAATCCATAATTTACGCGACCAAGCCGTTGATAAGTTTGGAAATATTGATGAACGTCCTTTTGGCGGCGGACCGGGGCAGTTGTTTAGGATTGAGCCGATTGTTAAGACGCTGGAGAAGATTGAAAAGTTAGAAAAAAAGCCCACCAGAGGCGGATCCCGCTTCGCGGGACAAAAAAGCAATAAAGCAATAAAGCAAAAGATAGTCTTATTATCGGCGAAAGGGAAAAGATGGACACAACAAATGGCGCAGAAGTATTCGAAGTTGGATGAAATTATTTTCATTTGTCCGAGATATGAAGGGGTGGACGAACGAGTTAAAAAATTTATTGATGAAGAAATATCCATCGGCGACTTTATTTTAACTGGCGGAGAATTGGGAGCCGCGGTAATTATAGATTCTGTAACAAGATTATTACCCGGAGTATTACACACCAAGGAATCATTGGACGAAGAATCACATCACGAACCTGGTTATTTGGAATATCCTCAATACACCAGACCAGAGGTATTTGAATATAAAGGAAAGAAGATGAAAGTTCCCAAAGTTTTACTCTCTGGCCACCATGCCAATATTCAAAAATGGAGGGAGGAAACGAGCCAAAAACCCGAAGATATCAACAAGACCGTTTAAACCGCCCTTTTCACATAATAAATCAAACCTATTTAAGGCAAAAATGTCATTTTCAGCTATACCCAGCTAGGATTTGACATTTTTTTTTATTTCACTTATAATGGAGCTCACATGAACATTTACATTTTGAACTTACAAACTGTGACAGGAATTTGTCAATAAACTTTAAAGGTTTTGTACAACCTTTCCAAAAAAATGTACTTTATTGAGAGTTTGATCCTGGCTCAGGGTTAACGCTGGCGGCGTGGCTAAGGCATGCAAGTCGAACGGTCTTGTGCTATTCTCTGCGCAGACACTATTATCGCAGGTATTTTATTCTGCCATAATCAGCTGTATGCGTAGGTATTAGCACAAGATAGTGGCAAACGGGTGCGTAACACATTGGTAACCTACCCCGAAGACGGAGATAACCCCGCGAAAGTGGGACTAATATCCGATGCATTAGACGGACGGTGGTCTGTTTAATAAAGATTTATCGCTTCGGGAGGGGCCTATGGCCTATCAGCTAGTTGGTGAGGTAATGGCTCACCAAGGCAACGACAGGTAGCGGGTGTGAGAGCACGACCCGCCTCACTGGGACTGAGACACTGCCCAGACTCCTACGGGAGGCTGCAGTCGCGAATCTTCCCCAATGCACGAAAGTGTGAGGGAGCGACGCCGCGTGATTGATGAAGCCCTTCGGGGTGTAAAGATCTTTTATTAGGGACGAACAAACGACGGTACCTAAAGAATAAGGGGCTGCTAATCTCGTGCCAGCAGCAGCGGTAATACGAGAGCCCCAAGCGTTACCCGGATTTATTGGGCGTAAAGGGTTTGTAGGCGGTTAATTAAGTCATCGGTAAAATCTCAGGGCTCAACCCTGTACCTGCCGATGATACTGGTTGACTAGAGTATGGAAGAGGCAAGCGGAATTGCCGGTGTAGGGGTAAAATCCGTTGATATCGGCAAGAACACCAAATGCAAAGGCAGCTTGCTAGGACATTACTGACGCTGAGGAACGAAAGCGTGGGGAGCGAATGGGATTAGATACCCCAGTAGTCCACGCTGTAAACTTTGGATACTAGACATTGAAAGTATCGACCCTTTCAGTGTCGTTTACCCAAGCTAACGCATTAAGTATCCCGCCTGGGGAGTACGGCCGCAAGGCTAAAACTCAAAGGAATTGACGGGG